>JALOLD010000113.1 GCA_025456145.1 Thermoanaerobaculales bacterium | reverse complement strand
GGTCGGGCCACATGGCCTTTCCGGGCGGCCGGGTCGACCCCGCCGACCGCGACCCCCTCGCGGCGGCGGTCCGCGAGACCGTCGAGGAGATCGGCCTCGACCTCGAGCGCGACGGCGAGCTGATCGGCCGGCTCTCCGACGTTGCCGCGGTCGGCCGCGGCCGACCCCTGGCCCTGGTCATCGAGCCCTACGTCTTCGCCGTCGGACCGGCCGCCGATCTCTCACCCAACCACGAGGTCGCCGGTCTCGTCTGGGTGCCGATGGCCTACCTGCTCGACCGGGGAAACCGCTCGACCCTGCCCTGGCGCCACGGCGAGGTCTCGGTCATGCTGCCCTGCTACCGCTACCGTGGCCACGTCATCTGGGGCCTGACCTTCGGCATGGTCGACGAGCTCGTCGCCCTGCTCGAGGGCGGCCGCGGCCCCGGCCGGTGGCTCGACCCGAGGAATGATGAATGATGAATGATGAATGATGAATGATGAATTCCATCGCACGCGAGGGTGAGTGCGTGCGACGGTTCATCATTCATCATTCCGCATTCATCACTCCTCAGTGCGCCTCGTCCCAGCTGCGTCCCGAGCCGAGATCGACGATCAGGGGCACGGCGAGCTCGATGGCGCCGGTCATCTCCTCGCGGACCATGGCGCCGACCGCCTCGACCCGGTCCTCGTCGACCTCGAGGAGCAGCTCGTCGTGGACCTGGAGCAGCATGAGCTGGCCGGGGTGCTCGTCGCGGAGGCGCCGGTCGATGGCGAGCATCGCCTTCTTGATGAGGTCGGCGGCCGAGCCCTGGACCGGGGTGTTGATGGCGACCCGCTCGGCGGCGGCGCGGGCGTTGAAGTTGCCCGAGGCGAGGTCGGGGACCGGCCGCCGCCGCCCGAGCAGGGTCGTGACATAGCCGCGCTCGGCGGCCTCCGCCAGGGTGCGCTGGCGGTAGTCCTCGATCTCGGGGAAGCGCGCCTTGAAGCGCTCGATGTAGCGGCCGGCCTCGTTCCTCGGGATCCGCAGCTGCTGGGCCAGCCCGAAGGCGCTCTGGCCGTAGACGATCCCGAAGTTGACCGCCTTGGCGATCGTGCGCTGCCGGCGGTCGACCGCCTCGGGGGCGACGTCGAAGAGCCCGGCCGCGGTCTCGGTGTGGACGTCGGCGCCGGCCGAGAAGGCGTCGGCGAAGCCGCCCTCGCCGCCGCACAGGTGGGCGAGGACACGCAGCTCGATCTGCGAGTAGTCTGCCGAGAGGAGCACCCGGCCGGGCGGCGCGACGAAGGCGGCGCGGATGCGCCGGCCCTCGGCGGTCCTGACCGGGATGTTCTGGAGGTTGGGGTCGGTCGACGACAGCCGGCCGGTGGCGGCGGTGGTCTGCGAGTACGAGGTGTGGATCCGGCCGGTCTCGGGGTGGACGAGCTCGGGCAGCGGGTCGACATAGGTGTTCTTGAGCTTGACCAGCGAGCGGTACTCGAGGATCGCGGCGGGCAGCGGGTGCTGGAGGGCGAGCTCGGTGAGCACCTGCTCGTCGGTCGACGGCCCGGTCTTGGTCGCCTTGACGACCGGCAGGCCGAGCTCGTCGAACAGCAGCTCGCGGAGCTGCTTGACCGAGCCGACGGTGAACTCGCGCCCGGCGGCGGCGAAGCACCGCGCCTCGGCCTCGGCGATCCCCGCCTCGAGCTCGATCGAGAGCCCGGCGAGCTGGTCGCGGTCGATACCGATGCCGTTCATCTCCATCCGGGCGAGCACCGGCATCAGCGGCAGCTCGAGCTCCCGGTAGAGCCCATCGAGCCCCTCCTCGGCGAGCCGCGGCCCGAGCCGCCGGTCGAGCAGCCAGGTCACGTGGGCGTCCTCGGCGGCATAGTCGCGGGCCGCGCCGAGCGGGACCTCGGCGAAGGTCTGGCCCTTGGCGACCGCGTCGCCGAAGGCGATCATCTTGTGGTTGAGGTAGACCAGCGCCAGGTCGTCGAGCTTGTGCGACCGCCGGTCGGGGTTGAGCAGGTAGTCGGCGAGCAGGGTGTCGCCGTCGATCCCGGCGAGGGTCACGCCGTGGCGGGCCAGGACCTCGAGGTCGTACTTGAGGTTCTGGCCGATCTTGCCCCTGCCCGGGTCCTCGAGGAGCGGCTTGACGACCGACCGGACCACCTCCCACTCGAGCTGCGGCTCGAGCACCGTGTGGCCGACCGGGACATACCAGGCGACCGAGTCGTCGGCGCAGAACGACAGCCCGACCAGCTTCGCCCGCATCGCGTCGAGCGAGGTCGTCTCGGTGTCGACGGCGAAGCGCGGTGCGGCGGCGAGCGCCGCCGCGAGCTCCTCGAGCCCGGCGCGGTCGGTGACCAGCCGGTAGAGGCTGCGGTCGATGCCGGTCATCTCGCCGCCGAACTCCCTGAGCAGCCCGCGGAACTCGAGCTCGGTGAAGAGCGAGCGGGCGCGCTCCTCGTCGGGCGGCCAGACCAGGGCGAGCCGCTCGAGGTCGACGTCGACCGGCGCGTCGTCGCGGATGGTCGCGAGGTCGCGCGACAGGTAGGCCTGGTCGCGGTCGCGCTCGAGCTTGCTCCGCACCCCCGCCGGCGTGACCTCCTCGAGGTGGGCGTAGATGTCGTCGAGGCCCCGCCAGCTGGCGAGCAGCGCCTTCACGCCCTTCTCCCCGATGCCCTTGACGCCGGGGATGTTGTCCGACGAGTCGCCCCAGATCCCGAGGGCGTCGGGGACCAGCTCGGGCGGGCAGCCGAACTTCTCCTCGACCTCCGGGTACGAGATCCGCCGGTCCTTCATCGTGTCGTAGAGCGTGACGTGGTCGCTCACCAGCTGCATCAGGTCCTTGTCCGAGGTGACGAGCACGACGTCGAGCTCGCCCTCGTGGCGGCGGGCGAGGGTCCCCATGACGTCGTCGGCCTCGTAGCCGTCGAGGCACAGGAAGGGCACGTCGAAGGCCTCGGCGACCCGGGCGAAGTGCGGCATCTGGGCGCGCAGCGCGTCGGGCATGTCGGGCCGGGTTCCCTTGTAGTCGGGGAAGAGCCGGTCGCGGAACGACCCGCCCTTGGGGTCCCAGGCGACCGCCAGGTAGTCGGGGCGCTGATCGCGGATCAGCTTGAGCAGCATGTTGGTGAAGCCGAACAGCGCGTTGGTCGGCTGCCCCGCCGAGTTGGACATCCCGCCGATCGCGAAGAAGGCGCGGAAGGCGAGGTTCGGCCCGTCGACCAGGTAGAGCGTCTTGCGGTCTGTCATGCGACGCAGTGTACCCCGCGTCCGGTCCGGCCGCCGCGATCTCGGTCGCCGGCGACGGTTCCCGGGGGCGTTGGCGGTTCACCACAGAGGCACAGAGCTCGTCGAACCGTCGCAACCACGAAGGCACAAAGACACGAAGGAATCACGAAGCCGTCGCAATCAAATTAGGGTCATCGCAGGGGTTTGGCGGAGGGCCGGGGGCTTTGGTGGTTCACCACAGAGGCACAGAGGCACAGAGCCATCGCACCGTCGCAAGCGCGAAGGCACCAAGACACGAAGGAATCACGAAGCCGTCGAACCGTCGCAACCACGAAGGCACAAAGACACGAAGGAATCACGAAGCCGTCGCAATCAGATCAGGGTCATCGCAGGGGGTTGGCGGAGGGCCGGGGGCTTTGGTGGTTCACCACAGAGGCACAGAGGCACAGAGCCATCGCACCGTCGCAACCACGAAGGCACCAAGACACGAAGGAATCACGAAGCCGTCGCACCGTCGCAAGCGCGAAGACGCGAAGACGCGAAGGCGGGCACGAAGCCGTCGCAATCAGATCAGGGTCATCGCAGGGGTTTGGCGGTGGGCCGGGGGCGTTGGTGGTTCACCACAGAGGCGCAGAGGCACAGAGCCATCGCACCGTCGCAACCACGAAGGCACCAAGACACGAAGGAATCACGAAGCCGTCGAAAGCGCGAAGGCGCGAAGGCGGGCACGATGGGGGTGGTGGTGCGGGCGTCCCGCCCGCGGGCTCGCGATCGATTGGATCGAGATACCGATGATTGGGGCGACGGTGAGTCGGGATCTGGATCGGTCAGAACCTGAACGCTCCGGATAGGTATGGTCCGGGCTAGAGCGGCGGGAACGCTGGGACCTGCCTCTCGCCGCGCTCCTCGGCGAAGAGCCGCAGGGCGAAGCGGCCCGCGGGCCGCTCGCGTACCTCGCGGGCGAGGGTGGCGGCGGCCGGCGCGACCCGCTCGAGCGGCGGCAGGTAGCCGCCATAGCCCTCGTTGGGGGAGGGGAGGAGGGTCGGCGCGAGCATGCAGGCGAAGGCGAGGTCGGCGGCGGTGAACCGGTCGCCGACGAGAAAGCGCCGGCCGGCGATCCGCGGCTCGATCTCGTCGAGGACGCGGTGGATCGTGGCGAGCGATCGCCGGGTCGACTCGGGCGTCAGGTCGAGGCCCTTGGTGAGCAGCCGTCCGATCATCGGCCGCAGGGCGATGAAAAGCGTCGCCTGGAGCCGCGGCACGTTGCGCCGGGCGAGCTCGCGCACCAGCCCCACGTCCTCGAGGCCGTAGACGTAGGCGCAGCGCCGGGTGTGGGGCCCGAGGTCGTCGTGGAGCCGCGTCTCGAGCTCGCCGACCTCGGCGGTTGGGTAGAGCTCCTCGCCCGGCGGGGCGTAGCGGTCCGACACCCAGCGGACGATCGCCGCCGAGTCCCGAAGCACCGTGCCGTCGTCGGCGACGAGCACCGGCGTCGAAAAACGGGACGATGCCCGGTCGGCGCGCGCCTCGCCGCGCCCGCGGGTCGCCGCCACCACCCCGAGCATGTGGAAGAGCGGCATCCACGGCGACTCCCGGTAGGCCACCCGGAACCGGTCGAGGGCCCAGCGGGCCTTCTCGTTGTAGTGCGAGAACCGGATCGTGACCAGTCGGTGCATCTGGCCCCCACGCTACCACAACGTCCGGCGCCGCCCGCAGCGCAATCCACCCGAGCCGGGACGCCCCACCAACCCGCGGGGGACCCCTCGACTCGGCCGTCGGACGGCCTCCCTCGGGGTGACGGGGTGGGTGCAGCCTCGCTCGGGGTGACGGGGTAGGTGGAACGAGCGACGTACCAAAGCACCGTCATCCCGAGCGGAGCGGCCTCCGAGGCCGCGGGGTCGAGGGACGTCCCGGGTCACCGCAACGCCTGAGGCGCAATCCACCCGAGCCGGGACGCCCCACCAACCCGCGGGGGACCCCTCGACTCGGCCGCCGGGCGGCCTCCCTCGGGGTGACGGGGTGGGGGCGGCCGTGTGAGGGGATGAGGCATCGAAACGGTCTCGCTCGGGGTGACGGAACAGGGGTGGCCTGGCTCGGGGTGACGGGTTAGGGGTGACCGCGTTTGGCACACGATCGAGCTTTCTTGTAGCCGCAGGCTTCCAGCCTGCGCCCGAGGTCGCACCGGCCGGACACGCTCTGTGGATGGCAGGCAGCGAGGCATCCCGAGCGAGCGTGCCCTTTTCTACCGTCATCCCGAGCGGAGCGGCCTCCGAGGCCGCGGAGCCGAGGGATCCCCCGAAGCCAGGTGGACGTCCCGGGTCACCGCAACGCCTGAGGCGCAATCCACCCGAGCCGGGACGCCCCACCAACCCGCGGGGGACCCCTCGACTCGGCCGCCGGG
>JALOLD010000067.1 GCA_025456145.1 Thermoanaerobaculales bacterium | reverse complement strand
CAGCGCGCCGGGACCGTGTCGAGGATCGTCGAGCTCGTCGACCTCATGCCGACGCTCCTCGAGCTCGCCGGCGCGGCGCCGCCCGCCGCGATCCAGGGGGCGAGCCTGCTGCCGGTCGCCGATGGCACCGCGCCGCCGCCCTTCATCGCCTTCGGCGAGGGCCCGGGCCGGGGCGGTCAGCGCTTCGTCGCCCTCGCCGGCTACCGAGCCGTGGCGACCGGCCCCGACGCGGCGCTCGAGCTCTTCAACACCGAGGCCGACCCGCTCGAGCTCGAGGACGTCGCGGCCGCCGAGCCCGACAAGGCGGCCAAGCTCGCCGCCGATCTCGAGGCGTGGGCGAAGATGATCGCCGCGGCCTCTCTCGACCCCGAGCTGCGGACCGACGCCGAGCTCGACGACGAGACCCTCAAGCAGCTCAAGAGCCTCGGCTACATCCAGTAGGGCGCCGCAGCGCGGGCGCGAGGTTCGTCGGTCACTGCTTCACGAGCAGCGGGTCCTTGGCGCGCATCTCCTGCCACTTGGCGACCAGCTTCTCGATCCCTCTCTCGAGCTTCTTCGCGCCCTTCTGGAGGTCGTCGGTGAGCGTGCCGGTGATCGTGCCGCGCCAGATGATCGACTGCTTTTCGGCGTCCCAGATGTCGATCACCAGGGTGCCGGCCTTGTGGACGATCGGGGTCGTCGAGGTCATCCCGGCGGCGTTGACCCAGGCGGTGTCCCAGACCCAACCCGCCGGGTAGCCGTAGGCGGCGTACTGGTCGGCGAAGGAGTTGACCGAGACGTCGCTGTCGACCTCGCCGTGGTAGGTGACGAGGAGCTGCGGTCCCTGGTCGGGCTCGACCTCGGTGAGCCCGCTCTTGGAGAGGTGGTAGCGGACGGCGTTCTTGACCCGTGAGTGGTTGAGCGGGTTGTTGTCGAGCAGCGAGGCTTGGGGCGTCGGCCCCCAGGCGAAGGTCTTGTAGCTCGAGAAGTCGGCGAGCGGGCTGTAGTCGACGTAGACCTTCTGCGCCGCGGCGGGGCCGGCGGCCGCGGCGAGGATCACGAGCAGGACCGCGGCGAGACGTGAGGCGCTCATCGGCCCTTCTCCTTCTCCTCGGCCCGCATCTTGCGGAACTCCGCGACGATCTTGTCGATCCCGTCGGCGATCTGCTTGACCGCCTTCATCGGGTCGTCGGCGTGGATCTTGACGACGGTGCCGCGGAACACCGCCTCCTTCTTCCTCGCGTCCCAGATGTCGACGATCATCGTGCCCCGCTCGAACTCGGTGGTCATCGTGCCGGAGACCATCCGCGGCCCCCAGTAGGCCCCCCAGGTCCAGCCGGCGCCGTAGCCGTAGCCGAAGGTCGAGGTCATAAACTGGGTCTGCGGCTGGGTGCTGCCGTGGTAGGTGACCTTGAGGTCCGGGTCGTCGAGGTCTTCGACCAGCCCGCCCTTGACCAGGTAGTACTCGATGTTGTTCTTGATCATCGAGTCGACCTCGGGGTAGTCGAGCTTGAGTGAGGTGGTGTTGGTGTCGACCCAGGCGAAGGTCTTGAACTTCTCGAGATCGACGTACTGGTCGTAGTCGACGTAGACCTTCTGCGCGGCGGCGGGCCCGGCGGCGAGCGCGAGCAGCGCGAGCGCGACGGCGGTTGTCCTCATGTGGCCTCCTCGGTCGGGACGAGCGGGTCCGATGGCACGCCGACGGTAGCACAACGGATCGCGGGCCGGGCCGGCTCAGCCGGCGAAGATCGAGCGGCCCTCCATCTGCGGCGGCCGCTCGATCCCGAACCACTCGAGGATGGTCACCGGCAGGTCGAGGATGTCGGGGTCGCGGGCGGCGATCGGGCGGCTCGAGAAGAGCGTCCCGGGCACCAGGTCGCGGGCCATCGAGTGGTCGCCCGACCAGGCCCACGGGTTGAGGTTGACGACCTCGGCGCCGGTCGAGCCCATGAACGAGGTCGAGGAGTTCCGGTAGCCCGGGGTGTAGCCGACGAGCAGCTCGGCCATCTCGCCGATCGCGTCGCCGGTGTAGACCCGGTCGCGCTCGTAGACCTTGGCAACCGGTCGCTGACCGGTCTCCCCGTCGGTCACCGCCTCGAGCTCGCCCTTGAGCCTCGCCGCGAGCTCGCCCGCCTTCGCCGGCTCGACGATGCCCTCGCGCTCGCGCCCCTTCAGGTTGAGGTAGAGGGCGTTGAAGCCGATCCCGTAGGCCGCGGTGCGCGACCAGTCGATGTCGAGGATCGAGGTCTCGGGCTTGCGCTCCGCCCCGGGCTTGACGGCGAGCCAACCGTTGTCGCGCAGCCAGGTGTTGAGGTGGAACTGGCGGCCGAACTGGGTGAAGCCGTGGTCCGAGCAGATCAGCAGCAGGGTCTTGTCGTCGACCGCCGGGAGGACCTTGCCGACCAGCCCGTCCATCTCGGCGTAGAGGTCCATGAGGTAGCCGGCGAAGCGCGGGTCGGCCTCGGCGTGCTTGGGGTGGGTCGGGTCCATGTTGCGCCACAGCATGTGGGCGTCCTGGTCGGTCGACGAGACGTAGAAGTAGAAGAGGCCGCTGTCGAAGCGCGACCACAGGTGGTCGAACAGCGCCATCCGCTCCCTGAGCACCAGCTCGGCCTGGCCGACGTACTCCTCGTCGTTGATCACCTTGTAGTCGAAGGCCTTGGTGTCGCAGGGCAGGCCCTTGGTCCAGAAGGCGCCGATGTCGCGCGCGATCTCGGCGCCGAGCGACGCCGGGTAGGTGACCGGACCCGCCTGGTGGGTCGGGTCGATGTTGATCGGCGTGACATAGAGCCGGAAGTGCGGCCCGACCTCCTTGACCAGGAAGCGGGCGTTGCCGCGCACCGTGCCGACGATCGGCAGCAGCTCGAACTCCAATGACACCCACGGCGAGTACTGGCCGCGCTTGAGCAGGATGGTCTGGCCCTGGACGTCGAGGCGGACGCCGTCGGCGGCGCGGTCGAGATAGACGGTGAAGGGGATCTTGACGGTATTGGCCCAGGGGTCGCGGCTGTCGTCGACCGGGGTTCTCAGCCCGTTGACCGGCCCGAGCAGGTTGGCCCGGACCACGCCGTCGACGATCTCGACGTACTGGACGGTGCCGCCGTCCATCCCGGGGTAGCTCTCGAAGGGGTCGGAGGTGAAGTAGCTGAACACCCCGTAGGCGTCGGTGAGGTCGGGGGTGCCCATCCCCGAGATCGCCAGCGTCGCGGTCTCCTCGACCGGGTAGTTGGTCGGGATCTTCGAGACGATCGCCGGGATGCCGCGCTCGGTGAGATAGCTCCAGAAGGGGGTCCCGCGCCGCCGGTTGACCGGTCCGCCGCCCTTGAGGGGCAGGTGGATGTCGCCGACCGAGAACACCACGTCGGGCTCGGTGTTCTCGAAGATCGAGAAGACCGGCAGATAGGTCGCCGGGTCGCGGACCACGAAGTCGGTGATCCCGTGGCCGCCCGGCGACATCCCGGTGATGAAGCTCGACCAGGCGACCGGGCTGAGGGCCGGCATCGTCGTGCCGAGCCGGGTGAAGGCGCCCATCTCGGCGAGCTTTTTGAAGTTGGGCGCGCGGCCGAGGTCGATGAGGGCGCGGGTCAGCCCCGGGTCGAGCCCGTCAAGGCCGAGGACGATGACTCTCCGGTCGGTGGTCGAGCCGCCGCAGCCCGCGGCGACCCCACCGATGCCGGCCGCGGCGGCGCTGCCGCCGAGCAGGCGGAGAAGTTCGCGGCGGTCGAGGCCGCGGCGGTGGTGGTGCGCTGTCACCCGGGTGCTCCTTCGGCGCCGGCGGAGTCGTGCCGCGCGGCGTCTCTACTACGACATGCGCCGCGAGAAGGTTATTCCTGGTCCGGCGCCGTCGTGCTCTCCCGGAACCGCGCGACCGCACCAAACAGCTTCCGCGCTACAATCTCCCCATCGAACCGACAGGAGGACCGACATGCGTACCACGACCGTGCTCGCCATCACGTGCATCGCTTTCGGAGCGATGTTTCCTTCGACCACCGCGGTCGCCGCCGAGACCGCCGTCGCCGCCGTCGCCGCCGTCGCCGAGCCGCCGGCGCCGACCAAGGCGGGCTGGGCCGGGGTCTGCCAGATCGGACCGGGGCTCGCCTCGACCCTCCTCGTGCCCTACTTCGAGGTCGATCTGACCAGCCCGATCGGGCTGACGACCCTGATCTCGGTCAACAGCGGCCTCAGCGGGCGGTCGCTGGCCCGGCTCGTCGTGTGGACCGACTGGGGCGTCCCGACGCTGGCCTTCGACATCTTCCTCGAGCCCTTCGACGTCCAGACGATCAACGTCCGCAGCCTCTTCCTCGGCGAGGTGCCGGCGACCGGCGTCGGGGTCGATCTCAGCGCCTTCCCCTTCTGCGAGAGCCTGCCGCCGACCTACGCCAACCCGGCCCTCACCGCCGGCCAGGTCGAGCAGCTTCGGACCGCCCACACCGGACAGCCCGGTCACATCGACGGTCTGTGCTACGGCGCGGATCACGGCGACCAGCGGGCGCGCGGCTTCATCACCGTCGACGTGGTCGACGAGTGCAGCGGGCTCGAGGGCTTCGAGCCGATGTTCACGCCGGTCAACACCACCTACCCCTACTTCGCCGACGGCGGCGGTTCGGGGGGCATCGCGATCGCCGACAACCGGCTCTGGGGCGACGTCATCTACATCGACGACGCCAACAACTTCGCCCAGGCCACCGAGGCGGTGGCGCTGTGGGCCGATGACGCCGAGTTCCCCGGCGCCGACGTCTTCACCTTCTACGGCCGCCACAGCGGCTGGGACGGCCGTGACGAGCGGGTGCCGCTGCCCTGGCGCTGGGACCAGCGCTTCCTCAACGGCGGGCCCTTCGCGGGCGGCGCCGACCTGATCGTCTTTCAGCAGCCGGACAGCGCCGAGGCCGATCCGGTGAGCTGCGGCTCGACCCCCTCCTGGTACCCCCTCGAGACGAGCGTTGCCACGATCGACGAGGACGCCGGCAACATCCTGACCTTCGGCACCGAGATCTTCCCCCTCGCCACCCAACGCGTGCCGATCTCGACGATCGGGCCGCCCTACGACTTCGGGTGGGTCCAGATCGAGGCCAGTCTTCGCCAGATGTGGGTCCTGCCGAGCCTGTCCGCCGGCGGTCGTTTCTCGGCCGGGTTCAACGGCTTCCCGGTCAACTTCCTGTGCTCCGAGAGCCCGGTCGCCGAGTAGCCGGACCGAGACCCTCGAGCACCCGGCGGACGAGGCCCGGGCCCTCGTAGACGAGCCCGGTGTAGAGCTGGACCAGGGTGGCCCCGGCCTCGAGCTTGGCGCGGGCGTCGGCGGCGGACATGATGCCGCCGACCCCGATGACCGGCAGCGCGCCGCCGAGGTGCCCGGCGATCGCCGCGACCACCCGGGTGCTCAGCTCGCTCAGCGCGGCGCCGCTCAGCCCGCCCTCCTCTGCGGCGAGGGGGTGGCCGGCCACGGCGTCGCGGGCGATCGTCGTGTTGGTCGCGATGATCCCGTCGAGACCGGCGCCGACGATCGCGTCGACCGCGCCGCGCAGCTGGTCGGGGTCGAGATCGGGGGCGAGCTTGACGAGGATCGGCGTGCGCCGGCCGGTGGCGTCGGCGAGCTCCGCCCGCTTGGCCGCGAGCCGGCCGAGCAGGGCGCCGAGAAAGACCGGGTCCTGGAGCCGGCGCAGCCCCGGGGTGTTGGGCGATGAGATGTTGACCGCCAGGTAGTCGGCGAGCGGCGCGAAGACCTCGATCAGCCGCTCGTAGTCGCCGGCCGCCGCCTCGAGGGGCGTCGTCTTCTGCTTGCCGATGTTGACGCCCAGCACGACCCCCCACGGCCGCTCGCCGGCGAGCCGGGTGGCGACCCGGGCGGCGCCCTGCCCGGGGAAGCCCATCCGGTTGACCACCGACCGGCGGTCGACCAGGCGGAAGACCCGGGGCCGCGGGTTGCCGGGCTGGGGCTCGGGGGTCACGGTGCCGATCTCGATGTGGCCGAAGCCGAGGGCCGCGAGGCCCCGCCAGCCCTCGCCGTCCTTGTCATAGCCGGCGGCGAGGCCGACCCGGTTGGGGAAGCGCAGGCCGAAGGCCTCGACCGGCTCGGCGTCGGGCGCCCGGAACCTCGCCCCGAGCGCCGCGCGGACCGGTGCCACCGCCCCGGCGCGGGCGATCGCCGCCAGCGACAGGGCGTGGGCGGTCTCGGGCTCGAGGCGGAAGAGCGCGGCGCGGGCGAGGGGGTAGAGCATGGTCGGGCCGCCATTGAAGCACAGCCGGCGGCGCCCGGTATAGTCGGCGGCGCGATGGCCCACCCCTCGGTCTCCGTCCTGCTGCCGGTACGCGACGCGGCGCCGTGGCTCGAGGCCGCGCTGGCGAGCCTCGCCCGACAGAGCCTCCGCGATCACGAGGTGGTGGCGGTCGACGACGGCTCGCGCGACGGCAGCGCCGTGATCCTCGACCGGTGGTCGGCGGCCGACCCGCGCCTCCGGGTCGTCCGCCAGCCGCCGCTCGGTCTGGTGCCCGCCCTCGAGCGCGGCCTCGCCGAGTGCCGCGCTGCCCTGGTCGCGCGGATGGATGCCGACGACGTCTCGCACCCCCGGCGGCTCGAGCTCCAGGCCGCGCTCCTCGCCGCGCGGCCCGAGGTCGGCGTCGTCGGGTGCCTGGTCCGCCACTTCCCGGCGGGCGCGGTCGGCGAGGGCGCGCGGCTCTATGAGACCTGGCTCAACTCGCTCGCCGATCACCGGGCGATGGCCCGCGAGCGCTTCGTCGAGTCGCCGGTCGCCCACCCCGCGGTGATGGTCCGGCGCGCCGTGCTCGAGGACGCCGGCGGCTGGCGCGACCTCGGGTGGCCCGAGGACTACGACCTGTGGCTGCGGCTCTTCGACCGCGGTGTCGGCTTCGCGACGGTCGAGCGGCCGCTCCTCTTCTGGCGCGAGCACCCCGCCCGGCTGACCCGCACCGATCCCCGTTACTCGGTGGCCTCGTTCCTCGCCTGCAAGGCCCACCACCTGGCGCGCGGGCCCCTCGCCGGCCCCCGCCGGGTCATCCTGTGGGGCGCCGGGCGGACCGGGCGGCGGCTCGCCGCCCTCCTCCTCGCCGAGGGGGTCGCGATCGACGCGGTGGTCGACATCGACCCGGCCAAGATCGGCGGCGCCCTGCGCGGCCGGCCGGTCATCGCCCCCGGCGACCTGCCCGCGCGGCTCGGCGACGACGTCGTCGTCCTCGCCGCCGTCGCCTCGCGTGGCGCCCGCGACCTGATCCGCGGGCGCCTCGTCGCCCTCGGCCTGGTCGAGGGCCGCGGCTTCTGGTGCGTGGCGTAGCCGGGGCGTCCGGCGGTGCCGGGAGAGTCGATATCGGCAAGGGCGACCCGGCGGGACCGCTGGCGTGCGGTCAGGCGGACCCGACGGCGCCGACCCGAGCTCGCCAGCTCGCTGCGGCCCTCGGGCAGCGTGCTCGGGCTGTGGCAGGTACCGGATCGTCGAGGCGACATTCACGGCTTCGTTGGGCCAGGGACCGTCTCTCCTCCATCGCCTTGATCTTATGGGTGGCTGGTGCAGCGTTCGAACGCTGACTCCAACCCGGACGAAAGACCGGCCGTACACCGACCGACAAAGGACCTGGTTCGAAAACACACACCACCCAATCAGCGAGGGTCTTCAGCCCGCGTTTCGACTCTCGGCCTACCTACCTGACCCACGCCTTCGAGCCCGGACTGTCCGAGCTGTCTCCTGCGGCCGACGATGCATCCGCGTCAGAAGCGTTTTCTCACCTTGGGGTGCTCGGCGTACCCTCAGGTACATGCCGCGCCCCGAGGTGAGAAAACGCGACTGCCATCGGCGCCTCGTTACCTTCGCGACGAAACCTCGTGGTCACTCCGGGCCAGTGGGTGGCACCGATGGCGGAGGGGGGAGGCGCGCTGCCGATCGGAGCGGCCCTTGGGCTGGGACAGCGATGACGGCCTTTCTTTGCAAACCCGGTTTCTCCTGGCACGGATAAGAAACCCGCCCCCGGGGGCCCGGGGGCGGGGAGGAAAAGGAGCGGCGGGCCGGGGCCCGCCGCTCAGATGTCGGTTTCTACTCGATGGTGAAGCTCTGGAGCTCGACCGGGATGACCACGTCCATGGTCACCGGTACCGGGACCACCGGCTCAATCGGGTCGTTGCTGAAGACGCAGATGGTGGCCTGATAGGTGCCGAGGGCGATGCCGGTGGAGTCGAAGGTGACGTTCACCGTCTGGTTGCCCGAGGCCGCGATGGTGCCGGCCGTTGGGTTGGCGCTCAGCCACGGCACGTCGGCGAGGTTGCCGCAGATCGCCGGCTGGCCCTCGATGATGAAGGGCACGCCCTGCGGAGTCAGTGTGCCGCTGTCGGTGAGGGCGGCCCAGCCGGTCGAGGTGAACTGGAGGGCATTGCCGGTGGTGGTCTGGCCGAGGATGGTGACCGGCGGGATCCAGGGGCCCGAGGCCAGGGTGCCGCCGATCTGGTAGTCGACCCAGTAGGTTCCGGGCGGAAGGACGGTGTTGACGGCCGCCACGGCGGTCATGACCGGCCGGTTGGTGGTGGTGAGGGTCGTGTCGGTCACCCGGTACATGTTGGCCCAGGTGGTGCCGGTGAGGAGGTTGGTGGTGGTGTCGCCCCAGACCACCGTGCCGCCGGCGTTGGGCGCGCCGTTCCAGATCCGGACGTTGACGGCGTTGATGGTCGAGGTCGTGGTGGAGCCGGTCTGGTAGGTGAAGAAGGTGATGGTGTCGATGTCCCAGCCGGAGGGATCGGTGACGGTGAACTCGTCCGCGACACGGTTGCCCGCCGCCACCTGGGCGCCGGCCCCGAGCGTGTTCATCCCGAGGTTGGTCTGCAGCACGCTGGCATCGGCGCCGCCGGCGCCGCCGCCGGGGTGGGTCACGAGGGGGCCGTTGTCGTACAGGACCGCGTCCGGCCCGAACCAGACCACCGGCGCCGGGACCTCGTCCGGTACAGTCGCCGGGGGCTGCTCGTCGAATCGCTCGTCGGCGGCGGCCGCGTCCCCGGGGCCGGCAGCCGTCGGCATCGGCGGGAAGTTGCTCTCGGCCGGCTCCTCCTCGAGGGTCCACGTCAGGTCGGAGCCGCCGACGTTGCCGAGATCCAGCGGCAGGGTCACCAGCTGGTTCGCCATCTGCGCGCTCAGCAGGCTGGTCGGGTTGACGGTGATGTCGGGGTCGGTGAGGTTGACGGTGGCGGTGGCGGTCGCCACCGCCTGGTCGACCGGACCGGCGTTGTACGCGGTCCAGGTGCCGACGTTGGTGGTCGGGGCGGTGATCACCGCGGAGATGTTCAAACCGGCGGCGACGGTGTTGACGCTGCTGCCGGGGGTGAGGGCATAGTTCAGCCCGGAGAAGATGGTCCCGACCTGGTCGTCCGCGAGGTCGTGCAGGTTGAGGGTCACGTTCCCGGTGTTGGTCACCTCGTAGCAGTAGTAGACGGTGGTGCCGGGCGCCACGGTGATGGTGGTGGTGGCTGCGCACACTCCCGGGGTGGTGCCCACTGTCTTGACCAGGTCGATGGCGGGTACGAGCGACTCGACGTCCAGAGTCACCGGGACGACGACCAGGTCGGTGCCGTTGCCCGGCCCGGCGTCGGGGTCGTTGCTCGCCACGCACAGGGCGGCGGAGTAGGTGCCGTCGGCGAGGCCGGTGGAGTCGAAGGTCACCTGGACCGGGGTGGAGCCGCCGGCGGCGGTGGTGCCGTTGGTCGGTACCTCGGACAGCCAAGGCACGTCGGCGGGGTTGGTGCAACCCGCCGTCGGGGCCGCGAACTCGATGTACTGGGCGCCCGTGACGGCGTACTTGGTTGCGACGAGGTTGCCGAGACGGTCGATCTCGTGCACGCCGCTGCCGTTGGTGGTCAGAATGTTGCCGTTGGGCAGCTCGTACACGCCGCGGTTGCCGGTGACCGCGGCGTAGACGCCGACCAGGGCGCCGGCCGGGGTGAACTCCATCACCCCCGAGTTCGGGGTGCTGAAGTTGGCCACCAGGACGTTACCGTTGGCCGCGCCGTTGATCTGCTCGCCGAAGGACACCGCCGGGGCGAACACCCCCAGCGGGGCGCCGGTCGAGTCGTAGCGCAGCAGGTTATCGGTGTTGATGCTGGTGACCAGCCAGTCGGACCCGAGGGGGAAGACGTCGAACCCGCTGTCGAGCCCACCGGCGCCGATGGCGATGAAGTTGCCCAGGTAGACGCCGCCGGTGTCGAACTCGGCGACCGAGTCCTGGTTGGCGCCGCTGTCGACCGGCACCAGCAGGTTGTCGTTGGGCCGCAGATCGATCCCCAGGATGTTGTCGAGGATGGCGTTGTTGACGCCGCCGGCCGGGGCGAACACCCCGAGGTAGTTGCCGTCGAGGTCGTACTCCTGGACCACGTCGTCGACCTGGTCGGCCACCAGGACGCTGTCACCGGCGGCGCTCAGGATGGCGCTCTTGGGAGTCGACAGGTTGGTCGGGTCGGCCGGGATGAAGTCCGCGTCCACCAGGTTGCCGGTGATCGGGTCGAAGGCCATCACCCGGTCGGCGGTCGAGTCGGGGATCAGGAGCAGGCCGGTGAGCTGGAGCATGCTGCGGGCACGTGCCGCCGCGGCCGGGTCGCGTACGGTGACCGCGGGGGTTGCGGAGTCGACTCCGGTCAGCTCGGCTTCGAGGTCGACCTCCGGGTTGAGGGTCTCGACCGGCGGCACGGCCACCGGCGGCACCCTCATCGCGGGTTCCTCGAAGATGTTCCAGATGAGGTCGGAGCCGCCGGTGTTGCCGATGGTCAGGGCTTGCTGGGTGGTGACGTTGCCGGGCTGGGTGCTGGCCAGGCTCGAGGGGCTGACGTCGATGTCGGGCGGGGTGACCACGGTGACCGTCGCCTCGGCGGTGGCGACGGCGACGTCGACCGGGCCGGCGTTGTAGGCGGTCCAGGTGCCGGTGTTGGTGGTCGTGGAGTTGACCACGTACGGGATGCTCACGCCCGCCGCGACGGTGTTGACGCTGCTGCCGGGGGTGAGGGCGTAGCTCAGCCCTGAGAAGATTGTCCCGAGCACGTCGTCGGAGAGGTCGTGCAGGTTCAAGGTCACGGTGCCGGTGTTGCTGACCGTGTAGCAGTAGTAGACGGTCGTGCCCGCCGCTACGCTGATGGAGGTCGTGGCCGCGCACACCCCCGGCGTGGTGCCGACGGTCTTGACCAGCGAGATCGAGGGCGCCTGCTGCTGGCAGGCGGTGACCATCGCGGTGTCGACCTGCCACCACCAGTCGTAGGTGCCCTGGGCGTAGTGCCAGCGCACCTGGACCCCGTTGATCCCGGCGCCGGGGATGGCCTGCTCCGCGAAGAGCGGCCCGCGGTGGTCCTCGTCCCAGGTCAGCGCCGGGCTCCAGGTGCCGCCGCCGTCGATGGAGACCTCGAGCAGACCCAGGTCCCCGCCGGTGGCGATGTCGTTGTAGTCGGCGTGGAAGTACACCCGCGGGTCGGTCAGGCCGGTGAGGTCGAACGCCGGGGTGGTGAGCGTGGTGTCGAGGGTGCTGCCGGAGCCGCAGCGGTCGCTGTCGGCAATGGCGAAGAGCCCGGAGCCGCCGGTGAGGTTGCCGCGCAGGCCCGGGTCGGTGGTGGTCCACTCCGGCACGCCCGGTGGGGTGCAGCCTGCCGAGGTGTTGGCCACGGTCCAACCGGCCGGCGGGAAGGCGCCGGAGAAGTCGCTCGAGGCGAGCGTCACGTCGGCGTACCCGGCCGGGCAGTGGGTCGGCACGGTGACCGTGGCCGACGCGGCGTCGGACGCGCTGCCGCCGGTGCTCCCATAGCCGGTCCAGGTCGCAGTGTTGGTCACAGAGGCGTTCACGACCACCGGCGGCGCGATGAAGTAGACGCTGGCGCCGGGGGCCAGCGAGTAGGGGAAGCCGGTCAGCAGGGCGCCGAGCTGGTCGTCCACCAGGTCGTGGGTGACCAGGTCGTTGAGGCCGATGTTGGTCACGGTGTAGCAGTAGTAGACCGTGGCGCCGGGGGGGACGGTGATCGAGCTCGAGGCGCCGCAGACAACCGGGTCGAGACCCACGGTCTTGGTCAGGGCGAGACCGAAGGCCGGGGGCGGGTCGCCGCAGACCTCGAGGCTCCAGCCGTTGAGGGTACCGCCGCTGGTGGCGTTGGCGTCGTCGGTCAAGGTCAGCGTCCAGGTGCCGCCCGCCGGCTGCCCGCCGAAGTTGGACAGCCGTCCGGGCTGCTCGGGCTGGTTGGCCATCCCCTTGGTCACGGTGAAGGTCCCGATGGGGAGTGCGGCCTGCTCGTCGAGCCAGAGGTCCATCAGCACCTGGCCGCCAACGGCCGTGGATCCGACGTCGGTAAACAGCGGCGTGGACGTGCCGCCGGGGGCGGTCAGGGTGAGGTCGAGGTCCGCCATCAGAGCATGGGTGAGGTCGAGCAGCACGTTGACGTCGCTGATCGAGCTGGTCACCGTCGGCGGAACCGTGATGACCGAGGTGGTCACCAGACCGACGTCAGGCCCGAGGATCTTTGGCACGTCGCTGCTGGCGATCACCGTACAGTCGGTCTGCACCTCCTTCGGGATCACCCGCACGCTGAGGTGGTAGCGGGCGTTGGCGCCGAGACCGGTGGACGAGGTGCTGTCGACGTAAGGGTAGTAGGTCCCCGCCTCCTTCACGGTGTAGAAGAACGCCTCGGCGTGGGGCTTGGTCGTGCTGCCGTCGTTGGCGACCAGGATCTGGTTGCCGGCGTCGCCGAACAACCCGAGCCCGACCCGGCCGTTCCAGTTGGTGTTGGTCGGGTCCCGGTCAGGGTCCATGTCGAGGGCGATGAACACCGAGTCGCCGGCGTTGAGGGCGATCGAGAAGAGGTCGGGGTCGGTGGTGGCGGTCATGGTCCCGCTCATCCAGCCGGACGCGGCGATCGGGGTGGCCGTGAGGGTGTCGTTGTTCGGCTCGACCTCGGCCGTCGGCGTTCCGGAGAGGACCCGCACGTGCAGGTGGTAGGGGGTGATCGGCGTCGTGGTGCTGCGGCCGTCGACCCAGATGTAGTAGGTCCCCGCGGCGGGGATCACGGTCCCGGAGATCGCGGACGACAGCGAGGAGAACGACCCGCTGTCGTTGTCGTTTTCGAGCACCGTCGTGCCGTCGCTCGCGATGATGCTGACGTCGGTGTCGGTGGACCCGCTGTTGGAGAACTGCGTCATCGTCGCCGCCGACACGCGGTCGCCGGCGTTGGCGGTGAAGGAGAAGTAGTCGACGTCGGCGGCGGGCACGATGGTCCCGTACACCACCGCTTCGCTCCCGGCGAGAGCGTTCGCCGTGGCCGTGGTGTCGTTCGGCTCGCTCTCGGCGAAGAGAGCCATCCCCTTGGCCGCGTACGGCGCAGCGGGGATCGGCCCGCGGTACTCCGGCACCTTGGCGCCCGGCTCTTCCTTGATCTCGAGATCGGCAACGACCTCGACGACCTCGTACGGAGCGGTCGCCTCGGCCACCAATGATGTGCCGGCACCGAGCACGAGTGCGCCCAGGATCGCCAGCAGGAACCGCGTCGAATACCGGTTTCGCATCGACTTCTCCCCCCCTTTTCATGACACGCGCCTGGATAGAAACGGACTCGCTGGACCGGATGAAGGTATTCCCAGGAAGGAGGCCAGTCAAGAGGGGAGATCGCGAATCGTCCCGCGCTCGCCGGGTGACGAAGAGCTCCCGTTTCTGCCAACCCGACCGCGAGCGACCGAGGGGCCGCCGGTCGACCGAGGCGTGGCGCCGAGAAGGGGCTCGAGGGAGAGAGGAGGCAGGCTCCGCGGCTGGCGGAGGGTCCTCCGCGTTGACCGTCCCGGGTCAGGCGTCCGCCCCTCCGTTGTTCATCGGAATGACCGTCCCGACGGCGGGCTGCGACTGCCCCCGCTGGCGCTTGGTCCGCCTACTCGAGGCCGATGGTGAACTCGGCGGCGGCGGTGCAGGACTCGTCGGGGTAGGCGACCTCGACGCGGTAGGTCCCGGGCAGGGCGATCAGGAGCTCGGTGATCGCATGGCCGGCCGAGGTGACGAGCTCGATCTCGGGCTCGCCGTTGGGGAAGGCGCCGCCCGAGCTCGAGAAGGCCACCGCGGCGCCGTCGGCCGGGCGCCGGCCGTCGGTGAGGTTGATGACATCGGCCCGGATCGAGACGAGAACCGGGACGTCGCCGACCCGCGGCGGGATGACGCCGAGGGTCAGGCCGATCTGCCAGCCGCCGTTGCCGGTCGGGAAGTCGATCTCGTTGTCGGAGCACCCGGGCGCGAGCAGCGCCAGGACGCCGAGAGCTGCGGCGAGGATCGCGCGGTGGTTCATCCGTTCCTCCCGGCGGCCGGTTGCCCGTCGGAGGGGACGCGGCCGCCTCCCTCGACGGTACCACGCGACAGGGCGCCCTCGGCGCGGTCGCCTCAGCGGACGTGGGTGAGGATCGAGCCCATGTCGACCACCGTCTTGTGGCAGCGCTCGAAGGTGTCGCGGCCGTGCCGCTCGTGCTGCTTGTCGAACTCGGCGGCGACGGTCTCGAGCTCGGCAGCCGTGAGGGTCCGCTCGGCCATCGGGTAGAAGACGTGATCCTCGACGTGGATGTGGTGCTTGAGCAGGGCGGTGTAGGCGCCGAGGGCCTCGACGAGCTCGCCGGTCTTGACCGGGTCGCCGGCGGCGTAGCCGGGGAGGGCGCGGCTGATGTCGGCGACCAGGGTGCGTCCGCGCTCGTGCTCGTGGCGGAGGGCATCGAGCTGGGCGTCGACCTCGCCCCGCTTCTTCTGTGCCACCTGGACGAACAGCACGTGCTCCTCCTTGAAGTGGTGGAAGCCGTCGGTGAAGGTCTTCGCGAAGTCGACCGCCTTGTCGAAGAAGGCCTCCGAGGGGTGCCGGCCGGCCGCGATCTGGTCGGCGGCGAGGTTGAGGTTGTCGAGGTAGTGGCGGATCAGGCCGTGCTCGTTGGACAGGGTCTCGATGGGCTTCATGCTGGTTCTCCTTCGTTTGGTCGGATCGCGGACTGCGGAATGCGGGCGGCCACGGTCAGCCCGCCGGACATCGGTCGCACTCGTACGGCGTGCCCTCGAGCTCGGGCTCGTCGGCAACGGGTCGGTTGTCGGCCGGCCCGAGGCCGTGCCGGGGGGCGATCGTACCCCAGGCCAGGAGCACGGCGCCGCCCAGGTCGCGCAGGCAGGGCAGCCGGGCGACCCGGCCGAGCCGCTCGCAGAACAGATCGACCCAGGCGCCGAGGTGGTCGGCCCAGAAGGACCCCAGGGCCCGGCTGGTCACCTCCTCGTCGTCGGCCCGGCCGGCGGCCGAGGCGCGCGCCGCCATGACCAGGAGGAGGGCCGCGAACTGGAGCTCGGCGACGATGTGGTCGGCCTTCTCGCCGGAGTCGGCCGCCGGCTCGAAGCCGAAGGCACGGTAGAAGCCGGCGATGTCGGCGAGGATCCGCCCCTTGTCCCGGCGGACGTAGGCGGTCTCGTTGGGCGGGCAGTCGACGCCGCCCTCGAAGAGCCGGGCGTGCTCGGCGAGCCACTCGGCGGGCGGGGTGGTCGAGCGCGAGGCGGCGATCGAGGCGAGGGCGTCGGCGGCGCCGTCCACGCCGGCCGCCGCGGCGAGGGCGGCGAGGTCGCCGGCGGCCGGCTCGGCGTCGCCGGGCGGCCGGTCGAGCCAGCCGGCGAGCAGCAGCAGCAGGTCGGCCTCGGCGAGCAGCCGGGTCCGCCGGGGGTCGGGGTCGCGGCTCACGGGCTCACCTCGAACTCGACCCAGTTGCCCCAGTGCTTGCGGCCGCCGACGTTGCCGTCGGTGCCGTTCCAGATCGCCACGCCGACCGCGCCGGTTCCGCCGCGCGAGAACTGGTAGTCGAGCGGGTCGTCGGTGGACAGGGGACGGACGAAGGTGACGAACCAGTGTCCGTCCCGCCACACGCCGTGGCCGTCGACCGCCG
>JALOLD010000066.1 GCA_025456145.1 Thermoanaerobaculales bacterium | reverse complement strand
CACCGACTACATGAAGCGCGAGTTCGGCACCCTCGGCTTCGACACCGGGGAGTCGGCGTCGCCGGTCATCCCGTTGGTGGTCGGCGAGGACCTCGCCTCCTTCCGGATGACCCTCAGACTCCAGGAGGAGGGGGTGTTCGTCAACCCCGTCGTCTCGCCGGCGGTGCCACCCGGGCGCGCGATGATCCGCACCTCGTACATGGCGACCCACACCCGCGACCTGGGCGTCATCCCATGAGGGTCGAGCGGGTCGCCGGCCGGGCCGATCTCGCGGCCTTCGTCGGGCTGCCCTTCACCCTCTACCGCGACGACCGCAACTGGGTTCCGCCGCTCCGGGCCGAGGTCCGCAAGCTCCTCGACGAGCGGCGCCACCCGTTCTACGACGGCGGCCGCGGGGCCGAGCGCGAGCTCTTCCTCGCCCGTGACGGAGGGAGGGTGGTCGGCCGGGTCGCGGCGATCCTCAACCACGCCCACAACCGCGTGCACGGGGAGAACATCGCCTTTTTCGGCTTCTTCGAGACGGTCGACCGGCCCGAGGTGGCGAGGGCGCTGCTCGGGGCGGTCGAGGCCTGGGCCGGCGAGCGCGGGCTCGCGGCGGTCCGCGGACCGGCGAACCCGTCGACCAACTACGAGTGCGGGCTGCTCGTCGAGGGCTTCGACCGGCCGCCGGTGCTCATGATGACCTACAACCCCCCGTCGTACGCCGGTCTCGTCGAGGGCGCCGGCTACGCCAAGGCGAAGGACCTCTACGCCTACATCTCGCCGGTCCACGACGCGAGCCTCGAGCGGCTCAGGAAGCTCGGCGAGCGGGCGGTCAGGCGGAACCCCGGCCTGAGGACGCGGAGCGCCGATCTCAAGCAGTTCGACCGCGAGGTGGCGCTCATCAAGGAGCTCTACAACGCGGCCTGGGAGAAGAACTGGGGCTTCATCCCGGTCAGCGATGCCGAGTTCGACGCGCTGGCCGGCGAGCTCAAGGGCCTGGTCAACCCCGACCTCGTCCGGATCGCCTTCATCGACGACGAGCCGGTCGGCTTCATCCTCACCGTCCCCGACTGGAACCCGGTGCTCGCCGATCTCGAGGGATCGCCGTGGCGCCACCCGATCCGGCTGGTCCGCCACCTCCTCTTCACCAAGGCCGAGTCCCTCGAGGGGATCCGGCTCATCCTGCTCGGGATGCGTGAGGGCTACCGCAACCGCGGGATCGAGAGCCTGCTCTTCGCCAACGGCATCGAGGTCGCCACCGCCGCCGGCTACCGGTGGTGCGAGTACTCGTGGATCCTCGAGGACAACGAGCTCACCAAGCGGGCGGTGAGGCTGATGGGCGGCGAGCTCTACAAGATCTACCGGATGTACGACAAGGCGCTGTGACCCCGCGAGGCCCGGGGCCCTCGACCTTGGCCGTTTCCCCGGACGGCGCTCAACCCGCCCCGCACAGCGGCAGGCCGGGGACGACCCCGCCGGTCGCCTTGAGAAACCGCTTGGTGAGGCCCCGCGCGATGCCGCGCGCCTGACGCCAGTCGTCGCCGTCGGGCAGCGGGATCTGGGCCGCGGCAAGGGTCTGGTGGCCGCCGCCGAAGCCCCGCCGCCCGCCGAGGTTGCGCGCGACCTTGCCGGCGTCGCCCTCGCGGTCGGATGTACGCAGGCTGAGGTGGATCCACCCGTCGATCAGTCCCAGACACATGCTCCAGGTCATGCCCTCGGCGCGCAGCAGGAGGTCGGCGGCCTCGGCGACCATCTCGGGCGAGTCGAGCCTGCCGAGGTCCGAGACGATCCGGTTGCCGTACACCACCGCCCGGTCGAGGGCCACCCTGAGCCGGGCGAAGTAGGTGTGGGGCAACGGCGCCGACAGGATGCGGCCGAGGACGCGGGCGTTGGCCAGGGGGTAGAGCGCGAGGTAGGCGTCGACGTCGGCCCGGGTGCTCTCGCGGCCGAGGTCCTGGGTGTCGGACTTGATGCCGTAGGCCATCGCCGTGGCGAGCCGGGTCGGGATCTCGATCCGGGCCGCCGCGAGGTACTCGTAGAGCATCGAGCAGGTGGCGCCGTAGCGGCTCCTGATGTCGGTGAAGCGCGCCGTGCGGGTCTCCCGCCGGATCGGGTGGTGGTCGATGACCACGTCGAGCCGCACCGAAGGGTCGAACTGGACATTGCCGGCGCCGGGCTGGGCGTCGACCATGCCGAGCCGGTCGAAGCGGGTCAGGTCGAGGGTGTCGATCTCCCGGGTGTTGAGCCGCAGGTACTCGAGGAGGGCCAGGTTCTCGGCCCGACCGACGACGCCGGTGTGAGCCACCGAGCAGGCGATGCCGTGGCTCGCGTTGGCGATCTCGCGCAGCGCGGCCGCGGCGGCGATGGCATCCGGGTCGGGGTTGTTCTGGACGACGATGAGCATCGTCTTGGCGCCTTCGAGGACCGAGCGGAGCCGGGCGAGCCGGCTGGCCGGGGTGGCGCGGGCGGCCATCAGGCGGCGGCGTCCGCGGCGGTCCGCGCGAGGTGGGGAGTCGACGGCTTCACGGTGATCCTCGGTCGGGAGTATAGCGTTTCTCCCGCCCCGCGACGGTCGGAGCAGGGGGGCGACGACCCGACGAGCGAGTCCGCTGCCGCATGTAGAATGGCCGGCACGGAGGCGGTGTGATCCGACGTGGTTGGTTTCTGACCTTGGCGGCGGGGGTCGCCCTCGCCCTGGCGGCGTTGCTCTTCTTCGGTGCGGTGCGCTTCGGCGTCGCGCGGAGCCGTCTGCCCGAGCGCGGCGTCCGGGTCGAGTCGATTCCGGGGCTTCCCGCGGAGGTCGAGGTCCGGTTCGACACCCACGGCATCCCCCACGTCACCAGCGACGACGAGGAGGCCCTGTGGTTCGCCCAGGGCTACCTCCACGCCCGCGACCGGTTCTTCCAGATGGAGCTGGCCCGCCGGCTCGCCTCCGGTCGGCTCGCCGAGCTGCTCGGCGCCGGCGCGCTGCCGAGCGACCGCCGGATGCGGACGTGGCGGCTGGCGGCCTCGGCGCGTCGCCAGGTCGCGCTGCTCGACGCCGAGGCGGGCGCGGTGCTCGAGGCCTACACCGCCGGCGTCAACGCGGCCCTCGACCGGTTCGGGTCGCGGATCTCCCCGGAGATCTGGATGATCGGCGTCGAGCCCGAGCCCTGGCGGCCCGAGTGCTCGCTCGAGGTGGCGCTGCTGCTCCAGCTCGATCTGAGCTGGTCGATGGGGGAGGAGCTCCAGCGGGCCGAGCAGCTGGCACGGCTCGGTCGCGACCGGGCGGTCGAGCTCTGGGGCTGGTCGCCCGAGGAGGAGCGCAGCTGGCTCCCCCCCGGCGAGCTCGAGCTGTCGCCCCGCGAGGAGCACGACGCGATCCGCCCGCCGATATCGGGCGCCGGCTCGAACGGTTGGGCGCTCGCACCGTCGAGGACCGCGACCGGCCGGCCCCTGCTCGCCGTCGACCCTCACCTCGCCGTGCAGCTGCCCGTGCCCTTTGCCCTCATCCACCTGCGGGGGCCCGACCTGCACGTGGTCGGTGCGTCGCTGCCCGGAACCCCTGGTGTGCTCATCGGCCACAACGAGCACGTCGCCTGGGGCTTCACCGCCGCGATGCTCGACGACCAGGACCTCTATGTCCTGACCCTCGACGAGGAGGGGGAGAACGAGCTGGTCGACGGGACCTGGCTGCGAGTCAGGACGGTGACCGAGGAGATCCGCGTCCGCTGGCGGCGCGAGCCGGTGGTCGTCAAGATCCGCCTGTCGGAGCGCGGGCCCCTGGTCCGCGACGCCGGCGGCGAGGCGATCGCGCTGTCGTGGACCGGGCTGTCGGGGGCGGGGACGGTCCGTGCGTTCCTCGATCTCGGGCGGGCCCGCGGGATCGAGGACGCGGCCCGGGCCTGGCAGGGCGTCATCGGACCGTCCCTCGACCTGATCGCCGCGGACACCGGCGGCCACATCCTCCAGCAAGTGGTCGGTCTGGTTCCCGACCGCGGCCGCGGTGCGGGGCGCCTGCCTTCCCCCGGCGCCGACTCGCGGTGGGGCTGGCGGGGGTTCCTGCCGCTCGAGCGAAACCCCCGTTCGGTGGACCCTCCGAGCGGCGTGATCGCGACGGCGAACCACAACCCCTACGCCGAGGGCGACGTCGGTGCCGACCGGCCGCTGCCCGGCGACTTCGCCCCACCGTGGCGGTTGCGCCGGATCCGCCGAGTGCTCGAGGTGCGCGACGACTGGAACGTCGGCTCGACGCTGCTGCTCCAGCGCGACGAGGTGTCGGAGCGGGCGATCGCGGTGCTCAAGCTGCTGCGGGAGGACCTGGAGGCACACGGTGGGCCGACCGCGGCGGCCCTCCTCTCCTGGGACGCGCGGATGGCGACCGACGCGGTCGCGCCGCACCTCTTCTCCCGGCTCCTGCTCGAGCTCGACTCCGCGGTCGGCGCCGACGAGCTCGCGGGCGGGGGCGAGCACGGCGCCGGCATCGGCGCCGAGGCCCTCGTCCGGCTGCTCGCGGGTGGCCTAGGGGAGAGCTGGTGGGACGACGGCGCCACGCTCGAGGTCGAGGGCCGCGGTGCGATCGTCGCCGCCGCGTTGGACGCGGTCGATGCCCGCGCCGACCGGCGGGCGTGGGGAGAGGTCCACCAGATCTCCTACCGGCACCCGCTGGCCGATCTTCCGGTCGCCGGCCGGGTGCTCGCGAGCTCGTGGAGCCGCGGGCCGTTCCCGACCGCCGGCGACGAGGTCACCATCGGCGGGGCCGCCTCGAGCCCGCACCGGCCCTTCGAAATCGTCGCGGCCCCGGTGCTGCGCTTCGTGGCGGATGTCGGAGACTGGGACCGGTCGGTGGTGGTGCTGCCGCTCGGCCAGTCGGGCCGGCCCTGGTCGTCGCACTACGCCGACCAGATCCAGGCCTGGCGTCGGGGCGAGGCCTTCCCACTGGCATTCAGCGAGCAGGCGGTGGAGGAGGCGGCGGAGGCGGTGCTCGTGCTCAGGCCGAAGCACGGGGAATGACGGTGAGGCTCGCGATCGTCGCCTGCGGACCCCAGCTCGAGGTCGCGCTCGAGAGCCCCGGGCAGGCGGTGGCGTCGGTGGTTCGCCTGGCCGGGGTGTCGCCGCGCTCGACCCTGGTGCTCGCGGCGGTCGACCTGCTCGTCGAGGATGCCGGGCTCGCGCCGACGGCGGTCGAGCGGGTCGTCGTGAGCCGCGGCCCCGGCTCGTTCACCGGGATCCGATCGGGGATCGCGACGGCGCTCGGCCTCGCCGCCGCGACCGGCGCCATCGTCCGGGCGTACGACTCGCTGCTCGTCCAGGCGGCGCGGGTGACGCCGCCCGGTGAGGTCTGGGCGGCGCAGCCGGGGCGGCGGGGCGAGGTCTACGCCCGCCGGTTCGGGCTCGGCGAGGGCGCCGTGCCGATCGCCCTGGCCCCGATCGAGATCCTCGCCGTGGCCGATCTCGGCGGCCGCGGCCGCTGGATCGCCCCCGACGCCCTCGATCTCGGGACGGCAGAACGGGCGGTCCCTTGCCGCAGCGCCGCCGAGGCGCTGCTGCGGCTCGACGGCGGCGGCGCCGACCCGCAGCCGGTCGAGCCGCTCTATGTCGAGGGGCCGCCGATCCACCGGGCGGCGCCGGAATGACCGACCCGCCGCGGGTCAGCCTCCGGCCGATCCGGCCGGGCGACGTCCGCGCCCTCGCCGCGGCCGAGCTCGAGTGCTTCGACGACCCGTGGCCCGAGCCCTACGTCGTCTCCGAGCTCATCGCCCCCGGTCGCTTCCACCGCATCCTGGTCGACCCGGCCGGGATGCTCGTCTCCTACCTCTTCTCCGCCTGGCAGTACCTCGATCTGCACATCCTCAAGATCGCGACCCTGCCCGCCCACCGTGGCCTCGGCTTCGGCCGGCGGCTGATGATCGTCGCCGAGGAGCACGCGGTCGAGATGGCGGGCGAGACCCTGACCCTCGAGGTCAGGACGACCAACACCCCGGCCATCCGGATGTACGAGTCGCTCGGCTACGACCGGGTCGGCCACCGTCTCGCCTACTACACCGACGGCAGCGACGCCCTCATCATGACCAAGCGGGTGGGGGTGGGCTGACACGACGAGCCAGGCGGCCGCCGGGCTGGATATGATGATCGTCACCAGGGCTATGGTTCATGGGCTCTCGAGGTGGGCTTCGACGAGATCAACGAGCTCCGTGAACTCGGTCAACCGTGTGTTGAGCACTCGGTGCAGGATCGTGCGGTCGACCTCGAGATAGCCGTGGACGAGAATGTTCCTGAACCCGGCGACGCTGCGGAACCGGCTGGAGAACTCGCGCGAGATGATGCCGAGATCGGCGAGGACGTCGATGGCGCTGGCGTAGTCCGGGACGTCCCGGCCAGCGCCAGCGGCGAGGTGGGTGGCGATGTCCAGGGCGTTCTGGGCGCACAGCTGGAGGCCCCGTTCGACGACCCGCAGCTCGTCCCAATCGTCGAGCGCCTCGACCGGTCTGCCGGTGTGCCGCCGCAGCTCGTCGACCGCCCGCCGCAAGGCGAGCAGGTGGCGGCGAAGGACCCGGGGGTCGGCGCTCCCGGGCGTCATGGTCCGCCGATTCGGGAGGACGCGGTCGGGGATGTCGCCCGGTCGATCTTGTCGAGCTGCGGGATGAAGTCGAGGTAGCGGGAAAGGGCGCGGCCCTCGCGGGTCGTGGTCGCCCTGAGGTCTCGCGACAGGAACCTGATCCCGTCCCGCAGGACCCGGTGGTAGAGCAGAGGAGGGGCCTGATTGAGGATCACGACGTCGACGGCATTGGTGCCCAGCCCGGCCATGAGATCGGCGCCCAGCGCGGCCTGGTAGCCGAAGCCGTCCTGCTCGGCCCGTCCCTCGTCGACGAACACCGCGATATCGAGGTCGCTGTGGTGCTGGTGCCGGCCCGTCGTGACCGAGCCGAACAGGTAGGCTTCGAGGACCTCGGGGCGCGGGTCGAGGAGTTCGAACAGGCGAGCAACGAGGGCGCTCACGGTCACGGTGTTGGCGTCCATCGAGTTAAGGATACCGCAGGCGATCCGCGGGCTGCGGCAGGGGGCTTCCCTCGGCGGCAATCTCGGTGTACCGTCTTCCGCGCCCGGAGCCGAGCTCGGGTCGCAACGGGGCATCACCGGCACGCATCCGGCGCCGGCCCCCGGGGGCGGGTGGTTCCAAGGCACGCCGCGGCGGGCTCGACCGCCGCTCGGGGTCCGCGATGAACGGCCAGCTTTCGGCGGCGGGGTGGTGCTCCCTGGCCCTCGCGTGGGGCACGATCCTCGCCCTGGTGGCGTACTGCTTCTGGAAGATCCTCCGGATCCCCCGGCGCCGGCCGGACGCGGCGGCGCCGGTCAACGGCGCCGGCCGAGCCCTCTGGGCGACCCGCTTCGGCTTGATCCTGGCGATGGCCGGCAACGCCATCGGTCTCGGCAACTTCCTCCGTTTCCCGGTGAAGGCGGCGGCCAACGGCGGTGGCGCCTTCCTGATCCCCTACTTCTGCGCCTTCCTCCTCCTCGGCATCCCACTGATGTGGGTGGAGTGGACGATGGGCCGGATCGGCGGCGCGAAGGGCCACGGCACGACCCCCGGCATGTTCGAGATCCTGTGGCGCCACCCGGCGGCCAAGTACCTCGGCGTGCTCGGCATGGCCTTGCCGTTCACGATCGTCGTCTACTACATCTTCATCGAGTCCTGGACCCTGGCCTTCTCGTGGTTCTCGGCCTCGGGCAGGTATGCGGGGGCCGGTAGCCGTGAGGCCATGGGCCAGTTCCTGCGAGGCTTCCAGGGGATCGAGAGCAACGCCTACTTCGCCTCGAGCCTGACCGTGACCGGCTTCGTGGTGCTGACGCTCGCGATCAACTACGTCTTCCTGTCGCGAGGCATCGCCCGCGGCATCGAGGTGCTCGCCAAGATCGGCATGCCCTTGCTGTTCCTGTTCGCGATCGTGCTCGCCGTGCGAGTGCTGACCCTCGATACGCCGGACCCGGCACGGCCGGAGTGGAACGTCGGGGCCGGGCTCGCCTTCATGTGGAACCCGGACTTCAGCCGCCTCGGCCACGCCACGGTGTGGCTGGTGGCGGCCGGCCAGATCTTCTTCACCCTGTCCCTCGGTCAGGGCATCATCGCCACCTACGCCTCGTACCTCCGGGAGACCGACGACGTGGCCCTCAACGGCCTCACGACCTCGATGACCAACGAGTTTGCCGAGGTCGTTCTCGGCGGCACCATCGCGGTGCCGGTGGCGGTGGCCTTCTTCGGTCTCGCCGAGACCCAGGCGATCGCCCGGGGCGGCGCCTTCGACCTCGGCTTCCAGGCGATGCCGGTGATCTTCCAACGGCTGCCGTGGGGCGAGCTGTTCGGAGCGATGTGGTTCTTCCTGCTCTTCATCGCCGGCATCACCTCGTCGGTCGCCATGAGCTCGCCCGCGGTCTCCTTCCTCGAGGACGAGCTGGGCTGGCCGCGGCGCAAGGCGGTCAACGCGGTCTTTGCCGCCCTGGTCGCGTGCATCGCCCTGGTGGTCGTTTTCTTCAGGCACGGCTTTCTCGACGAGCTCGACTTCTGGGCCGGGACCTTCGGTCTGGTGGTCTTCGCGGTCATCGAGATCGTGCTCTTCTCGTGGGTGTTCGGGGTCGATCGGGGCTTCGCCGAGCTGTCCAAGGGCGCCGACCTCAAGGTGCCGACGATCGTCAAGCCGGTGCTCAGGTACGTGACCCCGCTCTACCTGATCGCCATCCTCGTGGTATGGACCTGGCAGGACGCCATCGACAAGCTGCTCATGGTGGGCGAGGACCCGGTCCGACTGCCCTACCTGTGGGGCGCGCGGCTGCTTTTCGCCGCTATCATCGTCGCGTGCCTGCTGCTCATCCGCCTGGCGTGGCGGCGACCGAGAGCCGACCGCGCGGTCAAGGCACGCACGACAGAGGGAGGAGTCTGATGCTACGGTCGATCATTCCCCGCGACGAGGAGTTCTTCGTCAAGTTCGACGCCCTCACCGGACGCATCGTCGAGGCCGCGGAGATCCTGCGCACGATGATGGAGGGCGGAGGCGCGGCCGACGAGCTCGCGCAACGGCTGCGGGGATGCGAGCACGACGCCGACGAGATCGTCCACGCGTCTCTCGCCCACCTCCACCGGACCTTCGTCACCCCCCTCGACCGCCTCGACATCCACCGCCTGGTGGTGCATCTGGACGACATCGTCGACCTCGCCAACGCCGCCGGCGCCCGGCTCGTCCTGTACCGGCCGAAGACGCGGCGCGCCGGGGCGGTGGAGCTGAGCCGGACCCTCGAGACGTCGGCGCGGTCGGTGCAGGAGATGGTGGGGCTGCTCCGGAACCTCAAGCGCAAGGACCGCCTCCTCGCCCTCACGGTCGAGATCAACACCCACGAGAACCTGGCCGACCGGCAGCGCCGGGAGGCGGTGGCGCTGCTCCTCGAGGAGGAGAGCGACCCCTTCGAGTTCGTCAAGTGGAAGGAGATCCTCGACCTCATGGAGCAGGCCACCGACCGCTGCGAGGACGTGGCCGACATCGTCGAGGGCATCGTCCTGGCACACGGGTAGGGCACGGACGATGCTCGCCTTCGTCATCTTCCTGGTCGCCCTCGCACTGCTCTTCGACTTCCTCAACGGGATGAACGACGCCGCCAACTCGATCGCCACCGTGGTGTCGACACGCGTTCTGTCGCCCCGGCTGGCCGTGCTGTGGGCTGCGTTTTTCAACTTCGTCGCCGCCTTCCTGTTCGGCGTCAGCGTCGCCGCCACCATCGGTAAGGGCGTGATCGACCCCGGCGTCATCACGCCGGCGATGCTGCTCGCCACCCTGACTGGGGCCATCGTCTGGACCTGGACGTGCACCCAGCTCGGTCTGCCGATCAGCGTCTCCCACTCCCTGGTCGGGGCACTGGTCGGCGCAGGGATCGCGAAGGCGGGGGTCGGCGCGCTGGTCGTGCCGGGTCTGATCAAGATCGCGGTCTTCATCGTGCTCGCGCCGCTCATCGGGTTCACGCTCGGGGCGCTGCTGATGATCGCGGTGCTCTGGATCTGCCGTCGCGCCGCGCCAGGCCCTGTCGACCGCTGGTTTCGGCGGCTTCAGCTGGTCTCGGCGGCGCTCTACAGCCTCGGCCACGGCGCCAACGACGCCCAGAAGACCATGGGGATCATTGCCGTGCTCCTCTACAGCACCGGCTATCTGGGCGAGACCTTCCACGTGCCGCTGTGGGTGATCCTCGCCTGCCACGCCGCCATCGCCCTCGGGACGCTGGCCGGCGGCTGGCGGGTGATCGAGACCCTGGGCATGAAGATGACCAAGCTCCGGCCGGTCGACGGCTTCTGTGCCGAGACCGCCGCGGGGTGCTCGATCCTGCTGTCGACCTTCGGCGGGATTCCGGTGTCGACCACCCACACCATCACCGGCGGCATCATCGGGGTCGGGGCGCCGACCCGGCTCGGGGCGATCCGGTGGGGCATGGCCTACCGCATCGTGTGGGCGTGGGTGCTCACCATCCCGGCGGCGGCGGCGGTGTCGGCGCTCGCCTGGGTGATCATCGCGCTGCTCGGCTTCGCCGGGTAAGACCCGGGTCCGACGACCCTCAGGGCCCCGACATCGCCTGTAGGGTGTCGAAGGGGCCGTTGGCGCCGCCGGGCCGGTAGTCGGCGATGACGACCCAGCGCACCCGATCGAGGACGAGGCCGACGAGGGGGACCTCGAGGCGCTGGTCTGCGGAGGCTCCATCGGCCAGGGTGGTGATCGGCGCGACCGCGGCGGCCGCCACTCTCGGCACGGCGCCGGCGGCGATCGGTTGGTTGTAGACGAGCGCGGTCAGGGTGGCGCCGTTGGCCGCCGACAGCGTGGTTCCGCTCCGGTTGGTGAGCCGTACATCGAGCACCAGCAGCGGGCCATCGACGGCGGCCTGGACCGCCATCGCCGCCGAGGCCGGGCGGGGCAGGGCGGTGTCGATCATCGCCGCGTAGACCGTGGCGTAGCTCTCCGGACCGTTGCTGATGTCGTGGCCGCTGTCGACCATCGCGAGCGGCAGGTAGATCGTCCCGGACGAGGTGTAGGCGGCGAGCCACCGGTCGAGCCGGCCGGCGAGGGGTGCGTCGACGTCGTGCTGGACGATCACCACCGGGTCGTTCTCGTACAACGGGATCAGCTGGCCGAGCGCCGCCTCGGCCTCGACGCAGGCCGGGCAGCCCAATCGGGTGAGCGCCTCGAAGACGACCAGGCGTGGGCCGTCCGGGACCGGCTCGTCGTCGGCGCCGGCGAGCAGGAACACCGCGTCGCCCGAGCCGTTGTCGACCACCGAGGCGTAGGCGAGGAAGCGCCCCTCCTCGGTGGTGGTCCGGACCACCGCGAAGCCGTCGCCGACATCGACGGCGCCGGCGAGGGCGAAGACGTCGTTGAGCTGGCGGTGCTCGAACGGTCTGAGCTCGGCGGAGAGCGTGCCGAGCGCGCTGCCGTCGGCCCGGAAGAGCTCGACGGTCACGGTGACGTTCCCGCCGATCAGGTTGAGCATCCCGAGGTTTGTTCGGAAGCCGCTCGCCGGGTCAGGAGAGCGCGACAGCTGGATCAGGGTCGCGGAGTCGCCGAAGTCGATCGCCGCGGCCTCGGGCGCCGCCGGCACGGTCTGACCGTAGGTGCCGGCGGGGTCATCGTTGTAGGTCCGGCTCGCGGCGAGGATCCGACCGGAGGTCGCGGTGATCCGGAGGGCGCCGGTTCCGGTCACCCCGAACTCGCTGGCGACGAGGTCGGTCAGGCGACGGCTCTCGCCGGCGGCGACGGCCACCTCGACCGCCGCCGGGGAGCCGTTGTCACGCCGGCTCTCGAGCAGCTCGAGGGTGACCGCCGCCGGCTCGTCGCCGGCCGCCATGAGCTGGAGGTCGGTCCGCCAGCGGGTCTGGTTGGCCCCCTCGACGTTGGCCACCGCCGGCACGTAGAGGACCTGGGCCGCGGCTGGGGCGACGGTTGCGAGAGCGAGCACTCCGGATGCGAGCCAACGCTGCATGGTGGCCTCCGACCAGCGAGTCTACCGCGTCGGTCCGGTCGGCGCAGCCCCGCTCAACGGCGGACCGCGACGAGCTCTCGCACCCCGTGCCGGAGGACCACCGAGCGGGTGACGCCGAGCGGCGCGAGCCAGCGCTCGACGCGGGCCGGCGGCAGGTCGGGGGCAGGGACCTGCCGCGCCGGACCGGTGCGGTAGGCAAGGCGGCCGGGGCCGACGATGAGGTAGCGGGTGGGCTCGGCGCTCATCATCGGGGAGGTGATGATCATGGTGTGGAGCCGGGCCCCCGGCGCAGCGAGCGCGGCGATCCGACGGGCGACCGGACCGGCCAGGCGGTCGTCGAGGTAGTTGAGCACGTCCCAGGTCAGAATGAGGTCGGGGCCGTCACCGTCCTCGGGCAGGAGCTCGGCGAGGCGGCGCTCGAGCTCCTCGCCGTCGAGCCCGCGGAGCTCGTCGATCGTCGCGGCGCGGAGCAGGTCGGCGAAACGGATCCGGGTCGCCACCGCCCGGTAGTGCTCGAGGTTACAGGCCGCGGCCGGGCCGAGATCGAGCACCCGGTGGTCGAGGTCGGGGTCGAGGCCCGCGAAGAGCTCGGCGAGACCCGGCGAGTCGTGGACGATGTCGACGCCACCGGCCGGTCCGTCAGCGGCATTGGCCGCCGGGGTTCCGGCGAGGGCCATTCAGGCCTTGGCGGCGTCGACCCGGGGACCCGCCGGCTGGGCGACGGACGGCTTCGCTGCGGCGCCGGCGGTCTTGGCCCCCGACATGTCGATGCTGCCGAGGAAGCTCGCCCCGTCCTCGAGGGCCACCCGCGGCGCGACGATGTCGCCGTGGACCCGCGAGCCGGCGCGCAGGACGACCTGCTCGGCGCCGCGGACGTCGCCGTCGACCTCGCCCTCGATGGTCACCGTCCGGCCCGCGACATTGGCCTTGACCCGACCGTCGGGACCGACCGTCACGTTGTGCTGCTGCAGGTCGATCGTGCCCTCGACCCGGCCCTGGATGACCAGGTCCTCGTCGCCGGTGACGTCGCCGCGGATCGTGATCGACCGGCCGATCGTCGCCTGCTCGCCGCGCGGCGACGGCGCCGGTCGCGGTCTCTCGGGGGTTTGAACGACCCCGGTCGGCGGGGTCGCGGTGGTCGGCGGTCTCGGCTCGTCGTCCTTCTTCCACATGGGCCCTCCCAACGGTCGGCGAGTGGTGTTTTTCCCAACCTACCGAGCGACGCCTGCGTCGGGTGTGCGCCGGGTCACTCGGAGCCGGGATCATCGATGCCGGTCATCGCCTCCGGACGGATCCAGGCGTCGAGCTCGTCGGAGGTGGCGAGACCGAGCTCGAGCGCCGCCTGCCGGAGGGTCGAGCCGTCGGCGTGGGCCTTTTTCGCGATCCGAGCTGCGGCGTCGTAGCCGAGATGGGGGTTGAGAGCGGTCGCCAGCATCAGGCTCCCCTCGACGTGCCCGGCGATCCGTCCGGCGTCGGGCTCGAGACCGGTCACGCAGTGCTCGGTGAAGCTCCGGCAGCCGTCGGCGAGCAGCCGTACCGACTGGAGGAGGCTGTGGGCGATCAGCGGCTTGAAGGCGTTGAGCTGGAGGTGGCCGCCGGCGCCCGCGATCCCGACCGCCACGTCGTTGCCCATGACCTGGGCGGCGACCATCGTCAGGGCCTCGGCCTGGGTCGGGTTGACCTTCCCCGGCATGATCGACGAGCCGGGCTCGTTGGCCGGAAGCCGGAGCTCGGCGAGGCCGGCCCGGGGTCCCGAACCGAGCAGCCGGATGTCGTTGGCGATCTTCGTCAGGCTGACCGCGGTGGTACGCAGCGCGCCGCTTACGGCGACCAGGGCGTCATGGGCCGCGATGCCCGCGAAGCGGTCGTCGGCGACGGTGAAGCCGAGCCCGGTCGCGGCGGCGAGGTGGGCGGCGATCCGCGGCCCGAGCTCGGGGTGGGCGTTGAGGCCGGTACCGACGGCGGTGCCACCGATCGGCAGGCCCAGCAGACCGTCGACCGCGGCGTCGAGGCGGCGGATGTCGGCGTCGATCTGGCTCGCCCAGGCCCCGGCCTCCTGACCGAGGGTCATCGGGACGGCGTCCATCAGGTGGGTGCGGCCGATCTTGACGATCCGCCGCCACGACGCGGCCTTCTCGCGCAGGGCGTCGGCGAGACCGGCGAGGGACGGCCGCAGGCGTTCGGCCAGGGCGGTCGCGGTCGCGACATGGATCGCCGCCGGGAAGACGTCGTTGGACGACTGGCCCCGGTTGACGTGGTCGTTGGGGTGGACCGGGACCTTCGAGCCGAGCTCGCCGCCGGCCATCTCGATCGCCCGGTTGGCGATCACCTCGTTGGCGTTCATGTTGGTCTGGGTGCCGCTGCCGGTCTGCCACACGACGAGCGGGAAGTGGTCGTCGAGTAACCCGGCGGCGACCTCGCCGGCGGCCCGCTCGACGAGGTCGGCGATCTCCGGCGGCAGCTCGCCGAGCTCGCGGTTGGCCCGCGCCGCCGCCTGCTTGACCAGGCCGAGGGCGTGGATCAGCTCGCGCGGCATCAGCTCGCCGCCGATCCGGAAGTTGGCGAGGGAGCGGGCGGTCTGGGCCCCCCAGTAGCGATCGGCGGGGACCTCGACCTCCCCCATAGTGTCGCGCTCGACCCGGTTCGCCATGCTCGGCCTCCCCTGTATGCAACCGGCGCCGCCCCGCTCCCGTTCCCTGCCCCCCGAAACGTGCTGCTGAGCACCGCCGCTCACCGGGCGTGCCAGGCTCGACATTGTGCTCAGCGGCGCGCTCACGTCGGTCACGCCTTGCGCACAATGTCCAGCCTGGTTCCCCCGGGAGGCGCGCCCCTGAGCATCCGCTCCCGCTACGATGCAGGCCGCCGCTCGCGTCGCCGGCACGGTCGCAGCCCTCCTCGTCCCCTTCGAGCGACCGTGCCGGCGACGCGACGCCGGGCCGCCCGGCCGTCCAGGCCGCGCGGCCCGGAGGGCCGGTGTTTCTAAGAAGCCGCATGCGTACCCGGTGCGCATACGCAACGGGAGCGGGAGCGTCCGCGGCAGCGGCAGCGCCTGCGACACCCGCAACCCTCGCGCCCGAAACCTGCGAATCCCCCGGGCCACGGTCGCTCCCGATCGCGGTAGACTGTCCCTTGCCATGCAGCGTCTGGGCGAGATCCTCATCGAGAAGGGCGTGCTCTCGGTGACCGAGCTTCACACCGCCCTCGAGACCTGCCACCGCACCGGGGGACGGCTCGGCACCAAGCTGCTCGAGTTCGGCTACGTCGAGGAGCGGGTGCTGCTCGACGCGCTCTCGCGCCAGCTCGCCGTTCCCTCGGTCCTCAGGGTCAAGCTCATGCACTCGCCGCTCGAGGTTCGGAAGATGATCCCGCCGCAGGTCGGCCGGCGGCTCCAGGCGGTGCCCTTCGAGAGCACCCAGCTCGGCGTCAAGGTGGCGATGACCAACCCCAACGACCGGGCGGCGGTCGACGAGATCGGCATCCGGCTCAAACGCCCGATCCTGCCGCACGTCGCGACCGAGGAGGCGGTGCTCGCGGCCCTCGGCGGCGCCGAGAACGACGACGCCGACTGGTCGACCGAGGTCGAGCCGTCGGTCGTCAAGGCGCGACGCAGCGGCGACGTCGGGGGCTGGAACCAGCTCTGGGAGGTGCCGAGGTTTCGCGCCTCGGCTCTGCTCCGGAGCTCGCGGCGCCCGGAGCGGCCCCTCGACGCCCTGATCGCGACCTTCCCGGATCTCACCGCGCTCTCCTCCCGCGGCGCCGCCTCGGTCGAGCCGGCCGTCGACGGCGGCAACGTCGCCGAGCTGCTCGCGCGAGCCGACCACCGTGACGAGGTCGGGAGCATCCTCGTCCGCTATGCGGCGTCGCTGTTCGATCGCGCCTGTCTGTTCTCGGTCCACCAGGACACGGTCGGCGGTTGGATGGCGCGGGGCCGCTCGGTGGTCCTCGAGGATCTCCAGAGCTTCTCGATCCCGGCCGACGAGCCGTCGCTGTTCTCCGATGTCGGCCAGGCCGACAGCTATGTCGGCGACATCCTGAAGAACCGCGCCAACTCCGAGCTGATCCGCGCCCTCGCCGACCCGCCGCCCCTCGAGGTGGTGGCGGCGCCGGTCCGGGTCAAGCAGCGGGTGGTCGCTTTCCTGATGTGCGACAACCCGGGCGAGCCGGCGCCCCAGGACCCGGTCAAGGACCTCGTCATGGCCTGCCGCAAGGCCGGGGTCGCCTTCGAGGTCCTCATCCTGCG
>JALOLD010000112.1 GCA_025456145.1 Thermoanaerobaculales bacterium | reverse complement strand
CCGCACCGCGAACGGGACGCCGAGGAAGGACGGGGCGGCGGTGGGGGGCTTCACCTCACCCGCTCCTGCCGATTCCGGCGATCAGCGCGGCGTCGCGCTGCTCCTCGATCAGGCCGAGATAGGCGGCGCGCCTCGGCAGCGCGAGCCCGAGGATGTCCCGCTCGGCCCAGTGGTACCGGCAGGCGAGCAGGTGAACGTCGCGGAGGAGGTTCACGAGCCGGCCCTCGAGCTCGGCAAAAAAAAACCGCGGATCTCGAACGGCGAGGTGAAGTCGAGCCGGCAGCTGTAGCACTGGACCGACATGCTCAGGTCGAGCTCGGGGGAGGCGTCGGCGAGGGCCTCCTCGAGGCCTCTCCGGATCGAGGTGGGCAGCCCGCGGATCGCGTCCTCGGGGAAGGGACCGCTCGCCTCCCCGAGCCGCTCGAGTGTACGGGTCAGCATCCAGGTGCGGCGGGCGGCGTCCGAGGTCAGGCCGACCGCGACGAGATCGGCCTGGTCGCCGGCGGTCGGGACGCGGAGGACCGCCTCCCGATCGTCCTCGAGCCGGCAGCGGACCGATGACGGTGGCGTGTCGAGCGCGAGGTCGATCGCCGAGAGGTCGAACTCGACCTCGTTGGTCGCCGAGCAGCCCGGGCACTCGACCTGGCTGACCACCCGATCGCCGAGCGAGCGGCGTCGCAGACCGACCAGCGCCGCGTCGCGGTGGGCCGGTGTCAGGGCGCGGACCGTGTCGAGGGCCGCCCGGTGGTCGGCGCCGGGCGGGACGAGGCAGCGGGCGAGCAGCTCGTTGCAGGTCCGCGAGGTGTTGGGGTCGGCGATCACGGTCTCGAGGAACTCCTCCTCGAAGCCGGTCATCGGCCGCAGCCTCAGCCCGTCCCCAAGCTCCGGCTGGTCCGGCTCGGAGCGCGCGGCGGTGGTCGCCGCCGCACCGCTGCGCCCCCTCCGGTGAAAGGGGCTCATCACCGTTTCGGACTCCGCGACGGGTGTCGATCTGGCCATGGTCCGGGTGCTCCTTCGGGGCGGGGCTCGGGGTCAGCTCTCGGCGGGCTCCTGGACGTCGCCGTCCATCTCGAAGCCCTCGTACTCGAGCTTCAGGGTCTGGATCGCGACCGCGTTGGCGTTGGCGTCCATCTCGGGCAGCGCCTGGAACTCCGCGACCCACGCGCGCTTGAGCTTGAAGGCCATGACCTCGGCGCCCTGGAGGTTGTGGACCGAGATGATCACCTCCTTGCGGTAGTTCTTGAGCGACACCCCGCCGTCCCCCTGGGGGTGGTTGACCTGGTCGGCCCACTCCATGAACTGGGTGTCGTGGGTGAGGCCGGCCTCGAGGGTGATCGGCTCGAACTTGGTCCGTCCGGGGATCTTCCGCACCACCGACGACCCCCCGGCCTCCCGCCACTCGATGACCTCGGTGGAGCGTTTGAGAGCGGACATCTTCGACAGACCCGCGACCGAGCGGTTGTCCCACTTCACGTGGAACTTGAAGTTCTTGTAGGGATCGAGACGGTGGCTGTTGGTGGAGAACTGGGGCATGGTCGGCTCCTCTCGGGTTTCGGATCAGGGGTCAGGCGACCGGTCAGGACTGCTGGCCGACCTTCTGGCTGAGCTTGACGACGACGAACTCGGCGGGTCGAAGGGGCGCGAAACCGACCAGGATGTTGACGACCCCTGCGGCGCGGTCGATCTCGGTGGTGGTCTCGGCATCGCACTTGACGAAGTAGGCCTGCCTCGAGGTGGTCCCGAAGAACGCGCCGTTGCGGAACTGGGTCTCCATGAAGGCGCCGATCGTCGCCCGCAGGCTCGCCCAGAGCTCATCGCCGTTGGGCTCGAAGACCGCCCACTGGATCCCGTCGTAGATGCTCCTGCGCAGGAAGATCGCGGTGCGGCGGACCGGGATGTACCGCCACTCGCTGTTCGGCTGGCGGGTGCGCGTCCCCCAGACGGTCGGGCCGACCACCGGCACCTGGCGCAGCGCGTTCACGGCGTTCGGGTTGAGGTTGTCCTGGTGCTGGTCGAGCACGTTGAAGTCGAGCCGCCGGATGCTCCCGAGGACGGCGTCGACGCCGGCCGGCGCCTTCCACACACCGCGCCGCCCGTCGGTCCGGGCGTACAGCCCGGCGACGTGGCCCCCGGGGGGGATCACGACCGTGGCGTCGGCCCCGAGGCCGACCGGGTCGCCGACCTCGATGTGCGGCCAGTAGAGGGCGTTGTAGTTGCTGGCGGTGGAGACGGTCGGCGGGGGGCCGCCCGGCGCGCCCCGCGCGTGGAGCACCGCCCGGTCGGCCGGCGACGCCGGGAAGGTGTCGGTGAGCCGGGGCAGATCGCCGACGAAGAAGAGGTCCTGGAGGGGGCGGGCGAGCACATAGGTGATGAACGCGTTGCTGTGGGTGACGTGCTGGTCGTCGGTGAAGTGGGTGGGGTGCGACGGCATCGCCCGGTCCGGCGCCGCGACGATGAGGGCCGCGTCGGTGATTTCGGCGAGGCGCTCGGTCAGCAGGTCGGCATAGCTCGGGTTGGTGACATCCGAGAGGTCGAGGTCGCCGCCGTCGCCGTTGGCGAGCGCGACGGAGTTGGCGAGCAGCTGGGCCTCGGTCGGCACCGCGGGCGGCGCCGGGAGCCCCCCCTCGGGGGCGGGGATCGCCGCCAGCGGCGGGGTCTGGACCGTGCCGCGGACGAAGTTGCTGCGGCGGAGGACGTCGAGGACATAGCTCTCGTCGGTGGGGTCGATGGAAAGCCGGTCCCAGTCCTCGACGATGCGCTTGGTCGGGGTCGCCGGCGGCAGCGTCGGCGGGGTGTAGGAGACGACCACCCGGAATCGGTTGAGGTCGCCGTCGGACGAGGCGGCGAAGGTCACCTCGACGTTGTCGCCCCACACCCCGGGGGACGCGGCCGCGATGCCGAGCTCGTCCGGGTTCGCCGCCGCGCGGGTGGAGGCGGCCGCGGGCGTCCCGACATTGTCCCGGTACGCGTTGATCGCCCGCAGCACGTACGCCTGGCCGCCGCCGTTGTCGAAGAAGCCGGCGATCGCGTGCGGCATGAACAGCGGGACCGCGGCGTTGTTCCTCATCCTCAAGTAGCCGCCGAAGAGCCGCTCGTACTCGCTCTTGCCCCGGATTCGGGTCGGTCCGATGGGGCCTCGCTCGGTCTCGCCGACGAAGATCGTGGTGCTCGTGGCCGCCCCCTCGATCGACCGGGACCCGCTCGGGATCTCCTGCACGTACACGCCTGGGTGAAGCATCGATGTCATGGTCGTCTCCTCAAATGTGGGAAGGGGCCTGAACCGCCCAGGCCGTTGTTGTTTCAGCGCCCTTCGAACCGCCGCCCGCCGACGATCGGCGGAGGCCCCCTCGACACATCTCGCAGCGCCGTCTCGTCGTTCTCATGCGTCGTGCTCGATGGATGGAAGCGAACCGGAGGCCCTGCGGTCGCTCCGGATGACCGAGACGAGCCGGTCCGCCGAGGCCTCGCCGAGCGCGACCTTCCGCGGACAAAGCTCGTACAGGAAGGCTCGCCGGGCATCGTCGGTGATCGCCAGCACGCGGGGCTGGGGCCGACGGGCGAGGATCCGGTCGCCGATCTCCGAGACCTCGTCGTCGCTGCAGGCGACGATGACGATGTCGACATCGGCGCCGGGACCCTCGAGCAGATCGAAGAGGTCGTCGCGCACCGAGGTCTCGCCGGCGATCTCGATGTCCTGGAATCGACCCAGCCAGCCGGTGATGATGTCCCTGAGCAGCGCTGGCACCTCGGCGATGACGACTCGGGTTCGCGGCATGGACAAAGATTGAGAGCCCTTTCGTTGGTTCCTCGAGTGTCGGGTCGCGTCGGGCGGTCCGGTATCGGCAGTGAGGTGGATCTTCGGACGACGGAGGATCTGGATGGCCGGGGGCGGGCGCCCGGCCGGAACCGGCGGCCGGACGAGCCGGCGGATCGCGGACGGTTCGACCCTCCCGGCCGATGTGCGCTGGCCCTTCGGTGGCGGCGTACCGCCGGGCCGCGGATCGGCGGTCGCTCGATCTCGAGGACGATCAACGGGGGAGGTGGGTTGTAGGGAAGATTTAGGAATTGCGACTCAGTCTTCGTGACATCGAGCGGACCCTTGGCATCGGGACGCCTCGAGCTGCGCCTCGCGGGCGCTGCGCACCCTGAGGAAGGACGCGACCGGGATCCGTCGTCGAGCGGGTCGCCCGCTCAGACCTCGGGGGAGGCGTCGGTCCCGGCGTGGAACCGGGGGGGCTGGAGGAGCCCGAGCCGGCGGAGACGGGCCGCGGCCTCGCCGCGGCTGCGCGCGCCGACCTTGTCGAGGATGTTGTGGACGTGGACCTTGACGGTGGTGACCTCGATGCTCAGCCTTTTCGCGATCTGCTTGTTGGTCAGGCCGAGGTCGAGGCTGCGGGCGACCTCGTTCTCCCGCGGGGTGAGGTAGAAGTCGTTCTCCGGGCCCTTTCGCGCGGCCAGCGTCGCCACCTGCTGGAGCAGCGCCCCTGCGATCTCGGCCGAGCAGTGGAGCTCCTCGCGGGTGGCCTGGGTGACCGATCGGACGAGGTCCGCGACGGAGCTCTCGCGCGACACGAAGCCGGCCGCGCCCGCCTCGGCGCAGGCGATGACATCCGCCTTGCACTCCGAGATCCCGAGGCTGACGACCCTGACATCCGGAGCGGTTCGGAGAATCGTCCGGATCGAGGCGAGCGAGTCGTCGAGACCCATGTCGAGCAGCACGACGTCGACGCCGGTGTTCTTGAGCAGGTCGAGCGCCCGGGGAATCGACGGGGAGGCTGCGACGACCTCGAGACGACCGTCCCGCGCCAGCATCTCCTGCAGACCTTCGCGATAGAGCCTGATATCAGAAACCAGCATCACGCGAATCGTGTCAGATCGTGGCATGGTCGAGACCCATTCTCAAGAAAAGTCCGGTGACATTCTCGTTCGAGGAGCCGAGACCTCAACTGCAGATTGGCGCCCATCCTGAAGAGCCAACCTCAAGATAGTGTTCCCGGGATCGATCGTCAAGCGACCCGGGAGCCGACCGATGACGGGAGGAGACCACGGTCACATCCGCGCCGCACCGTCATTGCAGCCGGCGGCGCCTCGGCTGACGGGCGCCCTTCACCGTCGACCCGCGCGGAGACAGACCGAGGGGCGGCGGCCGTGTCGCTCGTCGATCGACATCGCGGGGCCGGGTCGACGACGCGTCCACCGGCCCCTCGGGTCCGAAGCGACGCCGGAGTGGTTGGCGGTCACGCGGCGCTGGGCGACCCGGGGCGTCGGTGCGGACCGAGTCCGACCGCAGGATGCCAACGAGCCCGCAGCGGGGCAGCGGTGCCGCCGGAGCCCTCGAGCTGTGAGAT
>JALOLD010000023.1 GCA_025456145.1 Thermoanaerobaculales bacterium | reverse complement strand
TAAGGAGTAAGGAGTAAGGAGTAAGGAGTAAGGAGTAAGGAGTAAGGAGTAAGGAGTAAGGAGTAAGGAGTAAGGAGTAAGGAGTAAGGAGTAAGGAGTGAGACGTGAGACGTCGAGCGAGAATCGTCAGACTCCTAACCCCTAACTCCTAACTCCTAACTCCTAACTCCTAATGTCTAACGTCTCACCTCAAACCCCCTCACCCCGGAGATCCATGGAACGACCCACTAGCGCGATCTGCACCCAGCCCTGGGAAGCCCTCCGGGGCGATCCCCTTCCGTGGCTGCTCGACGAGCACAGGCCGAACCTCCACTGGCGGGCGCTGGTCGAGCTGGTCGGCCGCCCGGCCGACAGCCCGGCGGTGCGACGGGCGCGCGGCGGGGCCAACGCCGTCGAGCCGGTGGCGGGGCTGCTCGCCGATCTCCAACCAGACGGTGAGTGGTTCTGCCGGCTGCCGACCTGGTCGCCGTACGGCGGTCCAGGCTGGCGGCTCGTCGCGGCGGTACAGCTCGGCGCCGACCCCGAGGACCCGCGGCTCCACGCCGCCTCCGAGAGGCTGCTCGAGGAGGCGAAGGGCGACGGCGGTCTGAGGCGGCCGAGCCGCCCCGAGCCCGACCCGCAGCTGACCGCCCGCGCCCTCGAGGTAATGGTCGCCCTCGGCTGGTCGCACCACCCGCGGGTCCAGGAGTGGCACGCCTGGCTCGAGGCGACCGCCGGTTGGGAGGCCGACCCGGTCGCCGCGGTCGCCGTGGTCGCGGCGACCGGTGGGGGCCGCCGGCCCGGGCTCGCCGGACGCGCCGCCGACGGGCTCGACCGGCTCCTCGTCGCCTCACGGGGCAGGAACTTCACCATCCTCGGCCACCCGAACCTGCTCAGGACCGATCTCGCCGAGATCCTCGGCGCCCTCGCCGGAGCGGGCATCGGCTGGCGGCCCCAGTGGCGGCGGCTGCTCGGCAAGCTCCAGAACCGGCAGGATGGGCTCGGCCGGTGGAGCCGACTCGCGCCGGTCCCGGCGAGCCTCGGCCTCGGCGAGGGCGATCACCTCTCGCGGTGGATCACCCTGAAGGCGGCGCGGGCCCTGCTGACCTACGCGGTGGAGGCCGGGCTGCCGCGCCTCTTCCCACTGCCGCGCTGAGACGGATAACCCGTCAGGCGACCCGACTCCTACCGCATCGCCGAGATCCGCAGGATCGCTCCGATCAGCAGCAGACCGCCGGCCCACTGCCCCGGTTCGAGCCGGGCGCCGTTGACCAGGTAGTCGAGGGCGATGGCGCTGAGCGGCAGGCAGAGCTCGCAGATCGTCGCCACGGTGGCCGGGATCCGGGTCAGGCCCCAGTAGTAGAGGAAGATCGCGCCCGAGCCGGTGGTCAGCGAGATGATCCCGATCACCGCCCACTGGGCCGGGGTGACCGAGGCGAAGGGCAGGCCGACCCGGGAGGCGGCGACCACCACGAGAGCGAGCAGGCTGGTCAGCCCGTAGCGCGCAAAGGTCGCGGTGCGGAAGTCGACGTTGGCCAGAAGCAGCTTGCCGAACACCGTGGCGGCGCCGAAGCTCGCCGCCGCGATCACCGCGAAGAGGGCGGCGCGGGCCGTCCGGTCGTCGGCCCCGAGGGTGGGCAGGGCCAGGCCGAAGGTGAGCAGGTAGCCGCCGCCGACGGCGACCACCGCCCACCTGACGAAGCGCGCGGTGAGGCGCTCCTTGAGCAGGACCGCCGCGAGGGTGATCGCGAAGACCGGCTGGAGCTTCTGGAGCAGCACGACGACGCTGAGCGCCTTGAAGTCGACCAGGAAGAGTGCGCGGACGATGCACAGCGTGCCGAGCAGCCCGCCCGATAGCGACACGAGGAGCAGAGCGAGCCAGGTGCGCCGGTCGAAGGCGGCGAGCCGGCGCCAGCAGCCGAGCATGACCGGCTGCATCAGCGCGAAGGGGACGGCGTGCAGGAGCAGCACGACGAAGGGCACCGCGAGCCCGGCGAGGCGCGGGGTCAAGACGACGCCGTCGAGGCCCCACAGCGCGGCGGCAATGCAGACGGCGAGGGCGCCGGCGGAGGTGGCGGGTCGGGTCATGGTGAGCATGGTACGCGAGGGGGGTGAGAAGTTAGAAGGTTAGAAGGTTAGAAGGTTAGAAGGTGAGAGGGTGAAGAGTGAAGAGTGAGGTGTGAGAGGTGAGACGTGAGAGGTGAGATGTGAGACGTGAGACGTGAGGTGTGAGACGTGAGGAGTAGGAATCATCAGAGTCAGGCGCCTTCCGTCTCACAGCGAGCTGCCAGCGAAGCGCAGCGGCGAACGCTCTCACCAGCGGTCGCCGAGCGTAGCAAGGACGACCGCGGCCTAACCTTCTCACAGCGAGCGAAGCGAGCGCTCACTCTTCACCCTCTACAGCTCGACGCCCATCGGCTTCTTGAGCGCGACGGCGATGACCATGGTGAGGACGAAGAACACCACCATCCAGGCGAAGCTCCACTCCCAGGCCCAGCCGAGCAGACCGACGCTCCCCTGCGGGTAGCCGACGGTGATCCGGCGGATCGCCCCGTCCGCGGGAAGCGGCGGCTCGGACGGCCACTCGAGCTGGGCGAGGAGCTCGCGCGGCGGCCGCTCCGGGGACAGCCGGACGACGCGGTCGGTGACCCGGACCGTCTTGGTGGCGGTCTCGCCGCCGAGGACGAAGCCCACCTGATAGTCGCCCGCGGCGTCGGCCGCGATCCGCCAGTCGAGCTCGCCGAGGGCCGGCACCCAGACCGCCGGCGTCTCGAGGTGGAGCCCCTCGGGGACCTCGATCCGGAGATCCGGCCGCTCGCCGCCGGGCTCGGCGAGCTCGACCCGGAGCAGCGCGCTCTCGCCGGGGGCGAGACCCCGGAAGCCGTAGTACTGGTGGAGCTGGACCATGAGCAGCACGAGCGGTGGCAGGATGAAGACCATCGGGACAAGGGCCAGCCCCTGGTAGTGGATGACCCGCCCTAAGATCTCCCACTGCGCCCGCACGATCGCCCGCAGGTCGTCGTTGAACAGCCGGATCTCGAAGAGCGCGGCGGCGATCTGGTTCTTGACCGCGGCGATCCGCGTCTGGTTGGAGGTCTTGCCGAACACCCACAGCGCGAAGACCGAGACCGGGATCGACCAGAGGACGAGGCCGACGATCGGCGGCGCGCCGCCGAGGGGCCGCTGGAGCCAGTCGACCAGCGCGCCGAGGATGCGGTTGAGGGCGGTCATCTCGGGTCCGCCCCGACCGGGGCCGGTACGCCGCCGGTGCGCTCACGATTCGGAGGAGCGAGCACGCCGCCGCCCGCTACGACATGTAGCCGAGGCCCTGGAGGCGCTTCTTGATCTCCTCCTCGCCCTCGGCGTCCTCGAGCAGCGCGAGCTCCTTCTCGAGGGCGTGAGTGATGAACTCCTCGGGCGAGGAGTAGCCGGCGATCTCGGCGAGCTTGCGGATGCGCTCGACGAGGTTGGCGTCGAGCTTGACCTTGGTGCTACCGAACATGAGGTGCCTCCCTCACGGTCTTTCCTTTTCGATCAGCGGCCTTCCGTCCATGTGACCCGGCGGGCGGATGCCGAAGAGCGTCAGCACGGTCGGCGCCAGGTCGGTGATGTGCGGGTCGTCCGACGACACCGCCCGGTCGCAGAACAGGACGCCGGGAACCAGCCTCGGGTCGACGATGTGGTCGCCGCTCCAGGCCTTGACGTTGTCCTCGAAGACCCGCCCCGCGACCACCCCCGAGGCGCAGCCCCACGAAATGCGGTAGCCGTGGTTGTAGCCGATCAGCAGATCGGGGGCGTTGCCCTTGTAGGGCCCGCGGTAGAGGGTGTCGGTGTCGAACGCCTCGTTGATCGCGATGGTGCCGGTCTCGTCGTCGACCAGCCCGCCGAGCCGGGCCGCGAGCTCGCTCTTGAGGGCCGCGGCCTCGTCGCCGGGCTCGACGATCCCCTCGGCCTCGCGGCCCTTCAGGTTGAGGAAGATCCCGACCAGACCGACGGCGTAGGCCCGGGTGCGCGACCAGTCGACCGACTGGAGCCACGGCCGGGCCGGATCGGCCCCGTCGCGGAGCGCCAGATAGCCGTTGGCGAGGAGCCACGCGTTGAGGTTGACGCCGCGCCGGAACGAGGTGCAGCCGTGGTCCGACAGCACGAACAGGACATCCTGCTCGTCGAGCCGTTCGAGCACCCGGCCGACGATGCCGTCGTTGTGGATGTACTGACGCTCGATGGCGTCGCCGTACTCGGGCCGGTCGACCCCGGCGGCCGCCGGGTGGCCGTCCTCGATGTAGCGCCAGTACATGTGGTTGACCCGGTCGGTGGCGTCGAAGACGGTGACCAGCGCGCCCGAGCGCAGCCGGTCGAGGCCGACGTGGAGCATCCGCTCGCGCTCGGCGTCGATGTCCTGGGTCTGGGTCCAGAACGTCGCGTCGTCGGTGACCTTCTCGTTGAGCGCCCAGGTGTCCTCGGCGAGGCCGAGGGTGGCGAAGGGGCCGATCCTCTTCTCGAGATAGCTCGAGTAGTAGGAGGGGTGCGAGATCGGCATCGCCGGCTTGCCGGGCGAGATGTTGATCGGCGACAGGTAGAGCGACACGTGCTCGCCGGCCTCGGTGAGCATCATCCGGGTGAGCCCGCCGACCTTCATCCCGGCGATCGCCGGGAAGTCGAGCTCGACCCAGCCGCTGAGCTCGCCGAGCCGGAGGTCGACCACCGAGCCGTCGATCGCGACCCGGGCGGCGCCGGCGGCGCGGTCGAGCTCGAGCTCGAGGGGCAGCTCCATCGGCGGGTTGCCCTCGCGGAAGGCGTTCTCCGGGCCCTTGACGGTCGCGGTGAAGCTGCTCGCCGAACCGTTGTGCTCGAGGGCCACGCGCACGCCGCCCTCCTCGAAGGTCGTGCTCTCGGGGCGGGTGGTGAAGAGCATGAAGGTGCCCTGAGTGCCGAGCAGGTCGGGGATGCACATCGCCCCGAGCTGGGCGCCGTGGAAGCGGTCGGGCGGAAAGGTGATCGGCACCCGGATGACCGTGCTCCAGACGTTGTGCTCGCCGAGGATGGTCCACCACGGCTTCGACCGGCGGAGCAGCCGGATGTCGGGCCTGGCGAGGGGGATGCGCAGCTTGCCGAGCTTCAAGAAGCGGGTCACCGGGCCGATGTGGGCCGAGCTCAGGCGGGGGAGATAGGTGCGCGGGTCGCGGTCGAGGAAGTCGAAGATGTTGTGCCGGCCGGGGTTGGCGCCGGTGGAGAACGACGACCAGGCGACCGGGGTGATCGAGGGGAAGGTCGTCCGCAGCCGCCGGTAGCTGCCCCGTTCGGCGAGCCGCGACAGGTTGGGCAGCTTGCCTTCGGCCATCAGCCGCTCGGTGATCGCCGCGTCCTGGCCGTCGAAGCCGATGAACACGACGCGCCTGACCAGGGGTCGTGCCCGGCGCCGCCGGCGGAGGGCCCGCCAGACCATCCGGAACGGCCAGGCGAGGACCGCGACGCCGGCGAGCAGCATCGTGACGAAGACCACCGCGAAGGAGCCGAGCACCGCGAACCCGGCGCCGGGGCCGATATAGGCGTCGGCGATCGTCGGGGCGCCGGCGAGCAGGATCGCGGCGGCCAGGACGAGGCGCGCCGGTCTCGAGCTCGCAGTGTCTGATGGTGTCGTCATGGCCGGTCAGTGCCCCTTCGATGCCCGGATGGGTCGGGTCCGCGGCGCGGTCCCGCTGCGGAGAACCGGTCCGCCCGCGCCGGCATTTCGGGATCCCGTTCCAGGCGGTGTAGTATAGCCCGGCCGGTCGGCCGGGGGCGCGGCGCCGGCTCGCGGGTGGCACGGTCCCGACGGCCACGGGGGAGACAGATGGGAACGACGATCGGCAGGATTGTCCGTCGTGTGAGGTATGGCCGGCCGGTGGTCGTCGTCTCGGGGCTGCCGAGATCGGGCACCTCGATGGCGATGAAGATGCTCGCCGCGGGCGGACTGGAGACGATCGTCGACAACCTCCGCGCCGCCGACGAGGACAACCCCAAGGGCTACTTCGAGGACGAACGGGTCAAGGACCTCGCCGAGACCGAGGACCGGGGCTGGATCCGTTCGGCGCGCGGCAAGGTCATCAAGGTCGTGTCCTCGCTGCTCCAGTACCTTCCCAAGGACAACACCTACAAGGTGATCTTCATGCGGCGCAACCTCCACGAGGTCCTGGCCTCCCAGGCCAAGATGCTGGTGCGCCGCGGCGAGGCCAGCACCACCGGCGACGAGGAGCTGCTGCGGATGTACTCGGACCACCTCGAGAAGGTGAAGTTCCAGCTCGCCTTCCGCGACTGGTTCGAGGTTCTCTACGTCGACTACACCGAGGTCATCGGCGACCCCGAGACCGCGGCGCGACGGATGAACGACTTCCTCGGCGGCGTCCTCGACGTCGAGAAGATGGCCTTGCAGGTCGACCCGGATCTCTACCGGAATCGGGCGTAGCTCCCGCGTCCGAGTCCGAGTCCGCGTCCGCGTCCGAGTCCGCGTCCGCGTCCGAGTCCGCGTCCGCATCCGCGTCCGCATCCTCCGACCCAGCCGGGTTTCGTTTCGGAGGGGCTCATCATCCGGAGGTCGATCATCGGTGCGCGATGCTCCGGGCTCCCAGCCGTCGCAGCAAGCTCGAAACACCGACGCAACGACGAGTCCCGGTTCGGCGGCGGATCGCGTCCATCGGACTCGGACGCGGACGCGGACTCGGACGCGGGAGGGGGGGGGAAAACTACTCCCACTCCCCCTCGGCGATCGGCAGGCGACGGATCGGCATGTGCTCGAAGATCAGCCGGGTCTCGATATGGGAGACCTCGGGACGGGTCGTGAAGGCGTCCATCGCGAGGTCGCGCAGGTGGTCGGCGTCGCGGACCGCGACGTGGACGAGGAAGTCGTCGGCGCCGGCGACGTGGTAGACGGCGCGCACCTCGGCCAGCCCGAGCACATAGCTGCGGAACGAGTCGACGAGCTCGCGCGAGTGGCGGTTGAGGCGGACCGCGATGAGCGCCTGCAGGCCGAAGCCGAGCATCGCGAGGTCGACATCGGCGTGGTAGCCGTGGATCGCGCCGATCCCGCGCAGCCGGCGGACCCGTTCCAGACAGGTCGAGGGCGCGAGCCCGACCGCCGCGGCGAGGTCCTTGTTCGAGATCCGGGCGTTCTGCTTGAGCGCCGCCAGGATCGCGACGTCCTGCTGGTCCAACTCACTGCCGAATCGCATGCGTCGATTATGAATGAAGAGCACTGAGTTTTGAGTTTTAAGTTCCATCGCACCCTGTTCACCGGCGCGAAGACGCACCGTGTGCGATGGAACCAAAAACTGAAAACTAAGAACTGTTCCTCAAAGCCCTGGCAGATACCAGCACACGACCTTCGGCTCGGTCATCTCCTGGAGCGAGAAGCGGACCCCCTCGCGGCCGAGACCCGAGCCCTTGATGCCGCCGAAGGGCATCGAGTCGAGCCGGTAGTCGGTGGAGTCGTTGATCAGCACGCTGCCCGCGTCGAGCCCCTCGATCAGCCGGAAGCAGACCTCGACGTCCCGGGCGAAGCCGGCGGCGTGGAGGCCGTAGTCGACCGAGTTGGCGCTGCGGATCGCCTCGTCGAGGTCGTCGAAGGGGTAGAGGTTGACGGTCGGTCCGAAGACCTCCTCGCGGTGGATGGTCGCGGTCTCGGGCACCCCCTCGAGGACGGTCGGCTCGACCAGCGCGCCGGTCCGCCCGCCGCCGGCGAGGACCGTGGCGCCCATCGCCACCGCCTCGGCGATCCAGCTCGAGACCCGCTCGGCCTCGGTCTCGGTGATCATCGGCCCCATGTCGGTCGCCTCGTCGAGCTTGTCGCCGATTTTGTAGGCCCGGGTGAGCTCGACAAAGCGGTCGCGGAACCGATCGTAGACCTCGCGCTGGACATAGATCCTCTGGACGCCGATGCAGTTCTGGCCGGCCGCCCAGAAGGCGCCCGAGACGCAGGTCTCGGCGGCCCACTCGAGATCGGCATCCTTCCACACCACGACCGGCGAGTTCGAGCCGAGCTCCATGCCGATCTTCTTGAGCCCGGCCCGGGCGGTGATCCGTCTTCCCGCCTCGAGCCCGCCGGTGAAGCTGATCATCCGCACCCGGGGGTCGGCCACCAGGGTGTCGCCGAGCACCGCGCCGTGACCGGTCAGGGTCTGGAGGACATCCGACGGCAGCCCGGCCGCGAGCAGCGCCTCGGTGAGCTTGAGGGCCGAGAGCGGGGTCACGGTGGCCGGCTTGAGGATCACCGCGTTGCCGCCGGCGATCGCCGGGCCGAGCTTATGGGCGACCAGGTTGAGGGGGTCGTTGAACGGGGTGATCGCGAGCACGACGCCGACCGGCACCCGCTGGAAGTGGCCGCGCCGCTGCTCGCCCCCGGGGAAGGAGTCGAAGGGGATGGTCTCGCCGTTGAGCCGCTTCGCCTCCTCGGCCGAGATGGTCAGCGTGTTGACCGTCCGCCGCGCCTCCTTGCGCGCCTCGCGGATGGTCTTCGAGCCCTCGCGGGCGATCGTCCGGGCGAAGTCCTCGAGGTTGTCGCGGACGATCGCGGCGGCGCCGGTGAGCACCCGCCAGCGCTCGAAGGTGGTCATCCGGCGCGCCGTCTCGCGGGCGCGGTCGGCCGCCGCGAGGGCGGTCTCGACGTCCTCCGGACTCGCCGAGGGCACGGTGTCGACGAGCGAGCCGTCGAAGGGGTCGCGGACGTCGATGGTCTCGGCGCGGTCGACCCATTCGCCGGCGAGCAGCATTCTCATGGCCGCCTCCCGATGTGGATGAGGTCGTTGAGCAGGGCGAAGCCGGTCTCGCGGCGGCCCGCCCCGGGGCCGACGATCGTGACCTCGCCGAGCGTGTCGGTGGTGATGGTCATCGCGTTGGTCGCGCCGCCGACCCCGGCGAGGGGATGGCCCGCCTCGACGAGCTGGGGGCCGACCGAGGCGCGGACCGCCCGCCCGTCGCGCCAGACCCGGCCGATCAGCTTGTAGCGCTTGCCGTCGGCGGCGGCGGCGGCGATCTGCTCGGGGGTGATCTCGGTGATCCCGCGGCACGGGCTGTCGCTCGGCCGCAGCGCGGCGCCGAGCACCGTGTTGGCGAGGATCGTGACCTTGGCCAGCGCGTCCCACCCGAGGACGTCGGCATCGGGCACTGCCTCGGCGTAGCCCAGGGCCTGGGCCTCGGCGAGCGCCGCCGCGTAGTCCATCCCGCCCTCCATCCGGGTCAGGATGAAGTTGGTGGTGCCGTTGAGGATGCCCTTCATCTCGCGGATCTCGGACCCGGCGAGGCTCTCGCGCACCAGGTTGAGCAGCGGCGTGCCGGCCATCACCGCCCCCTCGAAGAGAAAGCGGACGCCGCGGCTCGCGGCGAGCTCGGCGAGCTCCCGCGAGGCGAGGGCCACCGGCCCCTTGTTGGTGGTGGTCACGCTCATCCCCTTGGCCAGGGCGGCGCGGATGTGGTCGGTGGCCGGCTGCCCGGTCTTGATGTCGGTGTAGGTGACCTCGCACATCGCGTCGGCCGAGGCCCGCTCGATCATCTCGAGGGCGCTCCAGCCGCAGCCCCCCGGAAGGGTGGTCAGCGACTCTCCGGCGGCGACCGCGGCGAGGGCGCGCCCGAGGTCGATCCCGGCGGGATCGTGGCAGCTCCCCTTGAGCATGTCCGAGATTCCGACCACGGTGGGGGCGAGACCGTGCGCCCGCCTGAGCTCGTCGGCCTTGCCGACGAGCAGCTCGGCCAATCCCTGGCCGACCGTCCCGAACCCGATGAGGATGATCTTCATGGTTGTCTCCTTCGCGATTCTAGGGCCTGAGAAGGTGAGCGCTCGCTTCGCTCGCTGTGAAGGGTGAGACGCGAGATACGGCGCTCTACGTCTCACGTCTCACGTCTCACCCCTAACTCTTCACCCTTCACTCCTCACTCCTCAGATCCGGGCGAGCGCCTGGTCGAGGTCGTCGATGGTGTCCTGCGGGTGCTCGGCGCCGACGCACAGCCGGACCATGGTCGGCGGGATGCCCGCGAGCTTGCGCCCCTCCTCGCCCTGCTGCTGGTGGGTGGAGATCGCGGGGATCGTCGCGACGCTCTTGATCCGGCCGAGGTCGGTGGCGCGGAAGATCCGCCCGAGCCCGTCGAAGAAGGTCCGGGCATCCGCCGCCGAACCGCGGATCGTGAACGACATGAGGTGGCCGTAGGCCGGGGTGTCGTCGTCGACGACCTTCAGGTAGCGCGAGGCGAGCCGGTGCAGCGGGTGGCTCTCGAGACCGAGGTAGTCGACGCGCTCGACCCTCGGGTGGCCGGCGAGATAGCGCGCCACCTCGAGGGTGTTGCGCGACATCTGCGCCATCTTGAGACGCAGCGTCCGCATCTCGCTGAGCAGATAGTGCGCGGTCGTCGCGGTCATGCACGGCCCGGAGTCGCGGAACGGCCAGAGCTTGAGCCACAGCGCGTAGTCGCCGCGCTGCTCGTCGTCGAGGTGGCGCGAGACGATGCCGTGGCGGGCGACGATCCCGCCGGCGATCGCGTTGCCGCCGGTGCCGGCGGTCTTCGACAGCGAGTGGACGACGATGTCCGCGCCGTGGGCGAGGGGACGCATCAGGGCGGGGGTCGCCACCGTCGCGTCGACGATGAGCGGGATGCCGTGGCGGTGGGCGAGCTCGGCCGCGGCCTCGAGGTCGGTGCACGCCTGCTGGGGGTTGGAGGGCATCTCGGCGTAGAGAAAGCGGGTGTGCTCGTCGATCAGCGGCTCCCAGGTCTCGATGCGCCACGGCTCGGTCACCCAGCGCACCCGGGCGCCGCGCTCGGCCATCCGCAGGTTGAACAGCTGGAAGGTCCCGCCGTAGACCTGGGCGGTGGAGACGAAGTTGAGCGGGGCGCCCTGAGGGTTGGCGAGCAGCGGCTCGACCGCCTGCTTGATCGCCGCCATCCCCGACGAGGTGGCGAGCCCGGTGGCGTCGCAGGAGCAGCCGTAGGACTCGAGCAGGGCCAGCGTCTCCTCGAGGTAGAACACCGTCGGGTTGTGGATCCGCGAGTAGCACCAGGTCGGGATCCGGTACGACAGCGCGGCCTCCATCTCGTCGGAGTCGCGGTAGGCCTGCGAGGTCGAGGGGAAGATCGGCTCGACGATCCCGCCCTGACCACCCGAGAACGCCTCCTCGAGCCCGTACATGCCGTGGACCGCGATGGTGTCGAAGCGAAGCCTGCGGACCCGCGCGCGAAGCTCGGCGCGCCGCGCCATCGTCTCGCGGGCCTCTGCGATGTACCGGTCGACTCCGTTGATGGTTGCCGTGGTCATGGTCCATCCTCCTCGGGGAAGCCTCGGTTGTCGCGACGGGTCGAGGTTACTCGCTCGAATGATGCCTCGGCAAATCGCTGAATCGTGTCCAATTATCGCGAAATTATCGGCAATTTTCTGCTGATTATTCGATCTGAACGGTGATTCCACGAATGAGCGGGTCTCGAGGGCGTGTCGCGGCCCGCCGCCCCAGGTCGAACGCAGTACAATCCCCGCCGGCAGACCGACCACCACCGAGGAGCCGAGCCCAGTGGATCACCTCATCACCCCCTACGGCGGCGCCCTCGTCGCCCTGCTGGCCGGCGGCGAGCGCGCCGCCGAGATCCGCGAGCTGTCGCGCGGCTGGCCGTCGATCGACCTCGAGCGCCGCCAGCAGTGCGATCTCGAGCTGCTGCTGACCGGCGCGCTGTCGCCGCTCGCGGGGTTCATGGGCGGCGCCGACCACGCCTCGGTGTGCGCCACGATGCGGCTCGCCGGAGGACGGTTCTGGCCGCTGCCCGTCACCCTCGACATCGACCGGACGACCGCCGACCGGCTGGTCGTCGGCGAGCCGGTCGCGCTGCGCGACGCCGAGGGGGTGATGCTCGCCTCCCTCGAGGTCGAGGAGGTCTTCGAGCCCGATCGCGAGGCCGAGGCGCTCGCGCTGCTCGGCAAGACCGACGGGGCCGAGGCTGCGCGCTTCCTCCGCCGGACCCCGCCGTGCGCGGTCGCCGGAACGGTCGAGGGCGTCCAGCTGCCGGTCCACCACGACTTCCGCGAGCTGCGCCTGACCCCCGCGGAGCTGCGCCGGATGTTCGCCCGCCTCGGCTGGCGGCGAGTGCTCGCCTACCAGACCCACCGGACGATCCACCGCGCCGAGCAGGCCGCGACCGAGCGCGCGGCCCAGGCGCTCGGGGCCGGTCTGCTGATCCACCCGGTGGTCGGGATGAGCGCCCCGGGCGATGTCGACCACTACACCCGGGTGCGCTGCTACCAGGAGGTGCTGCCCCACTACCCGGCCTATCTCGCCCGGCTCAACCTGCTGCCGGCGGCGGTGCGCGGGGGCGGCGCCCGCGAGGCGCTGCTCCACGCGATCATCCACCGCAACCACGGCTGCAGCCACCTCGCGGTCGAGCACGACGGCGCCGGCGCGGTGCTCGGCGGCCCGGGCGCTCCCGGCTTCACCCACGCCGAGGCGCGGGAGGCGGTTACCGCCCACGCCGCGGACCTCGGGGTCGAGCTGGTCGCCCTCGACGAGCTGGTGTGGGCCGACAACCGGCGCCGGTTTATCGCCCTCGGCGAGGCCGCCGCCGGCGACCGGGTGCTGCGGATGACCGCCGACGAGGTCCGGCAGAGGCTCGCCGAGGGCAGCGGGATCCCCGACTGGTTCAGCTTCCCGGGGGTCGTCCGCGAGCTCGAGCGGCGCCACCCGGTGCGCCGCTCGCAGGGCTTCACGGTCTTCTTCACCGGGCTCTCGGGCTCGGGCAAGTCGACGATCGCCAACGGCCTCAGGGTCAAGCTGCTCGAGCTCGGCGGCCGCGGCGTCAGCCTCCTCGACGGCGACCTGGTGCGCAAGCACCTGTCGTCGGAGCTCGGCTTCTCGAAGGAGCACCGCGACCTCAACATCCGCCGCATCGGCTTTGTCGCGTCGGAGATCACCCGCGGCGGCGGGGTCGCGATCTGCGCCCCGATCGCGCCCTATGACTCGGTCCGCCACGAGGTCCGCGAGATGGTCCGGCCGTGCGGCGGCTTCGTCCTGGTCCACGTCGCGACCCCGATCGAGGTCTGCGAGCGGCGCGACCGCAAGGGGATGTACGCCAAGGCGCGGGCCGGGATCATCAAGGAGTTCACCGGCGTGTCCGATCCCTACGAGGTGCCCGAGGACGCCGACGTCCGGGTCGACGCCTCGCAGATGACCCCGGACGAGGCGGTGCGCGAGGTGCTGTCCCACCTCGAGCGCGAGGGCTACATCTCGGCGGAGGGGGAGTAGGCCCGGGCGTCGAGCGGCTCAGGACACGACGCGGTAGCCGGCGTCGGCGAGCGCTCGGACGGCGCGATCGAGGTCGCTCTGCCGGACCAGCACGTAGTCGGTGTCGTGGGTGGAGATCGCAAAGATCGGGACGCCCGCGCCGGCCAGCGCGGTCGACAGGCCGGCGAGGACGCCGACCAGCTCGAAGGCGAGCGGGCCACGGACCCTGAGAGCGCGCCAGCCGGCGGTGCGGACGACCCCGTCGGGCACCGCCCGGGCGGCGCAGACCAGCGACAGCTCGTCGCCGGTGCTGGTGATCGAGGTCAGCTCGCCTCCCCAGGCCCAGCCGGGCGGCGCGGCGTCGACGGCCAGCCGGCAGACCGCGAGCTCGTCGCCGAGGAGGTCGAGGGTGAGGCGGGGCGCGGTCATCGGACGGGGCGGATTCTACCGCCTCCGCGGCGCGGCAGCGATTCTCGCGGGGCGGATGCGCTACGATCGACCCCGGTGGACACGACGGGCAGAGCGCTCAGCCCGCGGCGGCGCCGCGGGGCGGTGATCGGCGCCGTCCTCGCGGCTCTGGCGGGGGTCGCCGGCTGCGGCCTCGATCTCCGGGGCCCCGGCGAGCAGCCCGCACCGACCGAGATCGCGGTCGACCTGGTGCAGCGCTTCCGGGCCGCCGAGGTCCTGCGCCAGGCGCCGTCGGTCGACCCCGGCTCGCCGGCAGCGTTGGTCGCGGGCTGGGGAGCGCCGGAGGTCGACCCGTCGACCGGCGAGCCCTTCGTCTGGGCGATCGCCGGGACCGCCACCGCCGAGCTCGTGCTCCTCGGCACGGATCCGACGAGCCTCGAGCTGCGCTGCCATCCCTTCGCCTGGGACGGCGCACCCGAGCAGACCGTGGAGATCACCCTCAACGGGCGCGAGCTCGGCCGGGTCGTGCTGAGCAACGGCGTCGCCGACTACTCGCTGCCGGTGCCCGGCGACGCGCTGCTCGCCGGTCGCAACCGGGTCGAGCTGCGGTTCGGCCGCACCGGGCGGCCGGCCGACCACCTGCCGGGCAGCCTCGACACGCGGACCCTCGCGGCGGCGGTGTTCCGGCTCGCGCTCGGGCCGGCCTCGGTGGCGGGCCGGGACGAGCCCCGTGTCGAGCCTGGCGAAGCCGGGCCCCCGCGGATCGTGCTGCCTCCCGGAACCGGGCTGACCTACCGCTTCCCGGCGCCGCACGACGGGGTGGTCGAGCTCGAGGTGGCGTCCCCGACCGGCCGCGCCGCCGCGCTGGTCTGGCTGACCCGCCCCGGCGAGCCCGGGTCCGAGGTCACCGAGGTGCGGGCGCCGCGGCGGGGCCGGACCGCACGGATCGAGATCGACCGGACGCCCGGCGAGGCGGTCGAGCTCGGCGTCGCGGCGGCGCCGGACGGCGACGAGGTGACCCTGAGGACCGCGCGGGTGCTCGGCCGCCCGGGCGCCGACCTCGCTCCGGCGAGCCTGCTCCTCGTCGTCGTCGACACGCTGCGCGCCGACGCCCTCGGGGCCTACGGCTCGGGCAACCTGACGCCGGTCATCGACGGGCTCGCCGCGCGGGGCGTCCGGTTCGACCGGGCCAGGTCGTGCATCCCGATCACCGGCCCGAGCCATGCCTCGATGTTCACCGGGCTGCTGCCGATGGAGCACGGCGTGCTCAACAACGCCCAGCACCTCGGCGACGACCTCCCGACCCTCGCCGAGGCGATGCGCGGATCGGGCCGGCGGACCGCCGGGGTCGTCAGCCTCGGCGTGCTGCAGGGCGAGCTCGGCTTCGACCGCGGGTTCGAGACCTATGGCGACGCCTTCTCGCGGGACTGGCTCAAGGACGCGGTGGAGGTCACCGACGAGGCCCTCGGGGCGGCCCGCCGGCTCAGCGGCGTGCCCTCCTTCCTCTTCGTCCACTACTCGGACCCGCACGAGCCCTACGCGCCGCCCGATGAGGAGTACCCGACCATCGTCCTGAGCCTCGACGGACATCCGGTCGGTGAGCTGGACGCCGGCGGCCGCGGCTTCCGGTTCCAGCTCGAGCTGCCCGCCGGCGCCAGCGTGCTGCGCTTCGAGCTCGCGGGTGAGCGCGAGCCGGGACGGGTCTACCGGGTCGACAACCTGCTCCCCGACGATCCCTCGATCCGGGTCGAGGCCCTCGACGGGTGGCGGGTCATCCCGAGACGGATGGAACGCACGACCTACGAGTCCGAGCTGCCGGCGACCGTCCGTCTCGTCAACCCGGGCGCCGAGCCGGTGTCGGTGAGCCTGCTCGTGTCCTGCAAGAAGCTGCTCTCGAACCCCGAGATCCGGGCCGCCTACGCCGGCGAGACCGAGCTCGTCGACCGCGAGCTCGGTCGGCTGCTCGCCGGGCTCGCCGAGCTCGGGATGATCGACGGGACGCTCATCGTCGTCACCTCGGATCACGGCGAGGGTCTCGGCGACCACGGCCATGTCGGCCACATCTCGCAGCTCTACGACTCGTTGCTCCACGTGCCCCTGGTCATGACCTGGCCGGGGCGGCTGCCCGAGGGGCTGGTCATCGCCGAGCCGGTCAGCCTCGTCGATCTCTACCCGACGGTCGCCGAGCTCCTCGGGCTGCCCGGCCCGGCCGGGGTGTCGGGGCGCAGCCTGGCGCCGCTCATCCGCGGCGCGGCGGCGCCCGAGCGGGCGATCCTCGCCGCCACCTACCGGCCGGAGTCCTTCGTCGACGCCCGGGCGATCGTCCTCGACGGTTTCAAGCTCATCCGCTCGTGGCGGGGCGACCTGAGCAAGCACGAGCTGTACGATGTCGAGCGCGATCCCGCAGAGCTCGAGGACCTGGCGGCGAGCCGGCCGGAGGAGCTCGAGAGGCTCGGCCGAGAGCTCGACCGCTCACTCGCCGAGCTCGCCGAGCGGGCGCCGGTGGACGCGGTCCTCGACGAGCAGGACCGGGCCCACCTGGAGGCCCTCGGCTACCTCCACTGAGAGCGCCGACAACCCGGTTCCGGAGGTGTATCCTGGCGCCATGACGCGACCGAGGAGCTTCGCGCTGAGGGTCAACGGGGTCGACCGGACGGTGACCGCGGCGTCCGACGAGCCGCTGCTCTGGGTGCTCCGCGACCAGCTCAAGCTCACCGGGACCAAGTTCGGGTGCGGCGAGGGCGAGTGCGGCGCTTGCTCGGTCCTGGTCAACGGCGAGGTCTACCGCTCGTGCATGGTCGCGGTGGGCGACCTCTCGCCCGGCGACGAGATCGTGACCATCGAGGGCCTCGGCCAGCCGGGCCGTCTGTCCCGTCTCCAGCAGGCCTTCGTCGACCACACCGCCTTCGGCTGCGGCTTCTGCACGCCGGGGATGATCGTCACCGCCGAGTCGCTGCTCCGGAGCACGCCCCATCCGACGAGGGACGAGATCGTCCGGGCGATGGACGACAACCTCTGCCGGTGCGCCTCCTACCCGGCGATCGTCGAGGCGATCGCGGAGGTCGCCGGAGACGATTCGACAGGGGAGGGCTGAGTGCGGGTCGACCGTCGCACCTTCCTCGAGCTGCTCGGTTCGAGCACCGCCTACGCCTTCGCCTTCGGGTGCTCGGACTCGACCCCGCCGGTCAGCGAGGCCCCGGTCCCGGCGCCGATGCTGCCGGAGACCGACCACGGCGTCCGCTACTTCGTCGACTACACCGAGTGGCTGCTCATCCACCGCGACGGCTCGGTGACCGCGCACACCGGCCGGGTCGAGATGGGGCAGGGGCTCGCGACGGTCCTCTCCAACATCATCTCCCAGGGTCTCCAGCTGGCGCCCGACAAGGTCGAGGTGGTGCTCGGCGACACCGGTCGTTGTCCCGACGACGGCCCGACCGAGGGCTCGAGCGCGACCCGGATCGTCGGCTGGGGCTACTGGCGGGCCTGCGAGAGGGTCCGCGACCACCTCGTCGAGCGGGCCGCCGCGGTGCTCGGGGTCGAGGCCGCGAAGCTGGTGTACCGGAACGGCGCCGTGGTCGGCGCCGCCGATCCCTCGGTCCGCCTGCCGATCGGCGAGCTCGCCGACGGGACGGTGCACGTCGGGACCATCGACCCCAGGGTTCCCTGGGAGAGCTCGACCCGGTACGTCGACCGCGGCACCCCGAACGTCAACGCCGAGGCGATCGTCACCGGGACCCTGGTCTACACCGGAGACCTGTTCCCCGGGGAGTGCTCCTACGGCGCCGTGGCCGAGCCCGAGTACCACTGGATGCTCTCCAAGGTCTCGTCGGTCGACATCCCGGCGGCGGTCGCGACTCCCGGGGTCGAGCACGCCGACCGGTTGGGGCGGACCGCGATGGTGGTCGGCTCGACCTACCGATCGGTGCAGCGGGGCCTCGAGGCGCTGGCGCCGGTCTGGACGGTTCCGAAACGGCCAAAGGAGCTCCGGGTCGAGGCGGAGATCCGCGAGGGCGCGGAGCTCAAGCGGATGGTCGAGGAGCGGGGCGACCCGGCGGCGGAGCTCGCGGGCAGCGCGGTGCGCCTCGCCGAGACCTACCTCACCCAGTACGCGACCCAGGCGCCGATCGAGACCGAGACCGCGGTGGCCGAGGTCGAGGGCGACCGGGTCACGGTGTGGGCGAGCACCCAGGCCCCCTTCAAGGCGGTACCTTTGATCGCCGAGCGGCTCGGCATCCCGGCCGACGGCATCCGGCTGGTCTCGATGCCGGTCGGCGGCGGCTTCGGGGTCAAGGTCGACACGCGCGCCCCCGACGAGTGCGCCGCCATGGCCCGGGCCAGCGGCCGGCGGGTCAAGCTCGTCTACAGCCGCGCCCACCAGATCGTCGGTCTCGCCCGCTACAAGGAGGCGGTGGTCGCCGACATCGCGAGCGGCGTGGACGGCGAGGGCCGGCTCGTCGCCCGGACCCTCGACCTCTACCAGGACGAGGGCTACGGCAGCGAGGAGACCTACGCGATCCCGCACGTTCTGACCCGGCTCTTCCGGACGCCGATGCCGGCCCGGCACGGCACGATGCGCGGGACGAGCTTCGTCCAGACCTGCTTCGCCGTCGAGAGCCACACCGACGAGCTCGCCCGGGCCCTCGGTCGCGACCCCTTCGACTTCCGCCGCTCGAACCTCGCCGTGGCCTCGTTCGGTCCGCTGCTCGACGCCTGTGCCGAGGGGATCGGCTATGGCCGCGGCGGCGCCGGCGACGGCCGGGGCATCGGCTTCGGGATCTGCCACCACGGCGGCCGGCAGCTCGGCGCCGCGGCGGCCGAGGTGAGGGTGGACCTCGCGACCGGGGCGATCACCGTCGAGCGGCTCGTCGGCGCCTTCGACATCGGGCTGGTCATCAACCGCAACACCGTGACCGCGACCGTCAAGGGGGCGATGCTCTGGGGCCTCGGCTTCGCCCTGTTCGAGGAGGTCCTGCTCGACGGCCACCGGCCCTTGACCAGGGGCTTCGGCGACTACCGGATCCCGCGCTTCTCCGACGTCCCGGAGATCTCGATCGCCTTCCTCGACAACGAGGTCAAGACGCCGGCGCCGCGCGGCTGCGGCGAGCTGCCGCTCATCCCGACGGTGGCGGCGATCGCCAACGCGGTCACCCAGGCGACGGGTGTCCGCTTCCACGTCCTGCCGCTCACGCCGGAGCGCGTGCTCGACGGGCTGCGGAACCGCTGAGCGGCGGTCCCCGGGCCCGGGTGGTGTAGGATCGCCCGGCCATGAGGCCGACCGGCACGCTCCGATGGCTCGCCCTCGCGACCCTCGCCATTGTGCTGACGGGCTGCGCGCCCGACGAGCCCGCCCCGGTGATCGGTTTCATGGCGGCGGTCGACGACGCGACCGGGCTCGACGACCTGGAGGGGGAGCTCGCCTCCACCGACCCCGCCGAGTGGGTCGAGACCTACCGGCCGCGGCTCAGCTCGCCGGGCTACAACCTGGTGCTCTTCCGGCGCCGGGTGCCGATGCTGATCGACATGCAGGGCCGGGTGGTCCACAGCTGGCCGAAGGTCCGCGCGGTGGGCCGGGCCCGCCTGGATCCCGCGGGGCGGCTCCTGGTCATCGGGACCGACGACATGATCAAGGAGTACGACTGGGACGGCGCGCTCACCTGGGCCTACGCCCTGCCGCGGGCCGACGACCTGCCGCACCACGACGTCATCGGGCTCGCCAACGGCAACATCCTGGTGCTCGCCCAGGAGACCTCGAGCCGCTCGGACTACCTCCACGAGGTCGACCGTGCCGGCCGGCTGGTCTGGGAGTGGTGGCCCCGCGACCACCTCGAGGAGCACTTCCCGGACCGCGACCGCCACTACCCCGACCCGACCCACCTCAACTCGCTCCACGAGCTCGGGCCCAACCGCTGGTTCGACGCGGGCGACGTGCGCTTCCGGCCGGGCAACCTCCTGCTCAGCGCGCGCAACCTCGACACCGTCTTCGTCGTCGACCGGGGGAGCGGCGAGATCGTCTGGACGCTCAGCGACGGCCTCGACTTCCAGCACGAGGCACTGATGGTCCCCCGGGGCGTTCTCGGCGAGGGGCTGGTCGTCGTCTTCAACAACGGAACCCACGACCGCCACGCCTACCGGCGCAGCCAGATCCGGGTCGTCGACCCGACCGACGGCCGGCTCGCCTGGGAGTACTCGGACCGGACCTTCTACACCTCGGTCGCCGGGAGCCAGCAGGTCCTGCCCAACGGCAACCTGCTCATCACCTCGAGCGAGGGCGGTCGGGCCTTCGAGATCACCCCGGCCAGGGAGAAGGTCTGGGAGTGGGTCCCGCCCTACCTGCCGATGCGGGTCATGCGCTACCCGCCCGACCACTGCCCGCAGCTCGCCGCCCTCGGGCCCCTCGACCCGGAACCGGTCCGCCGGCGCGACCGCCAGCCCTGGGTCGACGTCGAGCTCGGCCAGTTTGCCTTTCGCAGCGACTACCGGGTCGAGACGTTGTACGGGCTCGTCCGCGAGGTCCTGGTCGAGCCCTCCGGCTGCCGGCGGCTGCTCCTCCCGGTCGACCCGGTGATCCAGGTCGCCTACGGCTTCGACGGGGCGAAGCTCGACGGGACCGAGCGGTCCGCCCACTTCCGCGTGACGGTGCGGCAGCTGGTCCCCGACGGCGAGCCGCGGACGGTGGTCGACGAGACGATCCGCACCACCGACGAGACCGTCTTCTTCGACCGCTATGTCGCGGTCTCGGGCCTCGGCCTGCGCGAGGTCGAGCTGTGCGTCGCCGGCGAGCTCGGCGACGGCGGTGCGGCCTTCATGACCAACCCGCGCGCCTACTCGCGCAAGCGGGCCAAGCTGGTCCGCGAGTGGAAGGACCGGGCGCTCAGCCTGCGCGAGGCGACCCACCAGGAGCGCCAGCTCCAGGCCATCGGGTATGTCCAGTGAAGGGTGAAGAGGGAAGGGTGAAGGGTGAAGGGTGAAGAGTGAAGAGTGAAGAGTGAAGAGTGAGCGCTCGCTTTGCTCGCTGGTCAGCGCTCCCTTCGGTCGCTGTAAGACGCCCCCAGTCTACCCGTCACCTCCTCACTCCTAACTCCTAACTCCTAACTCCTTACCTCACATACCCCAGCGTCTCGAGCAGCTCGCGCTCTCTTTCGCCGATCTCGGTCTCGGCATCGCCCGTCGCGAGCCGGGGGGGTTGCGAGAGGCGCCGGGTCGCCAGCAGCCCGAGCCCGGCCAGCCGTGCCGGTTGCCCTGCGGCGACCGAGGTCGTCTCGCCGGGGTCGGCGGCGAGGTCGTAGAGAGCAACGGAGCCCGCGATGTCGAGCACCGCGCTCCAGCGCAGGGTCCGGATGCCGGCGATCGGCGGGTTGTTGGCATTGCGGGAGACCAGGTATCGCCCTCTCTTCGGTGGGCCGTCCGCCAGCAGGTCGACGCCGGCGCCGCCGGCCGGCGGCTCGATGCCCGCGAGCCCGAGCAGGGTCGGGGCGACATCGGCGAGGCTGACCAGCCGGTCGGTGTCGACCCCGGTCGCCGCGCGATCCGCGGGCAGCCGGAGGACGAAGGGGACGTGGAGCATCTCGCCGAACACCGTGCTGTTGTGCTCCAGCCGTCCGTGCTCCATGAAGGCCTCGCCGTGGTCGGAGGTGACGAGCACCACGGTGTCCCGCCAGCGCGGGCGGCGGGCCAGGGCCTCGAGGACGACCCGCGTCGCGTCGTCGGCGAGCCTCAGGTTGCCGTCGTACAGGTCGACGAGGTGCTCGAGGCACCCCGGCTCGAGGGCGCGGGCCCGGGAGTCGACCGGACCCAGCGTCCGGTCATAGCCGTCGCACGTACCGCCATAGGCCGGGTCGCTGAAGACGTCGAAGGGCGGGGGTGGGTCGTACGGCGCGTGGGGCGGGATCATGTGCAGCTGGAGGTGGAGGGGCCGGTCGTCGGCCGCGGTGGCGTCGAGCCACTCGACGACCCGCCTGGCCAGGTAGTGGGGACGGCGGATCGTCGAGACCGGCCCTTCGGTCCACAGCTCGCGGAAGACCTCGTACCCCTGGTCGAAGCCCAGACCCCTCGAGTTGTTCGGCGTCGCGCTGAAGCAGGCGGTACGGTAGCCGGCCTGCCCGAGCGACTCGGCGAGGGTCATCGCCTCGTCGGCGAGCACCTGCTCGTGACGCACCACGCCGTGGCCGACGAAGTCGAGCCCGGTGAGGATGGTCGGCACCGAGCACAGGGTGTAGGGCGCGAGGGCGAAGGCGTGTCGGAAGACCAGCGACTCGCCGGCCAGGGCGTCGATGAAGGGCGTCGTTTCCCGATCGTAGCCGGCGTGGCCGAAGTGGTCGGCCCGCGCGGCGTCGAGGATGATCAGCACGATGTCGGGTCGGGCGAGGGGAGGCGCGGTGGCGGTCGGCGTCGCGGGCGGCGCGGCGCCGGCCCGGTCGAGCTCGAAGACGGGCGGCGGGACGACCAGGCTGCCACCCGCCGGCTCGAGCTCGAGGGTGAGCAGCAGCCAGCGTCCGGAGAGGTCGTCGACATCGAGCCGGAGCCGCGCCGCTCCAATCGCCGGGAAGCGATCGATCCGCCCCTCGCGCCGGTCATCACCGTCGAGATCCTCGAGCCTCAGGCGGGCCGTGGCGGCGCGCCGGTCGACGCCGCGGGACGGCCGGATGTCGAGGCGCAGCCGCCGGGCGCCGGCGGGCGCGTGGACCGGCAGCACGAGGGTGCCGGGGGCCGCCGCGACGAAGGCGTGGGCCTCGGCGTCCCAGATCGCGGGGCCGACGGGTCGGTCAGCCGGCGCCGGGCCGGTCGACGGCGCCGGTCGGAGGGTCAGACGTCGGACCTGCGCGGCGAGCGCCTCGCCCCCGGGCCGAGGGCCCTCACTGCCGCGCGCCCGCCAGTCGGCGAAGTCGAGCCGGAAGTCGTTGCGGCCGACCCGCAGCGCGCCCTCGGGGACAGCGAGGCTGACCAGGCTCCAGTGGGTGGGCACCTCGAAGCGACCCTGCTCGAGGCCGTTGACCGAGAGCGTCGCCGACTGCTCGCCGTCGGGCGGCAGCGTGTCCGCGGCGCGGATCTCGATCTCGAGGGTCCGTTCCCCGGGGGCGTCGAGCTCGACCGTGAAGGAGGCGCTCGGGCCCCACGAGGTGCTGCCCCAGGCGCGGGGCGCCAGCCAGCCGTCGCCCAGGCTACAGCCGGGGAGGGGCCGGGACCACAGGTCCTGCCACGTCGCGAGCCCGGCGACCGGGCACTCGATGGTCCCGCCGACCGTCTCGGCGGCGACGAAGTGAGCGCCGGCGATCTCGGCCTCGGTGCGAGGCGCCGGGCCGACGCCGCGGCGCCCGACGAGCCCGACCCCGGCCACGATGAGGCCGGCGAGCAGCAGGATCACGGCGACGAGGCGGCAGACTCTCATGCTCGTGTCGTGGGTCGACGGGTGCGCCGAGGCCCGAGCACAGCGGGTCAGCCGCGGTGCAGCGTGAGCACGAACCGTGCGCCCTCGCCGCTCCCGTCCGCGAGCTCGAGCTCGCCCCCCTGCGCCCGCGCCAGCGACCGGGCGAGGGCGAGGCCGAGGCCGAGACCGGCCGGGGCGTCGTCGCCGGCCGGCCGGCGGAAGGGCTCGAAGAGGATCCGGCGGGCCGCGGCCGCGATCCCGGGCCCGTTGTCGGCGACCGCGATCTCGACGCCGTCGCCGGTCGCGCGCACCGAGACCTCGGCCCCCCGCCCAGGTCGGTCGCGGGTGTACTTCTCGGCGTTGTCGAGCAGGTTGTCGAGGATCTGGCAGAGCGCATCGGGGTCGAAGAGGGTGGTCGGCAGCTCGCCGTCGACCGAGAGGTCGAGCTCGAGCCCGGCGCCGGTCAGGCTCGGCCGCAGCCGCTCGAGACAGAGCCGGACCGCGGCGCCGATGTCGCCCGGTCGCGGGTCGGCGATCTGGGCGCCGCGCTCGAGCCGCGCCAGATCGAGCATGTTCGCGACGACCCGGCCGAGGCGGCCCGACTCGGCGGCGACCCTTGCCGCGTACTCGGCGGCCCGATCCGGTCGGCCGAGCCCCTCCGACAGCATCTCGCTGTGCAGGCGGAGGCTGGCGAGGGGCGTCTTGAGCTCGTGCGCCGCCGCGGCGGCGAAGCGGCCGCGTTGACGGGCGAGACGCTCGGTCTGGACGACCACCGCCATGACAGCGAGCGCGGACAGCAGCGCCGCCGCCGCGCCGAGGGCGAAGACCCGACGGAACTGGGCGACCGCGGCCCGGCCCTCGGCGCGGGCCCGCTCGACGAGCGGTCCGACGTCGGCCGAGAGCCACCAGCCGGTGTCGGCGACCGGCGACGACAGGCGGTCAGGGGGCAGCAGCTCGGCGGGGGTGAACGCGACCTCGACCCGGGCGTCGCCGCCGAGCCACTGCTCGACGCCGCTCGGCGCCACCGCGAAGCCCTGGAGCCGGATGCCGAGGGGGGTGTCGACCTCGCGCAGCGCGGCGAGGGTCGGTCCGCTGCCGAACACCATGGTGTGCCAGGCCAGCGCGCCGACCCGGATGACCACCTCGCCGGCGCCGTTGCTCCTCCGGTCGGCGGGACGCTCACCGCGGCCGGTGATCGCGGCGTAGACCTGGTCGGCGTCGCGGATCTGCTCCCACTCGCCGCGGCGCAGGACGACGACCTGGCCGCCGTTCCCGCCCGGACCGCCGCCGTTCCCGTCGAGGTCCATGACCATCGCGTTCTGGAGATCGGCGAGGAGCGAGCAGAAGCGGGCGAAGCTCTCGCCCGACGACAGCTCGGGGAAGCGCTCGTTGACCGTCGGCAGGCTGACCAGCCCCGCCTCGTCGAGCTGGAAGTGGGCCCAGACCAGCGGGTCGGACACCCCGCGGGCGAGGGGCGACGGCGCCACCGCGAGCCCCTCGGCGGCGCCGCCTGGGTCGTGGGTGATGCTCTGGTAGTGGAAGAACGGCCGCTCGCTCTCGATCGCGAGCAGCCGCTCGAGGCGGATCGCCAGCCGGTCGGCGTCGCGGTGGAGCTCGCTCTGCAGCCCGGCGACCGCGGTGTCCTCGAGCAGCCGGGCGCGGCTCGCCGCGTCGGCCGAGCCGGTCAGGTACCAGGCCGAGGTCGGCAGCACGACGGCCACCGCGAGGGCGACGGCGGCGACGGTCGTCCGACGGCTCGGGGTCACGGCTCGGGCTCGCCCCAGGCGTAGCCGGCGCCGGTGACAGTGACGACGATCCGCGGCTCGGCCGGGTCGCGCTCGATCTTCTGGCGGAGCTTGGCGATGGTCATGTCGACGGTCCGGGTCTGGAGGTCGCCGCTCGTCCCCCAGACCCGTTCGAGCAGCTCGGCGCGCGACACCGTCCGGCGGCGCTGGCGGTGAAGCCAGCGCAGGATGCCGACCTCGCGCGCCGTCAGGTGGGTCTCCCGGCCGTCGCGGCTGGCCAGGTGCCGGCCGAGGTCGAGGGTGCAGCCGTCGAGCTCGACGAGCTCGGGCTCGGCCGGCGCCGCCGAGGCGCGCCGGGCGAAGGCGTCGACCCGGGCGAGCAGCTCGCGGACGCCGAAGGGCTTGGTCACGTAGTCGTCGGCGCCGGCGGCGAAGCCGGCGACCTTGTCGGTCTCCGAGCCGCGCGCGGTGAGCATCAGGATCGGCAGCGCCGGCCGCGCCTGGCGGAGCCTCCGACAGACCTCGATCCCGTCGAGCTGGGGCAGCATGAGGTCGAGGAGCACGAGGTCGAAGCCGGTGGCGGTCCCGACCTCGACCGCCGAGCGGCCGTCCCCGATGGCGGTCACCTCGTGCCCGGCGGCGGACAGGAGGTCGACCAGCCCGTCGCGCAGCCGCTGCTCGTCCTCGACAATCAGAATCCTCATCGTTCGTCCGGCCCACAGCATACCGGAGCCCTCGCGGGGATCGCTGTCACCATGGTGTAAATACCTGGATCGAGGAGCCTTCAGTCGGAAGGCAGGGGCGGTGAGCGGACCCTGGACCGAAGGGGACGGCGGTCGCTCGCCGGGTGTCCGGCGCGGACCGGCACGGGGATCGCATATGCTCTGCCGGACGAGCCGCGAGAGGAGACGATGGCAGGCCAAGCGGTGCGAGCCCTGGCGGCGGCAGCGGCGCTGATCGGCGCGACCGGCTGTGCCGTCACGACGGTCGACCAGGTCGACTTCGTCTACTACTTCTACGGTCCCGAGGCGGCGCTCGGCGCGCTCAGCCCGGGCCGCGCCGATCTCGGCGACCCGGCCCTGGTCGAGCTCGAGCGCTCGATCGCGCTGCTCGAGCTCGGGCTGTACAGCGACAGCGCGTCGGCGATCGGGCGTGCCGCGCGGATCCTCGAGACCCGCCCGCCGGTCGCGGCGGCCCTCGGCGACCCGCCGCCGTGGCAGCCCGAGCTCCACGAGCGGGTGCTCGTCCACTCCGTCGAGCTCGCCGACCACCTGGCCCTGTACGAGCCCGCCGCCGCCGCCGAGACGGCCGACCGGACACTGGCCGCGGTCGCGGCGGCGGAGTGCGACGGGTGCGACCTCGACTTCGCCCAGGTGCTCGCGGCGCTCGCCTACGAGGTCGCCGGCCGCCACCGCGACGGCCTCGCCGCGCTGGCTGGGGTCGCCGCGCCGGAGATCGAGCCCGAAGGCGACGACCCGATCATCGAGCTGCGCCAGCGGCTCGAGCGCGGAGTGATCGCCGCTGAGCCCGAGGGGCTCGCACCGCCGCCGGTCGTGACCGAGCGCTCGCTGGCGGTGATCCTGCTCCTCGGCCGCGGCCCCTACAAGGCCCCCGACAAGCTCGAGCTCGGCCCGGGACGCTCGGTCCGCTGGGCGAGCTATCTGCCCCGCGACCCGCAGCCGGTGGTCGGGGCGGTGCTCGAGCTCGACGATCCGGTGGTCTCCCTCGAGCTCGTCGACGTCGAGCGCCTCGCCGCGGCGAGCCTCGCCGAGCGCGCCGGTCGGGTCGTCGCGACCGGCGGCGCCGGGATCGACCCGAAACGCCGCGACCTCCGCCACTGGTCGAGCCTGCCCGACACGATCCACCTGTTGGCCGCCGACATCCCGACCGAGCTCGAGTCGGTCGACCTGGTGTTCCTCTCGCCCGACGGCCTCGAGGCCGACCGGGAGACGTTGGAGCTTCCCCCGGAGTGGACCGGCGGCCGCCTCTTCGTCGTCCGCCGGGTTCCGTAACCTCCGCCCGCTCCCGCCTCCGCCTCGGCGCCCGCGTCCGCGTCCGCGTCCGAGTCCGCGTCCGATCCCGCTCCCGACCGGCTCGCTGGGGGCTCCGGGAGCGTAGGTGATTCACCACAGAGGCACAGAGGCACGGAGCCGTCGCACCGTCGCAACCACCAAGGCACCAAGACACGAAGCCATCGCAGCGGACCCTCGAACGGCAGGCTGGAAGCCTGCCGCTACAACCGGCCAGACGCCCTTGTAGCGGCAGGCATCTCTGCCTGCCGTCCGGTGGCCCTTCCCAAGAACGTGGAGAGTGGCAGGCCCCGCACGACGCAGGCGGAGCCGCTGTGCTCCGAGCACAGCGGGCCGGGACGGTGGGTGGCCGAAACGAACACTCGTGTTCGGATCGGACACCCGCCGTCACGGCAGCGACGGTCGAAGACCGGCGCCGACTCCGCCGTCTTCCCCGGCTGCGATGTCTCTGTGCCCTATCGGTTCAACCGCGATGCCTGCGATGCCTTCGTGTGCGATGTCTTCGTGTCTTCGCGTCTTCGTGGTTGTGACGCCTGCGACGCCGCGATGGTCCTCAAGCCCTCAATCCCTCAAGCCCTCCGCGTCATCCCCCGAGGCGCGCCTTGAGATCCTCGAGCAGCTCGACCGCGGCCTCGGCGATGACGGTGCCCGGGCCGAAGATGTGGGCGGCGCCGGCGGCGCGCAGGGCCTCGTGGTCCTGGGGCGGGACGACCCCGCCGACGACGATGACGATGTCCGGCCGGCCGAGTGAGTCGAGGGCCCGCTTGAGCTCGGGGACGAGGGTCAGGTGGCCGGCGGCGAGCGACGAGACGCCGACCACGTGGACGTCGTTCTCGACCGCCTGGCGGGCGACCTCGGCGGGGGTCGAGAACATCGGACCGACGTCGACGTCGAAGCCGAGATCGGCGAAGGCGGTGGCGATGACCTTCTGACCGCGGTCGTGGCCGTCCTGGCCGACCTTGGCGACCAGGATGCGCGGCCGGCGGCCCTCGATCGCCGCGAGCTCGTCGGTGAGGCGGCGGGCCTCGCTCACGTCCTCCATGCCTTCCCCCACCTCCTGGCGATACACGCCGGTGATCGATCGGATGACCGCGCGGTGGCGGCCCCAGACGACCTCGAGAGCGTAGCTCATCTCGCCGACCGTCGCGCCGGCGCGGGCGGCGTCGACGCTCAGGGCGAGGAGGTTGCCCTCGCCGCTGCCGGCGGCCCCGGTCAGGGCCTCGAGGGCCCGCTCGACGGCGCGCCGGTCGCGCTCCGCGCGGAGCTCCTCGAGCCGCCCGAGCTGGGCGGCGAGGACCGCCGAGTTGTCGACCTTGAGGACCTCGATCTCCTCCTCGTGGTCGGGCGGGAAGCGGTTGAGCCCGACGATCGACTGGCGGCCGGAGTCGATCCTCGCCTGGGTGCGCGCCGCCGCCTCCTCGATCCGCATCTTGGGCAGACCGGACGAGATCGCCTCGGCCATCCCGCCGAGCCTCTCGACCTCGGCGATGTGCTCCCAGGCGCGCCGGGCGAGCTCGAGGGTCAACCGCTCGACATAGTACGAGCCGCCCCAGGGGTCGGCGACCCGGCAGATCCCGGTCTCCTCCTGGAGCTGGATCTGGGTGTTGCGGGCGATCCTCGCCGAGAAGTCGGTCGGCAGCGCGAGCGCCTCGTCGAGCGAGTTGGTGTGGAGCGACTGGGTGTGGCCCATCGCCGCGGCGAGGGCCTCGAGACAGGTCCGGGCGACGTTGTTGAACGGGTCCTGGGCGGTCAGGCTCCAGCCCGAGGTCTGCGAGTGGGTGCGCAGCGTCATCGACTTGGGGTCGGCGGCGCCGAGCCGCTTGGTGACCGCCGCCCAGAGCAGCCGCGCGGCGCGCAGCTTGGCGATCTCCATGAAAACGTTCATCCCGATCGCCCAGAAGAACGAGATCCGCGGCGCGAAGGCGTCGATGTCGAGCCCGGCGGCCTGCCCGGTGCGGACGTACTCGATGCCGTCGGCGAGGGTGTAGCCGAGCTCGAGGTCGAGGGTCGCCCCGGCCTCCTGCATGTGGTAGCCCGAGATCGAGATCGAGTTGAAGCGCGGCATCCGCTCCGAGGTGAAGCCGAAGATGTCGGCGATGATCCGCATCGACGGCCCGGGCGGGTAGATGTAGGTGTTGCGGACCATGAACTCCTTGAGGATGTCGTTCTGGATGGTCCCGGCGAGCCGCTCGGGGGCGACGCCCTGCTCCTCGGCGGCGACGATGTAGAGCGCCATCACCGGGAGCACCGCGCCGTTCATGGTCATCGAGACGCTGACCCGGTCGAGGGGGATGCCGTCGAAGAGGATCCGCATGTCCTTGATCGAGTCGATGGCGACCCCGGCCATCCCGACATCGCCGCGCACCCGCTCGCTGTCCGAGTCGTAGCCGCGGTGGGTGGCCAGGTCGAAGGCGATCGACAGCCCCTTCTGGCCGGCCGCCAGGTTGCGCCGGTAGAAGGCGTTGGAGTCCTCGGCGGTGGAGAAGCCGGCGTACTGACGGATCGTCCACGGCCGGGTCGCGTACATCGTCGGGTAGGGGCCGCGGTGGAACGGCGGCAGCCCGGGAAGACCGGCGAGGTGGGCGATCCCGTCGAGGTCGGCGGCATCGTAGAGCCGCTTGACCGGGATCCCCTCGGGGGTCTGCCAGACGAGCTGGTCGATCGGCCGGCCGGCCTCGGCCTCGGCGGCGCGCTCCCAGTCGCCGCGCCCGCGCTGTCGTCGGCGATCGGCGAGCTCGACGGTCGTGAAGTCGGGGATGGCGGTGCGCCGGTCAGACATGGAGCACCCCCTCCTCGCGGAGCAGGTCGGCGAGGGTTCGTACCTGGTCCGAGCCGATGTGGACGAAGCCGGCGACCCCGGCCTCGCGCCACGCGGCCTCGTGCTCGCCGGGACGCCCGGCGAGCAGCACGGTGCGCGCCCCGGCCGCCTCGAGGGCCGCGGCGAGCTCGGGGACGATCTCCGGGTAGCGCTCGTCGGACGAGCAGATGACCGCCATCCGGGCGCCGCACCCGGCGAAGGCGGCCGCCGCCTCGGCGGGGGTCGCGAAGCCGGGGTTGTCGAGGGCCTCGATCCCGCCCGCCTCGAAGAAGCCGACGGCGAAGGCGGCGCGCGGCTTGTGGTCGGCGACCGGGCCGAGGTTGGCGAGGAAGATCCTCGGCCGCGAGCCGTTCTCCTCGAGCCAGGCGTCCGAGGCGTCGCGCAGCCGCTCGATCGCATCGGCCTCGCGCCGCCGGGGCAGGGGACCGACCCGGGTCGGCTCGGCGCCATCGGCGAGGGCGGCGACGATCCGGCCGACCCCGGCGCCGGCCGTCGCCGCCGCGATCGCGGTCTCGACGAGCTGCCCGTCGAAGAGCGGGGCGCGGGCGGCGGCGTGAAGGCGGCCGAGCTCCTCGGCCGCACCGCCGTCGGTGGCCGGCGGCGGCGCCGTCGCCGGCGGCCGCTCGAGGGGCCGCTCGGCGAGGTTGGGGAACGAGCTCACCCCGGTGACCGGGTCGCGCCGGGTGGCGAGGGCCCGGTCGCGCGCCGCCTGCAGCTCGGCGAGCTCGCCGGCGAGGCTGCCGTCGAGCACGACGGCCGCCATCCCGCCGCGCGCCTCGACCCCCTGGAAGCGTCGCCAGGCGAGCTCGGCCAGCTCGTCGGTCAACCACTCGAGGTACCACGAGCCGCCGCCCGGGTCGATCACCCGGCCGAGGTGGCTCTCCTCGCGGAGGATGGTCTGGCTGTTGGTCGCCATCCGCCGGCCGAGGTCGTCGGGCGGACCGGCGGCGCGGTCGAAGGCGAGCACCGTCACGACGTCGGCGCCGCCGACCGCGGCGGCGAAGGCGCCGACCGTGGTCCGGAGCATGTTGACCCACGGGTCGCGGGTGGTCAGACCGCGCGGCGAGGCGATGGCGTGGAGCAGCGCCGGCCGCTCGGGCTCGGCGACCCCGCAGGCCCCGGCGGCGCGCGACCACAGACGGCGCCAGGCGCGGAGCTTCGCCGCCTCGGTGAACAGGTCGCGGCCGATGGCGAATCGGACGGAGAGCTGGCGGCAGGCCGCGTCGGGCGCGACCCCGCGGGAGGCGAGCTCGCGCAGCGCCTGGACCGCCGTGGCGAGGCCCCAGGCGAGCTCCTCGACCGCCGAGGCGCCGGCGAGGTGGTAGGGGAGGGTGTCGACGCCGGCCGATCGCAGACCGGGAGCGTGGCGGTCCGCCCAGACCGCGAGCTCGGCGAGCTGGTCATAGGCGCCGTCGAGGCCGGCGACCAGCACGCCGTCGCGAACCAGCGCCGCGATGGGGTCGAAGCACAGCGCGCCGCGCACATCGTGCGCGGGCCGCTGCCGGCGGCCGGCGGCCACCAGGGTGGCGGCGACCGCCGGGGCGGCGCCGCCGGCGTCGAGGTGGAGCGCGGCGCCGGCCGCCGCGAGGCCCTCGACGAGCGGGGCGGCATCGGCGACCGTGACGAGGTGCACGCCGTCACCATCGGTCGCGGCGGGCTCACCGTCGGCGGCCCGGACGGCCCGGTCGACGACGAGGAGGACCGCGTCGGCGCCGCGCCCGATCTCCTCGGCGGCCCAGCGGGCGGCGATGCCGGGGTCGGGGTGGGCGAGCTCCGCTGACACCGACCAGCCGTCGGCGCCCGGCCCGAGGGGGGTGCGGCCGCGGGTGTGGGGCGCGAGGCCCGGGTAGCCCGGGTCGGCGGCGGCGTCGGCGGCGGTGAAGAGGGGACCGACGGCGAGCCCTTCGTGGGTGCGGATGGTGAGCTTGTCGAGGGGGCGGCCCTTGAGGCTCGCCTCGGCGGCCCGCCGCCAGTCGTCGAGCGACGGCGTCCCGAAGACCCTCGAGAGGTCGGGAAACTCGTCGAACATCGGATCGGAGTCGGTCATGGTGCCTCCGGAACGCGACCCGGCGTGATGGTATCGCAGACCGCCCATCCGCCGTCGATCCGCTCCGGATTTTGGTCGGGAAGGCGCCTGTCTCGCCCAGTCCGTACCCGTCCCCTCGAGCCAGGTTGGGGGTGTCTTCGTTCCCGATCCCCGATGCGACGTCCGGTCAGCCGTCGCAACCACGAAGACACGAAGACACGAAGGCGAGCACCAAGGGGATGGTGGTGCGGGCGTACCGCCCGCAGGTTCGCGATCGATCAGAACCTGAGCGATCCGGAAAGGTCTGCTCCGGGCTACCGGTGCTCCCGCTCCTCCCGTGATCGCCGTGTCGCCGCACGATCCACGCGGCCCGACGGAGCCGTCCGGGCTAGCCGAGCGTCTCGAGCATGACCTCGACCGCCTTCTCGAGCTGCTGGTCGCGTCCTGCGGCCTCGACCTCCGGGTCGTTGTCGACCCAGTGGTCGGGGTCGAGGTGCTTGTTCTCGAGCAGGTCGCCGTCGTTGTCCATCTGGCCGACCTGGGGGATGCCGAAGGTGAGCGTCTTGTCCTGCAGGGTCTCCCACCAGACGGCGCTGCAGGTGCCGGGCACCTGGGTGCCGACGGTCTCGCCGATACCGAGCTCGGTGTAGGCGGCGGGGAAGCAGTGGGCGTCGGAGTAGTTGCCCTCGTTCATCACGACGATCGAGGGCTTGGTCCAGCGGTGGCTCGGCTCCATCCCGACCATCCGGCCGCGCGGCACCTGGCGGGCGTAGGTCTCGCCGGTCAGGAGCACGGTCAGCGCCTCGACCAGGTTGCCGCCGTTGTTGAAGCGCGTGTCGAGGATGATCGCCTCCTTCTCGGTGGCCTTGCCGAAGATGTCCTCGAAGATCTCTCGGTAGCGGCTGTCGCTCATGGTGCGGACGTGGGCATAGCCGATCCGGCCCCCCGAGAGCCGGTCGACCTCGGCGCGGCGCGACCGCACCCACCGCCAGTAGAGCAGCTCGCGCTCCTCGCCCAGCGAGATCGGCTTGACCGTCACGGTGCGGGTCGCAGTGCCCTCGGGGTCGCGGAGGGAAAGCCGGACCAGCTCGCCGGCCCGGTGGTTGAGCAGTGGGTACCAGTTGGCGCCGGGGGCGATCTCGTCACCGTTGATCGCCTCGATGACGACGCCGGGCACGATCCCGGCCTCGGCCTTCTCGAGCGGTCCGCCGTCGAGGATCGCGGCGATCCGGACCCCCTTGCCGTCCCAGCCGGGATCGGGGAAGAAGCCGAGGCTGGCGGTGGCGTCGCCCTGGGGGTCGCGGTCGCGGACGAAGCAGCCCATGTGCGAGGCGTTGAGCTCGCCCTGCATCTCGGAGACCGCCTCGGCGAGGTCCCGCCGGTTGTCGATGTGGGGCAGGAAGCGCGCGTAGGCGGTCTTGTAGAGGTCCCAGTCGACCCCGTGCATGTCCTCGACCAGGAACTTCTCGCTGGTCTGGCGCCACATGTGCTCGAAGAGGTACTCGCGCTCGGCCGCGGCGTCGAGCATCATCTTCGCGCTCAGCTTGACCGGCTTGGTCTTGCCCCCCGCGACCTCGACCGAGGTGATGGCGCCGTCGGCGAGCACGTAGGCGGTCTCTCCGTCGGTGTCGAGCACCAGCTCGGAGAACTGGTCGGCGTCGAGCTTGGCCAGCATCTCGACCTTGTCCTTGCGCGGCTCGTAGAGCCAGAGGTTGACGCCCTTCTCGAAGCGCGCGGCGTAGACGACCTTCTCGCCGTCCGGGGTGATGACGGCGTCGGAGATCTGCGACGAGTGGAGGGTCAGCCGCCGGGTCCGCTCCTCGAGGTCGTCGAGCTCGAGCTTGACCGGGTCAGGGAGCTCGATCTCGCCGCTCTTGGCCTTCTTCTTGTCCTTGGCCTTGTCGTCGTCGCCCTGGTCGCTCTTCTTCGCGCCCTTCTTCCCTTCCTTTTCGCCGTCGTCGTCACTCTCGGAGCCCTCGTCGTCCTTGTCCTCCTCGTTCTGCTCGTCGAAGAGCTCGACCTCGGACTCCGAGAGGTGGAAACGGTCCCACGCCTTGCGGGTCAGGAAGATGGCGTAGACGTCGAGCTCGGACGGCCATCCGGACTGCTCGCGGGCGCCCTGCCGGTCGGTGAACCAGTACATGGCCTCGCCGCCGAGGGCCCAGCGCGGGCCGAGGTCCTCGTAGCCGCTCTCGGTCAGGTTGACGAGCTTGCCGGCGCCCGAGGCGGGGACGAGCCCGGCCTCGAAGGACCAGCGCGTCGGGCTCAGGAAGCTGACCAGGAACCACTTGCCGTCGGGCGACCACTCGTACCACTGGTCGCCGTCGACGTAGGAGTAGTTCATGTCCCCGGGCAGGATGGTCCGGCTCTCGCCGGTGGCCAGGTTGAGCACCTTCAGGGTGGTCCGCTCCTCGAGGTACGCGACCTCCTTGCCGTCGGGGGAGTAGTGGGGCTGGAAGGTCTCGAGACCGGTCTCGAGGACCGGCTTCTCCTCCCAGGTGGTGGCGAGCGAGAACGAGGTCTCGTCGTCGTTGGTGAGATCGGTCCGGTAGACGTTCCAGCTGCCGTGGCGCTCCGAGGCGTAGAGCACGCCACGGCCGCCGGGGTGGAAGCTGACCGAGCGCTCCTGCTCGGGGGTGTCGGTGAGACGCCGGGTGTCGCCGTGCTCGGTGGAGGTGACGAAGACCTCGCCGCGGGCGATGAAGGCGATGTGCGTGCCGTCGGGCGAGAGGGCGATCTCGGTGATCGAGTCGGCGACGTTGGCGAAGACCGCCTCGTTGTGCCGGGCGTCGGCCGTCGCGGTGACCGTCAACCGGCGGCTCTCGGACGAGCCGGCGGGCCGGACGTAGATGGCGCCGTCCCACCCGTAGCACAGATCGCCGCCATCCGAGATCGAAAGAAAGCGCACCGGGTGGGTGTCGTGCTCGGTGACCTGGCGCGGCTCGGCCCCCTCGGTGAGGGCGAGCGACCAGACGTTGAAGTCGCCGCTGCTCTCGGACAGGTAGTAGAGCGCCTCGTCGCCGGGCGCCCACACCGGGTTGCGGTCGTCGACGGCGAAGGCGGTGAGCCGGGTGTGGTCGCCGGAGGCGGCGTCATAGAGCCAGACGTCGCGGGCGAAGGACGAGTCGTCGTGCTTGCGCCACTCGTCCTCGAGGCCCTTCTCGTCGGAGTAGGCGAGGCGTTCGCCGGCCGAGTCCCACACCGCGTACTTGGCCGGGGTGGTCAGCACCTGGGTCGGCATCCCGCCGGTCAGCCGCACCGAGTAGAGCTCGGGCTGGTCCTCGCCGCGCGGGTAGCCGACCATGTCCGGCGCGTCGAGCCGTCCCGACCAGAAGAGCACGGCGTCGTCGCCGGGGGTGAAGCTGGTCGGGCGGTCGTTGGCCGAGTGAAAGGTCAACCGGGTCGCCGTCCCGCCCGCCGCCGGCATGACGAAGACGTCGTCGTTGCCATAGCGGTCCGAGGCGAAGGCGATCGACCGCCCGTCGTTCGACCAGACGGGCATGAAGTCGTGCGCGTCGTGGACGGTCAGGCGGGTGGCCTCGCCGCCCTGGGAGCCCACGGTCCAGATGTCGCCCCGGTAGCTGAAGGCGATGGTTCCGCCATCGGGCGAGATCGCCGGGTAGCGGAGCCAGAGGGCCTCGTCGGTCGCCGCGGCCGGGAGGGCCGCCGTCACCAACACACCAAAACCGAGCACACACACCGTCGCGATTCGGATGCTCATCATTCCCCCGTGATCGTTATTTTTCGAACGAAAGGCGTGGCCTTCCCCCACCCGATGAGTACGATCGAGACCGGCGGTTGTTTCACGCCGATGGCGAGACGACGGGTGTATCATCGACCTCGGTCTGGAGGCTCGATGCGCGCCCTTTTCCCTCTCTTCGTCGTCGCAGCCCTGGTCTGCCCACCCTCGTCGACCGCCGCCGCCCCGCCGATCCTGGTCCGGGTCGAGGTCGCCGACCGCAGCGAGATCCCGATGATCGGCAGGATTCTGAACCTCGACGAGAGGACCCGCGACACCGTGCTCTACGGCTGGGGGAGCCTCAAGGACATCGAGGCGGTGGAGAAGCTCGGTTTCGTCGTCGAGCCGGTAGCGCCCGAGCCGAAGGACCTCGAGGCGCTGACCATGTGCCCCGAGCCCTTCCAGCCTCCCTATCCCTGGAACTGCTACCCGACCTGGCCGCAGTTCGAGACCATGATGCAGCACTACGCGACGACCTACCCGTCCATCGCGCGGCTGGTCAACCTCGGGATGTCGGGTCAGGGCGACCACGAGCTGTGGGCGCTCAAGATCTCCGACAACCCCGACGCCGAGGAGGACGAGCCCGAGATCCTCTACACCGGCACCATGCACGGCGACGAGCTGGTCTGCTACGGCACGACCGTTCACCTCATCGACCACATCCTGTCGGGCTACGGCAGCGACCCCCAGGTGACGCGGCTGGTCGACGAGACGGTGCTGTGGATCAACCCGCTCTCGAACCCGGATGGGACTTTCGGAGGCGGCGACCAGACGGTCGCCGGCGCGGGCCGGTACCTTCCGGCTTCCGGGGTCGACGCCAACCGGAGCTTCCCCGACCCGTCGGTACCCGAGGACCCCACCGCGCCCGGCTGGCCGGCCGAGGTCCAGCACATGATCGACGTCGCCGCGTCCGAGCACTTCACCCTCGCCGCCAACTGCCACTCCGGGGCCGAGGTCTTCAACTACCCGTGGGACGTGTGGAGCGTTCGTCCGGTGGACAACGACTGGTGGATCGCCGCCGGGATCGCCTTCGCCTCGAGCGCCCAGGCGGCGAGCCCGGCCGGCTACTTCACGATGTGCCCCGGCTCGTGCCCCTTCCCCGGCGTGACCAACGGCTGGGACTGGTACACCACCTCGGGCAACCGGCAGGACTTCATGAACTGGTACCACGGCTGCCGCGAGGTGACCCTCGAGCTGGCCGACGCCAAGGATCTCGACGCCGGTCTGCTCGACGACCACTTCGACTACACCCGCGTCTCGTTTCTCGACTTCTTCGACCGCGCGCTCACCGGCATCCGTGGGGTCGTCACCGACGCGGTGACCGGCCAACCCGTGGCCGGCGAGATCCGCGTCCTCGGTCACGACATCGAGGCCCAGCGGAGCTGGGTCGCCACCGACCCCGAGGTCGGCGACTACCACCGGCTCATCGAGGCCGGGACCTGGGACCTGGAGATCAGCGCCCCCGGCTACGCGACGGCGTCGGCGGCCGGGATCGTGGTCCTGGCCGGGGCGGATGCGACGGTGGTCGACGTCGCGCTCGCGCCGCTGCCGCGCTACACCGTCACCGGGATCGTCACCGACACGGCGACCGGATCGCCGATCGCCGGCGCGGAGGTCTCACTGGTCGGCGCCGGCTTCGCGCCGGCGACCACGGCGGCGAGCGGCGCCTACACCATCCCCGATGTCTGGGAGGGCGACTACACCTTCCGGGTCGAGGCCACGGGCTACGGTGTCGTCGAGACCGAGCGGACGGTCGGCCCGGGCAGCACCGTGCACGACTTCGCCCTCGCCCCGGCGGTGACCCTGCTCGACCACGACCTCGAGCTCTCCGACGGCGGTTTCACGCCGTCGGCGGGCTGGGCGTGGGGCAGCGATGCGGTGGCCGGGGCCCACTCGGGGACGAAGGTCTGGGGGACCGTGCTGGGCGGCAGCTACGCCAACAACGTGCAGTGGACCCTGAGCGCCCCGCCCCTCGCGATCCCCGCCGCCGACGGCGCCGAGCTGCGCTTCTGGCAGTGGTACCAGATCGAGGACGGGTACGACGGCGGCAACCTCAAGATCTCGGTCGACGGCGGCGCCTTCACCCTGCTCACCCCGGCGCCGGCCTACAACGACCCGACGATCACCGCCTTCGGCAACACCCCAGGCTACACCGGCAGCGCCGGCTGGCACGAGGTGACGGTCGACCTCACGGCTTACGACGGCCACACCGTGGTGATCCGCTGGACCCTGGGCACCGACTCGAGCCAGGTCGAGCGGGGTTGGTACCTCGACGACCTCTCGGTCATCGCCTGGGGCGGCAGCGTCGAGCCGCCGCTCTTTGGCGACGGCTTCGAGACCGGTACCACCTCGGCCTGGTCCGCCGTGGTCGGCGCACCGAGGTAACCCGGCTTCATTCGAAGCAGCGGTTTCCCCAGTTGCGATGGCACCGTTTGAGGGCGCCGTATCCCGGATCCGGTCTCGGTTCCTGTTTGATTGCCAGGCCGACGCCTCGTCAGAGCCCGAGCTCGCCGAGTACCCCCGGGATCACCTTCCAGAAGCTGTAGGCGGCGAGCAGGAGGCAGTAGATCGGCACGACCAGGCGCCAGGCCCGCTCGGGGAAGACGCGGGTGGCGTACGGCGCGGCGACCGCGGCGATCATGCTGCCGAGCAGCATCGAAGGCAGCAGGATGAAGTCGATCACCACCCCCTGCGACAGCATGGCGAGCCAGACCGCCACCGAGACCGCGCACACCGTGCCCTCGGAGATCGCGGTGACCGCCATCATGCTCTTGGCCGGCACGCCCGACATCAAGCCGCCGACGGTGACGACCGGCCCGTAGCCGCCGCCGCCGACCCCCTTGTTGAAGGCGGCCAGCGCACCGTAGAAGGCCATCCGCCGGGGACGGTAGGCGGATCGGCGGCGCCAGTTGACCATCGACACCACGCCCATCCCGACGACCAGGACGGCGACGTAGAGGTTGATCCAGACCTTGGCGACCTTGAGCAGCCCGTAGACCGTGGTCACCGAGAAGACGACCGCCAGCACGCCGGCGCCCGCGATGATCAGCCACAGTCGCACCGACTCGGACATCGGCCGGAGACGCCACTCGACGTTGCCGAACTCACGGTGCAGATAGGCACCGAGGAGACCGGCGATACCCTGCTGGATCATGACGGCAGGCACGATCTGGATCGGGTCGAAGCCGAGCAGGAGCAGCAGGGGCGTGATCGCAGTGCCATAGCCCATCCCGGCCGCGGCGTCGAGGAACTCGAGCACCGCGGCGATCAGGACCACCCACCAGAGCACGGCCCAGTGGTTCGTACCGGTCCACCCGTGCGCCTCGACGATGGCGGAGGGCGCGCGCTGGGTGGCCGAGAAGGGGTTCCCTGCCAACCAGCATGACACCAGGAAGAGTGCCAGGAACGCGCCGACACCGACCGCCGCCGCCACGACCTCCCGGCGCCCCGGCCGCAGCCGTTGGAGCCACGACGGCCGCTCGAGCTCGAGCCGCTCGGCGACCTCCCATCCGAGGGTCCTCGCGGTCGACTCGGAGGTTGCGGTCCGGTGTTCGGTCGGGACCACCACAGGTTGAGCGTCCATCCCTCTCCTCCATGCTTCCCGACGCCGCGTCGAGGCAGATCACGAAAACCCGCGGTCATGGACCGGCGCCGGCGACGCCATTCCACGTTTCGTGCCAGCGAGCGCAGGTTGTTGATCGCACAAGAGATCCCCGCGTCCTTGAGGTGAGAGCCCTTCGAGAGATGCTTAAACCGTGAAATGACACGGTAATACTCGGAAATATCATTGGTAAACCGTGCTATAAAGCAGAATATGGAGAGACTCCTGCACGAACGCCTGGCGGTCGAGCTCTGGCGGGCCTTCGCGGGACCGACCGGGCTCGACGCAGCGGTCACGGCGGCCGCCGCGACCCTCGCGCACCACATCCCGCTCGATTGGCTCGCGGTGCGCCGGATCGATGCCGGTCGGAGCTGCCTCGAGACCGTCGCGGTCGCACCCGTCGGCGGGGGCCTCCCGCCCGAGCGCGGCCATGACCACCTGCCGGTCCGGACCCTCGAGCGCCTGGTGGCCGGCTGCCGCACGAACCGGGGCCGCGGGCTCAGGAGGATTTCGAACGGCGACTCCCTGGCCGCCGCCCTGCCGGCGGCCGCGAGGGGCGGGGTGTTGGCCGCTCCGTTGACCGCCGCCGGCGAGCCCCTCGGTGTGCTGCTCGTTGCACCGACCCCGGGCCACGAGCTGTCCGCCGAGCAGATCGAGCTGGCGGCGATCGTCGTCGAGCCCTGCGCCGCCGCCCTGGCGGTGGATCGTCTCGTCCACCGGATCACGACCGAGCGCGAGGCCGCCGAGGCCGCCCGCCACTCCCTCCTCGCGAGGCTCGGTCACGGACCGCCCGGCGAGGTCGTGGTCGGCGTCGAGGGCGGTCTGGTCGAGGTCATGGAGCGGGTCGAGCAGGTCGCGGTCTCGGACGTTCCGGTGCTGATCCTGGGCGAGACCGGCTCGGGGAAGGAGGTCATCGCCCGCGCGATCCACCAGCGCTCGCGGCGCCACGACGGCCCCTTCCTCCGGGTCAACTGCGGCGCGATCCCGCCCGAGCTCGTCGACTCCGAGCTCTTCGGGCACGAGCGCGGCTCGTTCACCGGCGCCAGCCATCTTCGCAAGGGATGGTTCGAGCGCGCCGACGGCGGCACCCTCCTGCTCGACGAGGTCGCAGAGCTGTCGGCGGCCGCCCAGGTGCGGCTGCTGCGGGTCCTCCAGGACGGCAGCTTCGAGCGGGTCGGCGGTCAGCGCCAGCTGACCGCCGACGTCCGGGTCGTCGCGGCAACCCACCGCGACCTCGCCGGGATGGTGGGGGAGGGCCGCTTTCGAGAGGACCTCTGGTACCGGCTCGCGGTCTTCGCCATCGACCTGCCGGCCCTCCGCGAGCGGCCCGAGGACCTGCCGGCCCTGGCCGCCCACTTCGCGCAGCGCGCGTGCCGCCGCTTCGGCTTGCCGCCGATGACCCCGACCCGGGCCGACCTCGGGCTGCTCGGCGCCTACTCGTGGCCCGGCAATGTCCGCGAGCTCCAGACGGTGATCGACCGCGCCGCCATCCTCGGCGACGGCGAGCGCCTCGACATCGCCGCGGCCCTCGGTCGGGGCGCCGTCTCGGTCGCGACGGCGCCGCCGGAGACCCGCGCCCCCGGTCCGTCGACCGCTCCCTCGCCCGAGCTCGCGACCCTCGACGAGGTCGTGCGCCGCCACATCGAGCGCGCTCTTGCCGAGACCCAGGGCCGCATCGAGGGACGCTTCGGCGCGGCCCGGTTGCTCGCGGTCAACCCGCACACGCTGCGGTCGCGGATGCGCCGCCTCGGCGTCGACTGGCGGCGTTTCCGTGCTCGAGCCCCTGGCGATCGGTGATCGAAAAAACACGGCCAACCGAGTCCTCGTCGGGCGTCAGCGATCTCTGACCACGATTTCACGGCCCCAGGCCGGGCGTGCATTGGCGCCCGGCGGCAGCCGTGTCCCGCGAGTCATTCTCGTTTCATGAGATGGTCTTGACTGGACGACGCCGGGGGTCGATCTCGGCGAGCGAACGTGCGACCGTGGAGGCGGGGGAGGATGCAATGGCGAGGATTCCGAGGGTGAGGGTGATCGCCGCGCTGGGCTTCGCGGCGCTCCTGACGACCGGTTGGGTCGCCGCCCAGGAGATCGCCCTGGACGGTGAGCCGTACGCCGGTCCGGTGTCGCCGGCGCCGCCCGCGCAGCAGATCGGGGACGGAGAGAGCCGGGCGCCGGTCATCGACGTGGTCGGCAGAACCACCAACGTCGCACGAACCCCGGGCTGGCCAGGGGTAACGCCTACCGGGTCGACCTGAGCACCGGTCTGGTCGAGGCCGAGTTCTGGCTCAACTTCTCGACCACCCAGACGCTCGCCTTCTGCGTCCACCAGTCGCCGGTGGAGTTCGGGACCTACACCCAGGTCTTCCCGACCTCCGCGATGGTGACCGGAAGCGGCGCCGGGTGGTACTCCTCCGGGCCCATCAACTACCTCCTTCAGGCCGGCAGCTACTACATCATCGCGGTCTCGTTCAGCGGAACCGTGAGCTACTCCTACGACACCGGGGACTCGCAGGCCGTGTCGTTCGGCGCGCATGTCCACGGCCACGCGACCGGTACCCACCCGCTCCCGGCGAGCTTCAGCAGCACCGCCAACGACCAGGCGATCTACCACCAGCGGCCGACCACCGATGTGGACGTCCCGGTCGAGCTGCAGTCGTTCGCGGCGGAGTAGGGCGCGGCAGGCCATTCCCATCGCATCAGGTTGGGGGTGTTTTCGTTCCCGATCGAGATCCCGTTCCCGATGCGACGTCCCGTGAACCGTCGCAACCACGAAGCCACGAAGACACGAAGACACGAAGACACGAAGGCGGGCACGAAGGGGGTGGTGGTGCGGGCGACCCGTCCGCAGGTTCGCGATTGACTGGACAGAGAGACCGATGGCTGGGGCGGGCGTGAGTCGGGACCCGGGTCGTCTTGAACGTGAGCGATCCGAATCGGCGTAGGTCGCGGGCACCAGATCCGCAGTCACCGACACTCCCTCGCCCCTGGTGTCACTGAGCCCCGGCGACGAGCCTCCGGTGCGCCTCGATCAGCGTCTCGACGATCTCCGGGTCGGCGAGGGTCGTGACGTTGCCCATGTCGTCGTACTGACCGGCGGCGATGTTGCGCAGGATCCGCCGCATGATCTTGCCCGAGCGGGTCTTGGGCAGCCCGGGCACGACGAGGATCCGGTCGGGGGTGGCGACCGGGCCGATGACGTGGCGGACCTGCTCCTTGAGCGCGCCGTGGAGCTCGTCTGCGCCGCCGCCCTCCCCGGCGCCGTGGTTGAGGAAGACGTAGGCGAAGATCCCCTGGCCCTTGATCGGGTGGGGGTAGCCGACGACCGCCGCCTCGGCGACCGCCTCGTGCTCGACCAGCGCGCTCTCGATCTCGGCGGTGCCGAGCCGGTGGCCGGCGACGTTGATGACGTCGTCGACCCGCCCGGTGATCCAGTAGTAGCCGTCGGCGTCCCGGCGGCAGCCGTCGCCGGTGAAGTAGAGCCCGGGGAAGCGGGTGAAGTAGGTCTCGTGGAAGCGCTCGTGGTCGCCCCAGACGGTGCGCGCCTGGCCCGGCCAGGTCCGCTCGAGGCAGAGGTTGCCGGCAACCTCGTCGCCCTCCAGGCGCCGGCCCTGGTCGTCGACCACGACCGGTATGACGCCGAAGAAGGGCAGCGTCGCCGAGCCCGGCTTGAGCGGCGTCACCCCGGGCAGCGGGGTCATCAGGATGCCGCCGGTCTCGGTCTGCCACCAGGTGTCGACGACCGCGCAGCGGCCGTCGCCGACGACATCGTGGTACCAGCGCCAGGTGTCGGGGTTGATCGGCTCGCCGACCGTGCCGAGCACCCGCAGGCTGGCCCGCGAGTGCCGGGTGACCCAGTCGTTGCCCGAGCAGACGATGGCGCGCAGCGCGGTCGGCGCGGTGTAGAAGACCGTGACCCCGAGGTCGTCGACGACCTGCCAGTAGCGGTCCGGGGTGGGGTAGGTCGGCACCGACTCGAACATCACCGTCGTCGCGCCGTTGGCGAGGGGACCGTAGATGATGTAGCTGTGGCCGGTGATCCAGCCGATGTCGGCGGCGCAGAAGTAGACGTCGCCGGGGCGTAGGTCGAAGACCAGCTCGTGGGTCATCGCGGCGTAGACCAGGTAGCCGCCGGTGGTGTGGAGCACCCCCTTGGGCTTGCCGGTCGAGCCCGAGGTGTAGAGGATGAAGAGCGGGTCCTCCGAGCCCATCCACTCGTAGGTGCAGGTCGAGCGCTGCCTGCGGCACTCCTCGTCGAGCCAGTGATCGCGGCCCGGCCTCATCGCGACGTCCCGGTCGGTGCGCCGCGCGACGAGCACGGTCTCGACCTGGTCGAGCCCGTCGACCGCGCGGTCGACCGTCTCCTTGAGCCGGAGCCGGCGGCCGCCGCGCAGCCCCTCGTTGGCGGTGACGACGACCCGGGCTCCGGCGTCGAGGATGCGGTCGCGGATCGCCTCGGAGGAGAAGCCGCCGAAGACGATCGAGTGGACGGCGCCGATCCGGGCGCAGGCGAGCATGGTGTAGGCGAGCTCGGGGATCATCGGCAGGTAGAGACAGACCCGGTCGCCGCGGCGGACGCCGTGCGCCCGGAGCACGTTGGCGACCCGGCTGACCTCGTGCTTGAGCTTCCGGTAGCTGATGTGCTCGTACTCGCCGGGGGCGTCCTTGGCCCAGATGATGGCGTCCTGGTCGCCGCGCGAGGCGAGGTGGCGGTCGACGCAGTTGTAGCAGGCGTTGAGCCGGCCGCCCAGGTACCAGCCGAAATCGACGTGGTCGTAGTCGTGGTCGAAGACCTGGTTCCACGGGTAAAACCACGAGATCCGCTCGGCCTGCCGGGCCCAGAAGGTCTCGGGGTCGTCGAGCGAGAGCCGGTAGAGGCGCTGGTACTCGGCCATCGACGAGATGCGGGCGCCCTCGACGATGTGCGGCTTCGGCGGGTAGATCGGGCTCGGCTCGGTCATGGGTTTCTCCAGGTAGCCCGAGCAACCTCGGCCGCGGCGGCCGCCATTCCGGCACGGGTGACCCAGGGCACAGCC
>JALOLD010000111.1 GCA_025456145.1 Thermoanaerobaculales bacterium | reverse complement strand
AGGCGCGGCACGGGAGCCTCAGCGCCGGCCTCACCTGGGGTTCACGCGCGGTTGACATTCGGAACCGGAAACTCGATGATGCGACGGTGGTGGCAGGTCGGAGGCGGGCTGCCCCAGCGACATCGGATGGGGATTATCGGTCGCTCCGTCGTGAGCGGCGCTCTTATCAGGAGGTGAGTATGGCTCGACGAGTGATCGTGGCGATGTGCCTCGTGGCTCTGACGGCGACCGGAGCGGCCTTCGCCGCGACGACCAGCCGGATGGCGGGCGAGGTGTTCGACAACGACGGCCGGCCGATGCCGGGGGTGACGGTCCAGATCTCCTCGGACAAGCTGATCGGCGGCCCCCAGGTCGCCATCGCGGACGAGAACGGGCGCTTCGTCTTCAACCTGCTCCCGGTCGGGGTCTACACCGTCGAGGCCTCCCTCGTCGGCTTCAAATCGGCCACCGGCCAGGTCCAGGTGACCCTCGACCGGACCGCCGAGATCATCTTCAACCTGGTCCCTGAGCAGTTCGGCGGCGAGATTGAGGTCGTGGCCCAGGTCCCGGTGGTCGACGTCGCCCAGGTCAACACCTCGGTGACCTTCGACCAGAACTTCCTCCAGAGGGCGGCGGTCGGCTCGGCCAACCGCGACTACCTCGATATGATCGGCAAGGCCGCGGGGGTGGCCGGGACCGGCAACGCCAGCGTGTTCGGCGGCTCGGCGGGGGACAACTCGTACCTCATCGACGGCCTCAACACCACCGACCCGGTGACCGGGACCTTCGGCACCAACTTCAACTACGACGCGATCCAGGAGATGAACTTCCAGACCGGCGGCTTCGAGGCCGAGTTCGGCCAGGCCACCGGCGGCATCGTCAACCTGGTCACCAAGTCGGGCGGCAACGACTTCTCGGGCTCGCTCGACATCCGCTATCGCGACGAGAACATGACCGAGAACGGCGACCACTACGACCGTGACGCCCAGGACTCGCTCTACCAGAGTATCTCGGGCACCCTCGGCGGCCCGATCGTCCGCGACCGGCTGTGGTTCTTCACCTCGCTCGAGAAGACCGACACCTCGCGCCAGGACCAGGACGCCCAGTTCCCGCGCGAGTGGGACGGCATGAACTACATCGGCAAGCTGACCTGGCAGATCGCCGACAGCCACCGCGCGGTGCTCAAGTACACCGGCGCGCCGGCCGACATCTACGGGACCAACTCGAGCCAGTTCGTCACCGATTCGGCCCGCAACGTCCAGTTCCAGGGCTCCGACATCTGGCAGGCCGAGCTCAACTCGGTGCTTTCCGAGTCGGTGCTGCTCAACGCCGCGGTCGGGGTCTTCGCCAACGACATCGACGTCGAGGCGGCCAACGGCAACACCGAGCGCAGCGGCCACCGGATCGAGGAGACCGGCCAGGATCCCCTCGACTACCACAACTTCCTCTACTCGTCGCTCAACCGTCGCTTCCGCGACGAGTTCCGCCTCAACACGACGATCTTCGTCGACGAGGCGCTGGGCTCGCACGAGGTCAAGGTCGGCGCCGAGTACTCCGACATGGAGTTCAACTACAACTTCTTCTACAACGGCGACGGCTTCATCCGCGACGTCACCGACGGCTCGACGTCGAGCTACCAGTTCCAGGACCTCAACGGCGACGGCTACTTCAATCGTTACGTGACGATCGAGGAGCCCATCGCGACCAACCGCGAGTGGGAGGACTCCTACGGCGAAATTCTCACCTTCTTCGCCCAGGACAGCTGGCGGCCGCACCCCAACGTCACCGTCAAGCCCGGCGTCCGCTGGGACAACACCACCCTCGGCAACCACGTCGGCGACCAGATCGCCGACATGGACGTCTGGCAGCCCCGGCTCGGCGTCGCCTGGGACATCGCGGGCAACTCGAAGTACGTGCTGCGCGCCTCGGGCGGCCGTTTCATGGACCCGACCGCGCTGTCGATCCCGAGCTTCGCCTCGGGCATCACCCAGACCTACCGCGACTACGGGATCATGGAGTACTACTGCAACCTGACCCGCGGGCTGCGCTGCAGCCCTGAGGACTTCCCGGCGAGCTTCGGCGAGCCGATCTACTGGACCAACGCCGAGGGCATCGAGTACGTCCTCTTTGACAACCTCGGCCAGGCCGACATCTACGAGCCCGCCCAGACCCTCGACCAGGCCGGCGTCGGCCACCTCGAGGCGCCCTTCGCCGACGAGTACATCATCGCCTTCGAGACCCAGGTCGCCCGCGAGACCTCGATCGAGCTGACCTATGTCAACAAGGAGACCAAGGAGATGATCGAGGACACCTGCGCCAACAACACCTGGGCGTGGGGCGACGGTGCGTTCCCGGACTATGACGACAACACGACCTGGACCACCGCCGGCGAGTGCACCTTCTACATGATCACCAACATGCCGACCTTCTACCGGAAGTACGAGGGGGTGATCCTCCAGGCCGAGACCCGCCGCGACCGGCTCCACCTGCTCGGCAGCTACACCTACTCCGAGTCCAAGGGCAACACCTCCAACGGCGCCGCCGAGACCTACGCGACCGCGCTCGCCGACTTCTTCCCGGTGCACTTCTACAACCAGGAGGGCTATCTTCCCGACCACCGCGAGCACCGGGTCAAGGTCAACGGCTACTACCTGTTCCCGCACAACTGGACGGTCGGCTTCGACGGCTTCTTCTCATCGGCCGGGCACCAGACGATCTTCTCGACCTGCGCCAACCTCAACGCCGCCGATCCCAACGACCCGCTGTTCGAGCAGTACGGGATCGACTACGCCGAGGCGCTGAGCTACTGCACGACCGGCGACGGATCGTTCCTCGGGACGACGGACATCAATCTGACCGAGCGTGGCGACTACGAGACCAAGTCGACCTGGCAGCTCGACCTCCAGGGCTCGAAGACCTGGAACCTCAAGGGGCTCGACCTGACGGTGGTGCTGACGGTCTACAACGTGTTCGACCGCGAGCTCGACCTGACCTTCAACTCCGAGGCCTTCATCGGAGACGACATCGGCCAGCCGCTCAGCTACCGGGAGCCGCGGCGCTACGAGGTCGGCTTCCGGATCGAGTTCTAGTCGCGAGAGAGCGCTCACTCGAGCAACCGCCCGCGCTTCGGCGCGGGCTTTTTTGTGCGGGGGTGAGACGTGAGACGTGAGACGTGAGACGTGAGGAGTGAGGAGTGAGGAGTGAGGAGTGAGGGGTGAGGGGTGAGGGACGGATGTGAGATGGTGAGCCTCTCGCATCTGGTACCCGACGTGTCACGGCGAGCGAAGCGGGCGCTGACGTCTCACAGCGAGCACAACGAGCGCTGACCTCCTCGCCTCAATCGTGGGGCATCGATCCGCGTTTGGCACGCAGGTACGCGAACGGTGTGGCGTACAGGAGGTTCGACACCCGCGAGGTGTAGATGTCGGCGGAGCGCTCGATCTGGCGCGCCAGGTGGCTGATGTCATAGCCCGCGCGGAGCGGCGTGCCCCAGCGTTCGTTGAAGGCCTCGGCGCTCGCCCGGGCGAGGGGCCCGATGCGCGCGTCGAGGCTCTCTGACCGGGCGCGCAGCTCCTCGAGCTCGGCCTCGATCTGGGCGGGCGTGCTCCCGCTCCGCTCGCCATAGGCCTGGCGCTCCCGCTGGAGCTCGAGCCGGGCGCTCCGCTGGCGACGCTCGAGGCCCTCCTTGGCGGCCATCAGCCGGGCGAGCTCATCCTCGGTCGGGGCGAGGGCGTCGATCGCCTCGAGCTCGGCCTCGAGCTCGCGCAGGATCAGCGCGGTCCGCCAGCGCAGGCTCGCCTTGGACATCCGGACGTCGGCGAAGACGTGGTCGCCGACATAAAGAATCTGCGAGCCGGACAGGCCGAGGTAGCCCTCGACGAGGGTCGCGTCGCCGCCGAGATAGGCGCCGGGTCCCGGGAGCGCTCCCGGCGCCGGGGCGAGCAGCCCGAGCTCGGGGTCGACGATTCGGAACAGCGGCAGCTGCCGGCTGAAGAAGTCGGGCTTGCGGGCGCCGACGATGACCAGCTCGAAGAGGTCGGTCCAGGTCGCCGGCGGCTCGAGGAAGGGGTCGAAGGCGAAGCGCATGATCTCGCGGGCGTAGGTCCACTCGGCGTTGGAGATCAGCATGAGCCGCTTGCCGGCCCGCTTCTGGTCGAGCAGGGCGAGGGGTGCCTCGGGGTCGAGCTCGATGAAGCGTCCGGGCTCGGCCACGATCTCGGCCTTGAGCGTGCCCTCGACGTGGGCCTCGTCGAAGCGCCGTCGCACCCTGCGGAAGAGGTCCTCGTAGCCGTTGATAAGGGGCAGCCGGCCGTCGTCGTAGAGATCGACGAGCTGCGAGTAGAGGCAGGTCTCGGACAGGGAGAACAGGGTGTTGACGAAGATGAAGCGCGGGTCGGCGAGGTCGACCGGGGTGTGGAGGTAGACCGACCGCTGCTCGTCGAACTCCATCATCCGGGTGCCGTGGGCCGCCCGGACGACATAGCCGAACCGGTTGGCCTTGACGATGTTGCCGAGCTCGGCGTCGACGATCAGCCCGCGGATCACCGAGCCGGCGTCGAACTCGAGACCGCCGACCGGCCAGCCGTCTCCGGCGAGCAGCGCCTGGAGCCGCGCGTAGGCCCGCTCCTCCCAGGTGTCGACCCGGTAGTGGACCAGGGTGTAGTCCATGTCGTAGCCGATCGCCTGGATGGCGCGCAGGTTGAGGGTCCGGTTGGCGAAGACCCGTCGCGGGCCGGGGACCTCGATCCGGGGGCTGCCGGGCTGGTCGGATTGGTCAGGCTGGTCGGGCATCACTCTCTCCGTCGGCGGCGTCTTTCCGCGGCCGCAGCATAGCGCGACCCCGGAGCGAACGGGGTCCGCTTCACCCGACGACGTGGGGGGCGCCGCGCGGGGATCGGGAGCGGGGGAGAAAATGTGGGCCCCTCGCGGGGCCCGATCGAAGGAGGAGATTCATGGGTGCGTCCTGTACTCACGGTACCGCCGGGCGCCGCGAGCCGCGGTGAGCTGGATCACAGGCGAGTCCGGATCTCAGCGGCCGCCGGCGGGGCCCGTCTCAGCGACCGCGGTCCCGCCGGCCGGGTGGCAGGCGCTCGGCGCCTCGCGTCGGTCGGCCCCCGGTCAGACCCGTGCGTCGCGCGTCGGGTCTTTGCGTCACCCGATGTCGGCTCGGGCTCGGGCGACCCGCCAGGCGAGCACTGCCCATCCGGCGATCAGCAGCACCCCACCGACCGGGGTGATCGCCCCGAGCCAGCGCTGACCGGTCGCCGCCAGCAGGTAGAGGCTGCCCGCGAAGACCGCGGTCCCGGCGACCAACAGCCAGCCGCCGAGGGCGAGGCCGGCGCCGGGCCAGCGGGCCGCCGCCAGCGCGACCGCGAGCAGGGCGACCCCGTGAATGAGCTGATAGCGCGCGGC
>JALOLD010000110.1 GCA_025456145.1 Thermoanaerobaculales bacterium | reverse complement strand
CAGGTACTCGACCCGTCTTCCGGTCAGCGCGATCGCGTCGATCCGGCTCGTCTGCTCGTTGACGAGCAGCGAGGCGGCCGGCAACACGCCGGTCTCGAGGTCGAGCCCGGGGTGCGACCCGAGGCCGTAGCTGCCGGCCCGAAGGTTGGCGGCGACCACCAGGGTGCGCAGCGGGACACCGCCCTCGTCGGGCCAGCTCAGGGTCGCCGAGCCGCCCTCCGTGACCTCGACCATCTCCAGCGAGGTGACCAGGCCGGGGATCCACGGCCGGTCCGGCCAGCTCACGGTGAGGAAGACCACCGTGTCCCCCTTCCACAACGACTTGCCGTCGGCGCTCACCGACGACTCGCCCACGGTGACCGTGAGACCCCCGCCGGCGAGGCCGGTCGCGGGCGCCAGCAGGGCAACAGCCAGGAGCACACCACCGATCGTCTTCATCGCCAGGAGCCCTCCCTTGTCGAGCGCGACGCCCCGCGACGGCTGCCCTCGGCGCGTGCCATCAGGGGCGGATTCTCTCGGTCAGTCGATCGACTCGGCGATCCCCGCACCGACCGCGGGGCGTCTCTCACCCCAATAGGCGCGATCCGAGTGCGAAGACGGACACCCGGGTCAAGGAGAGAGAGTGGGAGGGGGGCCGTCGCCGCGCGGAGGTGCGCCAGCCGGCCGGCGAGCTGCGGGCCTGGGGCGCCCGCAGGGCTCCGAGAGGCGGGCTACCAGAGGTTGGTCGGGTCGTTGGTCCGGTTGTCGACCACCGAGACGTAGGCCCAGGACCGGCCCGGCGCCCCGGTGAGGGGATCGTCGAGGGGCAGGACAGTGAGGCCGTAGGCGCCCGCGGGAAGATCCTCGACGTCGAAGAGCCGCTCGAGCTCCTGCTGCAGCGAGGCCAGCGGCTCGAGCGTGAAGGTGCGCTCGGCCACAACCTGGCCATCCGCGGAGTACAGGGTGACGCGGTGCTCGACGGCGTGGTCGTGGTCGCCGTTGAAGAAGCCGACGTTGACCCGGAAGCCGTCGTCGACCTGGAGCCCGGCGAAGTGCTGGACCGGCCAGCCCCAGCGCGGGTACAGCGGGAGCATCCCGCCGTAGGTCCCCCCGTCGGGCCGGGTCGTGTAGGTCCGCGAGAAGCCCGAGAACCACGAACCGGTCAGGATCTCGAGCCCCCCCTTGACGTTGCCGGCGTCCGCACACTCGGCAAAGCTGTGGACCACGTCGGGGAAGATGGTGCCGTAGTAGGGATCCATCTCCGACCACGGCGGAGGAGGCCTCCCGATCGTCTGCAGCCAGCGCAGGAGCGGCATGGCGAGGACGCCCTGGAGGATCGCGTTGACCTCTCCTAATGCCGGGTCCGCGCAGCGTTCCGGCTCGCTCGGGTGAAAGGCGGCCACGACGAGTGGAGTGGAAACTCCAAGCCCCTGAACGAATCCGAAGAGATCGGTCGTCCATCGTGAGCCATTGGCGCCGTGGTTGGCGGCCGCCACCGGGATGGCGAAGCGGTACTCCTCGAGGGCACGGAGGTTGTCCGTGCTGTTCTGCTCCGCGCTGTCTGCGGTGTAGCTGGTGAAGGGCACGAAGGTGGCGTCGCCGGTCAGGTTGTCGACCATGGTGGTCCAGATGATGGCGGGCTTGACCCCGAACACCGCGATCCGCGGCACCCAGCCCTCGACCACCTCGGCCGGGAACAGGGCCTCGATGTTGGTCACGACGAGCTCGTGCGGCGGGACGACGATCGTCTTGCGTCGAAATCCCTCGACATCTGGGCCGTACTCCTCCCAGGACCAATAGGCGTCATGGAAGGTCCAGGCGAGCTGGATGGTGATCTCCTCGTCGCTCGGGTTGACGATCCCGAGGTTGTGGCGGAAGCGGCCGGGCTCGCGCAGGTCGAGGTCGATGTGGGCGGCCAGCGCGTTCGCCCCGACGTTGAACCTTGGAACCTCTGGGTCGTTGGTTCGCGGCTGGTTCACGCTGTGGTTCGAGTACCCGTACGGCGCCGGCACCGAGGGCACCGCGTGACCGTAGGTACCCCCCGTGTCGGGGTCGCGCATCCACACCCTGCCCACCGCGACCACCTGCTCGGCCCACCGGTACTGCGACGACAGGAAGAGCGCATCATGCTTCGTCCCGTCGCCGCCGGCGCCGCCGCCGAGCGCCCGCAGCACGTCCTCGATGCGAAGGGACCCGTACCCGGGCAGGTGAACCTCGACGGGCTCCTCGGGCGCCCGCAGCCGGGTCGCCGCCACCGTGGTCGGCTCGCTCGAAGGGTTGTAGAGCCAGAGATCGGTGTGCCACCGGCCGCCGTGCGCCCCGCGGGTGTCGGCCACGATCGGGATGATCTGCTCGAAGGTTTCCGGGTGCGCCCCGAACGAGGCGAAGGTGAAGGGCGGGTAGCGCTCGTCATAGAGCCCGGCGATCTCCGCCGCGTCGCCGCTCGCCGGGTCGAGGCTGAAGAGGAGACTCGATCGAGCGGTCAGGCTGTACGGGCGCCGGCGCAGCACCCCGTAGAGGCGCCCGGCCGGCGGGTGGTAGTGGAGGGCCGAGAGGTAGCCGTTCTCGGGCTCGAGCCCGAAGGGCAGGGCGTCGAGATCGAGATCGAGCTGCGGCGAGAAGAGCTGCCCGTCGATCACCGGGTAGAGCTGGGCGTGAAGCTCGGTGCCCCGCCAAAAGCCCTGCCGGCCCGGGTCGAAGCTCAGCAGCACCCGGTCGCCGTCCCACGAGGTGTCGGGAAACGAAAACAGGGGGTTCGCCCGGTCGATAAGTCCTGGTGAGTCGGGGTCGTGGAGGAGGACCCGCTCTTCGGTGGCCACCGTCGGCCACACCATCCCAGGCACCGTGATCTCCGAGCACGGCAATGAGCCCGACCAATACGTGTTAAACACGATCGAGTAAATGCACCGCGCGATCCCGTACAGGCCCGGCTCGAGACCGGTGCCGGCTACCGTCGTCTCGTCGAGGTACGGGCCCTGCAGGGCCCAGCCGGTCGGCTCCCCGTTCGCCACCGGAACGCGGTTGACCATTCTCCAGCTCAGGGCGTCGAAGTGGAAGTCGTACGGATTGGCCTGGAAGAGGACCCGGTCCCCCATGACCGTCAAAAAGCCCTGGTCGCCGCTGAACAGAACATCCGTGGACCCGGGGTTCAACCCTGTCGCCGTGAACCTCCTCAAGATCGTCAGGCGGTCGCCGTCCGGGTCGAGCTGCCAGATCCCGTCGGAGGAGACATAGGGCGTCGGCCAGCCGCCGTAATCGGCGATCTGGATCAGGTGATTCCGCATCAGGATCGGCCCGCTCTGAAGGCCTTCCCAGGAGGGCGGCTCCGCGCCGAGCTGCTCTGCAAGCAGCAGCCCGGCGCCGACCGCCACGAGCCACACGCACGTCCTTCGCAAGGTCATGATCATCGTGCCATTTTAGTCTGGATACGACGTACAGAACTGAATACTCCCCGGAAGCTCGACCGCCGCCATTGACCGCCATGCTTTGTACCGATACTCCGAGTACTCGAGGCACCACGGCTGGAGGGTGGGCCTCCCGATCACAGGCGGTGGGTTGACGTACCCTTCGATCTGCCCGGCGGCCGCGATGGCGTACCCCGGCATGTGGAGCCAGGTCGTGGACGGAATCACGTACGCATCCAACATCCGGTAGTAGATCCTGAACGCGGTCTCGATATCCAGGGGTTCGACGGATACCGAACAAAGATGGTTCGGGTTGGGTTGATTGTGGTTGGATCCAGGCAGACAGGCAGGGTTTGTGCCGCCCGCCCCGAGGAGTCTCATGGCAACCGGGAGCATCGAGCCCCTTGCGTGAGGCGACCCGTCATGCTGCTCGTCCGAGTAGAAAAACTTCAGGTTTCCTTCGTCCACGTCCACACGGCGGGGTGGCAGTCCGAAGTCCTCGCCACCCGTCCAGTCCGGCACTTCGCCGGGTCGTGGCGACGGTTGCATCCATTCCACGCCATGACCGAAGATGTCGGCGAAGCCCTCGTGAATCGCCCCTTCTATTCCGTTGTACACATAGTCCATCCCTGTTGTATTGAAGACAACGCCGTGGCCGATTTCGTGGGCTATGATGTCCAAGGCTACGCCATGCCGAATCTGGGTGTCGTAGTCACCGCAACCCAGTGCGGTGGGGCTCACCGGGGGATCGGACGGCTGTCCACACACACGTACGCTGCCTGCGGGTGCGTCGGCGGAACCGGTCCTTTCGAAACTCGCATCCCAGTGGCCAGCGGTACATCTCGCGTCAACGACCACCCGGAACGGTACCCCGGACCCGGCGATCCCCTGGCGTCCGAGCACGTACCAGAACACGTTGAAGGTCGTCAGAGCGTGGCGCATCGCGTCGGTTACTTGACGCCCCGGGGTACACTGATACTGCCCGTTATACAGAGGATTGAAGACCTCGACGTTGTCATACACCGGGCTTCCGGTTACCCCAGGGCAGATCGCATATGCCTGGGTGTACCTGAGCCCGGTTGCACACGGTGTCGGGTATTGGAGGGTTCCACGCAGGATCTGGATGCTCGGGATCACCCCGGTCTGCGGCATGAAAGCGTTGCCGCACCGGTCTCCTCCGGCCGAGCTCGGTGTTGCCGTGAGAGGGAACGACCCCAGGAGGGTCCGCTGCGGGGTCCCGGTGACGGCCATCTGGCCGGAGAAGTTGTCCGGGTTGCAGGCGTTGTCCCATCGTGGCGACTCCGAAACGTGGAGGATCTCACCGGACTCCGCATCCAGGTACACCGGGATCGCCCCACCGCTGTCGGTGAGCACGGGCACGTGCCACGCGTAGCCGAATGCCCCACCTCCCTTGACGGGGTGGAGCCAGAGCTCGGTCTTCGCCTGGAGCTCGGTGAGCCTCTCCTGGCGCCCGTAGAGCTCGTACGCGACGTTCAGCAGACCGTTCTCGCCCGCACGATCGGCTGCCGCAAAGACCGCGTCCTCCCTGCTCGTGATGGTCGGCTTCCGGATGTCGGCGATCTCGTCGAAGACGGTCCCGACCACGAGATAAGCGCCGAACTCGTTGGTCGCGTGGTAGGCCAGGTAGCCGCCACTGATCTTGACGCCCTCAGCCGGGACTCCGTCCTCGAAAGCCGCGCCGGCCTTCCCGGGCGCATACCGTTGCTCGTAGAACGTGTGGCTCGTCCCTTCCGGGGTCGTCGCCTCGCGATAGCGGCGCCACGACGACACCCCGCCGGCCTCGACCGCAGTCCTCTCGGGCAGAGGGTAGGCCTTCGTCACCTCGCCGGAGAGCAAGTCCCCCCATCCCGCCCCGCCCTCGAGCACGACGAGCTGGAACTGGGTCGCGCCGGTCTGGTCTGCGGACTGGCTCACCGCCAAGTCGGCGGCCGCCGCTGCCGTCCCCATGAGAAGTGCAACAATCAACGCTGGAGCTTTCGGATTCGTCACGTGTCTCCCCCTTCCTGATTTCCC
>JALOLD010000001.1 GCA_025456145.1 Thermoanaerobaculales bacterium | reverse complement strand
GCAACCACGAAGGCACGAAGACACGAAGGCGTCGCACACGAAGGCATCGCGTCGTCGAGCCGTCGCAGCGTCGCACCGTCGCAACCACGAAGGCACGAACATACGAAGGAACCGTCTTCGTGATGGCTTCGTGTCTTGGTGTCTTCGTGGTTGCGACGGCTGCGGGACGGGGGCAGAGGCGGAAGCTGTTTCGGGATCGGGATCGGCAGGGCGGGGGTGCCTCGCCGTGTCGCTGCGATTCGAAGATCGATGCGTCAGATCGCCAGCATCCGGTTGCCCGGGTCGCGGCTTTCGCCGACCGAGAAGACCCGGATCGCCGCCCGCTCGCCGACCGGGCAGCGGTTCTCGCACAGCCCGCAGCCGGTGCACAGCTCGGGGTCGACGAAGGGCTGCTGGACCGGGACGTCGCGGCCATTCCGGTCCTTGACCGTCGTCGCCTCGAGCCGGATCGCCTTGGGCGAGGTCGGGCACATCTCCTCGCAGACGATGCACGGCGTCGCCATGCCCCACGGCAGGCAGCGCCCGCGCTCGATGAAGGCGGTGCCGATCCTGACCTCGGCGGGGCCGCCGATGGCCTGCTTCGACTCCGGGGCGAGGGCCGCCAGCGCCCCGGTGGGGCAGACCTCGCCGCAGCGGGTGCACGAGGGCTCGCACCAGCCGCGGCGCATCTTGAGCACCGGGGTGAACAGACCCTCGACGCCGGTCGCGCCGAGATCCGAGACGATGACGTTGGTCGGGCACGAGGCAGAGCACGCCCCGCAGGTGATGCAGCGGGCGAGGAAGGCCGCCTCGTCGAGGGCGCCGGGCGGGCGGATGGCGTCGGCGGCGCGCGAGGAGCCCCCCGAGGTGGCGCGGAGGACCGGAGCGACGGCGGCGGTGGCGACGGCGGCGATCAGGAAGCGTCGCCGGCCGACGTCGAGCCCCGGGGCCGGGTCGGAGGGACGGCGCAGGCCATAGGTCAGGGTGCTCTCGGCGCACGCCGGCAGGCAGTTGAGGCAGAGGTGGCACTCGCTGACCCGGTGGTCGCCGAGGGGCTCGTCGGCACCCTGGCAGGCCATCAGGCAGAGGGTGCAGCCGGAGCATCCCTGGTCCGAGGTGCGGCGGATGCGCAGCGGCGCGAGCCGGGCGACGACGCCGAGGAGCGCGCCCAGCGGGCAGACCGCGCGGCAGTAGAAGCGCGGCATCCAGGCCGACAGCAGCAGGATCGCCGCGAGCATGCCGAACGCGACCCAGCCGCCCGGGGTCAGCCCGCCGAACCACAGCGGCCGCAACCCGCCGGCGACGGCGCGGTGGAGCAGGGGGATCGGGTCGAGCCAGCCGAGGTGGTCGGCGCCGAGGGCGGCCCATGCGAGGAGCACCGTGAGCACCACGTACTTGAGCGAGAACCACCGCCGGTAGCGGTTGATCTTGTTGAGCTTGCGGCGCTCGGGTCCGGCGATCCACGAGACCAGCTGCTGGAGCGTGCCGAGGGGGCAGATCCAGCCGCAGAAGAAGCGGCCGAGCACGGCGGTCGCGCCGAGCACGACGAGCCCGATCCAGCTCCAGGCGGGCACCGTCCAGTCGGCGAGCGCCACTCCGATCGCGGTGAGCGGGTCGAGGGCGAGGAGCACCGAGGCGACCCGGCCCGGCACCCGCTCCACCGCCAGCCCGAAGAACAGCCCGGCGAATGCGATCAGGAACACCGCCTGGACGACGATCCTGAGGTGGCGGGCTCCGGGCTTGAACGTCATCGTTCCCTCGAAACGTGATCCGACTCGTCACAACCACCAAGGCACAAAGACACGAAGGCGAACACAAAGAGAATTTCTTCGTGACCTCCTTCGTGTCTTTGTGTCTTCGTGGTTGCGATGATCGCCATGGCGTCGAAGGAGCGCACATCTACACCATCTCGACGACGGACTGCCAGTCGGTGGCGCCCAGGCCGAGCCGCTGGGCGACGGCGAGGTAGGGCAGCTCGGCGGGGGAGAGGCCGAGCCGGGTCGCCCCCCAGGCGTCCGCCGCCACCGGGTCGGTCGAGACGGCGACCAGGTCGTCGGGGCGGACCAGGTCGAGGGAGCCGCCGGTCGGCCCGCCGCCGGTCAGCACCCGCGTGGCGTCGACGACCGTGAGGGTCGGCCGGAAGGCGGCGCCGAGCTCGGCGCAGACCTGGTCGATCCGCTGGTGGAGGCTCGCCCGGCGGCCGACGATGGCGCCGAACCAGTTCTTCATCCCGAGGGTGGCGCGGCCGAGCGAGTGGTGCTTGACGACCGGCACGTTGATCACCCGGTCGGCCCCGGCGATCGGCGCGAGCACCTCCCACGGCCCGAGCACCGACCCGCCGAGGTCGAGGGTCACGGTGCCGGCGCTGCGCTGGTGGGCGACGGTGGCGCCGGCGGCCCGGGCCGCCTCGGCGATCCCCGATCGCGCGAAGGCGCGGGCCGGGTCGTGGCAGGAGTTGTCGACGACGACCACCGACGCGGCGCCGGCCGCGAGGCACAGGCGGGCGATCTCGCCGACCAGCTCGGGGTCGGTATTGGCGGCCTGCTCGGGCGACCGGTCCCAGGCGCAGTTGGGCTTGACCGCGACCCGGTCGCCGGGGCGGACGAAAAGCTCGATGCCGCCGAGGGCAGCCAGGGCCCGGCCGAGGTTGGCGCGCGGCCCGGCGCCACCGGCGACCGCCAGCCGCCCGGGCGCGGCGGGGTCGGTCCGCCAGTCCGGCGGTCGCGGCACTCGGTCGTCGACCGGCGGCCGGTGGCGGCCCGCCCGGCCGCCGAGGCCCGCTCCGAGCGCGGTCAGCGCCGCGCCGGCGAGCGCCACCGGGCCCCAGAGCCCGAGCAGCTCGCGGCGCCCGATGCCGGTGGTCGGTCGGTCATCGCCCATGGCCGGTCAAGTGTATCCCGGTCGGAGAAGAAGCGGCGCGGCGTGCCGGGAGCGGTGTGAGCGGGGGGTGTTGAACGGCCCGTCGCGCGGCCCTGGTGGGACGCCCTGCGAGGGTCTGGGTTGACAGGGGTCAGAGCGGGTCGTCGGCCGCGCGGATGATCTGGGCCGGGTCGGCGGCGTCGACGTCGCCGTCAAGGTCGGCGTCGCCGGCCGGGTAGCCGGCGCAGGCCGGCTCCGGGGCGCCGAAGAGCATCGCCACCGAGGCCGAAAGGTCGGTGGCGGCGACCAGGCCGTCGCAGTCGAGATCGCCGGCGACCCGCGCCGCGCTCCCGGTCGCGCAGGCGGTGCCCGAGGCCTGGCCGGTCGCCCCGTCCTCGACCGAGACGACGGTGAAGCAGTACTGCTCCCCCGGGCTCGCGCCGACGACGGTCCACGCGGTGCCCGCGGTGGTGGCGACGGGCACGCCCGGCTTGCCGGTCCGGGCGTCGTTGACCAGGTAGGTCACGGCGCCGCCGCAGGCCGGGGTCGCCGGCAGCCACTCGAGGACGAAGGCCTGGGCGCCCTGGATCTCGACGTCGGACACGGTGAGCGCTCCGTTGAAGAAGGGACCGGGGATGCACGAGCCGGCGATGACGTTGCCGACTGCCACCGCGAAGTCCTGGTCGGTCGCCGAGGCGTTTCCCGGGACCCCGTCGGCGGCGAGGTTGGCCGCCCGGACCCGGATCGTGATCCGGTCGGCGATCCCGGGCGGCAGGATGACGCCCTCGGTGTTGTTCATCCCGTCGGCGGTCGGGCCGGGGGTCGAGCGTCCGTCCGGGCCGAAGCTGTTGCCTGGATAGGCCTGGCCGGCCGCCTCGACGACCAGGTCGAGGTCGTTACACCAGGCCGGGGTCGCCCCGCCGAGGCCGTGCCCCGGGGCGTCGGTCCAGACCAGCATCACCCGCACCGGCTGCCCGGGGTCGGCCACCGCCATCGTGGTGATCCACTCCTCGCCGGTCGCGGTGAGCAGCACCGGCCCGTCGAAGGCGTCGCCCTCGGCGACCGGGTCGAGCACCGCTCCGGTGTCGAGCCGCCCCCAGCCCTGCTTCGAGTCGAAGGGATGGCCGAGGAGCCCGCCGTCGGCGTCGAGGTGGCCGGCGAGGTCGCGGGCGGCGAGGGTGAGGGCGGCCTTGAGCATCGCCGGGCTCGGGTCGACGCCGCGGCTCGTCCGCCAGCGCTCGACGAGCAGCGCGGCGGCCCCGCTGACGTGGGGCGACGACATGCTGGTGCCGCAGCTCAGACCGTGGCCGGTCGGGGTTGTCGAGTCGACCCGACACCCGGGGGCGACGAGGTGGGGGATGGTCCGGCCGTCGAGGGCCGGTCCGTGGGCGGTGTTGGCGGACAAATCGTCGATGTCAGAGACCTGCGAGCCGTCCGGCGCCTGCATCGCGGTCGAGCCGACGGTGATCGTGTTCTTGGCCTCGTCCGGCGTCCCCTGGCTGCTCGTCCCGCCATAGCCGTTCATGATCGACAGCACGTAGGTCAGGCCCTGGTTGCCCGGGGTCGCCGGGTCGGCGTCGCGGACGCCGATGTCGGTCTGCATGGTGTCGAGGTCGTAGCCGTGCGGCGTGCCGGACGGCCCCCAGCTGTTGTTCGACAGCACCGCGCCGTTGGCCTGCGACTCCTCGATGAGCAGGAGCATGCCGCCGGGGAGCGAGAAGGTCGGCGAGTAGAGCTGCTCGACGAGCCGCGCGCCGGGCGCCGCCCCGAGCCCGCGCAGGAAGCCGAGCGAGGCGACCCCGGAGGCGCCGGTCGCCGCCTGGATTCCGGCGGTGTGGGTGCCGTGGCTGGAGACGGCGGCGCCGCCGCAGGTCGTGCCGACGCACGCCAGCACCTGACCGGCGAGATCGGGGTGGGCCTCGTCGACCCCCTGGTCGACGTTGGCCATGACGACTCCGTTGCCGTCGACGCCCTGGCCGGCGAGCCAGCTTGGATAGCCCGGGACGGCGAGGCCGCCGCCGCCGAGGTTGCCCGCGCAGACCTGGTTGCTCATCTCGCCGCGCGCCCCGCCATCGGTGGGGACCGGCTGGATGGTGACGACGCCGGGGGTCGCCGCCGCGGTCGCGAGCCGGTCGGCCGGGATCGTCGCCCGGAGCACCGCCCAGCGCGGGTCGAGGGTGGCGGCGCCTCCGACCGCCGCGCCCGCCGCCTCGAGCTCGGCGACGGTCCGGTCGAGGCCGGCGACCCGGGCGACCAGCACCGCGACCTCGACGGTGGTGGTGGCGGGCTCGCGCCACCTCGGCAGGACCCGGAAGGCGGGGATGAAGTCGCCCCGCCAGCGCACCCAGGGCAGGGCGGCGGCCCGGTCGAGGGCCCCGGCGTCGCCCCAGACGAGGTAGGCGAAGGGGTGGATGTACTGGAGCGGCTCGAGGCCAGAGGCGCGCAGCTCCCCGGGCCACTCCGGGCGGATCGGACCGACCGCCTGGACGAGCCGGAGCTGGCTGCCGTCACCGCCGCGACCGGCCCAGTCCGGCGGGATCTCGGGCCATGCGGCGAGCGGGTCGAACCGGCTCTCGCCGAGGGTCAGGGTGTAGGGCTCGTCGATGACGACGTGCGGGATGCCGGCGTCGGCGAGGGCCGCCGCTGCATCGGGGGTGAGGACCCACCACCCGGGGCCGGCGTCGTCGCCGCGGAGGTCCGACGAGATCCCGGCGCGGTCGGCGAGGGTCGCCGCCGAGGCCGTCAACCGGACCACGACCTCCTCGGCCGAGGTCGCGGCCGGGCCCGCGGCGAGCATCGCCGCGACCAGGGCGGCGGCGGCGGTCGGGCGGAGCGAATCGAGACCGAAGCTCATCACGCACCAGGAGAGTAGCACGCGAACGCCCCTCGATGGAGGCGCCGGAGTGTGCTACCGTTGGCCCCGCGTATCAGACGCGATCTCAACTGGAGGCCGCCCCCTGCGCGGCTGCTGGTCGAGAGGGGCCGCGTTGCAGGGTGAGCCGAGGAAATGGGCCGGCCGACGCGGGTGTTTCGCGGTCAATGCGAGGAGCGTGATGTCGGAAGCGACCACAGCCTTGAGAATGAGACGGACGCTCGGTCGACTGACCGTGGCGGTGGCGTCGGTCGCCTGGCTCGCGCCGCCGGCCGCCGCCCAGCTCGCCGATCAGCTGCCCCCCGAGCTCGAGGCGGTCGGGGTCGAGGAGCACCTCGACGCCCGGCTGCCGCTCGATCTCGAGTTCCGCGACGAGGCCGGGACGGTGGTCCGGCTCGGCGACTACTTCGACGGGGTCAAGCCGGTCATCCTGACCCTCAACTACTACAAGTGCCCGATGCTCTGCGGGCTCCAGCTCAACGGGCTGCTCGACGGGCTGCGCGAGCTCGACTGGACCCCCGGTCAGGAGTTCGAGCTGGTGACGGTGAGCATCAACCCGCTCGAGACCCCGGCCCTGGCCGCCGACAAGAAGCAGAACTACATCAAGCGCTACGAACGGCCGTCGGCGGCGGCCGGCTGGCACTTCCTGACCGGCCGCGAGACCGAGATCCGGCGGCTCGCCGAGACCGTCGGCTTCGGTTACACCTACGACCGCTCGACCGGCGAGTACGCGCACGCGGCGGTGATCTTCGTCGCCACCCCCGACGGGCGGGTCGCGCGCTACCTGTACGGCATCGAGTACCCGGCGTCGCGGCTGCGGCTCGCCCTGCTCGAGGCCTCGGCCGGCGAGATCGGCTCGACCATCGACCAGCTCATCCTCTACTGCTTCCACTACGACCCGGAGAGCCGGCGGTACGCGCCGGTCGCGATGAACATCATGCGGGTCGGCGGTGGCGCGACGGCGCTGGTCGTCGGTCTGACCCTCGGCGGTTGGTGGCTGCGCGAGGCACGGCGGCGGAAGAACGGCGAAAAGGGGACCGCGACCACATGAACTCCACCGGACTCGTGCAGATGCTGTCCGTCCTCGCCGCCGGCCTGCCGGACGACGACGGGTCGTCGTTCTGGATGCCGCCCCAGGTGTCGACGGTGGCGCAGGGCGTCGACTGGCTGTTCAACTTCATCCTCGCCATCTCGGTGTTCTTCTTCCTGCTCATCGTCGTGCTGATGGTGATCTTCGTGCTCCGGTACCGCCACCGTGAGGGCGAGAGCGCCGAGCCTTCGACCTCGCACAACATGGCGCTCGAGGTCACGTGGACCGCGATCCCGGTGGTCATCGTGATCGTGATCTTCGTCTTCGGCTTCAAGGGCTTCCTCGACATGTCGACGCCGCCCGCCAACGCCTACGAGATCCTGGTCGAGGGGCAGAAGTGGAGCTGGACCTTCACCTACCCCAACGGCTATGTCGACTCCGACCTCCACGTCCCGGTCGACCGCCCGGTCCGGCTCGTCATGGGATCGCGGGACGTCATCCACAGCCTCTACATCCCCGCCTTCCGGGTCAAGATGGACGTCGTCCCGGGGCGCTACTCGAAGGCCTGGTTCGAGGCGACCCGACCCGGCGAGTACGACCTGTTCTGCGCCGAGTACTGCGGCACCAGCCACTCGGGGATGATCGCCCACGTCGTCGTCCACCCGGTCGGCGAGTTCGAGACCTGGCTCGAGAAGGCCTCGAACTTCCTCGACACGATGTCCCCGGTCGACGCCGGGCGGAAGCTCTTCCAGGTTCGCGGCTGCCAGCAGTGCCACTCGGTCGACGGTTCGTCGAAGACCGGACCCACGCTTCTCGGCGTGTGGGGGCGCCCGGCGAGCTTCACCGACTCCTCGACCACGGTCGTCGACGAGAACTACATCCGCCAGTCGATCCTCGAGCCCCAGGCGCGGGTCGTCGCCGGCTTCGAGCCGGTGATGCCGACCTACCAGGGACGGCTCAGCGACCCCGAGATCCTGGCGGTCATCGAGTACCTCAAGTCCCTCGACGCAGCGTCCAGCGAGGAGTAGCAGCATGGCAACCGGCCCCGATCGGTCCAACTACCTGACCACCGGCCGCGGCGTCCTGTCGTGGCTCTTCACCCTCGATCACAAGCGGATCGGCGTGATGTACCTGGTCGCCATCACGACCTCGTTCTTCCTCGGCGGGGTCTTCGCCCTGCTCGTCCGGACCGAGCTCCTGACCCCGGGCCAGACGATCATGACCGCTGACGCCTACAACAAGATGTTCACCCTCCACGGCGCGGTGATGATCTTCCTCTTCATCATCCCCGGGATCCCGGCGGCGCTCGGCAACTTCGTGCTGCCGTTGATGCTCGGGGCCAAGGACGTCGCGCTGCCACGGCTCAACCTGACCAGCTTCTGGTTCTGGATGATCGGCGCGGTGTTCGCGCTGGTCTCGATCATCGTCGGCGCGGTCGACACCGGCTGGACCTTCTACACGCCCTACTCGACGACCACCGGGACCGCGGTCATCAGCATGACCCTCGGGGTCTTCATCCTCGGCTTCTCGTCGATCTTCACCGGCCTGAACTTCATCGTCACGATCCACAAGATGCGGCCCGAGGGCATGACCTGGTTCAGGATGCCGCTCTTCCTGTGGGGCCTCTACTCGACCGCGATCATCCAGGTCCTGGCGACCCCGGTCCTCGGGATCACGCTGCTGCTGCTGGTCGCCGAGCGCGCCCTCGGGATCGGGATCTTCGACCCGACCCTGGGCGGCGACCCGGTGCTCTTCCAGCACTTCTTCTGGTTCTACTCGCACCCCGCGGTTTACATCATGATCCTGCCCGCGATGGGGGTCATCTCGGAGCTCGTCTCGGTGTTCTCGGGCAAGCACATCTTCGGCTACCGGTTCATCGCCTGGTCGTCGATCGCGATCGCGCTGCTCAGCTTCCTGGTCTGGGGCCACCACATGTTCACCTCGGGGCAGTCGGGGATCACCAACATGATCTTCTCCGCGCTGACCTTCTCGGTGGCGATCCCGTCGGCGGTCAAGGTGTTCAACTGGCTGGCGACCATGTACAAGGGGTCGATCCGGCTCGCCGCGCCGATGCTCTACGTGCTGAGCTTCCTCTTCCTGTTCGCGATCGGCGGGCTGACCGGGCTCTTCCTCGGCGCCCTGTCGACCGACATCCACCTCCACGACACCTACTTCGTGGTCGCCCACTTCCACTACGTGATGTTCGGCGGCACGGTCATCGCTTTTCTCGGCGGTCTCCACTACTGGTGGCCGAAGATGTTCGGCCGGATGTACTCCGAGCGCTGGGCGCAGCTCGCGGCGCTGCTCGTCTTCGTCGGCTTCAACCTGACCTTCTTCACCCAGTTCGTCATGGGCTCGCACGGCATGCCGCGGCGCTACTACAACTACGTCGAGGAGTTCACGACCCTGCACCAGGCCTCGACCGTCGGCTCGTACGTCCTCGCTCTCGGCTTCTTCATCATGGCCGGCTACCTGCTCCACTCCCTGGTCCGCGGGGCCCCGGCGCCGGCCAACCCCTGGGGCTCGGCGACCCTCGAGTGGGAGACCACCTCGCCGCCGCCGGCCGGCAACTTCGACGTCGAGCTGCTCGCCGGCGACCCCTACGATCTCGACGCCCTCCGCTACGACCCCGGGGTCGGGGGCTGGGTGCGCAAGGACCCGCGATCGATCCTGGTCGCCGCCGGAGGGGCCGGGTGATGGCCGCGCACCACCACGAGCACGGCCACGACCCCTCGGTCGCCCACCACTTCGAGTCGGCCGAGCAGCAGCGCCAGTCGACCAAGCTCGGCATGTGGGTCTTCCTCGCGACCGAGATCCTGTTCTTCGGCGGGCTGTTCGTCGCCTACACCGTGTACCGGGTCAACCACCCCGAGGTCTTCGTCTTCGGCGCCTACTTCCTCGACACCGCGCTGGGCGCGCTCAACACCGTGGTGCTCATCTTCAGCTCGTTCACCATCGCCTGGGCGGTGCGGGCGGCCCAGCTCGGCCAGCTCCGGCTGCTGCGCTGGCTGATCATCGCGACGATGGCCTGCGCCTTCGTCTTCATGGGTGTGAAATACGTCGAGTACAGCGCCAAGTGGAAGCACGGGCTGCTCTGGGCGGGGAGCTACAATCCCCACCTCGAGCACGGCGACGAGCCAGCCGCCGGGCACGGCGAGGCCGAGGCTCCGTCCTCGACGACCGGGGCGCCCGAGGCCGGCGCGCCCGCCGACCCCGACCGGTCGACCATCGCCCCGGCCGCCGAAGGCCCGCACGGTCTCGCCGCCCCGGCGGTCGCCGCCGACCCGCACGCGATGCCGGTCGAGCCCGCCAACGCCCGCGTCTTCTTCTCGATCTACTTCATGATGACCGGGCTGCACGGGATCCACGTCCTCGCCGGCATCGCCGCCATGCTGTGGCTGCTCAGGTGCCTGGGGCGCGGCGATTTCGACGGAGGACGCTTCACCAAGGTCGACATGGTGGCGCTCTACTGGCACGTCGTCGACATCATCTGGATCTACCTCTTCCTGCTGCTCTACCTCATCGACTAGGAGGGGCGTCATGTCAGAGCACACCGCCCACGGCGTTCACGTCGCCTCGCTCCGGCTGCTCGTCGGGGTCATGATCGCGCTGATGATCGGCACCTGGCTGACCGTCTCGGTGACCCACTACGACTTCGGCTTCCTCAACATCTGGATCGGTCTCGCCATCGCCACCACCAAGGCGATCCTGGTCGGGCTCTACTTCATGCACCTTCGCTGGGACAAGCCGTTCAACGCCTTCGTCTTCATCTCGGCCTTCGCCTTCCTCGCGCTGTTCATCGGGATTGCGCTCATCGACACCCAGCACTACCAGGACGTCCTGATCCCGGGCTGGCCGGTGGAGTGAGGCGGTGACGACGGGCCCCGCAGCCGCGGCCGCCGAGCGCCGCCGGCTCGGGCTGTGGCTCTTCCTCGCCTCGCTCGGGATGCTGTTCGGGGGCTGCCTGGTCGGCTTCGTCGTCATCCGGCTTCGCGCCCCCGAGTGGCCACCCCCGGGCTCGCCGCCGCTGCCCGGGGCGTTCTGGGTTTCGACGGCGGTGCTGGCCGCCCTCAGCGCGGTGCTGGTCGCCGCCGGGCGGGCGGCCGAGCGCGACCGCCGGGTACCGCTGACCGGGCTGCTGAGCGCGGCTGGCGGGCTCGCGATCGGCTTCATCGCGTCCCAGGTCGCGGGGTGGTCGGCCCTGGCCGGCGCCGCCGCCCTGCCCCAGGGAAGCCTCTACCTGTTCGGGGTCTGGGTCCTGAGCTTCCTCCACCTGCTCCACGCCGTGGGCGGGCTGGTTCCGCTGGTCTGGGCGGCGCTGCGCGCCCGTCGTGGCCGCTACACCTCGACCGACCACGAGGGCGTCACCTCGGTCGCGATCTACTGGCACTTCCTCGGCGTGGTCTGGCTCGCGATCCTGGCCGTTCTCGCGCTCTGACGCCCATCTCCCTCCGATCGATCGACGACGTCGTGGTGTGGTTGCGCCGTGGCACACCCTCATCGTGGTCACGGCGCCCGGTCGGACCGGGGCCGGGAGTCGCTCCACGACGACCCGGTCACCGCCTGAGCACCGCGGGAACCGCCGCAAGGCCGAGCCCTGCGAGCGCGCAGCCGGTGGCGCCGAGGCCGACCTCGGGCAACGCCACCGTTCCGACGAGCAGGGCCGCGAGCCCGGCGCCGATCTCGTCGGCGGCGAAGGCGGCGGCCACCCCTCGACGGTCGCCGCCGGCGAGCTCGGCGAGACCGGGGAAGGCGGCGCCGGTCAGGCACCCGCCGGCAACCAGCAGGAGGGGGACGAGGACCGCCGGCAGGGCAACCGCGAGCCCCGACGCGACGGCGAGCGACAGCCCGGCTCCCCCCGCGAGGATCGCGGGGAGCGCCCGCCCCGGGATGCCGGCTCGCAGCCCGAGCCAGCCGCCGGCCGCGACCCCGGCCATGAAGGCGGCGGTGAGCGCCCCGACCTCGGCGAAGACCGAGCCGCGGGTCATCTGCCAGGTGGCGAGGAGCAGCAGCCACCAGCCCATCGAGGTCAGCCCGACCACGGCGGCGGCGGCGACCGCGCGGGAGGTCGCGCCTCCTCCGAGGGCGACGACCCCGAGTGCGGCGACCGCGCCGCCGAGGAGCCAGCCGAGCGCCGGTCGCCACCGTCCCTCGAGCCGGGCGGCGAGCCCGGTGCGTCCGGCCTCCGATCGGTGCTCGAGAAGGCGCGCGCCGAGGGCGGCGGCGGTCGGGCGCCGGAGGGTGTTGGGCGGGCGGTCGGCGCCGGCGACGAAGTCGGCGAGCTCCGGTCGGCGGCTCTCGTCGACGAGCAGCGACAGCACGACGGGGTGGAGCTCCTCGCCGATCTCGGGCCGGTCGAGCCGCCGTTCGACGAGGGTCCCGACATCGGGAACGAGCGCCGGTCCGGCGTTACCGGCGACGAGCAGGATCGGCTCGCCGGGCAGGGCCTCGACCCGTGGGAAGACCGCGCGAACGGTGCTCGAGATGACCGCGAGCAGCTCGCCGGCGACCCCGCCGAGGTAGGTGTCGCCGACCCCGACCCGGAGGACGAGCCGCCCGTCGGGCCGCAGCGCCCGCCGGCAGGCGCGGAGGAACTCGACGGTCCGGGTGCGGTTGCCGCGCAGGGTCGTCGGGTCGCCGTCCGCGAGGATGACGAGATCGAGATCGCGGGCGGCGGCGACCGCCCGCAGGGGGTCGGTGGTGCGGATGACGGCTCGCGGGTCGGCGAGGGCGCGGCGGAAGTCGTCGTCGTACCACCCTCGCAGCAGCGGGACGAGCGCGGGATCCTCCTCGACCAGGATCAGCTCGCTCACCGGGTGGCGGAGGAGCGCTCCGAGGCTGCCGTCGGCGGTGCAGCCGATGGCGAGCACGCGGCGTGGTTGGGGGTGGAGGAGCATCGTCAAGTGGGCCCGGGGCAGGGTGGTGTAGGGCTCCGGGTAGTGGGCGGCCAGCCGGCCGTCGGCCCACAGGCTGGCCGGCGGGCCGGCGGCGAGCTCGAGCCGCTGATGACGGGTGTCGGCGTGGCCGGCGAGGGCGCCGGGGCGGCCGGACCAGCGCCACCCGGCCTCGGCGAGGGCTTCCGAGGCCGGGATCGCGCCGGCCGCGCAGGCCAGGGCGAGGGCGACCGCGAGGGCCGGGTGGCGATGCCAGGCGGCGACTCCGCCGACCGCGCCGAGGGCGACGAGCAGCGCCGCCGCCGTACCGAGGGGGGCGAGGAGGGCGCTGAGCACGACGCCGCCGGCGAGCGCGCCGACCGCCTCGAGCGCATAGGCGCGCCCCGCACCGTCGCGGCCGATGGCGGCGGCGAGGATCGGAAAGGCGAGACCCCCGGCGAAGGCGGCCGGGACGACGGCGAGGGTCCACAGCCCGACCGTGGGCCAGGTCGTCAGGATCTCGCCGGGGGCGGCGCCGGCGAGGGCCGGGGCGGCGCGCAGGAGCACGACGCCGCCGCCGCACAGCACGAGGACGAGCGACGGGAGCCGGTCGGCCAGGGCGGCGGTTCCGACCCGGGCGCCGGTCCGCGCACCGAGCCCCATCCCGGCGAGCCAGAGCGCCATGACGAGACCCCAGGAGGTCTCGGAGCCGCCCATCGCCGCCATCGCCTCGCGGAGCAGCAGGGCCTGGGACACGACGGTGGCGACTCCCAGCATCACCGTCGTTCGAGCCGGTGGCGAAGCGGCGCTTCTCGACGTCATCAAACCCATTGTCGCGCGTCGGGGCGGGGGACAGTGAGTCAGTCGTCGATTTCTTCTTGGCGACCTCGGTTCGCGGCGAGCCGAGGTCGACGAGAAGAGCTGGAACGACGAAGGCCCCGGGCGGGTGCCCGGGGCCGAGCGATCTGCAGCGTCGTGACTACGCGAGGTCCGCCAGCAGCGCGCCGACGTGGCGGTAGAACTTTGCGGTCGACGAGATCTGGACCTTCTCGTCGGGGGAGTGGGCGTTCTCGATCTGCGGCCCGATCGAGACCGCGTCCATCCCGGGCACCTTCTCGAGAAGCAGCCCGCACTCCAACCCGGCGTGGATCGCCTTGATCTCGGGCTTGGCGCCGAACAGCCGTTCATAGACCGCGACCGTGCGGGCGAGGATCGGCGAGGCGGGGTTGGGCTTCCAGCCCGGGTACGGCTCCTCGTAGCTGACCGCGGCGCCGGCCTGGCGGAAGCACGAGGTCACCGATCGCCGGGCGGCGAAGAGGGCCGGCATGACCGACGACCGCTGCGAGGTGACGAAGCGCAGCCCGTTCTCGCGGGTCTCGACGACGGCGAGGTTGGACGACGTCTCGACCAGACCCGGCACGTCGCGCGACATCGACAGCACCCCGTGGGGCAGGGCGTCGAGCAGACGGAGGATGGTGTCACGGGCGTGGACGTTGAGGACCTGCCGGGTCGCCTCGTCGTCGTCGACCTCCTCGACCGAGACCTCGAGATCGGGGTCGGTCGCGCCGAACTCCTCGCGGAAGTCGGCGACGCAGCTTCTGACGATCTCACGGAAGCGGTCGACGAGGCCCTTGTCGACCCGGCACAGGGCGAAGCACTCGCGCGGGATGGCGTTGTGCTTCGACCCGCCGTCGATCGTCACGAGGTCGAGGTCGACATTGGCGTAGAGCGCCTCCTGGAGCACCCGGGTGGCGAGCTTGATGGCGTTGGCCCGGTTCTCGATGATGTTGAGCCCGGAGTGGCCGCCGCGCAGACCGCGAACCGCCAGCTTGACCGGCACCGACCCGAGGAGGGCGCGCCGGCGCGAGGCGGGGAGGAAGGCGTCGCAGTCGGCGCCGCCGGCGCAGCCGATGTAGACCGCGCCGTCCTCCTCGGTGTCGAGGTTGAGCAGGATTTTGCCCGAAACCAGCGACGGGTCGAGCTGCTTGGCGCCGGTCAGCCCGGTCTCCTCGTCGACGGTGGCGAGGATCTCGAGCGGCCCGTGCACCACGTCCGGGTCATCGGCGAGGGCCATCGCTGCTGCGAGGCCGATCCCGTTGTCGGCGCCGAGGGTGGTCCCCCGGGCCTTCACCCAGTCGCCGACCACCTCGACCTCGATCCCCTGGGTCATGAAGTCGTGCTCGACGTCGGCGTTCTTCTCGCACACCATGTCGAGATGGCCCTGGAGGACCACCGTCTCGGCGGCCTCGTGACCCGGGGTCGCCGGAACCCTGATGACCATCGAACCGGCCGCGTCCTTCCTGACCTCGAAGCCCCTCTCGGCCGCCCACCCTTCGACGTGCTCGCTGATCCTCTGCTCGTGCTTGGACGGGCGCGGGATCCGCCGGATCCCGTCGAAGTGCCGCCACAGGTGCCTCGGCTCCAGGTCATGCAACTGACTGCTCATCGGGACCTCCTCGCGCAGTGTGGACGGCCATTCTAGCGCAGACGCCGGCCGACGTGGGTCCCCTCCCTCGGTCTCAGTGGACCGTGAGGTTCCTGAGGATCTCCACCGCGGTCAGGGCGCCGCCGACGCGGAGCCCGTCGACGATGCAGGTCATGGCGACGACCCGGCGATCGGGGGCGGACCGGGGGCGGGTGACAAGCACCTCGTCGCGGTCGATGACCAGCTCGAGCCCGGCCGGCGGGTCGACGATCACCAGTCGGGGGTGGTCCGCCAGAACCTCGCTCACCTCGAAGTCGTCGACCGGTCCGGCGAGCTCGATCGAGAGGTGGGCGAGGTGACCGTGGAAGCACCCGGTGAGCGTGCGGGTGACCGCGATCGGAAGCTCCGGGAGCAGCTGCGCCGCCTCCTCGGACAGGATCTCCGCGTCGACCGCGATTTGGTTGAAGGCGAGCACGTGGCCGCCGATGGCGTGGTCGGGTTCGCCCCCCTGCATCCGGCGGCCGGCCTGGTGGACCAGGGTCTCGAGGGCCTCGCGCCCGAAGGACGACACCGGATCGACCGCGGCGACCGAACCGCGAACCGGGTCGAGCGGGCCGAGCGCCGCGACCACCTCGGCGGCGGCGACGAGCGCCGGGTGGGCGACCCGGAGGTGGCGGCGGTCGCTCGCCCGGGCGGTGGCGCCGGTTGCCGGCGTCGTCAAATCGGCGAGCTCGGGCAAGCGACCGACATCGACCAGAGTGATCTCGGGTCGGCGCGAGACCAGGCCCTCGATCAGGCGGGTCCGCGCCGTCGCCTGGTCGCTGGCGACGACCATCAGGCTCGCGCCGTCGAGCTCGTCGTCCTCCTCGAGGGGCGGCACGAGGGCCGGCATGGCGCCGAGCTCGGCGATCTGGTGCTCGTCGTCGTCCGCGGTGTGTCGGTAGTCGATATCGAGGGTGAGGTCGGGGCTGGCCTCGATGCACCGTGCGAGCTCGCGTCCGATCAGGGTCAACGGGTCGACGATCACGATCCTGGTGGTCATCAGTCCTCCCCGGGGGCGCCGGCGGATCGCCCGCCCGTGCCCCGAAGCCGTCGCACCAGGACCTTGACCGGCGCCGAGAGGACGTACAGCCCCGCGAGCACCGCTAGCAATCGGGGGTCGAGGGTGACGAGCGAGAACACGACCGCGATGAGGAAGAGGGTCGGCGCCGGCCACTGCCGCCGCAGGTCGACGGTCTTGCCCGAGCGGTAGGGGAGGCTGGAGACCATGAGCAGGGCGAGGCAGAGGATCACCACGACCACCACCGGGATGAAGGTCGGGTGCCTGACCGGGGTCGGCGAGAGCAGCACCATCATCGCCGTCGAGCCGGCGCCTGCCGGGCTCGGCAGGCCGGAGAAGTCGCTCGATTCGTGGACGGTGGTGTTGAACCTGGCGAGGCGGATGGCGACCGCGACGAGGTAGAGGAAGGCGACCGCGACGCCGATCCGCGGCACCTGCCAGAGCCCCCACTGGTAGGCGAGCACCGACGGCGCGATCCCGAAGGAGATTGCGTCGGCGAGCGAGTCGTAGGCCTCGCCGAAGGCGGTCGTCGCGCCGGTCATCCGGGCGATCCTCCCGTCGAGGATGTCGGCGACGATCGCGATGAGGATGAGCAGCGCGGCGCGCTCGAAGTGACCCTGGCCGGGCTCGAAGTGGCCGCGGCTCGACTCGATCACCGAGAAGAAGCCGCAGAACATGTTGGCGACGGTGAACAGCGACGGGATGATGTAGATGCCGCGGCGCAGCCGGGCCCCCTCGCGCCGACGGCGGATGAACGGGCGTCTCACCCGGATACCCTCTCCCCGAGCCGGGCGAGGGCCGACTCTCCGGCCCGCACCCGGTCGCCGACCCGGACGAGGATCCGGGCGTCGGCCGGCAGGAAGACGTCGACCCGCGATCCGTAACGGATCAGCCCGATCCGGTCGCCGCGGGCCACCGAGTCGCCGGGGCGGTGGTCGAAGACGATCCGGCGGGCGATCAGGCCGGCGATCTGCTTGAGCGCGACCCGGCCGAGCGGACCCTCCCAGACCGACAGGTTCTGCTCGTTGTCGAGCGAGGCCTTCTCCTTGAAGGCCGAGATCTTGCGGCCCTGGTTGTAGCGGTAATCGACGAGGGTGCCGGCGACCGGAGCGCGGTTGACGTGGACGTCGAAGACCGACATGAAGATGCTGACCTGCTGGGGCAGGGCGCGGGCGGCGAGCTCGTCCGGGGCCGCCCCGATCACGATGACCCGGCCGTCCGCCGGAGAGCATGCGATCTCCGGGGCGCCGTCGCAGCGGCGCGCCGGGTCGCGGAAGAAGAACAGCGCAAACAGCCCGAGCGCGACCAGGGGCCAGGCCAGCCACGCCCATCCGGCGAGCAGCGCGGCACCGCCCGCAGCGAGCGGGATCCAGACGAAGATCCAGCCTTCGGGAGCGATCATCGGGTACGAGTCAGGAGGCCGAACGGCGCAGGGCTGCCATCTGGTCCTTGAGCTGCAACTTGAGCTTTTTGAGCCGTTTCTCCTCGATCTCCTCGTCGGGAGTGAGCCACGACTTCTGCTTGAGCTCCTCGAGGCGCTGCTCGTGCCGCCGGTGGTCGGCCTTGAGCTTCTCGAGGCTCGGGGTTGCCTGCTCGACCTGCTCCTGCTTCGACGTCATGCACTGCCTCCTCGGTGGGGTTGTCTCCCGCCCGCGGCGGCGGGCGGGCTCGGTGATGACCGGGTTGACTCGGATCATTCGATCCCATCGTACCACGCGGCCGGGCCGGTGGTCGGCGGTCAGAAGTCGAACCCGAAGCCGCCGCTGATCTCCCAGCCGCCGAGGTCGAGCTCGCCAAAGCCGGAGTAGTCGTCGCCGAGGGTGTCCGACGCCCACCGGTAGCGGCCCTCGACGAAGAAGCTCCAGAACGAGCCGATCGGGATGTCGACCCCGGCCAGGGCGAAGAGCTCGAAGGTGTCGCCCTCGGCGCCGTACCAGGCCCAGACGACGGGCAGATCCGGCGAGCCGAAATCGATGAAATTCCCCTCGTCGGTCAGGGTGTAGAAGACGAGACCCCCGCCCGCGCCGAGGTAGGGCCGGACGGCGCCGCCCCCGGGCCGCCAGACAAAGGCCGCGGTGAGGTCGGCGAGCTCGAGCTCGGTGGTGTGGCGGATCTCGCTGCCGTCGCTGGCGACCCAGTCGGTGTAGCCGCTGGTGGTCGCCCCCTGCATGAAGCTGAAGCCGAGCAGAAGCCCGGTGTGACGGCTCGTCCGCAGCAGGTAGTCGGCCCCCCAGACCAGGTCCTGGAGGTCGGACGGCTCGCCGGTGAAGCCCTCGAAGACCCGGTCCCAGCCGTCGGAATCGCCCGAGGGCTCGAAGATGCCGAGCCGGAAGCGGACCTGGTTCATCGGCTCGGAGAAGCGGGCCCACTGGGCGTCGGCGTCGGCGGCGACGAGGAGCAGGGCCGCGGCGGAAATAGCGGCGGTGCGGACGACGGAGCGGAGCATGGCGACCTCCTTCTCGATTCGACGACGGACAGAGCAACTTCGATGCCATCCCTCCCAACCTCGAGGTCGAATCAGCATCCACCGTTCTGCTCTGATCACTCATCATTCACCATTCATCATTCATCATTCCTCATTCCGCCCGACCTGCCCTCTGGCGAGGACACCGATCTCCGGCGTGCTACAGTCCGGCCGACCGCCCGCCGGGAGGAACGGCATGATCGAGGTCATCGAGCACGGCAGGGTCCGCGAGCTGAGGCTCGCCCGTCCGCCGGCCAACGCGCTCAGCCCGGAGCTGCTGGCCGAGATCGGCGCCCGGGTCGCGGCGGCCCCGGCCGAGGGCGCCGCGGCCCTCGTGCTCTCCGGCGCCGAGGGCATGTTCACCGGCGGTCTCGACGTGCCCCTGCTGCTCGGGCTGGACCGCGCCGGGCTGAAGCGGGCCCTCGAGACCTTCTTCGGTGCGATGGCCGCCCTCGCCGCCTCCGAGCTTCCGGTCGCCGCGGCGATCACCGGTCACAGCCCGGCCGGCGGTGCGGTGCTGTCGCTGTTCTGCGACTGGCGGGTGATGGCGGAGGGCCCGTACGTCGTCGGCTTCAACGAGGTGCGGATCGGCATCCCGATGCCGGCGGTGGTCGCCGACGCGCTGACCCGCGTGGTCGGCCGGCGCCAGGCCGAGCGGCTGTGCCAGACCGGCAGCCTGATGTCGCCGGCCGAGGCCCTGGCGATCGGTCTCGTCGACCGGGTGACGCCGGTCGAACGGGTCGTCGAGGAGGCGGTCGAGTGGTGCGCGGCGCTCGCCGAGCTGCCCGCTCACGCGCTGCGCGGCACCCGCCGGACGGTGCGGGCCGATCTCGTCGCGATCGTCGAGCGGTCGCGGTCGGCGGATGTCGAGAGCCTGGTCGCCGAGTGGTTCAGACCCGAGGTCCAGGGGCCGCTGGCGGCGCTCGCGGCGAAGCTCGGCGCCCGCTGACCGCCGGGCGTCGCCACGCCGCCGTGCGGCATGTCGGCTCGACGGGGCCGGTGCTACAATCGGCCGGCTCGCCAGCGCCGACAGCCGGAGGTCCCGCCGTGAAGATCCCGTCCCTGATTCTCAAGCAGCTCTACACCTTCGGGAGCCTGGAGAACCACGCCGGCGGCGCGAGGTTCGGTCTCAAGAACCGTCTGAGCGACGCGGTGGTGACCCGGGTCCGCGCGATCAAGATCGACGGAGCGGCGCTGCCCCTCGGGGCGGTGCGCTTCGAGCTCGGCGCGGACGGCGAGGTCGCGCCGGAGGCGATCACGCCTGAGACGCCGGTGACATTCCCCCTCGCCAAGCTGATGACCGTCAGCTGGCGCGGCGCCGCCCTCGAGGTGGGCAAGCACACCATCGACATCGACTTCGAGACCACTCCGTTCGGCCGGCTGTCATTCCAGGTCAAGGACGCGATCCGCGAGGGTCGCGACGAGCGGATCTCGGTTCCTTATGACAAGGAGGACAACTACTCCGACGAGATCATCCGCGCCCGGCGCGACTTCATCACGTCGTTCGCCGGTGCGAAGCCCGAGCACCTCTTCGCCCAGAGCTTCGACCCGCGGCTCACCCAGGGCAACATCGAGAACTACGTCGGGGTCGCCCAGGTGCCGATCGGCCTCGCCGGACCGATCACCGTCAAGGGCGAGCACGCGAAGGGCGACTTCGTCGTCCCGCTGGCGACCACCGAGGGCACCCTGGTGGCGTCGTACAACCGCGGCATGAAGGTCCTCAACCTGTCGGGCGGGGTCACCGCCACGGTGTCGGACGACCGGATGCAGCGGGCGCCGGTCTTCGTCTTCGACTCGGCCCGCCAGGCCCGCGACTTCCGCGACTGGGTCGCACAAAACACCGACGAGATCCGGCGCGCGGCGGAGGCGACCTCGAGCGTCGCCAAGCTGCTCGACATCGACATCTTCCTGGCCAACAAGTTCGCCTACCTGCGCTTCAACTACGCGACCGGCGACGCCGCGGGTCAGAACATGGTCGGTCGTGCGACCTTCGCCGCCTGCTCGTGGATGCTCGACAACCTCGACAACGTCCGCTCGTTCTACCTCGAGTCGAACCTCGCCACCGACAAGAAGCACTCGCAGATCAACATCATGCGGACCCGCGGCAAGCGGGTGACCGCCGAGGCGGTGATCCCGAAGGACATCCTCGTCCAGCACATGCGGGTCGAGCCGCGCAGCCTCCACTACCACGCCCAGGTCTCCAACGTCGGCGCCTTCATCTCGGGCGCGAACAACAACGGCGCCCACTCGCCGAACGGCATCACCGCGATGTTCATCGCCACCGGCCAGGATGTCGCCAACGTCGCCGAGTCGTGCTCGGGCATCATCTACACCGAGCTGACTCCGGCCGAGGACCTTTATATCTCGTTGACCATCCCGTCGCTCATCGTCGCCACCTACGGCGGCGGCGTCGGGCTGCCGACCCAGCGCGAGTGCCTCGAGATGCTCGGCTGCTGGGGCAAGGGGAAGGTGCGCAAGCTTGCCGAGATCGTCGGCGCGGTCGCGCTGGCCGGCGAGATCTCGCTGGCCTCGGCGATCTCCTCCCTCGACTGGGTGTCGTCGCACGAAAAGTACGGGCGGAACCGCTGAGCGGGCCAGGCGCCGGCTGATGGAGGAAGCCCCGGCTACCGATCGCCAGGAGGCCGAGCCGGAACGGGTCGACCGCCGGCGGCGAGCCCGTCGCGGCTTTATCACGATCCCCGATCTCGCCCGACGCGGGCGGACCACGCTGCGGCACGTCACGGCGCTGGTGTTCGGCGGATGGGTCGCGTCGGTCGACGCGGCGAAGCGGCGCGGCGAGACCGGTTTTTTCCACCGTCTCCGGCTGCTGTCGGCCCTGTTCATCCGGCCGTTCCTCGACCGGGACATCCGACGGCTGCCCTTCCCCGAGCAGTTCCGCCGGCGTCTCGAGATCCTCGGGCCGACCTATGTCAAGCTCGGCCAGGTCCTCAGCCTGCGCAAGGACCTGCTGCCCGACGTGATCACCGACGAGCTGCGGAACCTCCTCGCCGACCTGCCGCCGGTCGGGTTCGAGCGGATCCGTGGGGTCGTCGAGGGCGATCTCGGGCGCCCCCTCGACGAGCTCTTCCGGTCCGTCGACGAGGTCCCCCTCGGCTCGGCGTCGATCGCCCAGAGCCACCGCGCCCGGCTGCATTCCGGCGAGGACGTCATCCTCAAGGTCGTCAAGCCCGGGATCCGCGAGCTCATCTACCGGGATGCGGCGCTGCTCCGCACCAGCGGGCGGTTCCTCCAGCTGATCATCCCGCGCTACCAGCCGAAACGGGTCATCGACGAGTTCTGCGACTACACCGTCCGCGAGGTCGAGATGCGCCTCGAGGCGGAGAACGCCGAGGCCTTCGCCGCAAACTTCGCCGACATGCCCGATGTCGTCTTCCCCGGGATCCGTCGCGAGCTCTCCGGGACCAACGTCCTGTGCATGGACTTCCTCGACGGCGTCCGGCCCGACGACCCGGCGGTCCTCGAGCTGCCGCTCGCCGAGCGCCAGCGGATGATCGACCTCGGCGCCGCGGCGATCATCCGGATGCTCTACCAGGACGGCTTCTTCCACGCCGACCTCCACCCGGCCAACCTGCTCGCCCTGCCCGGGCCCAAGGTCGGCTTCATCGACCTCGGCATGGTCGGTCACTTCGACCCGGAGCTCCGTCACAACCTGCTCCACCTCTTCTACTCGCTGGTCATGGAGGACTTCGAGCGAGCCTCACGCTACCTCGCGGCGGTCTCGCAGACCGGGCCGCGCTCGGACGTGCTCGGCTTCCGGGCCGCCGTCAAGGAGGTCGCCCGGCGCTGGCGCCGGGCCTCGACCCTCACCGAGTTCTCGCTCGCCATGCTGATCCTCGAGTGCGTCCAGCTCGGTGCGCGCTACCAGCTCTACTTCCCGGTCGAGATGGTGCTCATGGTCAAGGCGCTGATCACCTACGAGGGGGTCGGCTATCTGCTCGACCCGGGCTTCAACGTCGCCGAGGTGTCCCAGCGCCACGTCGGCCGGATCTTCCGGCTCGAGTTCTCCCCGGTCCGGCTGCTCCGCGAAGGCGTCCGCGCGGCGCCCGACATCGTCGACGCCCTGTTCAAGATGCCGCTCCTCGTCTCGGAGGGGCTGAGCGTCCTCGAGGAGCGCTCGCGAAGGCAGCCGCCGCAGCCGATCTCGGGCCTCCGGGCGACCGTCCTCGGCGGCTTCTGTCTGGTCGCGGGGTCGATCCTGCTTGCCTTCAAGGGGCCCTGGACGGTGGCCCTCCTGCTCCTCGTCCTCGGCCTCGTGCTGGCCCTGCCGCGCGGCCGCTGATCGGGCGTCTGCCACAATCTCGCCACATTTCGCCACGGGAATTCCTCGATCCGGCTCCACCGCCGCCCGCCCGCGACGTTGTGATGGTGTCCGATCGAGACGGGGCCGTGCGGCGCGAGCCGCGGCTGGCCCGCGGGGGGCATCCGGTGCGCGACGCTGAGACAACGCCGAAGGGGTCCGACGTGCTCTTCCCGGTGGCGGTGGCGACGGTGTTCATCGTCGTCCTCGTCGTCGGGGCGATCATCGGCTGACCCGGGCGACCTACCACCCTGGACCGTGAGCGCTATCCGGCGCTCGGTCCGGCAGATCCTCAGAACCTGACGACGTAGTCCCCGTCGCGCATCAGGGCGAGCCGCTCGTCTCGACCGTCGATCAGGTCGACGGCCACCGCCCGGACCCTCGGCTGGAGCTCCTCGAGGTAGACGTGGTCCTGGTGGACGACGGCGTCCGGGCGGGAGAAGCGGGCCGGCCCGACCTGCCCTCCGAAGTGCTCGCTCCGGCCGAAGGCGACGTGCAGCCCGAGCTTCTCGTCGAGCAGCACCTCGCCGATCGGGGCCAGCCCGAAGCCGGCGAGGACCCCGAGCCCGAGCTCGGCGACGTTGCCCCGGGCCGGCTCGGCCGCCAGCAGCGCGGCCTCCCGAGCCGAGCGAGGACCGGTGGAGAGGACCCGGACCGCGACGTTACCGGAGATCTCGAAGAGCGCGACCTCGCCCTCGAGCTCGACCGGAAGGACGCCGTGCGACCCCGACGGGTCCCCGACGAGCTCGCCCTCGTAGGGGACGATGTAGGCCTCGCCCGAGGGCAGGTTGCCCGCCATCCCCGGGTGGGGGAGCAGCCCACCCGAGGCGTGGGCGGTGCGGTGCCGCAGGTCGAGGACGAGCCGGTGGGTCTCGGCGCCGTCGACGACGAAGTCGAGCTCGGCGGTGGCGGCGCGGTCGAGCAGCCCCTTGAGGATCCCGACGCGTCGGTTGACCTCGGTGTAGTCGACCCGCAGCGCCGGGAGCATCGCCGGCGAGAAGCCCGGCATCGTCGCGGCGCGGCAGCCGTGGCGCGGCGACAGCACCTTGAGCGGCGCGGTCGTCGAGAGCTCGGTCGGCGCGAGCAGAAGTCGATGGCCGTCGAGGATGGTCGAGAAGGGGACGGCGGCGGCCGGGTCGGGCTGGTCGGCGGACCCGGGAAGCGCGTCCGGGTCGCACAGCCAGGCCTCGGCCGGGAGGTCGGCGTTGTTCGCGCGGACGTTGCGGTAGGCGACGAGGTCGACCGCCAGGCCGTGGTCGGTGGCGGTCGAGCGGAGCTCGCGGACCCAGCCGGCGGCGATCGAGCGACGGGCCGCCCAGTCGTCGTTGTCGGGCAGGGCGTCGTCGGGCAGGTCGACGAGGACCGCGAGCGTGCAGTCGTCCGGCCCCGGCCGGAAGACCCGCTCGATGAGCTGCAGCAGCTCCTCGGCCTCCAGGGTGTGGTCTGACATGTCGCCTCCGTCACCGGCATCGTATCAACCCCACCGCAACCCGTACCCGTGACGATTCGTCGGACGAATCGTGGCGGCGCGTCGGACGCGCCGATCGGCCGTCGCAGCCATCGCAGCATCGCATGTAACGCAGAGGCGCAGAGGCGCAGAGTCCATCGCAGCCATCGCAATTCAGACGCAAAGGCGCGAAAGAGCGGAGCCATCGCATCCGTCGCAGGACGAAGCCGTCGCAGCCATCGCAGCATCGCATGTAACGCAGAGGCGCAGAGTCCATCGCAGCCAACACAGGAAAGGCATTGCTTCCTTCGCTATCTTTGCGTTACATGCGATGGTGCGATGGCTCGGCGATGGCCTGGCTCTCTTCGCGTCCGCGCGGTGAGTACGCCGCCGCCTCAGTCCATCACCACCACGTCGATGCGGTCGTACCAGTCGATCGAGCCGGGCAGGCCGATCGAGAGCTCGCCGCCGCGGCCCCTCCGGATCGTCTCGAAGGGCGCCCCGCGGACGCTCTGCACCCGCCCGCCATCGCGCCAACCGGTGATCTCGACGAGCAGGTTTCCCGCATCGAGGTCGAAGGGGCACCGGTTGGCGACCCGGATGTCGACCTTGACCTGGGCCGACGGCGTGAAGACCTGGAGCGCCGACCAGCTGATCGCGGCGCACTCGGCGACCGATGGCGTCGGTCGCGGGGCCCTGGTCGGCGCCGGGGCGACGACCGGGAAGGTCGGTGACGGAGCCGGCGGCAGCACCACCGCGGCATTGACCCAGGAGGACTGCTCCCGCGCCGGTCCCGGGGTCGGCGACGGGGTCGGCGACGAGCTGATCGCCGCCGCTGCGGTGGGGCTCGGCGTGGGTTCGGCGATCGGGACCGGCGCCTCGTCGCGCACGGCGAGCACGACGACGAGAACCATCGCGAGCACCACCAGGGTCACGGCGAGGGGCAGTGCCCCGCTGCCCGGCGGCGGCCGGCGGCGGGCGCTGCTGAGCCGAAAACCACGCAGCTCCCCGGTCATCGCCCAATTCCATCACACCCGGGCGCCGGGCGGTGAGGTCACGCGATGCTATGCTGCGGCCGCCGGAGGCGTCGATGCGCTGGGTGGTCTTCAACCAGAAGGGTGGCGTGGGCAAGTCGACCATCGTCTGCAACCTCGCGGCGGTCAACGCCCGGGCCGGCCGCAAGACCCTGGTCGTCGATCTCGACCCGCAGGCCAATGCGACCCACTACCTGCTCGGGTCGGACGCCGACGGGCTCTCGCCGAACCTCGCCGAGCTGTTCGAGGCGACCCTCGGCTTCAAGCTGTTTCGCGACGAGGCCCGGGGCTATGTCCACCACACCCGTTTCGACCGGCTCCACGTCATGGCGTCGTCGCCCGATCTCGAGCCGCTCCAGGGCAAGCTCGAGGCGAAGTTCAAGATCTACAAGCTGCGCGACGCCCTCGACGAGCTCGAGGGCTACGACGACGTCATCCTCGACACCCCTCCGGCCTTCCACTTCTACACGCTCTCGGCCCTGATCGCCGCTCGGCGCTGCCTGATCCCCTTCGACTGCGACGAGTTCTCGCGGCGCGCGCTCTACGGGCTTCTCGAGTCGGTCGCCGAGGTCCGCGAGGACCACAACCCGAGGCTCGAGGTCGCCGGCATCGTCGTCAACCAGTTCCAGCCGAGGGCACGGCTGCCCCGGCGCCTGGTCGAGGAGCTGACCGAGGAGGGGCTGCCGGTGCTCGAGCCGGCGATCACCGCCTCGGTCAAGGTGCGCGAGTCGCACGAGGCGGCGCTGCCGCTGCCCTACCTCGCCCCCCGCCACAAGCTCACCACCCAGTTCGAGGCGCTCCACGCCGCGACCCTCGGCGCCCGCTGATCCTACGCCTCCGATCCCGTTCTCGATACCGATGTGGATGCCCTGTTCGCACCCGTCCCGCCTCCGTCGCAACCACGAAGACACCAAGACACGAAGTCGCCACGAAGACGCAACGGCTCGAATCGGTGGAGGTCGAGTCGCGTGGGCGGCTTGTCGCCCCCTGGGCTCGACGGTTTACCGGCGATGGCGTCAATGTCTGCGCCAGCTCGGTGAGATTGCGCACCGGCGTGCCATCTTCCTCTCCGGAGAAAGTGGGATGGACTCAGGTTGGTCGCCTCCGTGTGCGACGTCTTGGTGCCTTCGTGTCTTTGTGGTTGCGACGGTGCGATGGCGCCATACGCCCGGGGCCCCGCGATGAATCGGAGAGTCGGAGGAGGGATCGGGAACGGGATCGGCTGGGGTGACTGCGAGGGTGAGGCTACCGGTCGCGAAGCTGGTCCCGGAACCAGTCGGCGGTGATCTTGAGCCCCTGGTCGAGGGGGGTGCCGACCCGCAGGCCGAGCTCCTCCTCGAGGAGCCCGGAGCTGATCGACGACCGGAGCTGCTCACCCGGTTTGGCCGGACCGTGGTCGGCGGGAAGGCCGTCGCCGACGGCGCCGCGGATCAGCTCGAAAAGCACGTTGACATCGGTCTCGAAGCCGGTGCCGACGTTGTAGGTGCGGAAGCCGGGCAGCCCGATGGCCGCGAGGTTGGCCCGGACGACGTCGCCGACGAAGACGTAGTCGCGGGTCTGCCGGCCGTCGCCGTTGATTGTCGCCTGCCGGCCGGCGAGCAACCGGTCGAGGAAGATCGCCACCACCCCGGCCTCGCCGTGCGGGTTCTGGCGGGGGCCGTAGACGTTGGCGTAGCGCAGGCAGACGGCGTCGAGACCGTACTGCTGGTTGTAGAAGTAGAGATAGCGCTCGCTCGCCAGCTTGGAGACGCCATATGGCGAAAGGGGACGCGTCGGGTGGCCCTCGTCGGCCGGGTAGACCTCCTGCTCGCCATACATCGCCCCGCCGGTCGAGGCGAAGACCACCTGCCGGAGCGCTCCCTCCCGGCCCGCCTCGAGGAGGTTGAGCAGCCCGCCGATGTTGACATCGGCGTCGAACCGGGGATCGGCCACCGAGCGACGGACGTCCATCTGCGCCGCGTGGTGGACCAGGACCTCGACGCCGGCGCCGACGACCAGACGAGCCGCCTCGGCGGACCGGACGTCGGCGACGACGAGCTCGGCGCCGTCCGGCACGTTGTCCTTGCGGCCCGAAGAGAGGTCGTCGAGAATCAACACGCGGTGGCCGTCGTGGACCAGCGCATCGGCGACATGGCTGCCGATGAACCCGGCGCCGCCCGTGACACAGATGACCGAACCCATGGACGACCTCCTGACGAAGTCGCAGCTCGACGCGGCGCCGATCCTGCCGCGCGGATTCTACCAACGCCCGACCCTCGAGGTCGCTGGGGAGCTGCTCGGCGCCCTGATCGTCCGGCGGACCGACGCCGGGGTGGTCGCGGTCCGGATCACTGAGGTCGAGGCCTACCTCGGGGTCGCCGATCCCGCCTGCCACACCTTCGGCGGACGCCGGTCGAGACGCAACGAGTCGATGTGGGGTCCGGCCGGGCACGCCTACGTCTACCGGATCTACGGCCTCCACTGCTGCCTCAACATCGTGACGGTCGGCGACGGGACGCCCGAGGCGGTGCTGATCCGGGGTGCGACGACGGTCCACGGCGGCGGGCTGGTCGCCGACCGACGGGGGCCGACGGTGGCCAGGCGATCGTGGACCGACGGGCCGGGAAAGCTCTGCCGGGCCCTCGCGGTCGGGCTCACCGACGACGGTGCGGATCTGTGCTCGGCGGAGGGCGCGCTGACGGTCAGGCGCGGCGCCGGCGCGGCGACGGTGGGGGAGGTGGAGCGCCTGCCGCGGGTCGGCGTCGACTACGCGGGGGAGGCGGCGGATTGGCCGCTCCGGCTGCGGCTCAAATGAGCTCGTCGAGGGTCGCCAGGAGGGCGTCGGGGTCGATCGGCTTCTCGACGTAGCCGTCGGGGTTGTAGGTCTTGAAGCGGCCGAGGAAGGCCTCGAAGTCGGCGGTCAGGTTCGCCTGGATCCCGGTCACCAGGACGACCGGGATGGCCTTGGTGCGCTCGTCCTTGCGCAGGGCGATCAGCGTGCTCAACCCGCCCTTTTCCGGCATCATCACGTCGAGCAGGATGACGCTCGGGACCTTCTCCCGGGCGATCGCGATGCCGTCGGCGCCGCGGTTGGCGGTGAAGACCTGCCAGCCGTGGTCGCTCAGCACGGTGCCGTGATAGGTCGTGACATCGGGCTCGTCGTCGATGATCAGGGCGGATTTCGCTGCCATGCTGCCTCCAGGACCGATCCCGCGGCCCGGGACTCGGTGCGTTCAACGATAGCATCGCGGCGGTCGGGCGGCAACCGGATCCGGTGTCGAGATTGAGATTCGTTATGCTTGAATTAATACTTAGTTGACAGGTAGGATTTATTGATTAGAATCTGCTTGAGATGAGGATCTCGACCCGCGGTCGCTACGCCCTCCGGCTGATGCTCGACATCGCACGGTTCGGAGACCCGAAGAGCCCGGTCAGCCTGTCGGTGGTCGCCGATCGCACCGGGATCTCGCACGGTTATCTCGAGCAGCTCGCGCCGGCCTTGCGCTCGGCCGGTCTGGTACGCAGCGTGGCCGGACGATCGGGCGGCTACCAGCTCGCCCGGCCGGCTGCGGAGATCACGATCCGGCAGATCATCGAGGCGTCGATCGGCCCGATCTGCGTCGTCGACTGCGTCGAGGCGCCGGACACCTGCCTGCGGGCCGAGTTCTGCGAGTGCCGGGTGGTCTACTCGCTGATCAACCGGCGGATCGCCGAGGTCCTCGACGACTTCACCCTGGCGGACCTGCTCGACCCGTCGTGGACGCGATGCATGGGCCCCGATCTGGGATTGCAGCTGGCAACGGCGGTCGACCGGCCGCCGGGGGATTGACGACCGGGCCGCCGCGGACGGCGCGGCCCGGAGGGTTCGATGATCGGTATCAGGAGGAATGTCATGGTGGAGCGAGCGATCGGCAGTAAGCGGCTCAGGATGGTCCGTGGCGACATCACCGACCTCGAGGTCGAGGCCTTCGTCTTCGACATCACCGAGGACGCCAAGCTGGGCTCGGGTTTCGGTGGCGCCATCCAGCAGCGCGGCGGAATCGTCATCCAGAAGGAGCTCGACACGCACGGCTCGGTGCCCACGGGCGAGGCGGTGGTGACCCAGGCCGGCGCCCTCAAGGCGGAGCACATCATCCACGTCAACGGCCCCAAGTTCCGCGAGGAGGACGAGGCCGGGAAGCTCGAGAGGGCGGTGAGCTCGGCGCTCAAGGTGGCTGAGGAGAAGGGCATCAAGCAGCTCGCCTTCCCACCGATCGGCACCGGCATGTACCAGGTGCCGATGGACCTCTGCGCCAAGGTCATGGTCGACGTCATCAGCCGCCATCTGGCCAATGGCGGCGGGCTCGAGGACGTCCTCATCGTGGTCCAGGACCCGCGTGAGATCGGGCCGTTCACCGCCAAGCTCGAAGGAGGAGCGTGACATGCACGAGTCGAGCTCACTGCTGCACACCGCCGAGGTTGTCCACTGGATCGCCCTGATCGTCATGGCGGTCGTCTACACGATGCGGCTGCGCTGGCTGTTCAAGTTCAAGCCCGGGGTCGACAGGTCGGCGCCCGGCTCGCCGGCGAGGACGAACGCGAAGCGCGGCGGCTTCTACTCGCTGTTCAACGTGGCCATGCCCTGGTCGATGGAGAGCACCCGGAAGGGCTTCGCCTTCTACCTGACCTTCGTGATCTTCCACATCGGCGTGGTCGCCGGGATTTCGCTCGCCTTCCTCAGCACCATCGCTCCGGGCCTGGTCGCCGCCAGGCCCTTCGCCTGGGTCTGCGGCGTCGCGCTGGTCGCGGCGTTTGGGGTGGCCGTCTACCGGGTCTTCCGGCGGCTGTTCAGACCGGTGATGAAGCTCATCAGCACCCCCGACGACTACTTCTCGCTGTTCATGCTGACCATCTGGTTCGGTCTCGGCGCGGTGACCCAGGCCCATCTCGCGGGCGTCGCGGGCTTCGAGAGCGTCAACCTCCTGGTGGCCTACCTCTTCCTCACCAGCTTCTTCCTGATCTACGTCCCGTTCTCCAAGATCTCCCACTACCTCTACTACCCCTTCACCCGTCTCTGGATCGGCCGCACCCTCGGTCACCGGGGCAGCTATCCGATCGCCCGTGGATAGGAGCCAGCCATGAGCAAACCAGCCAAGACCCACAAGATCAAGATGATGGAAGAGCAGCTCGCGCGGAAGCTGAACCGCCAGGTCGTCGGCTCGCTGGTCGGCTGCGTCCACTGCGGGATGTGCAACGAGTGCTGCCACTACGTCCTGTCCCACCCCGACGACCCCAAGATGACGCCGTCGTACAAGGCCGATCAGGTGCGCAAGCTGTTCAAGGCCAACCACGACTGGACGGGCAGCGTGTTCCCATGGTGGGTCGGCGCCGACAAGGCGCCGCTGACCGACGACGACCTCGACAAGCTCAAGGACATCGCCTTCGGGACCTGCACCAACTGCCGCCGCTGCACGATCAACTGCCCAATGGGCGTCGACACCGCGACCCTCAACCGGATCATGCGCGGTCTGCTGACCCACGTCGGGGTCATGCCGGAGGGCGTCCGCGTCGTGTCGAAGGACCAGTGGGAGCTCGGCAACCAGATGGGCGTCCTCAAGGAGGACTACCTCGACACCCTCGAGTGGATGTCCGAGGAGCTCGAGGAGGACCTCGGCCACGGCGAGGCCGCGATCCCGGTCGACAAGCCCGGCGCCCGGGTGATGTATGCGATCAACCCCCGCGAGGTGAAGTACGACCCGCGGACGATCAAGGAGGCGGCGCTGATCTTCTGGGCCGCCGGCGAGGACTGGACCATGCCCTCGGAGGGCTGGGACAACACCAACTTCGGCCTCTTCTCGGGCGATGACGGGCTCGGCGGCGCCTCCGCCAAGCGCGAGTACGACAAGGCGCGCGAGCTCGGCGTCGACAAGATCGTCATCTCCGAGTGCGGCCACGGCTACCGCTCGACCCGTTGCGAGGGCGTCAACTGGTCGGGCGACGCCCAGGCCTTCCCGATGGAGAGCTCGGTCATCACCATGCTCAACTACATCAAGGAGGGCAAGATCGTCGTCGACCCGACCAAGAACCCCAAGCGGGTGACCTTCCACGACTCGTGCAACAACGCCCGCAGCTGCGGCTTCTACGAGGAGCCGCGCGAGCTGCTCCGACTGGTGACCACCGACTTCCAGGAGATGTACCCGAACCGCGCCGAGAACTTCTGCTGCACCGGCGGCGGCGGCGCGATGTCGATGTCCGAGTACACTCCGCGGCGCCTCAAGTCGGCCCAGATCAAGGCCAATCAGATCCGAGAGACCGGCGCCGAGATCGTGGTCACGAGCTGCCACAACTGCGTCGACGGCCTGTCCGACCTGATCAAGCACTACAAGCTCGGCTGCGAGGTCAAGCAGCTCGTCGACCTCGTCGCCGACGCGCTCGTCCTCGAGGAGTGCTACGTGATGAAGAGTCGGCCGGTCGCCGTCGCCGCGGTCGCGAGCGAGGAACCGGCGGCGGCCGCCCGCCCGGTCCCCGTCGCCGCCCCCGCCGCCGCCGCGCCGCTCGCCGGCCGCAAGGTGCTGGTGGTCGACGACGAGGAGGACATCAGGACCTTCCTGGTGACCGTGTTCGAGGACGCCGGCGCCGAGGTCGAGCAGGCGGCCGACGGCAACGAGTGCCTCGCCAAGGCGAGGACCTTCAAGCCCGATCTCATCTCCCTCGACCTGTCGATGCCCGGCAAGAGCGGGGTCGACGCCTTCGTCGAGCTGCGTCGGACGGAGGAGACCCAGGAGATCCCGGTGTGCGTGGTGACCGGGCACCCCGAGTTCCGCCAGGTGATCTACGACCGGCCCGTGCCGCCCCCCGAGGGCTACCTCAACAAGCCGGTCGACGAGGACAAGCTCGTGTCCTATGTCGCCCACATCATCGAGCATCGCGAAGCGAAGGCGAACTGACCGTGGACGACGGATCGCCCCTCCGCCTCGACCCGGCCGCGCCGTCGCCCGGCGCGGCCGGCGGTCGGGCCCCTCGCCCGGCACGAGCGGTGCACGGCGTCGAAGTGAACTCGCACGAGCTCACCGATTCGCTCATGTACCAGCGGTACTGGGACGAGATGCCGTGCTACCTCTCGATCCACGACCGGGACTTCCGGATCGTCGCCGGCAACCGGCGGTTCCGCGAGGACTTCGGCGAGCGGATCGGCCAGCACTGCTTCAAGGTCTACAAGGACCGCGAGGAGATCTGCCCCGAGTGCCCGGTCGAGGCGACCTTCGGCGACGGCCAGAACCACCCGTCGGAGCAGCTGCTGACCGCATCCGGCGGCCGCCAGGTTCCGGTGATGGTGCACACGACGCCGGTTCGGGACGCCTCAGGCGAGATCGTCGCGGTGATGGAGATGCACACCGACATCGCCGAGGTCAAGGAGCTCCAGGAGGAGCTCCACCAGAGCCGGGAGCGGCTCGCCCAGCTCTTCGAGGAGGTCCCCTGCTTCATCACCGTCCAGGGTCCGGACCGGGTCATCCAGCACGCCAACCGCCGGTTCCGCGAGGTTTTCGGCGACGGGATCGGCGAGGAGTGCTTCCGGGTCTACAAGCACCGCGAGGAGCAGTGTCTGTCGTGCCCGATGATGAGCACCTTCGAGACCGGGCGGACCCACGACTACGAGGCGTCGGTGCTGTCGAAGGACGGCCAGGAGCTCAATCTCCTGGTCACCACCGCTCCGCTGCGCAACGCCGAGGGGATCGTCGAGGCGGTCATCGAGATGGGCGTCGACATCACCCAGATCCGACAGCTGCAGGACCAGCTGACCTCGATCGGGCTACTCGTCGGCTCGATCTCGCACGGCATCAAGGGGTTGCTGACCGGGCTCGACGGCGGCATCTACATGGTCAACTCGGGCTTCGAGCGGGACAAGCCGGAGCGGGTCAAGAAGGGCTGGGAGATGGTGCAACGCAACGTGGACCGGGTACGGTCCATGGTGCTCGACATCCTCTACTACGCCAAGGACCGCGAGCTGACCGTCGAGCCGATCGCGCTCGCCGCGATGATCGGCGATCTGAGAGAGAGCGTGGAGAAGAAGGCGAGGGAGATCGGGGTCGAGATCCGGTTCGACGCGCCCGAGGAGATCGGCCGCTTCGACGGCGACCCGCAGGCGATCCGGGCGATGCTCATCAACCTGCTCGAGAACTCGCTCGACGCCTGCCGGATGGACGGCGACAAGCCGGGCCACACGGTCGAGGTCAGGGCCCGGCGGTCCGAGCCCTGGATGGTCATCGAGGTGGCCGACGACGGCGTCGGGATGGACCGGGAGACCCGCGAGAAGATCTTCTCGCTCTTCTTCTCGTCGAAGGGCCTCAAGGGCACCGGGCTCGGCCTCTTCATCTCCAACAAGATCGTCGACAAGCACGGTGGGACCATCGAGGTCGAGTCCGAGGTCGGACGGGGGACCCGCTTCACCGTCCGGATCCCGCTGGCGGCGCGGCCGAGCACGACCCCCGACGGTCGGATCGCCGGGACGCCGAGGACCGAGAGCTGATCGGTGGGTGCGACACGGGTCCTCGTGGTCGATGACGACCCCGACATCCTCGAGTACCTCGGGTTCCTCCTCGAGGACCACGGGTACCAGGTCTCCTCGGCGAACCGCTCCTCCTCCGCCCTCGCCGCCCTCGACGAGTTCGAGCCCGACGTCGTCATCGTCGACGTCATCATGCCCGGCCGCTCCGGTCTCGACCTCCTCGTCACCATCCGGCAGCACGAGCGGTGGTCGTCGGTGCCGGTGGTGGTCCTCACCGGCAACGACTCCATCGTCCAGGATAACGGCCGCGCCTACCTCCGGGGCCACGGGCTCGAGCGCGGCCCGGACGCCGTGCTCGCCAAGCCGGTCGACCAGCAGGCCCTCGTCGAGTGCCTGACCAGGCTGACCGGCGCCCCGACCTGAAACGCGCCCCGATCGAGGATCTGCTACCGTCTCCAGCGCGGCTCGGGCCGGTTGATGGCTGGGGGTGGAGATGAGGGTCGTCGTGCTCGGATGCGGAAGGGTCGGTCAGGCCATGGTCAGGGACCTCGCGGGCGAGGCGGGGTGGCGGATCACCGCCGTCGATCGCGCCCCCGGATCGCTCGCCTCCCTCGCCGATCTGCCGAACGTCGAGACCCGGACCGAGGATCTGGGCGACCCGGCGGCCGTCCGTCGCGTGGTCGCCGGTCACGACCTCGCGATCGGCGCGGTGCCCGGGCCGATGGGCTTCGCGACGCTGCAGACGGTCATCGAGGCCGGGGTCGACATCGTCGACATCTCGTTCTTCGAGCAGGACCCGTCGCCGCTGCACGGGCTGGCGCTCGAGCGCGGGGTCACCGCGGTGATGGACTGCGGCGTCGCTCCGGGCTTCAGCAACCTCGCCCTCGGACACTCGCTGACGGTGTTTGACGAGCTCTCGACCTTCGCCTGCTATGTCGGCGGGCTGCCCGAGGTCCGGCGCTGGCCCTTCGAGTACGCCGCGGTCTTCTCGCCGATCGACGTCATCGCCGAGTACACGAGACCGGCGCGGCTGGTCGAGGGGGGGAGGGTCGTCGTCCGCGAGGCGCTGTCCGAGGTCGAGCTGCTCGATCTGCCCGGGATCGGCACGGTCGAGGCCTTCAACAGCGACGGGCTACGGACCCTGCTCGCGGTCGAGGGTATCCCCGAGATGAAGGAGAAGACGCTGCGCTATCGGGGCCACGCCGATCGGCTGCGGATGCTGCGCGAGCTCGGGTTGTTCAGCGAGGAGGAGGTCGAGATCGGCGGCGCGAAAATCCGTCCGATCGACCTCACCGCGAAGCTCCTCTTCCCGATGTGGCAGCTTCCCGACGGCGAGGGCGACCGCACGGTTATGCGGATCGTCGTCGAGGGGTCGCTCGGGGGTCGGCCGACCCGCCGGACCTGGGACCTTCTCGACACCTGGGATCGCGAGGCCAACATCACCTCGATGGCGAGGACCACCGGCTACACCTGCACCGCCGCGGTCCGCGCGCTCGCCGCCGGTCTCTACAGCGCGCCGGGCCTGGTCCCTCCCGAGGTGCTCGGACGCGCCCCGGGGCTCTACGACTTCGTCGTCGAGCGGCTCGCCGAGCGCGGGGTCGTCTTCTCGATCGGCGACAACACGCTCTGAAACCGCCAGCGCAAAGCCTCCTGACCGTGAGCGGCGAGGGTGCGCCGGCAGGCGGCGTCGAGGAGCGACCGACGCTGCCCGGGCTCGAGGTCGAGGGCGCGCTGGAGCAGCGGCCACGCCGCGGTGACCAGGAAGAGCGGCGCGGCGAGGTCGAGGAGGAGGGGGAGCCCGGTCGCCGAGCCGCGCGGCGCCGCATCCTCGCCGATCGCCAGGCGGAGGCTCTCGAAGGCCTCGCGGAGCGCCGGCTCGAGGGCCTCGACGGCGACATCGCCGCCATCCGCGAGGTCGCGCAGGAGGAGGCGGACCTCGCGGGGTCTCGCCTCGACCTTCCGGAGGATCCCGGCGACCGCGTCGGTCAGGAGGATCGGCGGGGTGTCGCTCCCGGCCGCTCCGGCCGCGGCATCGAGGTCGGCGAGCGCCGCGGCGGCCCGTCGGAGCACGGTCCGGTAGAGCTGCCGCTTGCCTCCGAAGTGGTAGGAGACGGCGCCCGGGTTAGCGCGGGCGAGATCGCAGATGCGACGGACCGAGGCGCCGCGGTAGCCGTGCTCGGCGAAGAGGGTGGTTGCGGTCTCGAGGAGACGGGCCCTGGTGTCGAGATTCATACAGCTGTTTGTATCAACCCCGCCCCCAATCGTCAAGCGGCCGGACTGGTCAACTGATGAGATCGCCGGGTCTTACGCCGTAGATCGAGATCCCGTCTCTTAACCCTGTCGCTGCGGTGTGTTGGGTGCAAAACAAACGATTGTTTCAACCCTGGGGCAGACTCTTGACTCGGTCGCCCGCGACCCATAGCATCTCACCACAGGATGACAGGCGATGTCCGAGGCGTCGTCGCGGCGATCCCCGCGCGCTGGGGCTCGACGCGGTTTCCCGGCAAGGCCCTGGCCGACCTGGGGGGCTCGCCGATGATCGCCCACGTCGTGCGTCGGGCCCGGGCGGCGTCGACCGTCGACCGCGTCCTTGTCGCCACCGACGACGAGCGAGTGGCGGCCGCCGCGGTGGCGGCGGGCGCCGAGGCGGCGATGACCGGCGAGCACCCCTCGGGCACCGACCGGATCGCCGCGGCCCTGGCGAACCGAGGTGACTGGGAGATCGTCGTCAACGTCCAGGGCGACGAGCCGATGCTCAGCGCCGCCAACATCGACACCCTCGTCCGCGGCCTTCGCGAGCGCCCGGAGGTCGGGATGGCGACGCTGTGCCGGCCGCTCGCCGAAGAACGGGCGGGCGACCCGAACGCGGTCAAGGTGGTGCGTCGGTCGGACGGCCGCGCGCTCTACTTCTCGCGCTCGGCGATCCCGTATCCGCGCGACGGCGGCGCGGCGGCCGGGCTGTGGCGGCTGCACCTTGGGATCTACGGCTTCCGGACGGATGCGCTCGAGCAATTCGTCGGGTGGGCGCCGTCGCCCCTCGAGAGGGCCGAGGGGCTCGAGCAGCTGCGTGCCCTCGAGAACGGTATGGAGATCCTGGTCCTCGACGCTCCCGACCCGGCGTACGGGGTCGACACGCCCGAGGATCTCGAACGGGTCCGCCGGCTGATCGCCGGCACTGACTGAGGGGATGGAGGGGGAGAGATGGCGACGAAGTACGTGTTCGTGACCGGCGGGGTGGTCTCCGGGCTCGGCAAGGGCATCTCCGCGTCGTCGCTGGCGGCGCTGATGGAGGCGCACGGCTACACGGTGACGATGCTCAAGGTCGACCCCTATGTCAACGTCGACCCGGGGACGATGTCGCCGTTCCAGCACGGCGAGGTCTTCGTCACCGACGACGGCGCCGAGACAGACCTCGACCTCGGGCACTACGAGCGCTTCACCTCGGCGACCATGTCGAAGAAGAACAACTTCACGACCGGGAGGATCTACGCGTCGGTCATCGAGAAGGAGCGGCGCGGCGACTACCTCGGCAAGACGGTCCAGGTCATCCCGCACATCACCGACGAGATCAAGGACCGGATCCGCGCCCTCGGCGGCGACGTCGACTTCGTCATCGTCGAGATCGGCGGGACGGTCGGCGACATCGAGTCGCTGCCCTTCCTCGAGGCGATCCGCCAGTTCCGCGTCGAGGTCGGCCGAGGCAACTCGCTGATCATCCACCTCACGCTGGTGCCCTACATCAAGGGCTCGGACGAGCTCAAGACCAAGCCGACCCAACACTCGGTGAAGGGGCTGCTCCAGATCGGGATCCAGCCCGACATCCTGCTCTGCCGGGTCGACCGGCCGCTGCCCGAGGACCTCCGGGCGAAGATCGCGCTGTTCTGCAACGTCGAGGCCCGCGCCGTGATCCCGGCCCAGGACGTCGACACGATCTACGAGGTGCCGCTCAAGCTCGCCGCCGAGGGCTTCGACGAGATCGTCCTCGAGCAGCTCAACCTGCCCAAGGGTCAGCGCGATCTGACCCGCTGGCGCAACGTGGTCGACGCCGTCAAGAGCTGCGAGAGCTCGGTGTCGGTCGGCATCGTCGGCAAGTACGTCGACCTCGCCGACTCCTACAAGTCGCTCAACGAGGCGCTCATCCACGGCGGGCTCGCCAACGGCGTCAAGGTCGACCTCGTCTTCATCGACTCGGAGTCCCTCGAGGGCTCGGGCTACCCCGAGCAGCTCTTCGACGTCGACTCGATCCTGGTGCCGGGCGGGTTCGGCAAACGGGGGATCGAGGGGATGATCCGCGCCATCGAGTTCGCCCGCGGCCGGAGGATCCCGTACTTCGGGATCTGCCTCGGGCTGCAGACCGCGATGATCGAGTTCGCGCGCAACGTGTGCGGGCTCGCCGGTGCGCACTCGACCGAGTTCGTCAGCCAGCCTCCCTACAAGGTGATCTACAAGATGCGCGAGCTGGTCGGCGTCGACCAGATGGGCGGTACGATGCGCCTCGGCAAGTACCCCTGCCGCCTCACCCCGGGCTCGAAGGCGTGGCGGATGTACGGCTCCGACGAGGTCTGGGAGCGCCACCGCCACCGCTACGAGGTCAACCCCGAGTACGTGCCGCTGTTCGAGGAGAAGGGCCTCAAGGTCAGCGGCAAGTCGCCCGACCGGATCTTCGTCGAGGTCGTCGAGCTGCCCGACCACCCGTGGTTCCTCGCCTGCCAGTTCCACCCCGAGTTCAAGTCGCGGCCCTATGACCCGCACCCGATCTTCAAGTCGTTCATCGCCGCCGCGGTCGAGCACCACAAGCGGCGGGCGGTCACCGACGACGAGGTCGCGCAGCCCGAGGTGGCGGTCGAGCTCGCCGGGGTCGAGACCGCTGACCAGCTCTTCGCCGACGAGGCGCCCCGGGAGGTCACCGGCGAGAAGCACCTCGAGGCCTGAGGCGCGACGGCAGCGGTGGCAGACCGCTCATGAACACGCCCGGCTAGGTACACCGGGCCTTCTGGTCCGCGCGGCCCGGGGGCGCTGTTCGCTGCCATTCGCCCTGCCCCTGCCACGGACTCTGATTGTTGCAGCGGCGCCGGACACCGACCCGGACTCGGACGCGGACTCGGACGCGGACGCGGATCAGGGTACGGCCCAGGGCAGAGGAAGGTCCTGATCGGGAGTTCGGCTACACTACCGGCTATGGACTGGACCCCCTTCGAGATCGCCCCCGGCATCCGGGTCGGCGACGAATCGCTGCCCTTCCTGATCGCCGGCCCCTGCGTCATCGAGTCGGCCGAGCTCGCGCTCGAGGTCGCGCGGGTGGTCCGGGGGATCGCCGACCGGCACGGGGTCAAGGCGATCTTCAAGGCCTCCTTCGACAAGGCCAACCGCTCGTCGGTGGCGAGCTACCGCGGTCCGGGGCTCGAGCAGGGGCTGGAGGCGCTCGCGGCGGTCAAGGCCGAGACCGGGCTGGCGGTGCTCACCGACGTCCACCACCCCGAGCAGGCGGCCCCGGCCGCCGAGGTCGCCGACATCCTCCAGGTCCCTGCCTTTCTCTGCCGTCAGACCGACCTGCTCCTCGCCTGCGGCGCGAGCGGCGCCTCGGTCAACGTCAAGAAGGGTCAGTTCATGGCGCCCGAGGACATGAGGAACGCGGTCGAGAAGATCCGCTCGACCGGCAACCAGCGGGTCACCCTGACCGAGCGGGGAGCGAGCTTCGGCTATCACAACCTGGTGGTCGACATGCGGTCGCTTCCGGTCATGCGGCGCTTCGCCCCGGTGGTCTTCGACGTGACCCACTCGCTCCAGCTGCCGGGCGGGCTCGGCCACTCTACGGGCGGTGCGCGCGAGTTCCACCCCTACCTGGCGCGGGCCGCCGCGGCGGTCGGGGTCGACGGCTTCTTCGTCGAGGTCCACCCGCGGCCCGCCGAGGCGCTGTCGGACGCGACGACCCAGCTCGAGCCGGCCGAGCTCGAGCGGCTCGTCGCACAGGTGACCGCCATCGCCCGGACCCTCGCCGAGGTCGGGCCGTGAGCCTCGAGATCGCCCGCAAGGTCCTGGCGACCGAGGCGGACGCCATCCGCGCGCTGGTCGAAGGGCTCGGCGGCGAATTCGAGCGGGCGGTGGCGATGGTGGTCAGCTGCACCGGCCGGGTGGTGTGGACCGGGATGGGCAAGTCGGGGATCATCTGCCGCAAGCTCGCCGCGACCATGAGCTCGACCGGAACGCCGGCGCTGTTTCTCCACCCCGCCGAGGCGATCCACGGCGACCTCGGGATGCTCACGACCGGCGACCTCGTCGTCGCGATCTCGAACTCGGGCGCCACCGAAGAAATCCTGAGGCTGCTCGAGATCCTCAAGCGGCAGGGCATCACGCTCATCGCCATGACCTCGTACCCGGGCTCGCCGCTGGCCAGGGCGGCGGACGTCCACCTCGACCTCGGAGTGAGAAGCGAGGCCTGCCCGCTCAACCTCGCTCCAACCGCCTCGACCACCGCGAGCCTTGCCCTCGGCGATGCGCTGGCCCTCACGGTGGCGGTCGAGAAGGGCTTCAAGGAGGAGGACTTCGCCCGCTTCCACCCGGGCGGCAAGCTGGGCAAGAAGTTCCTGAAGGTCGGAGACCTCATGCACAGCGGCGACGAGATGCCGGTGGTTCGCGCCGATACGGCGATGAAGGACGTGATCTACGAGATGAGCCGCAAGGGGCTCGGTCTCGCGGTGGTGCTCGATCTCGAGGGATCACTGCTCGGAGTGATCACCGACGGCGACCTGCGCCGGCTCATGGAGCGGGAGGCCGACCCGCTGGCCCGGACGGCGGAGCAGGTGATGCACCCCGGTGGGGTCTGCATCGCCGCCGACGAGCTCGCCACCGCGGCGCTCAAGCGGCTCGAGGAGAAGCGGATCACCTCGCTCCTGGTCTGTGACGGCAGCGGCGCGGTCGCCGGCGTGCTTCACATCCACGATCTGTGGGGTGTTGGGCTTTTCTAGACCCGCGTCCGAGTCCGAGTCCGCGTCCGCGTCCGAGTCCGCGTCCGAAACGATCGCGTTGACGCGTTCTTGACTCTACCGCTGAAAAAGTGGCGCCGGGAAGCTGCCACGTGCTCGAAACCCGGATAAGATTCGCTTCCCGATTCGCCAGAGCTCGGAAGCGGGCACAGACGCGGACGCGGACGCGGGAGATGACATGCGACTGACCATCCTCACCACCGGCGGCACGATCGACAAGACCTACAACGAGTTCGACGGCTCGCTGGCCAACTCGCGCTCGGTCCTCGAGGTGATCCTGGGGTCGCTGCGACTGCCCGATCTGTTCATCCGCCACGTGGCGGTGATGCACAAGGACTCACTGGACATGACCGAGGAGGACCGGCAGGCCATCCTCAAGGCGGTGCGCGACGCGCTGCCCAGCTCGGACGCGGTGGTCGTGCTGCACGGCACCGACACGCTTGCCAAGACCGGCGATGTGCTCCACCGGGAGCTCGCCGGGCTCGACACCCCGGTCATCCTGACCGGCGCCATGCGGCCCTACGAGTTCCGCGACACCGACGCCCTGCAGAACGTCACCGAAGCGCTGCTCGCCGCCCGCCTGCTGTCCGGCGGCGTGTACGCGGTCATGCACAACCGGGTGCTGCCCTTCCCCGGCGTCACCAAGGATCGGCAGGCGAAGACGCTCGTCGGGGGGTGTTGAGAGGGCTTGACCGGCGCCGATGGCGCCTGGGCTTGAGGGGGTGACCGGCGCCGTTGGCGCCTGGGCTTGAGGGCTTGGCCGGCGCCTTCGGCGCCTGGTCCTGGGGTCTCGAGCAGGTGAGCATCGACCGTCACGTCCTCAAGCCCAGGTCCCGAAGGGACCGGCCACGCCCTCACCCCCAGGTCCCGCAGGGACCGGCCACGCCCAGGCGTCGAAGACGCCGGCCAAGCCCTCAGGCCCCGATCTCCGTGACCGCGACCAGCGGTCCCCCCTGCCACGCGTCGAGATCGACCTCGCCGGCGACGAACCAGAGGTTCTCCTCCTCGGGGTCGACCAGACGCTGGGTCACCCGCCACCGCCGGTCGTCCTCGCGGGTGAGGACGGTGGTGTCGGCGAGCCGGGCGCGGTGGTCGAAAATCAGGGTGGGGAAGCGCTCGAAGAAGGGCGCCATCGCCGCCTCGAACCGCTCGGCCGGCCAGGCCCGGCCGGGGTCGGCGGGCTGACGGACGGCGTCGGCGGCGTCCTCCCACGCCTTGAGGGACAGGGCGTGGACGAGCTGCCGGAGCTCGGCGCGGACCCGCGAGGCGAGGGTGCGCGGGTCGGTGCGCAGCTCCTCGATGACCACCCGGCGGTGCGCGTCCCGCGGGTCCTCGGCCGGCTCGATAAGAAGCTCGGGGTGGCGCAGCCCCTCCCACTCCTCGATCAGGCTGGTGTCGACCCTCTCGAGCATCGAGCGGAAGAAGCCGAGCACGTCGAGGACCTCCTCGGTCTTGGCGGCGTCGGGGATGTTCTGGTCGAGGGTCCGATAGAGCTGCGACAGGTAGCGGAGCAGCACGCCCTCGGAGCGGTGCAGACCGTAGCGCTTGACGTAGTCGGAGAAGTCGAGCCAGCCCTCGAGCATCTCGCGGCCGACCGACTTGGGCCGGACCATGTCGCCGCCGACCCACGGGTGGAGCTCCCGGAAGCGCTCGAAGACCGCGTGCAGGTAATCGGCGCAGGGCTGGGGCGCGGTGAGCTCGTCGAGCCGGTTCATCCTCTCCTCGTAGCTCACCCCCTCGGCCTTGAGCCGCTCGACGAGCTCGGTCTTGAGGACGTCGAGCTGGCGGCGGAGGACGATCGCCGGGTCCTCGAGCACCGCTTCGACGAGGCTGAGCAGGTCGAGGGCGTAGTCGGGGTGCTCCGGGTCGAGGCCCTCGACGGCTTCGACGAGGAACAGCGACAGGTTGTGGAAGAGCGAGAAGTCGAGCTGGAGATCGTCGTCGACTACCACCCAGAAGAACGAGGTCGCGGCGTCCTTGACCATCCGGACGATCCCGGCGTGCCCGAGCGAGCGGACCAGCTTGGCGGCGTGGTTGAGGTGGCTCGCCTTGGCCGCGTCGTCCTCGTGGCAGTGGCGGATGAGCTCGCGCAGCGAGTGGAAGTTGCCGGCCTCGGGGTCGTTGACCGCGGCGTCGCGCTGGAGCAGGTCGACGATCATCCCCGGGGTGACGCGGAAGCGCGACTCGAGCCGCTCGGGCTCCCCGGCGACGAGCTTGGCGAAGGTCTCGTCGGACCAGGAGACCTCGCCGGCTCGCGGCTGCTTGGTCGGCGCCTTGCGCTTCTTGCCCGGGTTGGCGGCGGCCCGCCGTTCGGCGAGCTTGCGCTCGATGACGTGCTCCGGCGCCTGGGCGACGACGCTGCCCTGCTCGTCGAAGCCCCGGCGCCCGGCCCGCCCGGCGATCTGCTTGAAGTCGCGGACCTTGAGCTGGGTCACCTTGCGGCCGTCGAACTTGGCGAGCTTGGTGAAGAGCACGGTGCGGATCGGGATGTTGACCCCGACGCCGAGGGTGTCGGTCCCGGAGATGATCTTGAGCAGCCCCCGCTGCGAGAGCTTCTCGACCAGCAGCCGGTACTTGGGCAGCAGCCCGGCGTGGTGGACGCCGATCCCGAACGACAGGAAGCGCCGGAACTCCTTGCCATACGGGGTGGTGAACCGGGTTCCGGCCACCGCCTCCTGGATCGCCTTCTTCTCGTCCTTGCCGGTCAAGGGCATGCTGGTCAGCGCCTGAGCGAGCTCGGCGCACTCGAGCTGGGTGAAGTTGACGACATAGGCGGGGACCTTGCCGGTCTCGGCCAGCCACTCGACGGTCTCGTGGACCGGTGTCTCGCGATAGGCGAAGTCGAGGGGCACCGGACGCACCGCCGAGGTCACGTGGACCGCCTCTCGACCGGTCCGGTCCTCGAGGTGGCGCATGATCGCGGTCATGTCCCCGAGGGTCGCCGACATGAGCAGGAACTGGCTCGCCGGCGAGTTGACCAGGGGCACCTGCCAGGCCCAGCCCCGCTCGCGGTCCGAGTAGTAGTGGAACTCGTCCATGACGACATAGGGCGCGTCGAGCTCCGGGCCGAGCCGCAGCGACAGGTTGGCGAGCACCTCGGCGGTGCAGGTCACGACCGTCGCCCCGGGGTTAATGCTCGCGTCGCCGGTGAGCATCCCGACATTGTCGGCGCCGAGGTCCCGGCACAGCGCGAAGAACTTCTCGGACGCCAGCGCCTTGATCGGGGAGGTGTAGTAGCTGACCCGGCCCTCGCACAGCCCCTTGAAGTGGAGACCGAGGGCGACCAGCGACTTGCCCGATCCGGTCGGCGTCGAGAGCACCACGTGGCGGCCGGCCATCAGCTCGAGCAGCGCCTCCTCCTGGGCCGGGTAGAGCTCGAAGCCGATGTCGGTCACCCACCCGAGGAAGAGATCGAGGATCTCGTCGGGGTCGGTGGTCCCGCCGGGGGGGATCCGTGACAGCAGGTTGGCCACGTCGGAGGCGTCGGTCATCGCGGCAGTATAGGGGAGCCGTCCAGCCCCCGGTGCAGAGCCCACGGTGTGGTGGCGCCCCAGGTCGGGACGCTGGAGACCGTCGCGGTGGCGTCGCGTTCCGCGGCCTGTCAGAATCGACCCCGCGAACAACCCCCGACACCGGCGTCGGCGAACCGAAAGGCGGCTCGAGGCGGTGTGCGGTCTCCCGGGAGGCGCGAGGCCATGAACGACGTAACGATAATCCACGCACTCTGGGCGCTCGCCCTCGGCGGGGTCAGCGCGGTGTCGCTCCCCCTCGGGTCGGCGGTCGGTCTTCGGCGGCAGTTCAGCCGCACCACCATCTCGATCCTCGCAGCCTTCGGCGCCGGCGCGCTGATCGCGGCGCTGAGCGTCGAGCTCGTCGCCCCCACCGCCCTCGCCCTGACCGTGTCGAAGCACGGAGGGGGAGACGACCACGCCCTCGCCAACTTCCTCGCCCTGATGATCGGCGGGGTGCTCGGCGGGCTGCTCTTCGTGGCCCTCGACGCGGTCGTCAACAGCAGCGGGGGTCACATCCGCAAGACCGCCACCACCCTCGCGGAGGTCGCGAGGCAGCGCCGACAGGATGTCCGCGCCATGATGGAGGCGGTCTCCCTGGCCCGCCCCTTCGACGCCCTGCCGGACAGCCTGGCCGAGGACCTCGCGGGGATGCTGCGCCCGGTCGATGTCCCCAAGGGCGCCGTCCTCGCCGGTCCGGACGCCGACACCGGCGAGGCCTACATCGTGATCGAGGGGGAGGTCGATGCGGAGGTCGGCGGCGCCCACGCCGCGGTCCTCGGACCCGGCACCCTGGTCGGCGCGGTGAGCCTGGTGGCGCCGGAGCTCGAGGGGCTCGGCCGGGTCACGGCGAGGACCGATGTCGGCTGTCTCGCGCTGCGACGCGGGGACGTCGACCGGCTACGCGCCCTCTCGCCCGACTTCGACCGCGCCTGCCGTGAGCTTGCCAGCGACCGCATGGAGCAACTCCGGGAGCAGCTCGTCACCCGGCTCACCCGGACTGTCGACTGGGCGCGGGCCGCGGCGGTGTCGCTGCGGCACGGCGGCCAGGTGCCCGAGATCGCTCTTCGCAGGGCACAGAGCGAGAGCCACGGCTCGCCACTGGCGGTGTGGCTGGGGATCCTCCTCGACGGCATTCCCGAGAGCGTGGTGATCGGCGCCGGGCTGTTCGTCACCGTGGCCGCGCACCCCTCGACCGAGACCCTCCGCTTTCTCCACGTCATTCCGTACACGCTCATCGCCGGCCTCTTCCTGTCGAACTTCCCGGAGGCGCTTTCGAGCTCGGCCAACATGCTCGCCGCCGGGCTCACCCGGCGCCGGGTCTTCCTGATGTGGCTCGCGCTCATGGTCATCACCTCGGTCGGCGCGGGCGCCGGCTTCCTGCTCGCCGGCGTGCTCGACGAGACCTGGCTGGTCTTTGCCGAGGGCGTCGCCGCCGGAGCCATGCTGACCATGATCGCCGCCGCCATGATCCCCGAGGCGGCGCACCACGGCACCCCGAACCAGGTCGGGCTCGGCACCCTCGCGGGCTTCCTCGCCGCGGTGATGTTCAAGCTCGTCGAGTGATCAGGACCCCGGTAGACCTGCCGGGGCTCAACGCTCGTCGAACTGCGGGGGCGGCGGGCTGACATCGTCCGAGGGGCGGCGCCGTTTCTTTTCGATCTCCTCGAGGGCCGCCTCGCAGACCTGCTTCTCGGCGGTCGCCCGGTCGAGGATGCCCTTGCCGAGGATCGACAGCCCGGCGGTGGCGACGGCGATTCCGGTGGTGGCGATCGCCTCGGCCGGCTTCACCTCGACCGAGGGCCGGGCGAGGGTCCCGCCGAGGCGGATGAGCGAGTTGGTGACGGCGCTGGCGCTCAGACCGAGCCCCTTGCGCGGCTTGCTCACCCAGTCGAGCCTGAGCTTCTCGGTCGCCAGGTCGACCGTGCCCTCGCCGAGCATGGTCACCGAGCCTGTCTGGAGCGCCATCGGCCCGACGCTGACGACGCCGTCGTGAACTTCGGCGTGGAGCACCGCGCACTCGAGCTCCTCCTGCCCGCCCGACCGGGAGAACGGGTTGAGGGCCTGGAGCAGCGACACCAGGATGTCGGCGGTGATCCTGTCGACCACCGAGCTCGCAACGTCGCCGGGCCCCAGGGTCATCGTGGCGGCGCCATCCGCCCGCGTCGCGAGCTCGCGCCAGGTCGCTCCGGAGGAGGCGAGCTGGATCGTCCCGCTGTAGGCGCAGAGACGGTCCGGCTTCGTGTCGGGTCCGGCGAGGGCGAGCTTGGCGTCGCGAACGGCGAGCTCGAGACGGCCCTCGACCCGCCCCGCCCGCGACGCGATCGTCGCGGACCCCTCCAGGGCGCCGCCGCGATCGCCGACCCCGGCGAGCCGGCTGACCTCGAGAGCCCCGTCGGCCAGCCCGATCGTGACGCCGAGACGCCGATAGCTGTGGAGGGCGAGGCGGAGCTCGGCGATGTCCCAGGCCAGATCGGCGTCGAGCCGCTCGAGGGCGTCGACATCGACCGGGCCGTCGGGGATCACCCGGTCCCGCTTGGGCTTGGCGGCCGGCGCGTCGGAGGCCTCGCCGCCCTCCGGTGGATCCGGCCGGTGAAGGAGATCCGACCACACGATCAGCTCCGAGCTCAGCCGGGCGACGAAGCGCGGCCGGCGGTGGTCGACGCCACGGTCGAGCAGCACCGAGCCGGCGACGTCGCTCGAGCCGATGCGCAGGTCGATGTCGTCGGCTCGCAGCCTCCGGTCGTTGCCGATGAGGGTGGCCGACACGGTGAACGGCGATCCCGGCAGCCAGTCGGCCCCGCCGAGGATCCGGAGCAGAGACGGATCGGCGACGGTCGCCCGCATCCCGAGCGAGGTACCCGCGAAGGACGGGGCCCTCCCGAGCAGGCCGTCGAGCTCGAGCCGGTTGCCGCCGAGGCTGACATGGAGCCGTTCGAGGACATAGCCGGAGGCTCCGACTCGCACCCGGCCGGCGGCTCGGAGGGGTTCGGCGGGCAGCGGCCGGTCGAGGAGGGGGGCGAGGATCGAGGCCTCCGGGAGGTCGGCGGCGATCTCGAGATCGGTTCCCTCCCCGCCGCGGAGCAGGCCGACCTGTCCGTCGGCGGTGATCGTGGCATCGCCAACCGTCGCCGACCCGCCGCGCAGCACGAGCCTGCCGTCGTCCACCTCGAGCGAGCCCGAGAGCGCATAGGGGAGGGCAGGCAGCGCCGGCCAGGCGCGCCCGATGGCGGCCGCGGCGAGCCGGCCGGCGGCGTCGAGGTCGGGGCCCTCGAGCTCGAGGTCGAAGATCGAGCCGGCGAGGCCCGGTGCACGGAGCAGGGTCGCGTCGCCGGCGACCCGGTTGCCGCCGAGGGTCAGCACGACGTCGCCGAGGCGCCAGCCGCCGGCGACAGCCTCGATCTCGCCGGCCGCACGGAAGGGTTCGGAGGGCAGCTCGACCGGGTCGGCGAGCCATGCCAGGGCCGACAGGTCGTCGCCGCTCGTCGCGACATCGAGCCGCGTGCCGACGAGCTCCGGGGCCCGGACGACGATTCCGTCGACCTCGAGATCGAGCCCGAGATCGGGCAGTCGGCCGCGGAGCGCCCGCAGACCCACGCCCTCGGGGGTCACGGCGATCCCGCCCTCGACGTGGTACGGCGTCGATGGAAGACCGGATTGGCCGATGGCCGCACCGAGCTCGGACAGCTCCTCGCCGTCGGCGACGATCTCGAGGTCGGCGCCGACCATCCCGGCCTCGGGGGTCAGACGGCCGGCGACCGAGAGGCGGTGGCTGCCCACCGATGCCGTCACCTCGCGGAGGTCGACCGCTCCGTCGCCCTCGACGAGGCGTCCGTCGAGGGTGAAGGGCGCTCTCGGCAGCTCGAGACCGGTCAGCGAAACGACCGATCCGAGATCGGGGCCGTGCGCCCCGACCGCGAGCTCGGTACCGCGGCAGGCGGGCGGATCGCCGATGAATCCGTCCACCGCGAGCTCGGCCTCGCCGACGGCGAGCCTGACACTCTCGACGCGAACCCCGCCCTCGGCGCGGGCCAGCCTCCCCGACACGGTGAACGGGACGGCCGGCGCCTCGATGCCGAGCGCCGCCGCGATCCCGCCGAGGTCGGGGCCGGCGCCGTCGACGACGAGATCGGTCTCGAGGAGGAGCGGCGGCTCGCCGAGGCGGCCGTTCGCCGTGAGACGGCTCTCGCCGACCGTCACCTCGAGGTTGTCGAGCTCGAGCGGGAAGCCCCGCCAGCGGACGCCGCCCCGGATCTCGAACGGCCGGGGCTCGACGGAGCCGAGGCCGGCGAGGGCGGCGATCCCCCCGACGTCGTGGCCGGCGATCGCGATCGCGAGGTCGAGATCGCCGGGCGAGATCAGCGAGTCGACGGTCCCGTCGACCCGGGCCTCGCCGCCGGCCGCCGTGGCGAGACCGCTGAGCGTGGTGAGCGGCCCCGTGGACGAGGCGGTGACTCGGAGCTCGACCGCGCCGATGGCGCCGTCGGGGCGTCCGAGGATGCCGGTGAGCCGGTCGAGGTCGGGGATTGTCGCCGTCGCTACGAGATCGAGCCCGGTCAATCGGCCGAGATCGCCGATCGAGCCCCCCAGGGCGAGCTCGGCGCCGTCGACCAGCCCGGTCAGCTCGGCCTCGACGCGCGAGGTGTTGACGATCCCGGTGAACGGACCGACCCGACCGGCGACAGCGACCTCGCGGCCCGCCAGCCGGCCGTCGGCCGACAGCCGGTGCATGCCCCGGGAGTCGCCGTCGCTGACCAACGATCCCAGCACGAGGTCGATCGGAGGGCGATCGCCGGGTCCGCCGAACCGGAGCTCGACACCGGCGGCGCGGACCCGGTCGACCCGCAGCTCGACCGGTCCCCGAGCCGGTCCGCCGGCTCCGGCGCCGAGCGCCCAGTTGCTGCGGCCGTCGGGGCCCCTCTCGAACACCGCCCGACCGCCCTCGATCTCGACCGACGGCAGCCGGAGCGGCCCCGCGACCAGCGACCACAGGTCGATCTCGACGGCGAGCCGGTCGACCGACGCCATCTCCGGCTCGGACCCCCACCCGGCGTTGGCCAGCGCGACCTCCGTGGCGGTCACCCGGGTGACCCGCCCGACCTCGACGCCGAAGTCGCCGCCGATGACCAGCCGTCGCCCGAGCGCCTGGGAGGCGAGCCGGGCCACGGTGTCGCGCCACTCGGCGAGGTCGGACACCGCCAGGTACACCGACAGGCCGGTCAACGCCAGGCCCAGACAGGCGGCGATCGCGAGGAAGAGGGTTCGCCGGCGGATCACGATGGGTTCATTCTACCCGCCGGACGGAACGGTTCGGGGGCTTTCTCGGAGGGGGGCGCCTCGGTCGAGATCGTCGGCGGCGGCGCATCGGGGCGCTCGCCGGCGCGGCGCGGTTCACCGGGGCGCTCCGAGGTCGGGAATTCTACTGGGCGCGGTGTCCGGGCAGGCAATCCGGCGTATGATGCCCCCGTGAGAATCGTCGCACCAACCAGCGTCGGAATTGGAGGAGTGATCATGGGAACGCACACCAGAGCGTGGGTTGTTGTCGGGGCCGCCCTCGCGGTTCTCGTGGCGGCGGCGCCGGCGGCGGCGCAACGGGATTTCGAGCCGCTCTTCGACAAGTACAACGTCCGGCTCGAGGGCAGCTGGGTCGACCTCGCGACCGAGATCAGGCTCGACTCCGAGCTGCTCGGCCGCGGCACCACGCTGAGCTTCGAGGACGATCTCAACCTCGGTGACCAGGAGGTGGTGCCGACGCTGGCCTTCGACTGGCAGATCGCGCGTCGCCACAAGCTCGGCGTGCGCTGGCAGGACATCGACCGGAGCTCGAACGCCCAGGCCCTCGAGGAGATCCAGTGGGGCGACGAGGTCATCCCGATCGACGCCGACATCTCGCTCGGCTTCGACATCGCCCAGTACTTCGTCGACTACACCTACTACCCGTGGGTCAAGGACCGCTGGGCCGCCGGCTTCGGGATCGGCTTCCGGGTGATGGAGATCGCGGCGACCCTGACCTGGGAGGGGCAGAACATCCAGGAGGGAGGGAGCACCGATGTCGAGGGCACCGGGCCGCTGCCCTACCTCTACTTCGAGTACCGGCGGCTGCTCTCCGACCACTGGCGCTTCAAGGGCGGCCTCGGCTGGCTGCAGGTCAAGATCGAGGACATCGACGGCGGCCAGTGGGTCGCCCGGGCCGACATCGAGTACCTGCTCGGACGGCACTGGGGCTTCGGCGGCGCGATCAACATCGCGACGATCGACGTCGACTGGGCGGGCATCGACACCTCGGAGGGAGCGAGCGTCCTCGACGCCGCGATCGACATGGACGTCAACGACGTCAGCCTGTTCGTCCGCTTCCGGTTCTGACCCCGGTCCCCTGACCGACGCGGTCGTTCGGGTCCGTTCGGGGTCTCTCCCGCGGGGCCGTTGCGGGCGGCGCCGACCGACCCGCTGCGACGGCGTGACGGTGGCGCGCCTGGCCCGGAAAATTTGACTGCGACGCAATCTCGAAATAAGCTGCTCGGGATCCTAACCCAGATGGGAGCCGCCCATGAGCAAGCCCGAGCCGTCGCCGCGGACCCTGGCGCGTCGATCGATCCTGTCGCTCTGCATCGCCCTGTGTGGCCTCGGCAGTCTGTCGGAGGCCGCCGACAAGCCGGGGATCCGGATCTTCGGCGAGGTCAACCTCAACTTCCGAAGCTCGGACTTCGTCGAGCTCCGGGTCCCGGTCGATTTTCCGCCCGAGTTCTGGGAGCCGGGCGACGACGGGGTCTACCTCCGGACGGTCGATCCCGGGGACCACTACGAGCTGTCGGACGTCGAGCTCGGGATCGAGGCCGTGTTCGCAGAGAAGCTCGCCGGGCAGGTCCTGGTCCACGTCGAGGATCTCTACAACCGCAACCCGACGTCCCTCGACGACCGGGTCTTCGTCCGCGAGCTCTGGCTGCGCTACGGCACGGTGGATGGGCGCAACCGGAGGCTCGACCCGTGGGCCTGGTACCTGTCGCTCGGCAAGTCGGCGCGATTCGCCCGCCAGGAGGTCCGCCACCTCGAGAGCTATGGGCTGTGGGGGACGGCGGTCAACCGCTTCGAGATCGCCCAGCTGCAGCTCGGGGTCAACCTCGGCGGCAACCTCTATCTCCGGGCCCAGGCGGGGATCGCGGGTCCGCTGTTCATGCGCGACGTCAACGCCCTGGCCGGCGACAACGGGACCCCCGAGCGAGTTCCGGGCAACAACAACCCGAAGTACAACTCGGGCTTTCCGATCCTCTACGACGCCCGCCCCGAGAACTTCGAGCTGGACGGCGAGACCGAGATCGGCGGGGGCATCGGCTGGCGCTCGGCGCGCGACGACGGGTCGGCCGCGATCGACCTTCTGGCCTGGTACTTCGGCCGGACCCTCGCCGAGGCCCCTGAGATCGAGGGGACCTTCTACCAGGGCGATCTCGAGCTGCTCCGCGGCGCCGGGATGCCCCTGCCCTTCGAGGGCGACGAGAAATGGGAGGCCGGGCTCAACGTCGAGTGGAAGCTGAACCGCTGGGTCGGCTTCGTCCAGCTCGTCAGGCAGGACATCGCCTCGCTCGAGCGGCAGGGACTCGAGGTCGAGATGGCCTACCACATCCCGTTTCCGCCGGCCTTCGCCGCGTGGGACGAGCCGGTCTTCAACTGGATCCGACCGGCCGTCCGTTACTCCGAGATCGACAACGACTTCCGGGTGACCGGGCCGTTCATCACCCCGTCGATGTTCTGGGACTGGGCCAAGCTCGACGTCGGCGTCCGGATCGGCATCGTCCGCAGCTCCGACCTCACGGTCGAGTACTCCTTCAACGAGGCCACGCTGCTCAACGGCAAGACCCTGGAGCCCAACGAGTGGCTGGTGAGCTGGCGGATCTTCTGGTAGCCGGCGCCGCGGCGACGGGCGCGGGTCACCAGTCGACGACCAGGATCTCGCGCAGCTGCTGGTAGACGAGCGACGCCGACTGCGGCCTCGCGGTCTTGCTCTTCGCCAGGCAGCCCATCACGATGGCGTTGAGCTCGCCCGGGATGTCGTCGCGCAGCTCGCCGAGGGCCCGCGGCATGACGTCGAGCTGCTTCCGGACCACCTCGCTGATGCTCGCCCCGGGGACCGCCGTCATTCCGGAGAACATCTCCCAAAGAACGAGACCGAGGCTGTAGACGTCGCTGAGATGGTCGAGGGGCTCGCCGCGGCACTGCTCGGGGCTCATGTAGGCGGGGGTCCCCTCGACCACGGCGCCCGGGCCGTCCGAGCCGCCCACCGGGCCCCGCGAGATCCCGAAGTCCATCAGCTTGACGACGCCGTTGGGCAGCACCATGACGTTGTGGGGCTTGAGGTCGCGGTGGACGATGCCCGCCGCGTGGACCGCGGTGAGCCCACGGCACAGCTGCTTGGCGATCTGCAGTCCGGGCGCGAGACCGAGCGCCTTGCGCTGACTGAGGACCTGGAGCAGGGTGGTTCCGGGTACGTACTCCATCGACAGACAGCGCAGCCCGCCGGCCTCGACGAGGTCGTGCACGCGGACCACGTTCCCGTGCGAGATCCGGCGCGCGGTCCGGATCTCGCTCTTGAGCTTGGCGAGACCTTCGGTCTGGTTGTCGAAGGCGCCGGGTCGCAGCACCTTGAGCGCGACATCCTCCTCGAGCTCGAGATCGGTGGCGCGAAGCACCACGCCCATTCCGCCGCGACCGATCTCGGCGCGGATCCGGTAGCGGGAGCCGATGACATCGCCGACCGCGGGGAGCGCGCCGTCGGCGAGCGCCGGCGCCGACCCAGCGGGCGCGGTGGCCACCGGGGGCGGGCCGGAGACCGGCGACCGGGCCTGGAGCTCGGCGATGAGGTCCTCGAGGGCCTTCTTCTCGCGCAGCTCCTCGACCATGGCGGAGAAGGCGCCGGCCAGGACGCCGACCTCGCCGCTGCCGGTGGTCGGGAGCTCGACCTCGAGGCTGCCGTCGCGGATCGCCTCGGCGCCGTCAGCGAGCTGGCGCAGGGGTCGGGCGATGTTGCGACCGAGCAGGAAGGAGACCGGCAGCGCGAGCAGCAGCATCGCCCCCCCGGCGGCGAAGAGGACCCGCCTCATCGCGAAGAACCACGCCATCTCCGCGTCGCGGGATCTGCTGACCAGCAGCCCTCCGAACACCTCGCCCGACGATGTGGCCACCGGCACCGCCAGGCTGACGAGCTCGAGAGTCCCGACGCTGGTCGTGATCGGACCGATCGGCTGGGCGGCGTCGAGCAACCGGTCCTGCGCCCCCGGCGAACCGAGCACCGCGGTGGCGACCGCGCCGGCGTCGAGCCTCCCTCCGGCGACGCTCACCCGGAGGTCCGGAGCCTCATCGCGCCGCGCCATGTCGAGCACGATGGCCACCTCGCCGCGGGTCAGGGTTTCGAGGTGGCCGATCGCCTCGGCGTCGAAGGGGAAGGTCGCGGCGAGCACTCCCTGGAGCCGGGCGGTCTCGCCCTCTCCGGCAATCACCGGCGCGGAGGCGACCAGGGCCAGCGACTCCCGCTCCCGCATCAGGGCGGTGGTTCCCTGCCAGGTGTCGAGCACCGACGCGACCCAGGGAACCGCGCCAAAGGGCTGGCCGATCCCATCGCCGTCGGGTCGATCGCTTCGCGCCAGCACCCGGCTCGCGCGGTCGAACAGGAAGATGGTGCTGGCCTCGCTGAGGATCGCGGGAGCGTCCTCCGAGGCGAAGCTGATCCGGGTCGAGTCGTCGACCTCGTCAGCGAAGATCGCCATGGTCCCCGCCTCCATCGCCAGCGATCGCACCTGCTCGAGCGAGCTGCTCGAGCGGGCCGAGACATAGCCGGCCCAGACCTCGGGCACCCGGGAGAGGTCCTCCCGGATCGTGGTCTCGGCCACCCGTGCGGATCGCCAGGCGGCGATCGCCACCGTGAGACCGAGGGTGATGACGAGCAGCCCGGCGGCGAGGAGGAAGATCCGGCCGCCGAGCCCGAGGCGCGGTCGCCTCGACGGCACTCGCGCGGCGGCTTGCCGTTCGCCGGGAACCGGCAGGGTGGTTGCCTGGTGCGCGCCGACCGCGCGGGTGTCCTCAGTATCGAAAGTCGTCGTCATCGGGCGGCGGATACTCCTTTCCGTGCTTGTTGAGATGCCGGGTCTCGCGCCAGCTCGAGATGTCGACCTCGACCTCGAGGTCGGTCGTCCGACCCGATCGCACCGTCACCTCACGCTCCCATCGTCCTCCGCGGACGTTCCATCCCGCGACGGTGTGACGACCGGGCGGGACGTCGTCGAGAGTCGCGACGCCGAGCCCGTCGGCCACGGCGTGGCGGCGTGAGTCGACGATCATCAGGTAGGCCGCCATGTGCGGGTGGATGTTGCAGTAGATCTGGACCAGCCCTGGATGGTCGAAGCGGACCGCCTTCGACGAGCCGTTGCGGTACAGGCCCAGGTCGAAGCTCCTCGCGGACGACAGGCTGAACACGTTGTGGAAGACCCGGTCGAAGTTGGGGAAGTCGACCGTCGATCCCACCGAGACGATCGCCACCCGCGGTTCGAACTGCTTCTCCTTCTGGGCGATCGAGAGCCCTCGCGCGGTCGAGCCGTCGGCCGGCAGGCCGGGCATCCAGACCACCGAGTCGGCCCCCGGCATCCGCGCCCCCGAGCTCAGCAGGGTGATGGTCACCTCGACCCGGCCGGGAGGAGTGGGAGTCGAGGTCGGGGTCGGTGTGGGGCTCGCCGAACGGTTCCAGGGCCAGCTCTGGCCCGCGGCGCGGCCGGCGGGCAGCAGCGCGACGGTGGCGAGCGCGAGCGCGAGCCCGAGCTGGCACGAGGATCGGGATCGAGGCGTCGGTCGGCTCACTGCACCACCGTCATCCTGCCGCAGATCGGGCGGCGTGTAGAGAGACTGAGAATCGTTCCGTCATGATACCCGACTTTTTCCGGGTTGCGCCGCCTCGAGGTCACGGCCGGCGTCCTCGCGGGCCCGCCGTGCCGGTTCCCTGTGCCCGTGACACGTTCCGAGACTGAGCGTTCGGGCCTGGCGGCGGAGGCGCGCGGGAAGGCCGGCTCGCCCGGTCGGCCGCGGCGCTATACTCCCCACCCGGAAACCGACCGAGGGGGAGCCGCCGCCATGACCGAGCCCGCCATCCAGGACTTCTACCCCGACGACCTGAGCCACTGCTACGGCTGCGGCCGGCTCAACCCGAAGGGTCACCAGCTCAAGACCCGATGGGACGGCGAAGAAACGGTCTCGTTCTACCTGCCGAGACCCGAGCACACCGCGATCCCGGGCTTCGTCTATGGCGGGCTCATCGCCTCGCTGGTCGACTGTCACGGCACCGGAACCGCGGCGGCGGCCGCCTATCGGGAGGCCGGACGCGAGCCGGGAACCGAGCCGCCCTTCCGCTTCGTCACCGCCTCGATCAGCGTCCGCTACGTCAGGCCGACGCCGATGGGGGTCGAGCTCGAGGTGCGAGGACGCGTCGAGGAGATCAAGGGCCGCAAGGTCGTGGTCAGCGCGACCGTCTCGGCGGACGGCGAGGTGTGCGCCACCGGTCAGGTGGTCGCCGTCGAGATGCCGGAGGGCATGGCGCCGCGCTAGCGCCGGGCCGTCCCCGGGCGTCGCACGCCGGCCGGTCAGCTCGCGGCGGCCTCGCTGGATGAAGGCCGGGCGGGGGCGCGGAGAACCTCGCGCAGCCGGTCGGGTCGATCGGTGAAGATCGAGTCGACGCCCATCCGGATCAGCCGGCGCATCTCGCGCTCGGAGTTGACGGTGTAGACGCCGACCGGGAGACCGTGCCGGTGGCAGCGCTCGACGAGCTCCGGGGTGACGTCCTTCCGTGACAGGTTGAGCCCCCGCGAGCCGACCTCCTGGACGATCTCCAGCGGGTCGCGGCCGGCGTGGAGCTCGCGGTCGAGCAGGGACACGGTGGCGATCTCGGGGTGGCCGAGCTTCATCCGGCGGAGCGCCTCCGGTGAGAACGACGACACGACGACCCGGTCGAGGGCTCGGCGCTGCCGGATCGCTTCGGCGACTCCCTCGACGATCCCGTGCCCCACCGCCTCGGACTTGATCTCGATGTTGACGAGGGTGCGGCCCTCGGCGAGCTCGAGGACCTCGTCGAGGGTCGGGACCGGCTCGCCGGCGAAGCGGGGAGCGAACCACGAGCCGGCGTCGAGCCGGCGGATCGCTGCGAGGGTCGACCCGGTGGCCGGGCCGCGACCGTCGGTGGTCCGGTCGAGGGTCGCGTCGTGGAGGCAGATGACGTGGCCGTCGGCGGTGATGGTGACGTCGACCTCGACCATGTCGGCCCCGGCGGCGATCGCCAGACGCACCGCGGTCAGCGTGTTCTCGGGCGCCCGCGCCGAAAGGCCGCGGTGGGCGATCACCCGGGGCGGGAAGCCGATCCTCATGAAGTCCTCCACGGTGGCGGGTAATTGTTCGCCCGCTCCGCACGGACCGGCAGCCGTGAGAAGGGTGAGCGCGAGATACCCACCGATCAGCCGGTCCACGGCAACGAGAGTACCGGATTTCGGCTCTTCGCTGCATCGCCGCCGTCGGCCGGGACGGAGAAACGATCCGCCCCGGCGCGGCGGCGCGACCGGGGCGGGCGGTGAGCGAACGGTCGAGCGTCAGTGCGCCGCCATTTGCGTGTGGATGATGGTCGACAGCCAGCTCCGGTAGGAGCTCTCGTCGACGGTGTCGAGGATCGAGAGCCAGCGGGCCCGCCGACCCTCCTCGTCCAACGCCCCCCACGACGCGTCGAAGGCCGCCTCGACCTTGTCGAAGCCGCCCGCGTCGGGCATCACGTACCACCACTCGAGGCCGGCCGGGTTCTCGGTGGGGACCGCCTCGGTCGAGATGCCGTAGGCGACGATCGCGCCGTCGGCGAGCAGCTGCTCGTAGACCGGGGCCATCCGGTTCTTCCAGTAGCTCCTGAAGTCCTTCTCCTTGGCCCAGCTGGCGAGCTTGACCATGTGGCCCTGGAAGTACCCGCCGTCGAGGGTGGCGGCGACCGAGCGCATCCCTTCGCTCTCCATGATGAAGTCGCGGTGCTTGCCGACCATCGCGTTGAACTCGGCGTCGACATCGGTCCCGAGGGCCTCCCAGGCCTTGGCATAGGCCTCGCCGGCCCGGGCGAGGGCGCTCATCGACGGGGCCGAGTACCAGGTGCTGTGGGTGTAGCCGTCGGGCTCGTGGAGGGCCGCGGTGTCGATGCCCCACTCGCTGATCAGGCCGTCGGCGAAGAGCTTCTCGAAGATCGGCTGGTCGTGATCCTCGAAGAGCTTGACGAAGGCGCTCCAGTGATCGCGGTCGACCTCCCAGAGGGCGACGCGGGTGTAGGTGGTGACCGGCATGGCCTCGTGGGAGTCCGCGGTGGCGACCGCCGCAGCCGGCGGCAGGAGCACCAGGACCGCCGCGACGAGGGCGGCGGCGGCGATCCGGGTCGTGGGTGTCTCGTGTCTGGTCATCAGGGTCCCCCTTCAGATCGGCCGGCGGCTCGTGCCGACACGGCCGTGGTGATGGCCCGCCCACGCGGCGAGCGCCGGCACGGAGCGGTCCGGGTTGGTGTGACGCACCCGATCGGTCGGTTGATTGTCGATGACAACGCGACGCAGTATCAATTACCGAGCGGGGCTTGTCAAGTCGGGCTCCGTTAGGGAGACGACGGCCGGCGCATCGGGCCGGTGTGCGGGCGCACTCGGGGCGTCACGCCGATTCTTGACGCTTGACGCGCGGCGAATGATGGGCGGGGACCTTGCGCGGAGGAGCGGTGGACGGCAGAATTTCCCCATGACCGGGAGACGTCAGTACGACGCCCTCGAGGCCTCGGAGCTCTTCTGCCCGACCTGCCGGCGGGCCCAGCCGGTGCGGCGGCACCTCCTGCTGGTCCTTCCGAACGGCAACAAGTACGAGTACCGCTGCGCCGCTTGCGGCACGCCGGTCGGTGCGAAGGACGACTCGGACGCCTCGGAGTACAACGCGATCCTCTCCGGCCGCCGTCTGAGGTGACCGGGCCGACGGGCCGTCGGGGGGAGCGGGCCCGAGGGCTTGCTATCCGGGCGAAGACATGAGAGAGTGTCTCGTCTGTACCGCCGACGACGCAGTCGATCGAGCGGACCGCACGACCACCGCAGGGCTTCCCAGGCCCGGACGATAGCCTCCCCGGCAAGTCTCTCGTTCCCCACCAAGCCGGACATCGACCAGCGGACGGCTCCGCGACGGCGGATCCTCGTCTGCAGAAAGACCAGAACCGTTGTGACCTTCGACGACTTCAACTTCCATCCCGCCATCGCGCGCGGCATCCGCGACCTCGGTTTCACCGAGGCCACTCCGATTCAGCGGGATGCGATCCCACCGGCCCTCGCCGGCCGCGACGTGCTCGCCTGCGCGATGACCGGCAGCGGCAAGACCGCCGCCTTCGTGCTGCCGATGCTGCAGCGGATGGCCGGGAGCCGCGGCGGCCGGACCCGGGCGCTCATCCTGACCCCGACCCGCGAGCTCGCCTCGCAGATCCACGAGCACATCGAGGCTCTCGCCCGGCACACCCCGGTCCGGTCGGCGACCGTCTTCGGCGGCGTCAAGCCGGCGGCGCAGGAGCGCGCGATCAAGGGCGGCGTCGACATCGTCGTCGCCACCCCCGGCCGACTGCTCGACCACATGCAGCACCAGTGGGCCCGTTTTACCGATCTCGAGTTCCTGGTTCTCGACGAGGCCGACCGGATGCTCGACATGGGCTTCCTGCCCGACGTCAAGAGGATCCTGGCGCGGCTGCCCCGCGAGCGTCAGACGATGCTCTTCTCGGCGACCATGCCGGGACCGATCGTCGAGCTCAGCCGCAGCCTGCTCGCCGACCCGGTCCGGATCGACATCGAGCGGCGGTCGAAGCCGGCGACCGGGGTCAGCCAGGCGATCCTGCCGGTGCCCGAGCACCTCAAGACCGAGCTCCTGACGACCATGCTCGGCCGCGGCGAGGTCGAGACCGCCCTCGTCTTCACCCGCACCAAGCACCGCGCCAACCGGCTCCACCAGAAGCTCGAGCGCGCCGGCATCGTGTGCGAGCGGATCCACGGCAACCGCAGCCAGCCGCAGCGCGAGAAGGCGCTGGCCGCCTTCAAGAACGGCGAGCTCAGGGTGCTCGTGGCCACCGACATCGCGGCCCGCGGCATCGACGTCGAGGCGCTGCCCCACGTCATCAACTTCGACGTGCCGGTCCAGCCCGAGGACTACATCCACCGGGTCGGGCGCACCGCGCGCGCCGGCAAGGTCGGCGACGCCCTGACCTTCGCCTCGCCCGAGGAGAAGGCCAAGGTCGACGCGATCGAGCGCGCGGTCGGCCGCCGCATCGAGCGGCGCACGATCGCCGGTTTCGACTACACGGCGCGGGGCGAGGGGCGCTTCGAGATCCCGGTCTCCGAGCGGCTCGCCGCCCACCGCACCCAGCGCGCGGACGAACGCGCGAGGACCAGGGCGAGACAGAGCGCGCCGCCGCCGCCGCCGGCCGGCCGGCGCCGGTCGCAGAGCCGACGGGCCGGGTCCTCCCGCTAGCCCGGACGCCTTCGGGTCCGGGGGATCGGGTTCGCGCCCGATCGCGCTACACTGCGTCCGGAGGGACGAGATGGCGGGATCCATGCTGCGCGTCGTGCTGGGAGTGAGCCTGTTGCTGGCCATGCCCGTCCCGGCGAGCTCGGAGGTCGCCGAGATCGACCCCGGGGGCGGTGCGACCGCGCTCCTGGTGATCGACATCCAGGCCTTCTACTTCCCGGGCGGGCTCATGCCGCTGGTCGGGCCGGAGGAGGCGGCGGCCCGGGCCGGCAAGGTCATTGCCGCCTTCCGCGCTGCCGGGCGGCCTGTGATCCACGTCCAGCACCTGCCCAAGGACGTGGACACCCCTGATCCGACCGGGATCGCCGAGCCCTACCGGATCCGTCCCGAGGTGCTGCCGGCGCCTGGCGAGACGATCGTCGGCAAGCACCACGCGAGCTCGTTCCGCGACACCGAGCTGCTCGCGGTCCTGCACGAGCTCGGGGTGACGAGGCTCGTCGTCGTCGGGATGCAGACCCACATGTGCGTCGAGGCGGCGGTGCGGGCGGCGGCCGATCTGGGCTTCGAGGTGACGGTGGTCCACGACGCCTGCGCGACCCGCGATCTCACCTTCGACGGGACGACGGTGCCGGCGGCGCAGGTCCACGCCGCGGCGCTCGCGGCGATGAAGGGGAGCTACGCCGAGGTCGTGTCCGCCGCCGAGCTGGTCGGCGGGGCGCGATGAAGGCGGCCGTTCCTCAGCTGCTCGCCGGGCTGCTCGCCGTTGCCTCCGTCCCGGTTTTCGGCGGCGACCTCGACGTCGCTTCCGTCGACGGCTTTGCCCGGCTCGCCCTGGCCTGCGTCCACCAGGAGTACCCGAACAAGATCGGTCACGTGCTGAGCTCGGACGACGACGTCGAGCCGCCGCGCAAACTCACCCCGGTCTTCTACGGCTGCTTCGACTGGCACAGCTCGGTGCACGGCCACTGGCTGCTCGCCCGGCTCACCCGGCTCCACCCGGATGCCGAGCTCGCCACCGCCTCCCGGTCGGCCCTCGACGAGAGCTTTACCGACGCCCGGGTGGCGGCCGAGGTCGCCTACTTCGCCGGCGAGGGGCGCGCCTCGACCGAGCGGCCCTACGGCCTCGCCTGGCTGCTCTGCCTCGTCGAGGAGCTCGACGGCTGGGACGACGACCAGGCCCGGCGCTGGCGCGAGGCCCTGCGCCCCCTCGAGGCGCTGGCGGCCGACCGCTTCCGCGAGTGGCTGCCCAAGCTCCACTACCCGATCCGGACCGGCGAGCACAGCCAGACCGCCTTCGCCTTCGGCCTGGTGCTCGACTGGGCCGACGCGGTGGGCGACGAGGCGATGGCCGAGCTGGTGCGGGCTCGGACCCGGGACCTCTACCTCGAAGATGTCGCGTGCCCGCTCGGTTACGAGCCATCGGGCCAGGACTTCCTGTCGCCGTGCCTCGCCGAGGCCGATCTCGTCCGGCGAGTGTTGCCTCCCGCCGACTTCGCCGCCTGGCTCGCCGAGTTCCTGCCGGGCATCCCCGCCGACGGAGGCGCCGGGTGGCTTCCGGTCGGGGTGGTCACCGACCGCGCCGACGGCAAGCTCGCCCACCTCGACGGGCTCAACCTGAGCCGCGCCTGGATGCTCGAGGGCATTGCCGCCGGGCTGCCCGGGGACGATCCCCGGCGGCCGGCGCTGGTCGCCGCGGCACAGGTTCACCGCGAGGCCGGTCTGGCGTCGGTCACCGGCGAGCACTACGAAGGGGGCCACTGGCTCGGCTCCTTCGCGACCTATCTGGTGACGGGGAAGGGGATCTGACCCTTGGCCGGCGCCTGGCAGGTCTGGATCGACACCGGCGGCACCTTCACCGACTGCGTCGCGGTCGACCCGCACGGCGTGACGCGGGTGTGCAAGGTGCTGTCGAGCGGCGCTCTGCGCGACCGCGTCGAGGCGGTCGAGAGCGACGGCCGGGTCCACCTCCGGGGCGGCGCGTCGCTGCCCGACGGCTTCCTCGTCGGCTTCCGGCTGGCCCTGCTCGGCAGCGGCGACGAGGTCGATATTCTCGGCCACGAGCCGCTCACCGGCGCCCTCGTCGTCGCCGAGAACGCGCTGCCGATCGTTCCCGGCATCGCCGTCGAGCTCCGGTCGGGCGAGGAGGCGCCGCTGCTCGCGACCCGGCTGGTCACCGGGACGCCGCTCGGCGCGCCGCTGCCGCCGGTGGCGATGCGGCTCGCGACGACCCGCGGCACCAACGCGCTGCTCGAGCGGCGCGGCGCGCGGACCGTCCACTTCACGACCGCCGGGTTCGAGGATCTGCTGGCGATCGGCAACCAGACCCGGCCCGACCTGTTCGCGCTGCGCATCGAGCGGCCGAAGCCGCTGCCCGAGACCGTGGTCGGCGTCATCGAGCGGTTGACCGCCGACGGCTTCGTCATCGAGGGCCTCCACCGGCGGGCCGCGAAGGATCGGATCGCCGAGCTCGCCCGGGCCGGGGTGCGAAGCGCGAGCGTCGCGCTGCTCCACGGACACCGCAACGCGCAGCACGAGGAGCTGATCGAGGGCATGCTCCGCGAGGCCGGCTTCACCCACGTCGCGCGGTCGAGCGAGCTCAGCCCGTTTCTCGGTCTCCTCCGCCGATCCCAGACCGCCGCCACCGACGCCTACCTGGGTCCGGTCATCACCGGGTATCTCGACACGGTCCGCCGCGGGCTCGGCGAGAACGCGGCGAGCATCCGGGTCATGACCAGCGCCGGCGGCCTGGTCGCGGCCGACCGCTTCCGGGCCATGGACAGCCTGCTCAGCGGACCGGCCGGCGGCGTGGTCGGCGCCGCGGCGGCCGGCGAGGCGGTCGGCGTCGACCGGCTCATCGCCTTCGACATGGGGGGGACGAGCACCGACGTGTCGCGCTTCGACGGCGACTTCGAGTACGACTTCGAGCACCGCGTCGGACCGGTCGAGCTCGCGGCGCCGGCCCTCGCCATCGAGACCGTCGCCGCCGGCGGCGGCTCGATCTGCCGGGTCGAGCTCGGCCGGCTCGCGGTCGGGCCGGAGAGCGCCGGGGCCGATCCGGGTCCCGCATGCTACGGCGCCGGAGGTCCCCTGACCCTGACCGATGTCAACCTGCTGCTCGGCCGGCTCGTGCCGGCGAGGTTCCCGATCCCGATCGACGTCGACGCCTCGCGCGACCGGCTCGGAGAGCTCCGCGACGAGCTTTCCGAGGACGGGAAGGAGACCGACGAGGCGATCCTCGAGGGCCTGCTGCGGATGGCCGACGAACGGATGGCCGAGGCGATCCGCCACATCTCGGTCCGCAAGGGCATCGACCCGGCCGGGTACGCCCTGGTCGCCTTCGGCGGGGCCGGCGGCCAGCACGCCTGCAGCGTCGCGGCGCTGCTCGGGATGAGCGACGTCATCCTGCCCGGCGACGCCGGCCTGCTCAGCGCCCGCGGTCTCGGCCGGGCGGTGATCGAGCGCTTCGCCCAGCGCGAGCTTCTTCGGCCGCTCGCGGTCGCCAACCCTCAGCTCGAGGGCCGGCTCGCCGAGCTCGAAGGCGAGGCGTTGGCCGAGCTCGGCACGGAAGGCGTGGCCGCCGACGCGGTGGATCCGCCGCGCCGCATGGTCGAGATGCGCTATGTCGGGCAGGACGCGGTGCTCGAGATCGAGCCGCCCCCGGACGGCGATCTCGGCGGCGCCTTCGAGCGGCGGTACTACGAGCTCTTCTCCTACCGGCCGGCGGCGCGCGAGATCGAGGTCGTCTCGCTGCGGGTGGTGGTCCGTGCGCGGCGGGCGCGAGCCGAGCCGGCGCGGCGCGTCGGTGAGCCCGCCCGACGACGGTTGAAGCCGCTCACCCATCAGCGCTGCTTCCTCGACGGGCGGTGGGTCGAGGTCCCCTGCTACCAGGCGGCCGAGCTCGAGGCGGGCTCGACGGTGGCCGGACCGGCGCTCGTCCTCCAGGCCCACAGCGCGCTGGTCGTCCCGGGGAGCTGGCGGGTCGTCGGCCTCGGCGGCGGCGGGGTCCGGGCGACGACGGTCGAAGGGGCCGACCAGGGCGGGATTCTGCGGCCCCGACCGCGGACCCCCCGGGCGGTCGAGCTCGAGCTCATGAGCCACCGATTCTCGAGCATCGCCCGGGAGATGGGCGAGATGCTGCGGCGCACCGCCGTGTCGACCAACATCAAGGAGCGCGAGGACTTCTCGTGCACTCTTCTCGACCCGGCGGGTCGGCTCGTCGTCAACGCGCCGCACATCCCGGTCCACCTCGGGGCGATGGGGCTGTGCGTGAGACGTCTGGTCGAGCACCGCGCCCTGCGCGACGGTGACGTCGTGGTTACCAACCACCCGGCCTTCGGCGGGTCGCACCTCCCGGACGTCACCCTGGCGGCGCCGGTCCACGTCGACGGACGGCTGCTCGGCTATGTGGCGTGCCGTGCCCATCACGCCGAGATCGGGGGCATCCGCCCCGGCTCGGTCCCGCCCGATGCGTCATCGCTCGCCGAGGAGGGGGTGGTGATCCCGCCGACCCTGCTCGTCGCCCGCGGCGAGCCGCGCTGGGAGGCCGTCGAGGCGATGCTCGGCGAAGGGCTTTGGCCGTCGCGGTCGCCCGCCGACAACCTGGCCGACCTGCGCGCGATGCTCGCCGCGATCGTCCGCGGCCGGGAGGCGCTGACCCGGCTCGCCGAGGCGGTCGGCCCCGACCACGTCGTCGAGCACATGGACGCGCTTCGCGCCCTCGCCTCGGGCCAGCTCCGCGCCGCCCTCGGTCGGATGGCCGACCGCCGCTACGAGGGCCGGCAGGAGCTCGACGACGGCACGGTGCTCGCGGCGTCGTTCACCGTCGACGGCGACCGCGCGGTGCTCGACCTCGAGGGCAGCTCGGCGGTCCACCCCGGCAACCTCAACGCCACCCCGGCGATCGTCCACAGCGTCGCGATGTACGTCATGCGGCTGCTCGTCGAGGCGGATTTGCCGCTCAACGAGGGCCTGCTCGAGCCGCTCGAGATCCGCATACCCGAGGGCAGCCTGCTGTCGCCCTCGTTCGAGGCCGACCCGGAGCGCTGCCCGGCGGTGGTCGGGGGCAATGTCGAGACCAGCCAGCGGCTCGTCGACACCCTCATCGAGGCGCTCGGGCTCGCCGCCTGCAGCCAGGGGACGATGAACAACCTGAGCTTCGGCGACGACACCTTCGGCTACTACGAGACGGTCGGCGGCGGCGCCGGGGCGGGGGAGGGCTTCGCCGGCGCCGACGGCGTCCACAGCCACATGACCAACACCCGGATCACCGATCCGGAGGTGCTCGAGCACCGCTACCCGGTGCGGCTCCACCGCTTCGCCATCCGTCGCGGCTCGGGCGGGGCGGGGCGCTGGCGCGGCGGCAACGGGCTGGTCCGCGAGCTCGAGTTCCTGATCCCGCTCCAGCTCGCGATCCTCAGCCAGCACCGCTCGAGCCCGCCCTTCGGCGCGGCGGGCGGCCGACCCGGCGCCCCCGGTCGCCAGCATCTCGTCGGACCGACCGGCGAGCGGCGCGTCCTCGCCGGAATCGTCGCCCTGCCGGTGGCGGCCGGCGACCGTCTGGTGCTCGAGACGCCCGGCGGCGGCGGCTGGGGCGAGCCCCGGGGATGAGACGCCTCCTCGACCTGCTCTTCTGGTCGGTCATCGCGGCGGCCTTCATCGGACCCGGAACGGTCACCACCGCGGCGCGGGCGGGGAGCGATCACGGTCTCGCCCTGGCCTGGGCCCTGCTCTTCTCGACCGCCGCCTGCCTGGTGCTCCAGGAGGCATCGGGTCGGGTCACGGTGGTCACCGGGCTCGAGCTCGGGGAGGCGGTGCGCCGGCGCTTTCCCCGTGCCGTCGGCTGGCTGCCGCCGGTCCTCGCGGGCGGCGTGATCCTCGGCTGCGCGGCCTATCAGGCAGGCAACCTGCTCGGCGCGGTGGCCGGCCTCCGGCTCGCCGTCGACGGCTCGGCGGTCTGGCTGACCCTGATCTGCGGCGCCGCGTCGGCCGCCCTGCTGGCGACCGGGAGCACCCGGCTGATCGCGCAGGTCCTCGGCGCAGTGGTGGCGTTGATGGGCATCGTCTTCCTGGTCACCGCGGTGCGGGTCGCGCCCGACCTCGGCGCATTGCTCGAGGGGCTGCTCGTACCGCGGGCGCCGCGCGGGTCGGCGGTGCTCGTGCTCGGGCTCGTCGGAACCACCGTCGTCCCCTACAACCTCTTTCTCGGCTCGGCGCTGGCCCGGGGGCACATCCTCGGCGAGATGCGCTGGGGCCTCGCGGTGGCGGTCGGCGGCGGCGGCCTGATCTCGCTCGGCGTGCTGGTGGTCGGCACGGTGCTCGGGGGCGGGCTCGAGTTCGACCGGCTCGCCGCGGTGCTCTCCGAGCGGCTCGGACCGGCGGCCGGCTGGTCGCTCGCCTTCGGGCTCTTCGGCGCCGGCTTCACCTCGGCGATCACCGCGCCGCTCGCCGCCGCGATCACCGCGCGGACCCTGCTCGGCGGCGAGGGCGGGCCGGACTGGAGCGAGCGCGGGTGGCGCTACCGGTCGGTCTGGGCCGGGGTTCTCCTGACCGGGGTGCTGGTCGCGGTGACCGGCGTCCGCCCGATCCCCGCGATCATCCTCGCCCAGGCGTTCAACGGTCTCGTCCTGCCCCTGACCGCGGTCTTCCTGTGGATCGTGATCAACGACCGCGAGCAGCTCGGCGCCAAGGTCAACGGCCGTCTCCTCAACCTGGTCACCGGAGCGGTCGTCGCGGTCTGCCTGGTGCTCGGCGTGCGCGGCCTTCTCGCCGCTGTCCGAAGCGTGACCACGCTCCTGGGTTGATGCACGGCAAGGGCGCGAAGGTCATGGCATTCATCCCGTCATCGCGATCGAAACGCCAAGAACGCCAAGTTCGCCAAGGCCATCGCCAAGTCACCGCATCGATCGCATGATCGCGCCGATGCAACGACCACATCCATCGTGTTCATCCCAACCGTTGCCGGCGACAGGCTGGCGCCAGGAGATTCCGGTGCAAACTCACTCATCGTTGCACTCTTGGTGAGCTTCCTATGTCGACTGTGATGAATGCGACGAATGCGCTGACTCAATGATCCGACGACTGCGATGGTCTTGGCGACCTTGGCGTTTCATCTGCGATGGATGCGATGGCCCCATCACGCGATGACTTCAGGGTCTTTGCGCCCTTGCGCTTCTACTCCCCGTCCGCCTCGAGCTCGGCGAGCGAGGCCTTGCGGAGCGCCTCGAACTCGTCGCCCTCGTACCAGGTGGGGGTGATGTCGGCGGTGGCGATCGCGGCCGCCAGCCGGAAGGCGAGCCGTGCGTCCTCGACCAGCCCCTCGAGGTTCCAGCTCTCCTCGACCTCGTCCGACGGCCGGTGGTAGCTGTTCCGGATCCACTCCTCGTACCGCGCCTCGCCCCAGCCCGGCTCGCGGCCGAGGAAGTCGACGCCGGACTTGAACCAGATCGCCGGCACGCCGACCCGGGCGAAGCTGATCTGGTCCGAGCGGTAGAACCAGCCCGCCCTGACGTCCTGCTCGCCGCGGATCGTCCGGCCCTGGGTCGCGGCGGCGGAGGCGAGCCAGTCGTCGAGCTCGGACTTGCCGAGACCGTAGACGATCACGTCCGAGGTCCGGCCCCAGACGTTGCCGAGCTCGAAGTTGATGTCGGCCGCCAGACGGGCGGGGTGGACGGCGCCGCTTCTGGCGAAGTACTCCGATCCGAGGATGCCCTGCTCCTCGGCGGCGGGGAAGAGGACGAGGACGCTGCGCCGGGGTGGCTGCGGCAGGCTCGCGAAGGCGCCGGCCACCGCCAGCCCCTGGGCCATCGCGACCCCGTTGTCGAGGGCGCCGTTGTAGATGACGTCGCCGGTGGAGTCGGGCTCGCCGATGCCGAAGTGGTCGTGGTGGGCCGACAGGACGACGAGCGAGTCGGCGAGCTCGGGGTCCGAGCCGCGGAGCACTCCGGCGACGTTGGCGGTGGCGGTCGTCCGGACATCGATATGGAGATCGACCGAGGTCGTGACGCCGAGCGGCACCGGCCGGAAGTCGCGCGACCGCGCCGCGTCGACGAGGGCCTCGAGGTCGTGGCCTCCGAGGGCGGCGACCGTCTTCGACGCCTCCCAGGTGAGCCAGCCGTTGACCAGGGAGCGCGGCTCGTCGCCGGCGACCAGCTCGAACTGCTCGCCGATGTTCGACGATCGGACGACCTGCCACGGGTAGCCGGCCGACTCGGTGGTGTGGACGATGATCGCGCCGGCCGCTCCCTGTCGCGCGGCGCTGGCGTACTTCGAGTCCCACCGCCCGTAGGACAGCTTGCGCTCGCCGCCGAACAGCTCGGGGTCCCAGTCGGGGTCGTCGTTGAGCATCAGCAGCACCTTGCCCCGGAGATCGGCGCCCTTGAAGTCGTCCCAGTCCTCCTCGGCGGCGACGATCCCGTAACCGACGAAGACCACCTCGGCGTCGGCGAAGGAGATCTCGGGGCGCTGGACGCCGGCCATCAGCATGTACTCTTCGCCGTAGCGGAAGCCCGCGGCCGATCCGTCCGCCGCCTCGAAGCTCCACCGGTCGGGCGGGTGTGCGGTCAGGCCGACGATCTCGAGCGGCTGCTCGTAGGAGCCGTCGTCGAAGAAACCCGCGAAGCCGAGCTCGGCGAGTCGGCCGGCGAGAAAGGCGCGCGCCGCTCGGTCGCCGTCGCTGCCCGGAAGCCGGCCTTCGAAGGCGTCTCCGGCCACCGTCGTGACGTCGGCGAGGAGACCGGGCGCCGCGATCGTGTCGAGGGCGGCGTCGAAGCCCGCAGGCAGCGACAGCTCGACGTGGTCGGGGGCGGGTGTGGGGGCTGGGGCGGGCGTGCCGCAGGCGACGAGCAGACCCGGCAGGACGGCGAGAGTGACGAGAGTGCGCACGATGTCTCCTTCCGGGAGCGAGGGTAGCAGCTTCCGAGGAGGCCGGGGACGGCCGGGCCCGGCCAGGCTATAGTCGGCGCCGACGAGCGCGAACCTGGAGACCACGATGAGCCACCGCCCCTGTCGTCGTCAGCAGTCCGTCGTTGCAGCGATGCTGCTCGCCTTCGGCCTCCTCGCGGGCCCGGCGTGGGCCGAGGTCGAACGGGTCGAGATCACGTCGCGGGAGGTCTTCGCCGATGGCGCGAGCTTCGGCGACACCGGCCCGTACGAGAAGATCCGGGGCCGGCTCCACTACGCCGTCGACCCGGCCGACGAGGCCAACGCGGCGATCGTCGATCTCGGGCTCGCGCCGCGCGGCGCCGACGGCAAGGTGCGCTTCGAGGGCGACTTCATCCTGCTCAAGCCGGTCGATCTGGCGCGCGGTAACGGGCGCCTGCTCTACGACGTCAACAACCGGGGCAACCTCTACATGCTGCGCCACTTCAACGGTGCGCCCGGGACCAACGACCCATCGACGCCGGCGGACGCGGGCAACGGCTTTCTCATGGAGCAGGGCTACGCGCTGCTCTGGTCGGCGTGGAACTGGGACGTGAGCTCGGGCGGCGACCGGCTGCAGATCGAGCTGCCCGTCGCCACCGAGAACGGCGGGCCGATCCGCCAGCGCATTGCCGCCGAGATCGTCAACTCCTTCGGCACCGAGGCGGCCGCGTCGCTGCCCCTCGCCTGGGGCAACAGCCGCTGCTACCCGGCCCTCGACCCGGCGGACAACTCGGAGGCGGTGCTGACGGTACGGGACGCCCCGGACGGCGAGCGGCGCCGGATCCCCAACGACCGCTGGCGGTACGCGCGCATCGAGGGAGGCGTGGAAATCCCCGACCCGACCTCGATCGCGGTCGACGGTGGCATCGAGCCGGGGCGGATCTACGAGCTGATCTACGAGGTCCAGAACCCGCGGGTCGTGGGGTTCGGCCTCGCCGCGGTGCGCGACGCCATCGGCTTCTTCCACTTCGAGGGTTCAGACGCCCTGGGCAACCCGAGCCCGCTCGCGGTCCGCGGCGCCGACGGGGAGTGGGTGTCCGCCATGGAGCACGTCTACATTTTCGGCGTCTCCCAGTCGGGGCGGTTCATCACCCACATGCTGTGGCAGGGCTTCCACGTCGACGAGGCGGGGCGGATGGTCTTCGACGGCGCGCGGATCCACGTCGCCGGCGGCGGCAAGGGCGGCTTCAACCACCGCTTCGCCCAGACCACCCACCACCCGAGCCATCTGGAGGGAAACTCCTTCCCGGCGGACCATCCGCCGTTCAACTTCGCGCCCGACGGAGCCTCCGCGGAAAACGACGTGCTCGCGGCGGCGAAGCGGCTCGGCGCGGTGCCGAAGATCCTCATCACGAACAACACCCTCGAGTACTGGACGCGCTCGGCGTCGCTCGTCCACACCGACCCCACCGGGAGCGTCGACGTCGCCTTCCACCCGGACGTCCGCTACTACATGACCAACGGCGCGCCGCACGGCGGGGCGGGGACCCGCCTCCGCTCGGTCCAGGAGCACGGGCGCAATCCCCTCGACGTGGCCCCCGTCCAACGCGCGATGCTGGTCAACCTCGACCGCTGGGTGTCGGACGGGGTCGAGCCGCCGCCGAGCCGTTACCCGCGTCTCGACCGCGGCGAGCTCATCACCGCGGCGGAGCACGCGGCGAGGTTTCCGACGATCCCCGGGTGCCGCCACCCGGGGAGCAACCTGGCGCCGAGGCGGGTGGACTACGGGCCCCGGTTCTGGAGCGAGGGGGTCTTCACGGTCGTGCCGCCCGAGATGGGGGAGGCCTACCGCACCCTCGTCCCGTCCTTCGACGCCGACGGAAACGGCGTCGGCGGGATCCGTCTGCCCGAGCTGACCGTGCCGCTCGGCACCTACCAGGGCTGGAACCCGCGCTCCGAGGCGGCGGGCGCGCCCACCTTCCTGACCCGGTTCGACGGGTCGTTCTGGGTCTTCCCGGCGACCGAGGAGGCGCGGGCGAGCGGCGGCGATCCACGGCGGTCGATCGAGGCGAGGTACCGGGGACCCCAGGAGTATCTCGATCTCGTCGCGGCCGCTGCGCGCACCCTGGAAGCGGAGCGGTTCCTCCTGCCGGAGGACCGCATGGCGTACGTCGAGCTGGCCGGAAGCCTGGCGTGGCCGCCTGAGCCCACCGATGTCGCCCCGTTCTGGAAGCTCGGCGGCGAGGTGCGCAGGCCGAGCCCGGAGGCCGTCGAGGTCGCCGTCGCCCCGGCGGCCGGGCCCAAGACCGGCGGGGCCGGGACGGCGACGGCCGTGTCGGCGACCGCTGCCCCGGCGGCCGCCGAGCCCCCGACCACTGCCCGGCCCGCCGTCGAACCGACCGCTCCGGCGACCCCGGCGCCGGTGACCGAGGTCGCGGCGACGGCGGTCTCCTTCGCCGGCGGCATCCAGATCTCGGCCGAGCCGGGCCTCGAGGTCTTCCTCGACGGCCAGCCGGCCGGCACCACGAGCGCCCGCGAGGACGGCCTCTTCCTCTCCAACGTCAGCCGCGGCCGCCACACCATCCGGGTCGAGAAGGCGGGCTTCCAGCCCCAGACCTTCGCGGTCGACGTGGTGAGCCGGCCGATCGAGGTCGAGGTGGCGGAGTTCACGCCGGCGGCGGCGCCGCCGGCCGGCTCGGCCGCCGGCGGGGTCGAGGTCGGCAGCCTGGTCGTCACCTCGGCGCCGCAGAACATCACGGTGGAGATCGCCGGCCGCGTCGAGGTCAAGCGCACCCCCGAGCTCTCGATCGGAGGGCTGCCGGTGGGCGAGCACACGATCACCTTCTCCAAGGACGGGTACGAGACCGTGACCTCGACCATCACCATCGAGCCCGGTGCGGAGAACCGGATCCACGGCGACCTCAAGGCGGCGACGGTCGGGGTCGTGCACGAGGGACTGGGGTCGCTCCAGGTGCTCTCGAAGCCGGAGCGCTGCACGATCTGGTTCCGCGACGAGATCCACGACAAGAGCTACCGCACCTTCAACCTGACCAAGATCCCGGCCGGCGAGTACCCGATGATGGTGATGATCCCCGGCCGCAAGCTCGCGACGACGGTGCTCATCGTCGACGGCCAGCGGACCACCGTCGAGGTCAGCTTCATGAAGGGCGACGACCCGTTCGTCATCACGAGGGTGCAGAAGTAGTGAGGGGTAGAGGTTAAGGGTTAAGGGTAAAGGGTTAAGAGTAAGAAGGTTAGAAGGTTTGGAGGTTAGAAAGTTAGACGTGAGAGGTGAGACGTGAGACGTGAGGCGTGAGACGTTGACGTCGAGGAATCCACGTCTCGATCCTCACAGCGAGCGAAGCGAGCGCTCACTCCTCACTCCTCACTCCTCACTCCTCACTCCTCACTCCTCACTCCTCACTCCTCACTCCTCACTCCTCACTCCTCACTCCTCACTCCTCACCTCGAGTCTGGTACGAGGTCGAAGAGCACCGCGTCCTCGCCGTGCTTCTTGATGCGCTTGGCGAAGTGCTTGACGAGCTTGCCGCGGCGCAGCAGGAGGCTGTCGAGCTCGCGGCCCGTCAGATAGGGCCCGAGCCGCTCGCGGATCGCCTCGTCGGGCGTCGTCTGCAGCACCTCCCAGAACCGGCGCTCGCAGTGGTCGAGGTGCGCGGAGTCGAAGAGCACCGAGGTCTCGCGGAAGGCCCGGGTGTGGTCGATGAACCACAGGTTCCAGTCGCCGTCGATGAGCAGGTTGCCCTGGTTGCGGTCGGTGTTGGCGATCAGCGCGTCGAACACCCACATGATCGACTTTTGGTGCCACCACGAGGTCCGGTCGGGCGGCTGGAGCCGCCCCTCGGCGAGCATGATGTCCTCGGGCGTCGTGCCCTCCATCCAGATCTGGATCGTGCCGTCGAAGCCGGCCGCGCCGCGCCGGGCGGTGGGCGGGACCCGGCCGATCCCGAGCAGCTCGCTGAGCTCGTAGGCCGCGAGCTCGAAGATGTGCGAGTCGCGGTACTTGACGACCATCCGCAGCGACCCGGTCTCCTCGCGCTCGTTGACGTCGATCAGCCGCACGACCGCCTTGAAGCGGACGCCGTCGTGGTCGAGCAGGACGCGGAGGTTCCCGGCGACGCCGCGGCTCATCTGCCTCTGTTCGACGATCTCGGCGGTGCGGAGCATCGCGACGATCTCGGTCCGGTCCTGGAAGGGCAGCGGCCGGTCGTCGGCGTCGAGGAAGACATACCCTGTCGGGTAGAGGTCGGACCCTTGCTCCGCGGAGTGCGAGAGCCCGGGAAGGAGCAGGGACGCCGCGAGGGCGGCCGCCGCGAGCACCACGCGCCGGTTGTCGGTGTTCATGGGGCCAGCCTAGCAGACCGCGGCCCGTCGATCAGTACCAGTCGAGGAGCCGCACCTCGATGGCGGGGTTCTTCGCGACGAGCGCGCTGAACGCCTCGAGGTCGCTGAGCCCTCCCTTGCCCCGGTAGTGGTAGGGGTAGACGATCCTCGGGGCGAAGGCGAGGACCGCGTCGGCAGCCCGCTCGACGGTCATGGTGTAGGGCAGGTTCATGCACACGAAGGCGGCGTCGATGTCCTCGAGGGAACGCATCTCGGGCACGTCCTCGGTGTCGCCGGAGATGAAGACCCGGAGGTCGCCGAGGGTGACGACGTAGGAGTTGTCCTTGCGCTCCCGCGGGTGGAAGGCGAGCCGCTCCTCGGTCAGGTTGTAGGCGGGGAAAGCCTCGACGCGGACCCCGCTGGCCTCGACCGTCTCGCCGTGGGCGAGCACGGCGACCCGGCCGCTGACCCCGTCGCCGAGCTCGCGGGCGACCGAGTCCGGCGCGACCACCAGGGTCTTCGCTTCGACCAGCGCAGCGAGGGTCTCGGGGCTCGTGTGGTCGCCGTGGATGTGGGTCAGGAGCACGAGATCGGGTGCGCCGTGACCGGTGTACCGGCCGGCGTCGCCGACCGGGTCGACGACCACGACGGCGCCGCTCCAGGTCATGACGAAGCTCGCGTGCTCGACCGGGTGGATGACGAGCGGGCCCTTGGCGGTCGGGAGGGTGTCCGAGGCGAGCTCGGCGGCGAGCGCCGGCCGGCCGGGGACGAGCGCGCTCGCGATCAGGGCGGCGGCGACGAGGATGCGGATGCTGGTCATGGCCTCTCCTTGATGGTGCTCGACTGTGCACAACAGCTTGCGCCGGACGGTTTACTCCCACCCGGGAACGGCCCTCTTCCCGAGGGGGATGAGGTGACCGGCGGTGAGCAGGAGCAGCGCCCGCTCGGAGTCGGCGATGACGCCCTCGCCGCGCAGCCGATGGAGGGCGGCGACCACCGCGGCGGCCTCGAAGCTCGCCGCGATGCCGTGCCGACCGCACTCGGCGAAGGCCTCGAGGATCTCGGCCTCGGCCACCGCGACCGCGGCGCCGCGGGACTCGCGGATGGTGCGCAGGATGCCATGCCCCATGATCGCTCCCGGGACGTCGAGCCCGTCGGCGACCGTGCCCCGCGACTCGACCGGCTCGACCTGCTCGAGTCCGGCGTCGAAGGCCTCGACCACCGGCGCGCAGGCCGCGCTCTGGACCGCGACCATGCGCGGCAGCGGGCGCACGGCCGGGTCGAGGCGGCCGAGGGCGGCGAGCTCGGAGAGGGCCTTCCAGATCCCGACCAGCCCGGTGCCACCGCCGGTCGGGTAGAGGATCCAGTCGGGCAGGCCCTCCGGACCGAGGTCCTCGGCGATCTCGAGACCCATGGTCTTCTTGCCCTCGAGGCGGCCGGGCTCGAAGAAGGTCGACATGTCGACATAGGCGCCCGAGGCGAGCTCGTCGGCGACGTCGGCGCGCATCTGCCGGCCGGCGGCCGCGATGTTGGCGCCCGCGAAGCGCACCTCGGCGCCGAAGAAGCGGGCCTCGCGGTGGTACAGGCCGTCCTGGTAGCCCTCGGGCATGTAGACCAGGCACCCGGGCAGGCCGAGCCGGGCCGAAAAGAGGCTCGCGGCGACCCCGGCGTTGCCCTGGGTCGGCAGGCAGAAGCGCTCGGCGCCGCAGGCCCGGCCGAGGGCGACCCCGACCGCGAGACCGCGGTCCTTGAAGCTCCCCGACGGGTTGCCGCCCTCGTTCTTGACGAGCACGGTGATGCCGAGCTCCCGGCTCAGGCGCGGCAGCTCGATGGTCGGCGACCCGCCGACATCGGCGGCGAAGGACGGGTCGGGTCCGATCACCGGCAGCAGGTCGGCGTAGGACCAGATCCCGGCTGAGCGGTCGAAGGTCCCGAGCTCGATGCGCTCGAGGTCGTACTCGATCACCACCGGCCGGCCGGGGGGCGGGCAGCAGGAGCACAGCCCGATCGGCCGCGTGAAGCCGTGCGGCTCGACGACGCGTCCGCTCGACGAGCAGACCAGCCGGGAGATCTTCGGGTTGATCCGGAGTGGTGGCTGAGCCGTCATCGCGTCCTCCCTGGCTCGGTCGGGCCATTATCATCGATCCGACCCGGGTGCCCGGCGCGTACGTCGATGGCGACCCGGGACCGGACGCCGAGACGATCCGCGGTTGGGGTAAGCTGGAGCTGTAGGAACCCGACGGAAGCGAGCCGTCATGCCGACCATGGACCGTATCTCCCGCATCGTACGCAACGCAGCCGCCGTTCTGACGGTCGTCGCATGCACCGCGGCGTACCCCGCGCGGGCGGCGGGAATCGGAACCGACGAGCTGCTCGCGGCCGAGCTGCTCGGCGCCGCCGCCGACCCGCCGGGGCTCGTCACCGGCACCGAGATCCTCGCCCCGAGCCCCGAAATGCGGGCCTTCGTCAAGGCCAACGTCAACCCCATGGCGACCCCGGTCTTCCGCCTCCAGCAGCTGATCGACGCCATCATGGGGAAGGCGAGCTTCGGTCTCGAGTACGAGGAGACGACCCGGACCGCCGCCGAGACCTTCCGGCTCCACCGCGGCAACTGCATGTCCTTCTCGAGCATGTTCGTCGCCCTCGCCCGCTCGGCCGGGCTCACGGTCGAGTTCCAGGAGGTCGACATCCCTCCCGACTGGTCGATGGGGGAGGGCCTCTTCGTCCTCAACCGGCACATCAACGTCCGGGTCAACCTGGGCGCCGGCGGGGTCCACGTCGTCGATTTCAACATCGGCGACTTCAGGTCGACCTACGAGGTCCGCCCGGTGTCCGACCGGCGCGCCTACGCCCACTTCTTCAACAACCTCGGGGTCGAGGCGATGCAGGACGGCGAGGTCGTCACCGCGGTGGCCTTCCTGCGCAGCGCGATCACCCAGGGCGACGGCGAGTTCTCACCCGCCTGGACCAACCTCGGGACCCTCTACCGGCGGGCCGGCCACCTCGCCCACGCCGAGGCCGCCTATCTCGAGGCCCTCGAGGCCGACCGGCAGGACGAGGTCGCGATGAGCAACCTGGTCGCGCTGTACGAGATGCTCGGCGAGCCGGGCAAGGCCGAGGAGTACCGCAAGCGCGCCGAGGAGCATCGCCTCGAGAACCCCTACTACCGCTTCGCCCTGGCCCGGAAGGCCTTCTTCGCCCGCGAATGGGACACCGCGATCGAGCACCTCCGGCAGGCGACCCGCCGCGAGCGCAGCGAGGACCAGTTCTACTTCCTGCTCGGGATGAGCTACCTGATGAAGGGCGACGAGAAGGAGGCCCGGCGCTGGCTCGCCAAGGCCGAGGCGGTGGCCGCCGACGACCGGGACAAGAAGCGGTACTCGACCAAGATCGAGACCCTGATGTCGGCGGCCGACTCCGTCGACTGAGGTCGACGCGGCCCGCGGCGGTTCGACCACCGACCGGCCGCGGAAGCGCTATACTGCGCGGGCGGGTCCCGGTCGGGATGCCGGGGCCACCCAACGATCACAGCGGCAGGTCGCCGCCGACCGGCCGCCGCGAAGCGAGAGGTGCTCATCATGACGACGAGAAAATCCGCGATCATCGGCACACTGGTCATCGTTCTCCTGGCCTCGGGGATGGCCGAGGCGATCACCAAGTACAAGGGCCGGCTCATCGGCAAGGTCGTCGACCCCGACGGCAACCCGGTCGAGGGCGTGACGGTCAAGGCGACCTCGGACCAGGTACCCGAGTTCAACGAGATCGAGGTCACCGACGCCAAGGGGGTCTTCAAGATCGACTTCGACGAGATCAACGTGGTCTACAAGTACCAGTTTTCCAAGGGCGGCTTCATCACCCTGGTGACGGAGCAGAACTGGCAGAAGGACGGGATCGCGCGTCACACCTTCACGATGACCCCGGGGCAGTCGGCCTCGATCGGCGACGCGGCGCCGATCCTCACGACGAGCGAGGCGGCGACCGCCTACCAGGAGGCGGTGGCGGCGTTCAACGCCGACGACCTCACCACCGCCGAGCTCAAGTTCGAGGAGGCGATCGGGCACGACCCCGAGCTCCGTCAGGCGCTCGAGGCGCTGAGCGTCGTCGAGCTCAAGCAGGGCGACTACGCCGAGGCGGTCGAGGCGGCCGAAATGGCGATCGCCATGGGCGCCACCGACAACGCGGTGCTGCGGACCCGTTGGGAGGCCTACAGGCTGCTCGGCGACGAGGCCAAGACCGCCGAGGCGCTCAAGGACCTCGAGAGCTACGGCGCCCTCGCCGAGGAGGCCAAGCGGATCTACAACGAGGGCGTCGCCGAGCTCAAGGCGGGCAACAAGGAGGGCGCCTTCCTCAAGTTCAAGCAGGCCCTCGACGCCGACCGCAACCTCGAGCCGGCGCTCTTCGCGGTCGCGACGACCGGGCTCGAGCTCGGCCGCTACGCCGAGTCGGCGGCGGCGGCCGAGACGATCCTCAAGCTCGACCCGGGCAACGCCGACGCGCTCCGCCTGCGCTACAACGCGGCCCTCGAGCTCGAGGATGACGAGATGCTGATCGACGCCCTGGTCGGGCTCGCCCCGGTCGAGCCCGAGGCGGCCAAGCAGAACCTCTGGGTGCTCGCGATGGCGGCCTACAACGCCAACGACAACGCCAAGACCAAGGACCGGTTCGGCAAGGTCCTCCTGGTCGACCCGGACAACGCCCAGGCCCACTACCTGCTCGGGCTGGTCTATCTCGGCGAGGACGACAAGCCCAAGACCAGGGAGCACCTCGAGCGCTTTCTCGAGCTCGCCCCGGACGACCCGGACGCCGGCTCGGCGCGGGACATCCTCTCCTACCTCGACGCATCGTAGGGGCTCGGGCAGCCGGCGGGGCGCGACGAGGGGAGCGTCCCGAGTTCGGTTTTCCGTCCGAGAATCCGAAATTCCGAACGGTGACGATCATCACGCTCGCCCGGTCGATCGGGACCCGCCGCGCCCGGATCCGCACCGGGGCGCGGCGATCTCCCGACCACGGGCTCCCGGGTTCGTGGGCATTGCCTGTAAATTGTTACTGGTCAGTCACTTATGGATGGCCTTCCGGCACGGCTCCGGGCTGTCGCGGGTCATTCTCGACAGCAGGCCGGGCTCGCCAGGATCGAGGAGGCGACCGACCTACTTGGCACATGCTTTGCAACTCGTCACACGCTTGATGACGTGCTGCGATCTACCGGCGCCCGGGAGCCCGCCGAGAGCGGTGGATGCCTCATCCGAGGCCTCGGCCGCGCGCGTGGTCTCCGGCCGCCCGAGTCAGCGGCGGATTCAAGAGCGGATTGAGAGCGGATTCAGGGTGTCGACCTTGACCATCGAACCGATCCGGGAGCGCTCCGGGGTAGGAGGCCCGGGGTGAGCCGACGCGTCAACAACCTCGAACCGACAAACCAATGAGGAGGAGGAATCCTATGTTCGACAGAAGCAACCGATTCAACCTGGCCCTCCTGATCGGCCTCGCGGCGATCAGCCTGGCTGCCCTGCCCGTCGTGGCGCAGGAGAGCCCCGAGGTCACCGACCAGATGATCGAGCAGGCGATGCAGCGCTCCTTCGAGGGCGAGGTCACCGTCACCGGCTCGCTGATTCCCCGCGCCGACCTCACCGCGCTGAGCCCGGTGAGCATCATGGAGGTCCCGACCGAGCTGACCTACTCCGGTACGGTCCGCATCGAGGACCTCGTGCGGACGATGCCGCAGGCCTTCTCGGGCCAGAACTCGACGGTCGCCAACGGCGCCACCGGCACCGCGACCATCGACCTCCGGCAGCTCGGCACCTACCGGACCCTGGTGCTGATCAACGGCCGCCGGATGCCCCCCGGCGACGCCTCGGGCGGCTATGCCCCCGACCTCAACGTCATCCCGGCCCCGCTGGTCAAGCGGGTCGACGTGCTGACCGGCGGCGCCTCGACGACCTACGGCTCCGACGCGGTCTCGGGCGTCGTCAACTTCGTCATGGACACCGACTTCGAGGGCGTTCGCGGCGGCGTGCAGTACGGCGGCTTCTACCACGACAACAACAACGACACCGCCCAGCGGATCAACGAGGAGGTCGGCTTCGACTACCCGACCGGCTTCGACTTCGACGGCGAGGCGGTCAACGCCAACATCGCGGTCGGCGGCAAGTTCGCCGACGGCAAGGGTCACGCCGCAGCCTACATCGACTACCGCAAGCTCGAGCAGCTCGTCAAGGGCCAGCGCGACTACCTCAACTGCTCGGTCGCGGCGGGCGACGACGGCCCCTTCTGCGGCGGCTCGGGGACCAGCGCCCAGGGACGGTTCCGTCCGTTCCGCGCCGACGGCTCCACCTACTCCCCCCGCGACTACACGGTCGTGGGCAATGAGTTCGTCGCCGGCATTCCCCTCTTCAACTACGCGCCCTACAACCACATCCAGCGGCCGGACGAGAAGTGGAACGCGGGCGTCTTCGCCAACTACGAGATCAACCGCCACTTCGACGTGTACATCGAGGTGATGTACATGAACAACTACACCGAGGCGAACATCGCGCCGTCGGGCAACTTCAACAACGTCCAACAGATCAACTGCGACAACCCGATGCTCTCCCCGCAGCAGCACGACCTGCTCTGCGGCCCGGACAGCGGCTATGGCCCGACCGACTACGCCAACACGTGGATCTTCCGCCGCAACGTCGAGGGCGCCCCGCGCTCCAACGCGCTCGGCCACACCAACGTCCGGATGCTCGCCGGAGTGCGCGGTGAGATCGGCGACAACTGGAACTACGACTTCTACTACATGAACGGCCAGAACAACCAGTACGACTCGTACAACAACGACCTCAACATCACCCGCATCGGTTACGCCCTCGACGTGATCGAGGACCCGGACACCGGCGAGTGGGTGTGCCGCAACGACGCCGGCAACGGCTGCGTGCCCTGGAACATCTTCATCAACAACGGTAACCAGCTCGTCGACGATCCCCGCCAGGGCGTGACCCAGGCAGCGATCGACTACATGTCGACCGTCGCCGTGCAGTACGGCGTGACCTCGGTCGAGGTCATCAACCTCACCTTCACCTCGGACTGGGAGAACTACGGCATCGCGATCCCGGGCGCCAGCGAGGGCGTGCAGGCCGCGATCGGCGCCGAGTACCGCGAGGAGTTCTTCGAGAACACCCCGGACGAGGTCTACCGGACGGCCAACGCGGCCGGCTTCGGCGGCGCGACCGAGGTGATCTCCGGCGGCTTCAACGTCACCGAGGGTTTCATCGAGCTCCTCGTTCCGATCGTCCAGGACGTCAAGGGCGCCCAGGACCTCTCCCTCGAGCTCGGCTACCGCTACTCCGACTACTCGACCTCGGGCGGCGTCAGCACCTACAAGGGCCAGCTGAGCTATGCCCCGACCGAGAGCTGGCGGCTGCGCGGCGGCTACAACCGCGCCATCCGCGCCGCCAACCTGTTCGAGCTCTACCGGCCCCAGGGCTTCAACCTGAGCGGCTCGACCGACATCTGCTCGGGTGACAACCCGACCGCGACCCTCGAGCAGTGCATCCGCACCGGCGTCACCCCCGAGCAGTACGGCTTCATCGCGCCCAACCCGGCCGGTCAGTACAACACCCTCGAGGGTGGAAACTCGCTCCTCGAGCCTGAGACCGCCGACACCCTCACCGCCGGTATCGTCTGGACCCCGCAGGGCATCCGCGGGCTGTCGGTCACCGTCGACTACTACAACATCGAGATCGAAGAGGCGATCGGCTCCCTCGGCGCCGACGACATCATCCAGCAGTGCGCCAACACCGGCGACCCGCTGCTGTGCTCGCTGATCCACCGCGACGCGCAGGGCACCCTCTGGGCGACCCAGCAGGGCTTCACCGTGACCACCAACCAGAACATCGGCCTGCTCGAGGCCGAGGGCATCGACCTCAACGCCAACTACCTGCTCGGTCTCGGCGACGCCGGCTACCTGGCGATGGACCTGATGGGCACCTACGTGCTCACCAACAGCTTCACCAACCCGCTCGTCAGCTATGACTGCGTCGGCTACTTCGGCTTCCAGTGCGGCGGTCCGGTGCCCGAGTGGCGGCACCGCTTCCGCGCCACCTGGGAGAGCAACTTCCGGCTCAACCTGTCGCTCGCGTGGCGCTATCTCGGCGGCACCGACAACGACGACGCGAGCTCGGACACCGACCTCGGCAACCCGGGCAACATGGAGCTCTGGGAGACCAACGACATCGCCGAGATCGACCCGTTCAACTGGTTCGACTTCGCGGCGTCCTACACCCTCCGCAACGGGCTCAAGTTCACCCTCGGTATCAACAACTTCCTCGACGAGGAGCCGCCGCTTGCGCCGGACCACGCCGACGATACCGGGATCAACATGTACGCCCAGTACGAGCCGGCCGGCCGGTACATCTTCGGCAGCGTTCAGTTCAACTTCTAGTCCAGTCTTTCGAGGCTGATTCGGGCGGCCCTCCGGGGCCGCCTTTTTTGGTCTCTGACCGATCCCGATCCCGATCCCGATCCCGACCCGCCCCAGCCATCCGGTTCTTGAACCAATCGATCGCGACCCTGCCGGCGGGACGCCCGCACCACCATCCCCTTCGTGCTCGCCTTCGTGTCTTCGTGTCTTCGTGGTTGCGACGGTTGACGGGTCGTCGAATCGGGATCGGGATCGGGATCGAAACGGGAATGCGAACGAAAACCGCCGCCGGGCTCAGCCCAGCGGCGGTCAGTAGCGCTTCGAGCCGACGTTACTTCCTGCTCTTCTTGGCGGCCTTATCGAGGGCCTGGCGGAGGGTCAGGGCCTGGTCGTTGGCCCACAGCTCGACGTCGTTCCAGACCGTCGCCGAGGTGGTCGGGACGCTGCTCACCTGATTCATCCGGACCGGCGGCTGGATGAGCCGGCGGTCGCCGGCGCGCGCCTGGATGACCCCGGTCTCCGCGTCGATGAGCTCGAAGACCATGGTCGCCTCGCCGACCGCCGAGAAGTGGACGTTGCCCTGACGGCCGACGTCCGGCGGGACGTTGGAGACGATGTCGAGGACCATGGCGCGGACCAGCAGGGTGCCCGGGCCGACCTGGTCGACGACCTCGAACTGCTTGCTCCGCCCGAGCTCCTTGACCATCACGTCGTGGACGATCTCCTGGAACCTCGTCCGGCTCTCCTCGGAGATGGTGAAGGGCCCCTGGTCGCCGCGCAGCATCGCGGTCGTCGTCCGGTTGACCTCGGCGTCCGAGACGTCGCGGAACTGGAAGACCGCCTGCCAGAAGTGGAGCTTGTCGAAGCGCGCGATGTCGGCGTCCGGGTGGACCCAGACCTCGGCCCACTGGCTGCTCTTCTTCTTGACCAGCTCGTCGGCGCCGGTCACCTCCTGCGGCGCGGTCGGCTCGTCGGCGAGCGCGGGCGCGGCCGCGATGAGGAGCGCGGCGACGTAGATGAGTCGTTTCTTCATGATCGGTACCTCCTTGCCGTCGTCGGCGATGGTGATCTGACGATGATACGCCGACGCCCGGTCGCAGGTGACAGAGTTCACATCGTTTGACGGAACGGCGGAGGCCGGCGCCAAAAAAAACCGGGTCAGGCGACCCGGAAGAGCAGAGATGATCGATACGAGCGTTGAGAGCCGGAGCTCTCAACGGCGGAGATACGGTGCTCGGTTGTGCCGTCTTCCTGCACGGCGCCCCCCGTGGCGGGCGCCACCGATCACCATAGCGCGTCGTCCGCGTCGAATCAACCGGGGACGAGCGCGGTCTGGAGGTGTTGCTCGAGGTAGGCGTAGGCGGGGGTGAGCTGGCCCCGGTGGACGATGATCGCGCGGCCGATCTCGGGCGGGACCTCGAGGGCCTCGAGGGGCCGGCCGAAGTCGGCCCGGGCGAGGATCGGCAGGATCGGCGCGAGGGCCTTGGCGAACTCCTCGGAGGCCTCGACCGGCAGCTCGGCGGGGAGGATGTCGACCGCCAGGACCGCCGGCCCGTTGCCGTTGAAGCCCGGCTCGGCGGCGCCGGTCGCCACGTCGTAGACATAGACCGGGTCGGCGGGCCCGGTCGCCCGGACGTTGCACTCGACGGCGCCGCCGACATCGCAGCCGATGTCGCCGATGACCCGCAGCCGGGGCCGGCCCTCGCCCGAGTACAGCCGGCGGAGCTCGTCGACCGTGACCAGCCGGGGGTAGCGGGCATCCCAGTAGTTGCAGTTCATGAGCACCGTGAGGTGGGGCAGGAACCGCTCGAAGGTCGAGCGGTAGCGCTCGGGACGGCCGTAGTAGTCGGTCAGCTCGAAGGGGGCGCCCGGGTCGCGAGGGGCGACGATGTCCTGCTCGGTAAAGGTGGTCTGGTAGATGCAGTTCCTGGAGGGGCTGGCGTGGATCCCGCCGAGGTCGGCGGGCGCCACCTCCCGGGTCGGCAGCTCGGCGAGGATCTCGCGGACCCCGCGCGCGACGTTGCCGTAGCCGGCGATGCCGATCACCACGGGGGGCAGGCCCTCGGGCAGCCCCGACGAGGCGATCCGATCGCCGGCCCGGCGGACCGCGGCCTTGGCCTCCTCGAGCCCGGGATAGGCGTGCGCCGGCTCGAGCTGGGCGAGCGGCGTCCGGATCGCCTCGCCGGCGAGGCGCCGGCCGAGCGCCCACAGGCTGTCGACCATCCCGGCGAGCCCGGCGAACCGGCCGAAGAAGACCAGCCGGCGGCCCTGGTCGTCGACGATCTTCTCGTAGTCGACGAGGGTGCAGCCGAGCTCCATGATCCGGCGGAGCATCGGCATGTTGGGCGGCTGACCCTTGACGACGTGGGCGAAGAAGAGATAGGTGGCGCCGGGGGTCAGCTGCTCCGGTGGGACCTCCTTGACGCCGAGGACGACGTTGGCCTCGCCGATGTCGGTGACCAGCCTCGCCCCGGCGCGGGTGAAGTCGCCGTCGGGGAAGACCCGCCGCGCCGAGGGCTGGATCAGGACGTCGATGCCGGCCGACTCGACGAGCCGGCGGGCGAGCGCGGGGGTGACCGGGCAACGCCGCTCCCAGGGGCTCTTGGTCTCGCGGCGGATGCCGATGGACGGGCGCATGCACACCTCCGAGTAGGCGAGGGTAGCGCGGGCCGGTCGTTCCGGCAAGGAGGCGCCCGGGGTCTCGACACCGGGCGTCGTTCCGGCTAGGGTGGCGCCATGAGACCGACGATGATCTTCCTGCTGGTGGCGGCCGCGGTGGTCGCCGGGTGCGCGTCGACCGTCGACCCGGGGGAGCAGGGCACGGGGCCCTACCGCTGGCAGCAGCGCGAGCTCAAGGGCGAGCTCGCCGGCCCGCTGCTCGAGGTCGCCGACGCCGCCGAGCGCGCCTTCTCGGATCTCCGTCTGATCGCGGTCGACCGGGTGGTCGACGGGCTCAAAGGCACGGTGACGGCGAGCACCGCCGACGGCGACCGGGTCAGGGTCAAGCTCAAGGCCACGGGCTTCGAGACGACGAGGTTCTCCATCAAGGTCGGTCCATTCGGCGACAAGGCGATGTCCCAGCAGGTGGCGCGTTATATCGGACGCGAGCTCGCCGCCGGAGGCTGATCCCGGTCAGCTCGACAGCAGGGCCCGGATCGAGTTGCTCCTGAGGTCGATGATGTGGTCGGTGGCGCAGTGCATGCACCGCGCCCGGTTGGTGCCCTTGTCGCTGCGGTAGTCGAGATCGCGGGCGCCGCACGAGCCGCACATGTAGGACCGGGCGAAGGCCCAGTCGAGGATCGTCTCCTTGTTGGTCGCCGCGCTCGCCGTGAGCTGCCAGCTACAGGACGTCGCGCTCTTGTCCTTGACCGGGACCGGGACGTGGAAGTGGAAGACCAGCCGGGTGTGGCCCTTCTTGACCACCAGGCCGCCGCCGAAGTCGACGTCCTTGATGACCTCGTAGGGCATCTGGACGAAGCTGCCCTCGACCGCGGCGAGCACCTGACGCGAGGTCATGAGCAGCGGGCCCTCGGCGGCCTGGAGCAGGAGGAAGGGGATCTCCTCGCGGTTGAGCACCGGGGTAAAAATCGCGGTCGCGTCGTCGGGCAGCGGTCTCGCGTCGACGATCGCCCTGGCCCGCTCGTCCCACTCGCGCCGGATCTGCTCGGCGCGCTGCACCGCTTCCTCGAGCGCGCGGTCGCTCTGCATCTTCCGGACCTCGTCCTTCTCGCGCTTCGAGAAGATCACGCCGCACCTCGAGCACTCGTCGGGACCGGCGTGCTGGACGAAGCCGCAGGAGGGGCAGGCCATCATCCCGCCGCCGAGACCGTCGCCCACCGAGCGGGCGACCTCCTCCTTGGGTCGGACCTCGCAGACGACGCCGGCCTCGTCGAGGGCGCTGACCACGAGCTGGGCCTGGTCGACGGGCAGGCTGTCGAAGATCGTCAACCCGACCCGGCTCAGGTAGGCCTGGCAGTCGGCGGTCGACCTCCCGGTCAGCCGTTCGATGGCGAGGATCATCCGGGATCGACCGGCGGCCGACGGGTCCTTGAGACCGAGGAACGCGATGTCGAACGATACTGGTGTGTCCATGCAACCCTCGCAGGTGGCCGGCGCCGGCGACGCCGTCCGTCCATCCCCTCAAGTGTAGCCGACCTCTCGACCGGGGCGCGAGGGCGGGGCGCTACAATGACCTGCGATGACAGCCCGCGTCGTGGTCGTCGCTCTCGTGGTGCTGATCGCTCTCGGGTCGGACGCGGCGCCGCCGCCGACCACCGAGCAGCTCGAGATCGTCCGCCGGCGGATCGGCGCCCTCGAGGGTCGGCTGGCCGGGCTGGCCGACGAAAACCGGAGCCGGCACGAGGAGCGCGAGCGGCTCACCGCCGAGCTCGAGCTCGCCGAGGCCCGGGTCGCCGAGCTCGAGCTGGTGCTCGAGCGCAGCCGTCGCGAGGCCGCCGAGGTCGCCGGCCAGGCCGAGGAGCTCGCCCGGGGAATCGCGCACCAGAAGGAGCTGCTGGCGGGACAGGTCGAGGTCGTGGCGTTGCTCGGCCGTCCGGGCTCGCTGCAGCTGCTCTTCGACGGGGCGCGGGGCGGCGATCTCGAGGGCGCGATCGCCATGGTCGCGGCGCTCACCAGCGGCCGGATCGAGCTGGTCCGCGAGTACGACGAGCTGCAGCGCGTGCGAAGCGCACGGCTCGCCGAGCTGAGCCGGATCCTCGACCAGGCGCGCGCCGAGGCGGAGGAGCTCGCGATTCGGCGGTCCGATCTCGAGGCGGTTCGACAGAGGGTCGACCGGGAGATCGGGCGGCTCGACAGCACCGAGCGCAGCGCGAGGTCCGAGCTCGACGAGCTGCGCCAGCGCGAGCAGGCCCTCGAAAACCTCCTCGAGACCCTGACCGGCCGGCGCCGCTTCACCGGGAGGGACGACATCCGCTCGTTCCGTGGCGCGTTGCCCTGGCCGGCGCGCGGGCCGGTGGTCCGCGGCTTCGGCCGCAAGATGCTGCCGAACTACTCGACCTACACCGTCTGCAACGGCTTGTGGTTCGACTCGCCGAGCGGCTCCGAGGTCACGGCGGTGTTCCCTGGGGAGGTGGCGTACGCGCGCTTCTTCAAGGGCTATGGGAACATGGTCGTCATCGACCACGGTCACGAGGTCTACTCGCTCGCGGCCGGGCTTGCTACAATCCACGTGCGCGTCAACCAGCGCGTGGACATGGGTTTACGGCTGGGGCTGGCGTCCCCGCCGGGCGACGACGGCAACACCTACTTCGAGATCCGGGTGGGGAAGAAAGCCGAGGACCCCCGGCGTTGGTTGCAGTTGAGGTCGTCCGACGGGTCGTCCGGCCGCTGAGGCGGCGGCCGGCAGAGAGAGGAGTCGCCCTGTCATGAAGCGTTTCCGGACGGTGCTGCTGGTGGCATCGCTGAGCCTGGTGCTGCTCTTCGCCGGCCTCCTGACCGCCGGTCTGACCTCGAACGAGAGCCTCTTCCAGGCTCTCGGCAACCTCGCCGAGGTGGTCCACCTCGTCCAGAGCGAGTATGTCGACGAGCTCGACCCCGAGGTGCTCGCGCTGTCCCTCGACGGCGGCATCCTCGAGTCGGTCGATCCCTGGGCGGCGGTCGTCAAGGCCGACCGCGTCGACTTCCCCGCCCGGCTGCTCGACCGGCCGCCCGCCTTCGGCGTCGGCCTCTCGCTCCGTTTCGGCTCGGCCGCCGCTCGCTACGTCTTCGACGGCTCGCCGGCGTCGACCGCCGGCCTCGAGACCTGGGAGGTCATCGAGAAGGTCGACGGGGTCTACACCCGCGGACGGCCGCTGTGGCAGATCGCCCTCGAGCTGGCCGATCGTGAGACGGCGGGCGAGCCGGTGACCCTGACGGTGATGGACCGCCAGGTCGACGAGCGGCGCACCGTCGAGCTCACCCCGGTCGTCTGGAAGGTCGAGCACGCGGTGGCTGAAGATCTCGACGGGATCCGACTGATCAGGGTCCGCAGCTTGACCGAGGGATCGACGGCGGCGATCACGACCCTGGTCGAGGCGGGCGCCCCCGACATCCTCGATCTGCGCGGCCTGGTCTGGGGGGCCGAGGTCGAGGCGGTTGCGGTCGCCGATCTGTTCGTCGCCAGCGGGACGCTGGCCGCGTGGACCGGTCGCGAGGCCGGGCAGGCGCGGTTCGAGGCGACGCCGTCGGCCGCGGTCGAGCTGCCGCTGGTTCTCGTCGACGGCGAGACCGAGGGCGTGGGGGAGATCCTCGCGGCGGCCCTCCAGCGGGCCGGGGCAGAGCTGGTCGGCCGGGGGACGATGGGTCACGCGCCGCACATGCAGCTCGTCCGTCGCGGCGAGCTCAACCTGTGGATCCCGGTCGGTCGCTGGCTCGGACCGACCGGCGAGCCCCTGCACGGTCAGGGGTTGGCGCCCGACGACGAGGTCGAGGCGGCCTCCGACGACGCCGGTGGCGACCCGATCCTCGACCGCGCCCTCGAGCGGCTCCGGGCCGGGCTCGCCGAGGCCGCCTGAAAGTGGCGGCCTCGGGGGGACGGTCGCGACGGTCAAAGACCCGCCGGAAGGGGGGCGCCGACCCGTTCCCGCCGATCCTCTGGCTCGTTCTCGCCGTCGTCGTGACCGCCGCGCTGGCCTGGTGGCTGCTCCGTCCGGCGTCGGCCCCGGATGACGCGACCGGGGGTGTCGAGGCACGGCTCCGTGAGCTTGCCGGGCGTCACGGCGCCGGGCCCGAGGCGATCGGCGCGGATCTCGAGATCCGCAAGGTCGACGACGTCTTCGTCCGGAGCTGGCGGATCGTCTTCCCGGACCCGGCGTCGCGCCAGGAGTTCATCGCGGAGGTCGCCCTGCTCGCCGAGACGACACCGGTCGTCGTCGGCGAGCCGACGGCCGAGGTCGGGGGGGCGATCAGCCTTCGCGTCGACCACCGAGTGGAGGCGTTCGCACTCGACCTCAGAATCAGTGGACGTCGGGCGACTTACACCCGGCCCGAGACCATCGCCGCGCCGACGCCGCGGCCGACCGCGACCGCGACCGCGACGCCGCGGCCGTCGCCGCCGCCGGGGGCGCGCGGACGGCTCGCGATCCTGCTCGACGACGCAGGCCAGAAGCTGGACCTGGTGCCGCGGGCGGCGGCGTTGCCCAAGGCGGTCGGGATCGCGGTGCTGCCATTCCTCCCGGCATCGACCGAGTCGGCGGTCGCGCTGCACGGCGCCGGGCACGAGGTCTGGATTCACCTGCCCATGGAGGCGGTCGGCGGCGCCGATCCCGGTCCCGGCGCGCTGCTGACGACGATGAGCGACGACGAGCTCCACGACGCGGTCTTCATGGCGGTCAACAACATCCCCCACGCGGTCGGCGTCAACAACCACATGGGCTCGCTGGCGACCGCCGACCTGCGGATGATGACCGCGGTGATGCAGGATCTGTCGGCCCTCGGGCTCGCCTTCCTCGACTCACGAACGACCGTCGACACGGTCGCAGAGCAGGCGGCGCAGTATCAGGGCGTCAAGACCGGGCGTCGGCACGTCTTCCTCGACAACGACCGGAGCTCGGCGGCAATCCGGGAGCAGCTCGACGAGGCGGTCTACCGGGCCCTGACCGAGGGAGAGATCGTCGCCATCGGCCACCTCAACGAGCTGACGATCGGCGTGCTCGAGACCGAGATCCCCCGCCTCTCCGGCCGCGGCATCAGCCTGGTCCGACCGACCGAGCTGCTGCACTGACCGGCCTCTCCGGCGCCCGAGGTACAATCCCCAGCCGGAGGGGCGGATGACCGAGCGGCTTCGTCTGTTCAACACGCTGACCAGGCGCCTTGAGGACTTCGAGGCGCTCGACGACCGGGTGGTACGGATCTACACCTGCGGGCCGACGATCTACGACTTCGCCCATATCGGGAACTACCGGACCTTCGTCTTCGAGGACGTGCTCCGCCGCACCTTCCAGCTCTTCGGCTACCGCGTGCTCCAGGTCCAGAACCTCACCGACGTCGACGACCGGACGATCCAGCGCGCCAACCAGAGCGGCGTCCCGTTACGCGAGTTCACCGACCGGTTCGCCGCGGCCTTTTTCGAGGATCTCGCGACGCTCCGGGTCGAGCCGGCCGAGCACTACCCGCGGGCGACCGACTACATCCCGCAGATGGTCGAGATCATCAAGCGGCTCGAGGAGGGCGGCCACACCTACCGGTCGGAGGGCTCGGTCTACTACCGGATCAGCACCTTCCCGGGCTATGGCAAGCTCTCCGGCGTCCGGCCGGAGGCCAACCTCGCCGGGGCGCGGGTCGACGTCGACGACTATGACAAGGAGGACGCGCGCGACTTCGTGCTCTGGAAGGCGCCCAAGGAGGGCGAGCCGGTGTGGGACACCGAGCTCGGGCCGGGCCGGCCGGGCTGGCACATCGAGTGCTCGGCGATGGCGATGGCCCTGCTCGGCGAGACCTTCGACATCCACTGCGGGGGCGTCGACAACATCTTCCCCCACCACGAGAACGAGATCGCCCAGTCGGAGGGGGCGACCGGCAAGGCCTTCGCCCACACCTGGCTGCACGCCGAGCACCTGGTCGTCGAGGGCGAGAAAATGGCCAAGCGGCTCGGCAACTTCTTCACGCTGCGCGACCTGGTCGAGCGGGGCTTCGACCCGCTCGCCGTCCGCTACCTGCTGCTCTCGGTCCCCTACCGGCAGCGGCTCAACTTCACCTTCGACGGGCTCCACGCGGCGGCCCAGGCGATCGACCGGATCGCCAACACCCTGCGTCGGCTCGACAGCACGCCCGAGGCGGCGGGCGCCGACGGGCTGGTCGACGGCGCCCGCGAGTTCCAGCGCGACTTCCGCGACGCCCTGGCCGACGACCTCAACACCGCCCGGGCCGTCGCGGCGCTCCACGACCTGCTGCGCCGCGTCAACACCGCGCTCGACGGCGGCGGAATCAGCGCCGCCGCCGCGGCGGCGGTCCGCGCCGGGTTCGCCGACGCCGACTCGGTGCTCGCGGTCTTTCCCGAGCGGCGGGCAACCGACGCCGACGCCGAGATCGACGCCCTGATCGGCCAGCGCGCCGCCGCCCGAGCCGCCCGCGACTTCGCGCGCGCCGACGCCATCCGGGACGAGCTCGCCGCCCGGGGCATCATCCTCGAGGACACCCCCCACGGCACGGTCTGGCATCGGGGCTGACGACCCGGGCTACTCGAGCAGGTTCTCGCGGATGTAGGTGAACTTGCCCTTGTTGACGAGCCCGAAGCCTTCCTCGAACTCGTTGATGAGCCGGGACACGGTCTCGCGGCTCGTGCCGATCGAGTGGGCGATGTCGGAGTGGGTCGGGCGCCGCACCACCACCCAGCCGTTGCCCAGACGCTGGCCGTGGTCGCGGGCCAGGTCGAGCAGATAGCGGGCCAGCCGGCCGGCGACGTCCATGTAGGCGAGCGACTCCATCTTGGCGTTGGCCCGGCGCAGCCTGCGCGACAGGATCGCCATCAGCCGTTGCGAGATCCGGGGGCTCGAGTCGAGCAGCCGCTGGAAGTCGGCCCGGCTCATGGCGAGGACCTCGACGGCGCTCAGCGTGACGACCGAGGCGGATCTCGGCGCCGACTCGAGCAGCGCCATCTCGCCGAACACCTGGCCGGGCCCGAGCACCGTGAGGATGAACTCCTTGCCGTCGGACGAGGTGATCACGACCTTGACCCGGCCGCTCGCGATGACGAACACCGCGTCCGCCGGGTCGCCGGCGTGGAAGATCGTGGTGTCCTTTTCGAGCTTGCGGACCTGGGCGAGACCGGTCAGCTCGTCGAGCTCCGAGTCGTTGAGCTCGGCGAACAGCTCGACGCTGGAGAGAAGCTCCCGGACCCGGTCGGTCATCCCCCTGCCCCCGGGGTTGCCCCGGCCACCGCCGCGACAACCGCCTCGCCGCTCGGCGGCTCTGGAATGGTTGTACAGGACGAGCCTAGCATGCCCGGATCGGAACACCACACCGGCGCGGTCAGCCCGACCAGGGCACGGGTGCGCTCGACGGCCTCGCGAACCGTACGGGAGTCGGCGTCGAGGTCGGGGTAGAAGCGGTGCTCCCGAAGATCCGGTCGGACGATCCCGAGGCGGACGGCGATGAGGATCTCGCGCTGCCCCGGGTGGTCGACGATGTCCGACATCACCGGGACGGGACCGCCGGGAAGGGTTGCCAGCCGCGGGTGGACCGCGACCAGGATCACCGCGAGGTCGCCTCGGTTGACCTGGTCTGCTTCCATCGCCCTGCGAGCGTAGGTCGGCAGAAGGGTCAGCCGCCACCGCCACTGCGCGCGCTCGAGGCCCGCCGCGCGGCTCGGGTGGTCGGCGGGGAGCGAGGCGTAGGCCTCCATCGCGGTCTGCCAGTTGCCGCGCTCCTCGGCGATGGTGGCGCGGAGCAACGAGGCCTCGTCGACATCCGGGAGCTCCGCGAGGATCGCGTCGGCCTCTGCCTCCCGACCCGTGGCGATCAGGACCCGCGCCCGGACGAGGTCGGCGTCGGGCCCCGCGGGCCCGATGACCCGCGCGGCATCGAGCTCGGCCAGGGCCTCGTCGGGTCGCCCCTCGGCGAGCAGCTCCGCGGCGCGCGCGATCCGGTCGTCGACCCAGCGTCGCCTCAGCTCGTCGGGTCGCGACCTCCACGGCGAGTCCGGCCACAGCTCGGCCCCGACCCGGGCGGCGTCGACGGCGGTCGCCTCGGCGCCGGCGCGCTCCGCGGCGATCGACAGGGTGAGCCAGGCGGCGGCGTAGTCGGGGTGCCGCTGGCACAGCTCGACGAGCTCGTCGAGGGTCTCGAGACCTCCCTCCGCCAGGTCGATCTGGAGCCCGAGCAGTCGCGCCGGCGTCGACGAGCCGGCGCGTCCGAGCCGCCGTCGGCTGTCGGCGATGTCGCCTGCGGTGAGCTCACGCCAGGCCCGATCGATCTTCTTTCGCTCGCCCTTGGCGGGCTCGACGACCCCGGGCCCGGTCAACGGCGAAGGGGGGGCGATCTGGTCCGCCGCCAGAGGGACCGGCGCGGGGAGGTTCGCCACCAGCCCGAGCATCACCGCCAGGCCCGCGACCGTCCGGCGGGTTCGACTGGCGTGGCGGTTCGACGACCCGACGTCGCGGTTGGGACGGTTAGTCGGCAAGGGCGGTCGCGGGTCGTCAGTCGGCAGCGGGCTCATCCTGGGTGGGGCCGCCGCCAAATGCGCCGGCCGGCGAGATGCTGGCGATGGCGTGCTTGTAGACCAGCTGCTCCTGGCCGTGGTTCTCGAGGATGACGGCATACCGGTCGAAGCGGCGGAGGACGCCGGTCAGCCGCTTGCCGCTCACCAGGTAGACGTGCACGGTTCTCGAGTCCTTGCGAAGCTGATAGAAGAACGGATCCTGGATGTTGATGGTATTGCTCGCAGGTTTGTTCATCGTTGCCCTCCTCCCCCGAGTGTCTCCGACCATAGGCGGAGCGTCGCTGCCGTGCCGCCGCGCTCGGCGGGCGGGAGCCAGCGCAGCTCGCCTTCGGTCAGACTCCGCAACCAGGTCAACTGGCGCTTCGCGAGCCGTCGGCTCGCCCTCTTCGTGTTGTCAATCGCAGATTCCAGGCTACATCGGCCGGTCAGGTGCTCGACCAGCTGGCGGTAGCCGATCGCCTTGAGCGCGTGGGCGTCGAACGGCACCCCCGAGGCGAGAATCTGCTGGACCTCCTCCCTCAATCCGGACTCGTACATGAGATCGACGCGAGCGTCGATCTTAGCATAAAGCTCGGCCCTCGGACGCTCCGGTGCGACGATCACCGGCTCGAAGCCGCGGCGCCGCCGGTGCTCCGCCCAATGCTCGGTGATCGGCCTGCCCGTCGCCTCGAAGACCTCGAGGGCGCGTAGGACCCGTTGCCGGTCGCCGGGTCCGATCTTGGCCGCCGCGACCGGATCGCAGGCGACGAGCCGGGCGAAGACCTCGCCGGGGTCGGCCGCCCACTCGGCGGCGAGGCGAGCCGAGCGCTCGGGGTCACGGGGGGGCGCCGGAAAAAGCCCGAGCAGCAGCGCCCGGACCCAGAAATGGGTTCCGCCGACGACCACCGGCGTGAGACCCCGAGCTCGGATTCCGGCGATCGTGGCGGTCGCCTCCCTGAGAAAAGCGCCGGCCGAGAACCGCTCGATCGGATCGACGATGTCGACGAGGTGGTGGCGGACGCGCCGACGGGCGTCGGCGTCGGGCTTGTCGGTGCCGATGTCGAGCCGCCGGTAGACGGCGAAGGCGTCCGCCGAGACGATCTCGCCGCCCAACGCCTCGGCGACCTCGAGGCCGAGGCGGCTCTTGCCGGAGGCGGTCGGTCCGATGACCAGGAGCAGCGGCTCGGGCTTCGGGCGCTCGTCCACGGGAGGAGGATACGCGAGATCCGGGGCCGCCGCGTCGCGTCCCTGGATCGCGTTGCTCAGGGGTAGAGCAGCCAGCCGGCGCCGTCCCGACGCGCGCCGCAGCGCCCGTCGCGGATCGGCATCCGGTAGTCGACCCCCCGCTCGTCGAGCCGCTCCAGGACCTCGGGGCTGGGATGGTGATGGAGGTTCTCCGGGCCGGCTGGGATGAGGGCCAGCCGGGGCGCGCAGCCGTCGAGCAGGGCCGGCGTCGCCGAGCCGCGGCTGCCGTGGTGGGGGACGAGGAGGAGCTCGGCGCGGAGGTCGGTCGTGGCGGCGAGCCGGCGCTCGGACTCGCGGCCGATGTCGCCGGTGAGCAGGGCGACGGCGTCGTCGGCCTCGAGCCGGAGGACCAGCGAGCGCTCGTTGTCGGATCTCGGAGGCAGGAGCGCGGGTGGCCACAGGACGTCGAGCCGGATCGCCCCGAGGGCGAGACGGGTGCCCCGGGCCGCCGGGAGGACCCGGGTCCCGCGCCGCCGTGCGATGCGCAGCAGGGGGACCACCTCGGGCTCGCCGAGCAGCCAGGCGGGCACCACGAGGGTGTCGACCCGGCAGGTCTCGAGGACCATCGCGAGGCCCCCGATGTGGTCCTCGTCGCCGTGCGACGCGATGACCGCCCTAAGCCGCCGGACCCGGCTCGCCGCGAGCAGCTCGGCGGCCTCGCGCGGCCGTCCGCCGCCGTCCATCAGCAGGTGGTCGCCGCCGGCCGAGGCTCGCACGGCGAGCCCGTTCGCCACCGGGAGCAGCTCGATCCGGGTCCCGCCGGGTGGCGGGACGGCGAGCCACGCCGCCACGGCGATCGCCAGGCAGCCGACATAAGCCATGGCGGCCGGGCGGGACGGTCGTCCGGGGAGCAGGGCGCCGACGCCAAGCACGAGCAGCACCGCGGTCAGCGCGAGGGGCAGCGGGGGCGGCACGAGCTCGGACATCCGGGCCGGGGCGCCGGCGAGCCAGAGCAGCCCGGTGGCGGCGCCGGCGAGGTCGAGGAGCCAGCCGGCGATCGCGGCGCTCAGCGGGGCCGCGACGGTCGCCGCGACCGAGGCGACGACCAGCGGCGCGAGCAGGACGGGCACGAGGAGGTTGGCGGCGGCGGCGCCCGGGATCGCCGAGCCGAAGTGGATGGCGACGAGTGGCGCCGCGGCGAGCTGGGCGACCACCGGGACGGCGATCGCGCCGGCGAGCCAGGTCGGCAGCGGGATCGCGGCGGTCAGCGCGGGTCCCCAGCGGACCAGGGCGGCGGTGAGCACGACGGTGAGCTGGAACGAGACCTCGCCGATCAGCGCCGGGTCGGCGACGAGCAGGATCGACGCGGTGAGGAGCACCGCGGCCATCGGAAGGATGGCGCGGCCGAGCAGCCGGGCGCCGACGAAGACGACCCCCATGAGCGCGGCCCGGACCGCCGAGGGCGAGGCGCCGGCGAGCAGGGCGTAGCCCGGGAGCACGACCAGGAGCGCGACCCGCGTGGCGGTCGGAGAGGCGCCGCCGGCGGCGAGGGCGAGCCAGGCGAGGCCGGCGACCAGCCCGACGTGCAGCCCGCTGACCGCGAGGACGTGGGCGAGCCCGGACCGCCGCCAGCCCTCCCGGCGGGAGGCCGGTACCAGGTCCCGCCGGCCCAGCGACAGGGCGGCGGCGAGCTCGGCGGCACGGAGCCGCCCGAGGTCGGTGCCGGCGGCTTGAAGGAGGCGGCGAGCCAGGGCGTCGCGAACCGTCGGGAGGACCCGGGCGCCCCCCGGCGGCTCGACCAGCCGGTGCGAGGTGGCGACGAGCAGCGGCGAGGACGGCTCGCCGCGGATCGAGACCAGCGCCTCGACCACACGACCCGGGGGCGGCAGGTCCTCGGGGCGAACGTCGCCCCGGACCTCGAGCCTGGCCCGCGGCAACGCGGGCACCCTCAGCTGGTCGTGCCGCGCCTCGAGCACGCGGACCGCCGCCCGCCGGCCCCACCGGGTCGCCGCCCAGCCGTCGGTGACGACCAGCCGGGCGCGCACCCACACCGGGTCCTCGGCCTCGATCAGGCGGACGAGCTCGCGCCGGTCGGCGGCCTGGGCGAGGCCGTGACCGCCGGCCAGACCGAGACCGGCGATCAGCCACAGCATCGAGGCGCCGGCGCCTCCGCGGCGCAGCGCGACGAGGGCGGCGACGAGACCGAGGACGGCCGAGGCTGCCGCGACCCAGCCCGGGGCGGCGGGGGACAGCGCGGTGGTCGTGCCGGCCCCGGTCGCCGCCCCCACGGTGATGAGCCACAGGGGGCGCAGCGCTGCCGGCGCGCCGCGCTCGTCGGTCACTCGAGCTCCAGCACGGCCAGCACCTCGACGTGGTGAGTGAAGGGGAAGAGGTCGAGCAGCTCGAGATGGACCACTTGGTAGCCGGCGGCGGCGAGCTCGGCCGCGTCGCGGCTCCAGGTCGCGGGGTCGCAGCCGAGCATGACGATCCGGCGGGGTCGCCAGCGGGCGAGATCGGCGCGGAGCCGGGCGGTCAGCCCGGACCGCGGCGGGTCGGTGATGACGACGGCGCGTCGGGGCAGCTCGGACGACCCCGCGACGAACCGCTCCGCGGTGTCGGCGACCACCCGGGCGTCCGGCAGGTTGCGCCGCGCGGCGGCGGCGGCGGGCCCGTGGACCTCGACCACGGTGAGGTCGGCCCGACCGGCGGCCCGGGCCGCCGCGGCGAGGAAGCCGACGCCGCCGTGCAGGTCGAAGACCGGCTCGTCGCCGGGTCCGATCAGGGAGGCGACGGTGCCGAAGAGCTCCGGAACGAGATGGCGGTTGCCCTGGAAAAACGACCCGATCGGCACCTCGAGGGCGATCGGCAGGGCCATTGTGACCCGGTCGGCGCCCCAACCCGGCTCGAGGTCCCCGTCGGCGGTGAGCCGGTGGAGCCCGGCGAGCCCGGGGCACGCCTCCGGGCCGGGGAGACGAGAGGCGGGGACCTCCGGCGGGCCGCGGCGTGCCGGCCGGAGCGCGGCGACCAGACCGTCGTCGCCCTCGACGGTCTCGACGTCGAGGGCGTCGGGGCAGAACGCGGCGAGGGCCCGCCCGAGGGCCGGCAGCAGGCCGGCCAGGGTGGGGGTGACGATCCGGCAGTGCTCGATCCCGGCGACCTGCCAGGTCCGGCGGCGATAGAAGCCGATCGTCCGGGTCGGCGGGTCCCAGTGGAGACGGTTGCGCAGGCGATAGGCCGCCGGTGAGGCGGTGACCGGCGCCTCGGCCAGGCGGGCGGCGATCTCCGGGTGGCGAGCCGCGGACTCGGCGGCCACCGAGCGCTTGAGGTCGGCCCCCGGCCGGGCCGCGACGTGCGGCCAGTCGCAGCCGCCGCAGGCGGGGGCATGGGGGCACGGCTCGGCGAGCCGGGCGGTGTGCGGGTCGGCGAGCACCTCGAGGGCCTCGCCCTCGACGACCCGCGCCCTTCGTCCGACCAGCCCGACCCGGACGAGCTCGCCCGGCAGGGCGCCGCTCACCATCCAGGTCGCGCCGCCGGAGTGGGCCAGGCAGCGACCGCCGCCGATCAGCTTGACGGCGCGCAGCTCGACCGGGTGGTCGTGGGCGGGGTCGCCCGCGGCGGGCGGCCGGGGCTCAGCCACCGAGCTCGAGCCTCGGCAGGTCGAGGAGCAGCCGCAGCTCGCGATCGCGCAGCGCCCGGACGCTGCGTCGGCGCGCCTCGTCCGACGCCGCGCTGGCGGCGGCCGCGGTCTCGACCCGCCCCTCGATCGCCCGGCGGTCCTCGCCGTCGAGGGCCCGCCAGCAGTCGCGCAGCATCGCCGTCTCGAGCGCCCAGAGGTGCGCGTCGAGCAGCTCGGGCGGGACCTCGGTCCGGGCGAGCTCGAGACGCTCGGCGACCCGGAGGACCACCTCGGCCACCGCCGGCCGGTCGCCGGCAAGCCCGGCGGCGCGGCTGCGGACCCGATCGGCGAGGCGGTCGAGCCCCCCCGGCGACTCGTCGGCCGGCGCCTCCCCACCGGCTCCGACGCGCATCTCGGCGATCCGCCGGGCGTGCCGCCGGACCGCGTGCCGGCAGTACGAGAGGCTGACCACCGGGTCGGTCTCGCCGCGCTCGCGATGGCGCGCGAAGACCTCCTCGAGACCGGCGGTGACGGCGACGAAGGACACCCCTTCGCGCCACCACGTCCGGAGGAGCTGGAAGTCGCGCGGCGAGAGGACGTGCGGCGCGCCGCGCAGCGAAGCGAAGAGGTCCTCGACGGCGCGGTAGAAGGCGATCTCGGGCTCGGGGTCCTGCACCGCCTCAGTGTAGCCAAGTCGCGCCGCGCGGTCTGCGGCGGCGGGGGCGGTGCGGGTACAATGGCCAGACCGGAATGGATGACCCCACCGTCGTGCCAGAGCCCAGCCGCCCGCCCGGAGGATCGAGTCGGCCGCGTCCCCGCCGGTGGCGTGAGGTCGTCCCCGGCCGGACCGCCGCCGGCCTGTTGCTCGTCGTCCTGACATCGATCGCTCCGCCCGCCGCGGCGGGTCCGTGGAGCCAGCTTCCCGACGCGATCGACCGGCTCGGCGAGGGTGCGGCCGACGAGGCCGCGGAGCGGACCCTGCTCGCCGCCGAGGCGACGATCGACGCCGAGATCGAGGCCGGCCGGCTGGCCGCCGCCCGGGCCCTCTTCGACACCTATGCGAGCCTCGTCGCCGACCTGCCGGACGGCCGCTTCCGGCTCGCCACCGTCGAGCGGCGGCTCGCCCGGCGGGCCCTCGAGGCCGGCGATCGCTGGCGGTCGAGCGATCTCCGGCGGGCCGGCGCGGTGTGGGCGCTGGCCGCCGAGCTCGACCTCGAGTCGGCGGCGGTCGACCGGCTGCGGGAGGTCCTGCTGCCCCCCGTCCAGGCCAAGCCCGGCGATCTCTGGGAGGCGCCGCTCGACGGCGCGGTGCTGATCTTCCACCCCGCCATGGCGGTCCGGATGGGCTGCACGCAGAACGACAACGCGTGTCTCGACGACGAGGTCATCTTCCGCTGGGTCGGGGTGCCGGACCGGTGGTTCGAGGCGCGGGAGGTCAGCAACCGTCGGTACCGGCTGTGCGTCGAGGCCGGCGCCTGCACCGCCCCCGAGGATCCGACCGGGTTTTCCGACCCGGCGCGGGCCGATCACCCGGTGGTCGGCGTGAGCTGGCGGCAGGCGAGGGCCTATGCCCGGTGGGCCGGGCGCCGGCTCCCCTCGGAGGCCGAGTGGGAGCGCGCGGCGCGCGGGCAGCTCCTCGATGCGCGCTTCCCGTGGGGCAACGACCGACGTCGCGACCTCGCGAACGTGTGGTCGGAGCCGGGACCTGCGGCGGGTCGCGGCGTCCGCCCGGTCGGCAGCTTCCCGGCGATGGGCTTCGGGCTCCGCGACATGGCGGGCAACGCCTGGGAGTGGTGCGAGGATCGCTACCGGCCGAGGTTCTCCGCCGACTCGGACGACGGCGGTGCGGCGGGCGAGGGATGGGGGCGGGTCGTACGGGGGGGCTCCTGGAGACGGTCGATCGACGCCGCCAGGGTGTCGAGCCGTTCGTGGTACGACATCGGCTACGCCGCCGACGACCTCGGCTTCCGCTGCGTCGTCGACCACAACCCGCCGATCGAGCCCGAGTGGCTCGCGCGGACCGCGACGCGGGCCTTCGAGACGCCGGTCCGGCCGGGCGGCGAGCTCGACGGGGCCGACCTCGAGACCGAGGACCGGCGGTTCCTCGAGCGGCGGGCCCTGACCCACCTGGTGGTCGAAGGACGCGCCGCCGACGGGTTGGCGCCCGCGGCACGTCGGCTCGCCGTCGATCCCGGCGACCCGGTCGCCGCCGATCTCTTCGGCCGGTTCGAGACCGAGATCCTCGCCCGGGCCTCCGGCAGCGATCTCGACGCGGTCGAGCTCGGGTTGGCCGCCTACCGCGAGGCGGTCGACGCGGCGCCCCGGCTGACCGGTCGGTTCGCGGCCTTCCAGCGTCAGCTCGTGCTCGTGCTCCGCACCTCGGTCTCGTCCGCCGAGCAGCGGGGCGATCGTGCGACCGCCCGCCATGCCGCCTCGATCGGGCTCGAGCTGGCGCGGGGCGACGCGGTGCTCGGCGCCGCCGTCGTCCGTCTGGCCCGCCGGACCGGCGAGACCACGGTGTGGGACGGCGACGGCAAGGGGATGGTCTGGGTCGCGGCGCAGGACTTCGTCCAGGGTGCGAGCCTCGGCGACGCCGCGGCGGGGGTCGACGAGTCGCCGAGCCGCCGGGTGTCGGTTGGAGGCTTCTGGATCGATCGTACCGAGGTCACCAACGACGAGTACCGGAGCTGCGTCGGCGCCGGCGCGTGCACGCCGCCCCAGCGCGCCGAGGACTATGACAACCCGAGGCTCGGCATGCACCCGGTGTTGGGGGTCGACTGGTACCAGGCGCGGGAGTACGCGGCGTGGGCCGGGAAGCGGCTGCCGAGCGAGTCCGAGTGGGAGCTCGCGGCGCGGGCCGGCGGCGGCGAGGCCTACCCCTGGGGGGGGAGCTGGGTCCCCGGGCGGGCCAACGCGATGGGCGCCTACCGCGAGGACGTCTGGCCTGGCCCGGCGCCGGTCGCGAGCTTCGACGCCAACCCGTGGGGGATCTACGACATGATCGGTAACGCCGCGGAGTGGGTGGACGATGTCGCCAACCCCAACTACGTCGGCGCGCCGCTCGACGGCCGACCCTGGTACCAGGAGACCGGGCTCGCCGGGGAGCGGCGGAGGGTGGTGCGCGGAGGGGGCTGGGACGACCCGCCGCAGCGCCAGCGGGTGTCGGGCCGGAGCGGTCGCCTGCCCGGGAACTCCAACCGCTCGGTGGGCTTCCGCTGCGTGGCGGGCGGGGACGGGTGAGGAGTGAGGAGTGAGGGGTTAGACGTTAGACGTTAGAGGTGAGGGGGGGTCCCCTGAGGTCCGCCTCCTCGCTCACGTCGTCGAGCTTCTCGTGACCCTACAGCTCGCGGAGGGCGGCGGCGACCGGCATCCGGGCGGCGCGAAGCGCCGGCAGCAGCCCGCCGACCAGACCCATCAGCGCCGCGAAGCCGAGCCCCCAGAGCATCAGCGACGGGGTGACCTTGAAGGCGAAGGCGAGGTGCGAGAAGGTCTGCCAGTTCATCGTCCCCGCGGTGAAGCCGTTGAGCGGCAGCACCGCCAGGCAGCCCAGGGCCCCGCCGACCAGGGCGATCAGGACCGACTCGAGGACGAACGAGGTCAGGACGCTGAAGCCGCCGAATCCGAGCGCCCGCAGGGTCGCGATCTCGCGGGCGCGGGCGGCCACCGCCGAGTACATCGTGTTGAGCGCGCCGAACACCGCGCCGATCGCCATGACGAAGGCGACCAGGAAGCCGAGGGCCTTGATGAGCATGCTGACGGCCTGGCTCTGCTTGGCGTAGTAGGCCTGCTCACGGGCGACGTCGACGGTCATCCGGGGGTCGGTGGTCAGGGCGTCCTTGAGCGCGTTGAAGCCGTCCCTGGACCCCAGGCGCGCGGTCACCGACTGGTAGACCCCGGAGCCCCGCTTGAAGGTCTGGTTGAGGAGGTTGGCGTCGCACCAGACCTCGGAGTCGAAGGCGCTGCCGCCGCTCGAGAAGACGCCGACCACCTTCCAGTCCTCGCCGCCGATCTCGACGGTCGAGCCGAGCGACAAGCCGCGGTAGGACGTGACCGCGTTGCGGCCGACCACGAGCTCGGTCAGACCGGGCTCGAAGAACCGACCCTCGACGATCGTGACGGTGGGCCGCACCTCGAGCACCCGCTCGTGAACGCCGCGGATCTGGACGTTGGCGTCGGTGCCGGTGGTTGCCAACGGGAAGGCGCCGATGACGACGACCTCGGGGCTGACCAGTGGCGCGCCGTCGTCGGCCCGGGCGATCTGCGGCTCGTCGCTGAGGATGCGGACTTGATCCTGGCTGACCGCGGAGGTCATCTCCGAGTCGGCGCCGGCGCGCAGGACGATGACGTTGTCGGGCGACCCCGAGGAGACCAGCGTCGCCTGGAACCCCCGCGCCATGGCGAGCATGGCGAGGAAGACGCCGACCGTGCCGGCGATGCCGAGCACCGAGACGACGGCGGTGGCCCAGCGGGCGCCGACCGAGCGGATGTTGTAGGAGATCGGGATGGCCATCTCACACCCTCCGGAGCGCGTCGACGATCCTCAACCGCATGGCGGTGATCGCGGGGATCAGCCCGGCCAGGACGCCGACGGCGAGCGCCAGGACGAGCCCCAGCGCCATCGAGTCCGGTCCGATGTGGAAGGACGCCAGCATCCCTCCGGTCGGGTCGCCGCCCATCGTGAAGAGCTTGGCGAGGCCGATGCCGAGGGCGCCGCCGACCAGCGCGATGAGCACCGACTCGACGAGGACCAGGCCGAGCACCGCGCCGTCGCCGAAGCCGAGGGTCTTGAGCACGCCGAGCTCGGGGACCCGCTCGCGCACCGCGGTCGACATGGCGGACCCGGTGACCAGCAGGAGGGTGAAGAGCACGACAGCGCCGATCGACAGCACGATGAGCCGGATGTTGCCGATCTGCTTGGCGAAGCCGGCCGCGAACGCCTTCTCGGTCTCGGTCGAGGTCTCCCAGGCCGAGTTCGAGAACCTCTCGTCGATCGCGGCGGCGACCTCGACGGCGTGGTCGGGGTCGTCGACCTTGACGGTGTACCAGCCGACCAGGCCCTTTCCCCAACGCCGGCTCTCGTCGAGGTAGTCGTAGTGGAACCAGAGCTGGGTCTCGTCGGCCTCGCCGTTGGCGCCCTGATAGATGGCACGGATGTTGAGCTCCCAGGATCCCTGGAAGATCGTCCCGCGGAGCGGGATCCGGTCGCCGATCTCCCAGCCGAACCGCTCGGCGCTGGCCCGGCCGACCACCGCGCCCTCGCGATCGGCGAGAAAGGCCCGCCACTGGTCGTCGGGGATGGCGAACTCGGAGAAGACCTCGCGATAGGTCTCGGTGTCGATCACGAACTGTGGGAAGAAGTTGCGCTCGTCCTGGTAGATCCCGCCGAACCAGGTGGCGTGGGTCGCCTCGGCGACGTGGGGGATCTGGCGGAGCCGCTCCTGATAGGCGAGCGGCAGCGGCTGGATGAGCGAGATACGGTTGCGGACGACCAGCCGGTCGGCGCCGGCCACGTCGACCCCGGCGTTGAGCCCGTTTTCGATGGCGACGAGCAGCCCAAAGAGGAAGAGCGCGACCGCGATCGAGCCGATGGTGAGGATCGTCCGGGTCTTCTTCCGTTTGAGGTTGCGCAGCACGAAGGGCAGAAACCTCATGACGCCGACCTCCCACCGCCTCCCTCGACGAGGACGCCCTTTTCGAGGTGGAGCTCGACATCGGCGCGCTCGGCGGCGCGCGGGTCGTGGGTCACCATGAGGATCGTCTTGCCGTGCTCCTTCGACAGCGCCGTGATGAGGTCGAGGATCTCGTCCGCGGAGCCGCGGTCGAGGTCGCCGGTGGGCTCGTCGGCGAGCAGGAAGGTCGGGTCGGTGACGATCGCGCGGGCGATCGCCACGCGTTGCTCCTGACCCCCGGAGAGCTGGCGGGGGTAGTGCTTCATCCGGTCGGCCAGCCCGACCAGGGCCAGGGCGGTCTCGACCTGCCGCCGCCGCTCGTCCCTTTTCAGCCCGGTCAGCAGGAGCGGCAGCTCGACGTTCTGCGCCGCGGTCAGCACCGGGATGAGGTTGTACATCTGGAAGATGAAGCCGACGTGCCGGGCCCGCCACCGGGCGAGCCTGCGGCCCGACATGTGGGTGATCTCGTCGCCGTCGACGGTGACCGATCCCTTGGTCGGGACGTCGAGCCCGCCGAGCAGGTTGAGCAGGGTGGTCTTGCCCGAGCCCGACGGCCCCATGAAGGCGACGAAGTCCCCGGCGTCGACATCGAGGTTGAGCCCCTGGAGGACGTCGATGGTCTCGGAGCCGCGACGGTACTGCTTGTTGAGGTTGCGGACTCTGATCAGAGCCGTGTCGCCGCCGTTGCCATCCACTCGTACCATGCTCGTCCTCCGGTTGTCGTTCCTCGTCGGATGTCCGGGATCAGGACCTGGCTCTCACCCGCTGCCCGTCGGCCAGGTCGTCGGGGGGCTCGACCACCACCGTCGCGTCGGGGGAGACGCCGGCGAGGATCTCGGCGTCGCTCCCGATCTCGCGGCCGATCGTCACCGCCCGGCGCTCGGCATGCTCGCCGTTGACCACGAAGACGATGGCGAGATCGCCGTCTCTTCGCAGCGCGTTACGGGGGACCAGGACGGCCGCTCGGGGCGCCTGCTCGGTCCCGCCGCCGGTCTCCCGGAAGGCGACCTTGACTCCCATGTCGGGGAGGATCCGCGGGTCGAGCTCGTCGAAGGTCAGCCGGACCTTGACCGTCGCCTTCTGGCGGTCGGCGGTCGGGATCACCGTCCGGACCGTGGCCGGGATGCGCCACCCCGGGTAGGCGTCGAGGATCGCCTCGGCGGGCTGGCCCGGGGCGACCCTCGCGATATAGCTCTCGTTGACGTCGACCTCGATCTCGAGCGAGGTCATGTCGACGATGGTCGAGATGCCGCCGCCCCCGGCGAAGACCGGGGCGACCATCTCGCCGGGCTGCGCCTCCTTCGAGACCGCGATCCCGGCGAAGGGCGCGCGGATGGTGTAGTTCTCGAGGTCCTGAACGGCCACCGCGAGCTCGGCATCGGCGGCGTCGAGGTTGCGCCGCGCCACCGCGAGCTGGGCGCGCAGCGCGTCGGCGGCGGCGGTCGCAGTGTCGAGGTCCTGCTCCGACGCGACACCCTGGGCGCGCAGCTCGGTGGTCCGCCGGAGCCGGCGATCGGCGTCGGCGAGGTTGACCTCGATCTCGGCGAGGGCTGCCGCGGCGACATCGCGGGCGGCGCGGGTGGCGTCGGTCCGGCGCCGGGCGTCGGCGTCGTCGAGCCGGGCGAGCACCTGGCCCTCCTCGACCGGCATTCCCTCGTCGACCAGCACCTCGGTGACGCGGCCGGTGATCTTCGCCGCGACGGTCGCCCGCCGTCGGGGCTCGACATAGCCCGAGGCGTTGAGCACCGTCGCGATGGCGCCGGTCTCGGCCGGACGAGCGACCGCGGTCGTGACCTCGACGACCTTCCCGCCGCGCATCGCGAGCAGCACCACGGCGATCGCGACGGCCGCGACCACGGCGACGAGCAGCGGGATGCGTCGGCGGCTCCGATCGCCTTCGCGCGACCCGGGGGCGATCGACAGATCGGCCAGCTTGGCGGTCCTCTTCGGCGTGTCGCTCACTGACGGAGCCCTCCCAGCTCGGTACAACCAGCGGTCGCGGCGAGCTTCTTCCGGGGTCGACGGGGGAGTGTAGCATCCCGCCGAGTGGGAGGACCTACGGCTCGGCGGTGCGGGCCGGGTCGAGGGCCGAAGCGAGCCGGGCCCGGAGCTCGGCGATCCGGTAGGGCTTCTGGAGAAAGCCGATCGCCCCGTCGGCGAGCAGGTCCTGGGCGCCGCCGTCGGTCGAGTAGCCCGACGAGAGGAGCACCCGGACGCCGGGGTCGACGTCCTTGAGCGCGTGAAAGACCGCTCGCCCGTCCATGTTCGGCATGATGAGGTCGAGGAGGACGGCGTCGATGTCGCCGGCCGAGCGGCGGTAGGCGTCCACGGCCTCCCGGCCGTCGAGGCAGACGGTCGTCCGGATGCCGACGCTCGCCAGCATCTCGGCGAGCATCTGACCGACGCTCTCGTCGTCGTCGACGACCAGCACATGCCTCGCCCGGGCGTCCGGGGCGGGCTCGTGGCTCTCATGACCCTCGAGGGGAACCGAGAGACCGTCGTTCGGGGAGTGCAGGGGCGCGAGGATCGTGAAGGTCGTTCCCGATCCCGCCGATGACTCGACGGCGATGCCGCCACCGTGGCTCTTCAGGGTGCCGTACACGGCGGCGAGCCCGAGACCGGTTCCCTTGGTCTCGTCCTTGGTGGTGAAGAACGGCTCGAAGATCCGGTTCATGATCTCGGGGTCGATCCCCACGCCGCTGTCCCGGACGTCGACCTTCACATAGGCGCCGGGAGGAATGTCGAACAGCAGACGACCCGACCAGGCCTGGTCGACGGTGACGACCTCGGTGGCCACCACGATCTCGCCGCCGTCGGGCATCGCGTCGCGGGCGTTGATCGCCAGGTTGAGGATCGCGCTCTGGAGCTGGGACGGGTCTCCCCTGGTGGTCGAAGGAACCGCCCGGAGATCGTGGCGGAGGCGGATGCTCTTTCCGATGCTGTGGCGCAGCAGGGAGAGGACCTCGAGGATCACCTTGTGGAGATCCACCGTCACGGCGAGGACCCGACCCTTCCTGGCGAAGGCGAGCAGCTGCGCGGTGAGGTCGGCGGCCCGTTGGACGCCGACCAGGATGCTCTCGGCGTAGCGGGCGAGCTTCGGGTCGTGCCCGACCGAGGCGCGCAGGAGGTCGGCGAACCCCATGATCCCGGAGAGCTGGTTGTTGAAGTCGTGGGCGATCCCCCCGGCGAGCAGCCCGACCGCCTCCATCTTCTGCGAGTGACGCAGCCGTTCCTCGAGGAGGTTCCTCTCGGTGATGTCGAGGGCCGAGAAGGTGACCCCCTTGTCGAGGTCGGCGAGGTCGATCGGCGTCGAGCTGAGGATCACGTCGATCACCCGGCCGTCGCTGCGACGCCACTTGGTCTCCACGGTGCCGGTCCCGTGCTGGCTGATCTGATGGTACTTCTCCCGGCCGACGTACTCGAAGTCCTCGTCGGAGGGGTAGAGGATGCGCGCACTCTTCCCGCGGAGGAACGACTCGGAGTAGCCGGTCATCTCGTGGATGCGCTGGTTGGTCCAGACCAGGGTCCGCTGCCTGACCACCCCGATCCCCACCGGCGCCGCCCGGAAGACGCTTCTCAGCATGGCCTCGCTCTCGGCGAGCGCGCGGTCGATGGTCACCGCCCGGGTCACGTCCTCGATGACCGCGACCATGCCGTCGAAGGACCCGTCGGGGGCGGTCAACGGCGCGGCGTTGATCTTCAAAAAGACCCGGGAGCCGTCCTTGCGCTCGATCGCGTGTCGGACATCGGTCACCGGGGCGAGGGTCCGTCGGACCTGCTGAAAGGGCAGGTCCTCGACCGGGAAGTCGTTGCCGTCGAAGTCCGAGATCACCCACGCCAGGTCGTCGTACACCCGTTCCGCCAGCCGCTCGCGGGTCAGCCCGAGGGTGTTCTCGGCCTGCAGGTTGGCGGCGATGATCCGGCCATCCCGGTCGGTCACGGCGATCGCGACCGGGCTCATCTCGAGGATGTACCGAAGCAGCTCGGGCTGCAGCCCCATCATCGTGGCAGTTTCGCCCCGGACACCCATCGTCCGTCCTCCAACCAGTCCATTATGACCTCGTTGCACCGGCCGCGCACGCCAGAGACCGTGAGCAGCCGGTCCGATGGCTCGCTCCCGTGGTGAGGGGCGCGGCCGGCGAGGCTGCCTCACCCGGCCGGTCGCGCCCAGGGGGCGGCGTCGGAGGAGGGCCCGATCTGGAATCGAGAGGGGGTCGTGCCGGTTGCGCGGGATCGAGGGGAGGCGCCGGTCATGGGGGATCACCTGGTGCGCGGGCTCGGTCTCGGCGGTCGGGTCCGGGCGGTCGCGGCCGACACGACCGAGGTGGCTCGGGAGTTGGCGAGGATCCACCAGCCGACGCGGACGGTGACCACCGCTCTCGGCCGGCTGGCGACCGGGGCCCTGCTGCTCGCCGCCAGCCTGGAAAAGGTGACGACCCGTGAGCCGTTGCTGACCCTCGAGGTCGACGGGGGAGGGCCGGCCGGGAGGATGTTCGCGACGGCATCGCCGGCCGGCTGGGTGAGAGCCTTCGTCGCCAACCCGCGGGCGACCGCGGCGCCGACGGATGACGGCCGGCTCGACGTCGGCTCGGTGGTCGGGCGGGCCGGTCACCTGTCGGTGACCAGGGATCTCGGCGCGGGGCGGCCCTACCGTGGCGTCGTACCGCTGTTCACCGGCGAGATCGCCCAGGACCTGGCCTGGTACCTCACCGAGTCCGAGCAGTCGCCGGCGGCGGTCGTGCTGAGCCTGACGATCGAGCCGCACGGCGGGGTGTCGGGGGCCTCCGGCGTCCTGCTCCAGCTGCTTCCCGGCGTCACCGAGGGGGAGGCCCGAGAGCTGACCGGCAGGGTCAAGGAGCTGGGCCCCCTCGCCGCGTCGGTGTGCGGGCCGGAGGGTTGGCTGGAGGCGCTGTTTCCGGACGGGCTCGAGGGCGCCGAGAACACCGCGGTGGAGTTCCGCTGCGGCTGCTCGAAGGAGCGCGTGCTCTCGGCCCTCCGGTTGATCGGCGCGCGCGAGGTGGGCGGTCTGCTGCGCGACGCCGAGCGTGGAACGCCAGCGGTCATGACCTGCGAGTTCTGTCGCACCCCCTACGAGGTCGGCGAGGCCGAGCTCCGAGGGGTGCTCGGCGACATCGTCTCGGCTCGGCTCAGGGCGTCGGTCAACTGAGTCCGGCGGCTCGACCGGTGCCCGCGGGACCGATGCCGGCGACCGCGACTCGCCCGATCGGGGCCGAGCTGTGGTGGACCCGGCCGACCCCGGTCACTCGAGGCTGAGCAGGTACTCGGCGATCGCGCGCACGTCGTCTTCGGGGAGCATCGCGAGGTTCTGCTGGACATCGGCCATGCCGCCGCTCGAGAGCTTGTCGTAGCCGAGGGTCTCGCCGAACTGGAGGGCGAGCGTCAGGTCGCCGAGGTCGGAGTACCGTCCCCGGGCCGCGAGGGCGAGGAGGCTCGGGACCTCGCCCTCGCCGCGCGGGTGGGGTCCGCCCGCGAATGAGCGTTCGCGATCAGGGATCATCAGCGCGTTGCGCGGTGTGTGGCATTCGCCGCAGTGCCCGGGGCCGTTGGCCAGATAGGCGCCGCGGTTCCAGCTCGCTCCGCGATTCGGGTCAGTCCGGAATCCGGAGCCGTCGAGGGCAGCCATCTTCCACAGACCGACCCCGCGACGGGCCAAACCGAGCATCGGGATGTCGGGGGCCCGAACCGACGAGCTGACCGGATCGAGGGTGCCCAGATAGGCCCACAGGTCGAGCAGGTCCTCGACCGGCATGGCGCGGTACGACGGATAGGGGAAGGCGGGGAAGTAGTGCCTCCCGTCTGGGGAAACCCCGCGCGTCATGGCGTCGACGAACTGCTCCGCGGTCCATCCGCCGAGACCGGTCCCGGGGTCGGGGGTGAGGTTGCCCGGCCAGAACGTCCCGACCGGCGTCGCGAACGGGGCGCCACCCGAGGGCGGTCCCGCGACTCCGGCGGTGGTCGAGGCCTTGTGGCACGAGATGCACCCGCCGGCGTGGTAGAGCACCTCGCCCCGTACCGGGTCGGCAAGGTGCTCGGGCAGGGCACGGCCGCTCGGCCGGGCAGTGGTGAGGACGAGCAGACCGACCACAGCCGCGGCGGCGGCGCCCGAGAGGACGGCCGCGATTCGCCAGGCGCGCTTCGCTCTGGTCACTGCTTGGGCAGGCGGTACAGGTCGTGACAGCTCTTGCACCCGGCGCCGAGCTTGCCGAGGGCCGGACCGAAGGCCTCGGGCTCGGTCACCCCCTGGAGCCCGACCGCCGCCTGGCGGGTGCTCTCGAGGAGCTCGTCGAAGGCCGCGCGGTCGGTCCAGATCTCGGGCTTGGCCCAGGTCTGGACATCGCCCGCGTCGCTGCCCTCGGGGAACAGCTCGGCGGCGGCTGCCAGGTGGTCGGCGATCTTCCCGGCGGCGGTCCCGACCGCCTCGGCGGTGAATGGCTGCTCCTTCTTGGCGATCGCGCCCAGCGCCGCCATTCCGTTGCGGACCCCCTCCATCTCGAGCTGTCGTTGCTTGATCGCTTCGGTGGCCGACATGGAAGCCACCGCGACGGCAGCGGTGAGCAGCGTCGCGGCGGTGCTCCAGGCTCCGGCTCTCCTCGTCGTCATTGGCATGGTGGCTCTCCTCTCGGGGTCGGCGGGCGGTTCAGGGTCATCGACTGGCGGGTTCTGCGACCATGACGATACCCGCCTCGATCCCGGGAATCAACCCGACCCCGTTGAGCCCGTCCTCGACCGTGTCGCGGCCGGCGCGACCGGCGATCAGGGGACCGACCACATCGACGTGGTGCCGCTCTCGAAGCCGTCCTGGAACAACGGGAAGGCGATGTCGACGACGACCCCGTCGATCACCGTCAGGTTGTAGGGGATCTCGTCGGGCAGGAGATACCACCCGTTGGCGCTTCCGCCCCAGCCGAAGTTGAGGTGGAAGTAGTCGTCGGTGTTGTAGCCGTCGGCCACCAGGTTGTGGCCGGCGCTCCCGCCCGGGTCGAGCACCGCGAGATGGGCCGGCAGACCGCTCTTCATGTTGGCCGACATCCGGAGGTAGATCTCGGGGTCGGTCCCGGGGACCAGGCTGAGCCGGTCGGCGCCGAACTTGAGGTAGGCGTCGACCGCCTGAGACACGCCGAAGGTGCCGGAGATCGAGGCGGTGTAGACCTGGGTGGCGGCGACGCCGGCGGCGAAGACCAGCGCGGCGGCGTCGGCGGGGGTTGCCGGAACCCCCGTCCGGTACCGTTGCTCGAGGTCGGCGAGCGAGGCCGACAGGGTGGGGAACGCGGGGAAGCCCAACGTCGCCCAGTCGTCGTCGATCCAGTACTGGCGGCCGGCATAGCTGTGGTAGTAGTCGTCGGCGTCGTCGAACCGGGTGTCGTTGGTGGTCCGGTGGTGGTTCACGACCATCGCGACCGCCACCGCCGGGCAGCCGGCGACGCTCCGTCCGCCCGCCACGGGGTCGAAGGGGCACTGGTCGTTGTAGGGCGAGCTCTGGTGCCAGTTGGTCTCGAGCCAGCCTCCGGTGGAGGTCGTCCCGGCCGCGGGCCACTGCTCGAAGTCAGGCTCGTCTCCCTCCCGCGGGAGCCGCGCGAGCAGCCGGTACCACTCGTCGTGGCGACCGCTCACGACGCCCGCCGGCAGGCTCGGCACACCCTCGAGCCGCAGCCCGAGGTCGGCGCGGAGGAGGTCGACGAGGATCCCCTCCTCGGGCTGCCGCGACGGGAGGTCGTCGGCGAAGGAGTAGGCGACGACCGGTGGCAGATCGGTGTTGCCGGCGACCACCACGAACCCGGCCGGGTCGAGGTCGATGAGGAAGAGAAGCGGCCGCCCGTCGCGCCAGATCGTCCGGACGGTGGCGAGGGTCTCACCGTCCCCGCGCTCGGCGATGGTCGCCTCGGCAACCCGGGTCGCCGTCTCGCGATCGACCACCGAGGCGCCGCCGTCGGTCGACCCCATCGCCGCGAGGGCGGCGCACATGACAGCAGCCGAGATCGAGATCCTCATGGCCCCTCCATGATTCGGGATGATACTCCAGGGACGAGCCTCGAGCACGAGCCGGTCGTTGTGCATCGCTCTGTTGCCTGACCCGCGGCCGGCATCGGCGCCTGGCGCCCTCGAGATGAACGACCGGGCCGACGGGGTCCCGCCGGTCCGGTCGGTTGGGGATGGTCGATGTCGACGCTCGGCGGATCGAAGGGCGCCGGCGGGCTGATTCGCGCCGGCGACCCTCCGCGTTTCGGGCGAGGACGGTGGGTCGGAGGCGCCGCGGCGGATGGAGATGCTCTAGGGCACGTAGGCGATCCCGAAGGGGTTGAGCCCGACGTCGATCGATCGGACGAAGGTCGGGATCGGCGAGCCGCGCCGGGTTCCGAACACCGTCACCTTGTCAGAGGCTCCGCCCGAGTGGGTGACGTAGATCTTCCGGCCGCTCGGTGTGAGGGCGAGGTTGTGCGGGACCGCGTAGGGGGTGTCGACCGGATCGCCGATCACGGTGTTGGATCTGGCGTCGATCACCCAGATCGCCTGGCTTCCGCCGCCCGGTAGGTTGGTGGTGTAGAAGACCCGGCCGCCGAGCCGCATGGCCGCCCCGTGCGCTCCGGGAACCGGGATCATCGCGACGGTGTCGAGGGTCCGGCGATCGAGAACGCTCACCATGTCGCTGCCCTGAGCCGGGACGTAGAGGTTGCGGTTGCCGGCGGCCAGGGAGAGATGGGGGTCGTCGCCCACCGGAGCGCGGCCGAGCACGGTGTAGTCACGAGCGTCGACCTGGACGAGGTAGTCGCCCGGCCCGGCGACGCCGGTGACGCTGATGTAGGCGAAGCGTCCCTGCTGGTCGACGATCACGTCGTGGGGCTTGCCTCCCATGGCCACCAGGTCGGCCGGGGTGGGGATGGTCGCCACCGTCTCGAGGGTGCGCATGTCGATCACACTGGTGGTGTTGTCGATGTCGTTGTTGACCCAGAGCTCGCCGGTGGCTCGGCAGCCCCACATGTGAAAGACGCCGGCGCCGGCCGCCGCGAGCCCCTCGACCTCGAAGGTGTGGGCGTTCAACGCGACCACCCGGTCGTTGGCCCGGTCGCCGACGAAGACCCGCTGCTGGAAGGGCGAGTGGAACACGTACATCGGCTCCGGTTGGTTGGGACCGGCCGGCAGCGCATGGGTCGCGACCGCGTCGGTCCTGACCGAGATCACCGAGATAGTTCCGGATCCACGGTTGGCGACGACCATGCTCCCTCGCTGTGGCGTCGCGTCGGCGATCCCGGCGGCCAGGGAAACGACGGCCAGCGTGGCGGCGGCCATGGTCACTCCTACGATCGAGCTTCGTCCTCTCATGGGTTCCTCCCATCGGTCGGTAGCGAGGGGCCGACGGTCGGACCCGGCGCCCTCGGTCGTTCTTCGCCCTCGGCGGGGAGCGCCCCCCCCGGGTCGGTCCCCGGGGAGTTCGCTTCGAGCGGCGGGCGGGTCGTCAGTCGACACGATGGTCCCTTTGGCCGGGGAGCCCGCGAGGTTTCGCGAAACCGCGGTTGTGACGAAAGCGTGCTTTTTCCGTGAGATCTCCGTGATGGATTCAGCGCCGGGCGGGCCGGTCGACATCGAATCGGGCTCGCGCCGGAGCGTTCGGCGGGCCGCTCCGGGATCGCCGAGAGCTCACCGCGGCGCGCGGTCGGCGGCGGTCGCGATCGGCCCCTGACCGAGCGATCGGGCGATACGGGCGGGTGCCAGGAAGGCCTGCCGGGATCGGGTCAGCCGTCGGCGACCGCACCGGCGAAGATCGCCTCGGCGTGGCAGCGGGCGGTATCGACGAGGGGGATCGGAAGGTCGCCGTCCCGGAGGACCAGGGGGAGCTCGGTGCACCCGAGGACGATCGCCTCGACGCCGCAGCGCTCGATCTGCCGGCGGCAGATCCCTAGGTAGGCGTCCCGGAGCTCGGGGCTCACCTCGCCGGCGGCGAGATCGCGGTAGATCGAACGGTTGACGAAGCGGCGGTCGTCCTCGTCGGGGATGACCAGCTCGATGCCCTCCGAGGCGAAGGCCTCCGGGTACATCGACGAGGCCATGGTGGCCTCGGTGCCGAGCAGCAGGGCGCGCCGGATGCCGAGCCCGCGGGCCCTCCGGAGGGTCGCGTCGACGATGTGGACGAGCGGCAGCGAGGTCCGGGCCCGGATCCGGTCGAAGAAGAGGTGCGGGGTGTTGGCGGTCAACGCCCCGATCTCGGCCCCGGCGACGCGCAGCCGCTCGAGCACCCCCGACAGGAGCTCGACCACCCGGTCGCTGTCGCTGACGTCCTGGTGGGCGACGATCTCGGCGAGGTCGATGCTGTAGATGATCACCACCGGGTTGCGCACCGGGTCGTCCCAGCGCTGCCTGCCGAGCTCGACGAGCATCCGGTAGTACGCCGCCGTGGACTCCGGCGTCATGCCGCCGACGAGACCGATCCTCTTCACCCTCGCCTCCGTTGCCTTTCTTCGGTCGTGCCCGAGGATAGCGCGATCCGGTGGGGACCGACGGGCATGTCGTCGGTCGACCGGCAATACCCGCCCGCGAGCCAGCGTTCCGTGCTGAGATGGGAGCGAGGATGCGGTTCGCGGTCTTCCTTGCGGTGGTGCTGGGCGTGTGGGCGCTGCAGCACCTCTTTGTCGGCTGGCGGCTGTCCACGCTGCCGCCGTTCGCCGACGGCGGCGGTCGCTGGGCACTGGTCGCGGCGCTCGCGGTCGGCTTCGCGGCCTACCCCCTCGGCAGGATCCTGTACTCGGCCGGCCGGCACGGGCTCGGTCGCGGCCTCGAGTACTCGGGCGCGGTCTGGATGGGCGCCCTGTTCCTTCTCTTCTTCGCGCTCCTCGCGGTCGACGTGGTCACGCTGGGAGGCCTCCTGCTCGACACGGTGGCGCCTCGGCTGCGAGCCGCGGCGGCCGTCGTCGCCCTGCTCGCCGCCGCGACCGCCTGGTGGGGTGGGCTCCGGGCGCCGCGGGTCGTCCGCGAGGAGGTGGTCGTCCCCGGTCTGTCCGCCGCGGCCGACGGGCTGGCCATCGCCCACCTCAGCGACCTCCACCTCGGCACGATCCTCGGCGACGACCACCTGCGACGGGTCGTCGCCCTCGTCGACGGGGCCGCCCCCGACGTCGTGGTGATCACCGGCGACCTGGTCGATGGCGACGCCGGGGTTGTCGAGCTCCTGCTGCCGAGGCTGCGGACGCTGAGGGCGCCCGGCGGGGTGCTCGCGGTGCTCGGCAACCACGAGTACTACGCCGGACGTGAGCGCTCGCGGGCGTTGCTTCGCGCCGCCGGCTTCACCGTGCTCGACAACGACGCGGTCGAGGTCCGCCCCGGCGTCTGGATCGTCGGCGTCCCCGACGCCCGGGGCAGCGCACAGACCGGGGTTGCCGAGGCGGACCTCGCCGCTGCGTTACGGGGCGTGCCGGCGGGGCAGGCGATCGTCCTGCTCCAGCACTCGCCCGAGCACGAGGCCGAGGCGGCCGCGGCCGGCGTCGACCTGATGCTCAACGGTCACACCCACGGCGGTCAGATCTGGCCCTTCCACCTCCTCGTCCGGACGACCTACCCGAGCCTCGCCGGGCGCTACCGGCACGGCTCGATGACCCAGCTGGTCTCGCGCGGTGCCGGGAGCTGGGGCCCTCCGATGCGGCTGCTCGCACCCTCCGAGATCCTCCTGGTCACCCTGAGGTCGTCGGGCTGAGCGATTCGGTCCGCGCTGATTCGAGCCCCCCGTGGGACCAGCGTATGATCTCGAAGTGACCAATCCCGATCGAGAAGCCGCCATCGCCCGCCTCGCCGCCGCGCGGTTGCTCGGGGCGGGCGCGATCGCGGTCCTCGGCCAGCTCGCGGTGGACATGCCGGGGGGCTACTTCGGAGAGGCCGCGACGGTGACCGCGTTCGGCTGGGTCTACACCCTCGCCCTGTCGGCTGCGGCGACCGCCGGCGCGATCCTGATTCTGCGCGGATCGCGCAGGGCTCGACCGGTGAGCCTGGTCGTCCTGCTGATCGGCGTCGCGATGTTCCTGCCTGCCGTGGTCTCCGACCCGGTCATCGCCGGGGGGGTCATCGTGTGGAACCTCGTGGTGCTCGGGCTCGCGGAGCTCGGCCGCGGCTACGAGCTCTCCCCGGTCGACAGTCCGCTGGCGCGTTGGACGGGCCGCAACGGCCCCGCGGTCCGTCATCTCGCCCTGGTCGCGTTCGTCGTCTCGACCCTGGTCCTCGGCTACGGTGTCGGCCATCGTTTCGGCGCCCTCGTCCTGTGCGTGGTGCTGGATCTCATCGTGGTCGCGGCATCGGCGCCGATGTACCACCGGATGTGGCGGCAAGGCTCGCGGGTGCCGCCGATCGGAGCGGCCGCGGTCCTGGTGATCGCCATCGCGGCGGCGTTGTTCGCCGGCCCGATCGCCGCCCTCGGCGCGCTCGCCGGGTACCTCGTCCTCACCCTCCTTCAGCTGACCGTCTGGACCCCGCTGTTCGAGGAGCTGTACCGCCACTTCCTCCGCAACCCCGGGTTGCTGCTCGTGTCGTCCTTCATCATCCTCATCTCGGTGGGCACCGTCCTGCTCAGCGTCCCGGCGGCGGCGGCCAGCGGCCAGCGCATCGCCGCGACCGATGCGCTCTTCACCGCGACGAGCGCGTCCTGCGTGACCGGGCTGATCGTGCTCGACACCCCGCACGACTTCTCGGTCTTCGGGCAGGTCGTGATCCTGGCCCTGATCCAGATCGGGGGCCTCAACATCATGGTGCTCTCGACCTTCGCCGCGCTGATGCTCGGTCGGGATCTCGACTTCCAGAGCGAGGCCGCGCTCGGAACCGTTCTCGACCTGAGATCGCCGGCGACCGCCTTCCGGCTGACGACCTTCATCGTGCTGGCGACGGTGACCGTCGAGGCCGCCGGGGCCCTCGCCCTCGGTCTCGCCTGGGGGGCGCACGGCGCCGCGCCCCTCGACGCTCTCTGGAAGGGGGTCTTCCACTCGGTGTCGGCGTTCTGCAACGCCGGGTTCGCCCTCCAGTCCGACTCGCTGGCGATGTTCAGCCGCGACCCGGCGGCGCTGCTCGTGTTCAGTCTCCTCATCGTCCTCGGAGGGCTGGGATTCGCGGTGCTGGCCGGCCTGTGGTGGCGGCTTCGCCGGGGGTCCTGGGCCGGGCTCGCGGTCCAGGTCCGCCTGGTGATCCTCGCCACGGCTGTCCTCATCGTGGCCGGGTGGGGGCTGTACCTGGGTCTCGAGTGGCAGCGGTCCCTCGCCGGTCTCTCCCCGCTCGACCGGGTCGTCAACGGGCTGTTCCAGAGCATCACGACCCGCACCGCCGGCTTCAACTCGGTGGCGATGAGCGAGCTGCAACCGGCCACCCTGCTGGTCTTCATGATCCTGATGTTCATCGGGGCCTCGCCGGGGGGAACCGGCGGCGGTATCAAGACCACGACCGCGGCGGTCCTGGTCGCGGCGATCCCCTCCATCGCGGTCCGACGGTCGGAGGTCGTGATCCTCAGGCGCAGGGTCCCCCTCGACATCGTCTTCCGGAGCGCGGCGATCGCGGTGGTCGGGCTGGTCATCGTCCTCGTCACGGCGGGGTTGCTGCTCGCCACCCACGATGCGCCCTTCGAGTGGCTGGTGTTCGAGAGCTTCAGCGCCTTCGGAACGGTCGGGCTGTCGCTCGGCGCCACCGCGAGCCTCGACGAGCTCGGCAAGCTCGTGGTCGCGGCCGCGATGCTGGCGGGCCGGGTCGGGCCGCTCACCCTCGCCCTGCTGCTCGGGCAGACTCGTCGTGCGCGGGTGGGCTATCCTCAAGCTCGGATCATGGTGGGTTGACATGGCAGATTTCTGTGTGATCGGGCTCGGGATGTTCGGTCGTGCGGTCGCGCTCAGCCTCACTGCCGAAGGGCAGGCGGTTCTCGGCGTCGACTCGGATCAGGACGAGGTCGACCGGCTGGCCTCCGAGCTGGAGACCGTGGTCTGTGCCGACGCCACCGACGAGCAGGCGCTCCGGGAGCTGCGGATCGAGCGCGTCGGCTGCAGCGTCGTCGCCATCGGGGCGGAGTCGATGGAGGCGTCGATCCTGACCACCACCCTGCTGCGCCAGCTCGGGGCGCCGCAGATCGTCGCCCGCGCCCTCGGACCCCTGCACGCCCGGGTGCTTCGCGCCGTCGGCGCCCACCGGGTGGTGAGCCCGGAGTGGGAGATGGGCGAGAGCCTCGCCCGGCAGCTCGCACAGCCGAGCGTCCTCGAACGGTTCGACCTCGGCGATGAGGTCGAGGTGGCGGAGCTCGAGGTCCCCCGGGGCTTCGTCGGCCGGACGCTGGTCGAGCTCGACGTCCGCCGCCGTTTTGGCGTGTCGGTCGCGGCGATCCGCCGCGGGGATCGGGTGCTGGCGACCCTCGACGGCAGCGAGCGGATCCAGGCCGGCGATGTGCTGGTGGTGATCGGCCGCGACGATGGGATCGCCGGGCTCGCGGCCCTGGCGTGACATGGACCTGCGCACCCGAATCCTGGTCGGCTACGCTTACCTCGTCAGCCTCATCGTGGTTGGCGCGGTGGCCGCGGCCCTCGGCTTCCACCACCTGGGGTCTCGCCTGGCCGAGGTCCTCGACGAGAACTTCGCCAGCGTCCGATGGTCGATGGAGATGGTGGATGCCCTCGAGCGTCAGGACTCGGCGGTGCTCGCCGCGCTGCTCGGCGACGGGGATGCGGTCCGTGCCATCAACGTCACCGAGACATCGTTCATACGAGCCCTCGACAGCGCTCGAGCGAACGTGACGGTGGATCGGGAGGCCGAGGTCATCGATGAGGTCGACCGCTCCTACGGCGCGTATCAGGGGGCGCGGGATCGCCTGCTGTCCCGGTCGCACGACCACCCGCTCGCCGCGTACAACGAGGAGGCGTTTCCACGCTTCGTCGAGGCCAAACGCTCGGTGGTCGAGCTGCTCGAGGTCAACCACCGGGCGATGATCGAGGCCGACGAGGCGGCTCGAGCGGCGGCGAGACGGCGCGCCGCCGGTCACGGCGTGGTGGTCGTGCTGGCTCTGCTGTCCTTCGTGTGGATGTCGCGCGCCCTGGGGCGGGACGTCCTGGTCCGGCTCGCGAACCTGAAGTCGGTGGCCCAGTCGATGGCGGCGGGCGATCTCGACCGCCGGGCGGACGCCACCCGGTCCGACGAGCTCGGCCTGCTCGCCGAGCAGCTCAACGCCCTGCTCGACCGGCAGGCCGAGCTCCGCGGGCGGAACGACGCACGTCTCGCCGGCGTCCGGGACCTGGTCCTCGGCCTGCTCGAGGCCCGGGGGGCCCCGTGCGTGCTCTTCGCGCCCGACGGGCGCTTGGTCGGCGCGACCCTGGAGGACAGAGAGGTCGGGGCTGCCCGCTCGGCGTTGGCGAGCGTCCGGTCCGGCGGGGCGTCCGACGGTTCGCGGTTCGAGGTGTGCGAGCTGCACGTCGGACCGCGCCCGGTCGGATGGCTGGTGACCCGAATCTGACGAGCTAGTTGACCGCTATTACCCCGCGGTCACGATCGGCGGAGGCGCGGCGGGCTCGGGGCGTGGGTCGGCATCTCGGCGCAGAACCTGGCGGTGCTCAAGACCGGGAGGGCGAGGGCGATCAGATTCTCCACCCTCGACCGGCCGTGCCAGGTCCTCGAGTGCACTCCGGGAGATCTCCTCGAGTATCGGGCGGACGGTACGGGCCGCTGAGGCGGCGTCTCGATGATGAATGGAGTTCGAACCTGTGCTCGTCTCAGATCGGTTTATACTCCTGGAAGGGCTGTGGTCGGCCGGAGGACGTCTGCGATCGCGCCCGTCTCCTCGCCTCGGATGGAGGGTCTGGACGATGGTGTCAGTCGGTTGGCGTCGGATGGCGGTGGTCGTCTTGTGTGCGATTATCGCCGTCCCGGTGATCGCGGACCCGTCGCGGCTGAGAGTCGAGGCGTTTGCCCGACTGCCAGAGTACGTCGACATGGATCTGTCGCCCGACGGGACGCGCTTGGCCGCGATCGTCAACCGGAACGGCGAGACGGTCGTCTACACCCGGAGCGTTGCCGACAGCAAGATCAACCCCCTGGTCAGCACCGACAACCACACCTACCGGATCAACTGGATTCGGTGGGCGAACAACGACTACCTCGCGATCAGCCTGAGGTTCCCCAGCCAGGTGCTCGCCGCGAGGGGCGCCGACTACATGTCGTCTAGGATGATGATCGTCAAGTGGAATGACCCTTCGACCATTCGGCCGCTCTTCACGCCGGCCGAGGACGCCCCGTTCATTCCACAGTTCCAGGACCGCGTGGTTGACTGGCTGGCCGATGAAGACGATTGGATCGCGCTCGCCATCGACCTCGATCAACCGGGATCGTTGAGCCTGTACCGGTTTCGGATCAGTAAGGAGGAAAGAAAGGTCCTTCACGCGGCCAGTCGGGGCAGGATCGTCGACTGGGTCCTCGACGAGGACCATGTGCCCCGTGTGTACGTGAATCTCGACAAGGCCGAGTACAGGGTCTTTTATCGGCGGGCAGGGGAAGACAGTTACAGCCTTGGCTGGAAGTACGAAGCGCTCTCAGATCAGGAAGTAACGCCTTTGGGTTTTTCTTCAGACCCGAATCTGCTGTACGTGACGGCATACAAAGACGGATTCCGGGCGCTGTTTTCCGTCGACCTCGCCAGGTCTGATCTGCCGATGACACTGGTCCACGCGCGAAGCCGCTCCGACGTCTCCGAGAGGTTGATCCGGTCGGTCTGGCGCGGCGGCGCCGTCGGAGTCCTGTCGCCCACCGACGAGAGCAGCTACCACCTTTGGGACACCGAGTATGCCGCGTTCGACGCGGCGATCAACCGGGCCCTGCCGGACACCCGGAACTACATCGTCGACATGAGCGACGATGGCGAGATCTACCTTCTCTACGTGATCAGTGGCGATTCTCCGGGGCGTTATTTTTACGGAAACCGTTCGACCAAACAGGTTTCCGTCATCGCGTCGTCCTACCCGATGCTCGACGGCCTCGACCTGCCCGAGATGAAGAGGGTCGAGTACACCGCCCGTGACGGGACCGAGATCGAGGCATTCTTGACCCTGCCGGCAGGTGCCGGCGAGAAGCGGCTCCCGACGATCTTGTTCCCGCATGGCGGCCCGATTTCAGCGACCACCGATCACTTCGACTACTGGACGCAGTTCTTCGCAAACCGAGGCTATGCGGTCTTCCAGATGAACTTCCGAGGATCTTCGGGGTACGGATACGACTTCCTGAAGTCCGGGTTGAAGGGATGGGGCCTGCAGATGCAGGACGATATCTCGGATGGGCTGTCGTGGCTCATCGAGGAGGGAGTTACCGATCCAGGACGGGTCTGTATCGTTGGCGGCTCGTACGGTGGATACGCGGCATTGATGGGCGCCGTGAAGTCACCGACTTCCTATCGGTGTGCGGTCAGCTTCGCCGGGATCAGCGATATCGAAATGCTCGTCAAGAACAGCAAGCAATACAGCGATCACGAGGTCGTCGAGAGAATGGTCGGGGATCTCAAGACTGACCGAGAGCAGATGCGGTCCACCTCGCCGCGGCGACAGGCCGAGAAGATCGTGATCCCGGTTCTCCTCGCCCATGGGAGCGATGATCGTGTCGTGCCGATCGAGCAGTCCGAGGTGATGGCCGAGGCTCTGGAAAAGGCCGGGAAGACCGTCAAGTTCATGGTCTTTGAAGGAGGCGACCACTATCTGAGCAAGGAGCAGCACCGTCTGTCCTTCTTCAGGATCATGGATCTCTTTCTCGCACAGCACCTGGCGACGCCTGTTGAGATGACGGAGCCCTCGGTCCCGAAGGAAAGCGACGTCGAGTCGACGGACGTCGAATAGGCGAGCATGAGGACGCCGCGGGTGAGCCTCGGCGGCGGTCGTCAACAGAACCTGTGACGCGTCCTCGCGCCGATCGCCGTTCGCGGGACCGACGCGGGCGGCGACCCGCGATCGACAACCCGCGCGCAAACGTTCCGTATGATGTGGCAGAATCGGTTTTATCGAGGCTCCGGTGAGAGATGAGGCGCCGGGTCGCCGAAAGGGGGTCGACGATCCTGCCCCATGGTCGTCTCTGCACGCTGGTCGCGAGCTGTCTCGCTTTGGCGATGGTCTCGGCGGCGGCCGAGCGCGAGAGGGTCTCGCGCGACGAGGTTCTGAGCGGCCGGTTGCTCGGAGCGACGAGCGACAGCCGGACCGCGGTTCAGGCCTCCGAGGTGCTCGCCCTGAGCGACGAGATGCGCGAGTTCATCCGGGAAAAGGTCAACCGCGGCGGGACCGAGATCTTCCGGCTGCAGCAGCTCACCGACGCGATCATGGGGACCGACGACTTCAAGCTTGAGTACGACGAGGTCACCCGCACCGCCGCCGAGACCTTCCACCTGCGGCGCGGTAACTGCCTGTCCTTCACCACGCTCTTCGTCGCGCTGGCCCGGGGCGCCGGCCTCAAGGCGGACTTCCAGGAGGTCGACATCCCGCCCGACTGGTCGACCGGTCGCGATGTCTTCGTGCTCAACCGGCACGTCAACGTCATCGTCCGGATGGGGATGTCGGGCACCCGCGCGGTCGACTTCAACATCGGCGAGTTCGAGTCGACCTTCAAGGTCGAGGAGATCTCCGACCGGCGGGCCGTCGCCCACTTCTTCAACAACAAGGGTGTCGAGCGGATGCTGGCCGGCGATGTCGCCGGCGCCGTCGTCTATCTCCGGCAGGCGATCCTCGACACCGACGGCGACTTCTCACCGGCCTGGACCAACCTCGGGCTGCTCTACCGCCGCGCCGGTCACCTCGGGCACGCCGAGACGGCCTATCTCGAGGCGATCCGGGTCGACGGCGGCGACTACGTCGCGATGAGCAACCTGGTGAGCCTCTACCAGCGGCTCGGCGACGAGGCGAGCGCCGAGCGCTATCGGAAGAAGGTCGACCAGCACCGGATGCGCAACCCCCACCTCCGGCTCGAGCTGGCCAGGGAGGCCTTCGCGGAGCAGGACTACGAGGCCGCGATCGCTCACCTCAAGTACGCGACCCGGAAGGACAGGGACGAGCCCGAGGCCTGCGCCCTCCTCGCGCGGTGCCACCTCATGCTCGGTGACCGGGAGAGGGCCCGCTCGTGGGCCGAGAGGGCGTTGCGCCTCGCCGAGGACGACGAGCAGCGACGCCGGTTGGAGATCGAGCTCGCGCCGGTCCTCGGACCCGCGCCGGATCCCCCGAGCGGCGACGCCGCCTCGATCGCCGGAGGCTCGACCGGCCGGTAGCGGTTCTGGCGTGTCCCGCCCGTCGACGCGACGCCGGCCGAATGGAGTACCATTCGAGGTGTGCGCGTCGCTGGACGCCGTCGGGGCCGGTCGCACGGCCGTCGGCGGCGGATCTTGATGCGCAAACGGCTTCGTGCGGAAGGGGGAAACATGAGAAATCGCGGGTTCGGCGTGACGGGAGCGTTGGTGGTGGGTTTGATGGTGATTGCGGGTGGTCTCGCAGCCGCCGAGGTCGGCGACCTGTCGCTGCCCCAGTTCGGCGGTCCGGCGGCGCCGGCGCCGGTCCCGTGGAACGGGAGCCCGGAGGGCGGCGGCCGCGCCCTGATCGACGACTTCAACCGTGCCAACGGGCCGCTCGGTCCGGACTGGACGGTGCAGGCGAACACCTTCCAGATCGTCAGCCAGGCGGCGGTCGGGGGACCCGGTCTGGCGCTGGCGACCCACAACACCGCGACCGGCGACACGGTCGAGATGGACATCGCGGTCGACGGCACGAACAACGCGAGCTACGCGGCGGCGGTCCTCAACTACGGCGCCGGCGTCACCAACCTCTTCATCAAGATCCAGAACAACGGCGGCACCCAGTACAACTACCTCGGCTGCTACACGGGCAACAACGGGCCGAGCTTCGGTCTCGGCTTCTACGCGCTGTCGCAGGCCTTCACGTCCGCCCACCTGAGGGTCAACGTCGACGCCGGTCGCAACGTCACCATCGATCTCACCAACGTCAACGGCGGCGCGCTGGCCGACCAGCAGTACGTGTGCACCGGCGCCCCGGCGGCCGAGGGCCCGGGCATCGGCATGGGCGGGTGGAACTCCCACTCGACCATCGACAACTACGCCGACGGCCCGATTCCGGTCGAGCTCCAGAGGTTCACCGTCGAGTAGCCGTGAGCTGAATGCCGCTCGACATCGGCCTGACCATGACCGACGAGGATGCGAGCTGCCCCTACACGTCCTGGATCGGTGGAGCGACCGGTCGCAGGCCCCAGAGGACGATCCCCGAGACCGCCAGCATCGCCAGCGACAGCGAGACCAGGCCGATGGCGATCAGGAGCTCCTGACCGGAGCTGCCGGTGTGGCCGGCGGCGGCGATCGGCATCATCGGGGCCCCCGCCCCCCAGAGCGCGGCGGCGAGGGTCGTCCCCCAGTTGGCGAAGGTCCCGAAGATGGCCAGCCCGAACGCCGCCCGACGGGCCATGGGCCCGAGCGCGAGCCGGTGCCAGATCAGCCCCAGGACCACCAGAACGAGGCCGTTGAGGATCGCCTCGAGGTGGCTCGACAGGGCCATGCGGGGGTTGGCGGTGGCCGGGACGAGCAGGCCGGTGAGCAGCCCGAGCAGAAACAGGAAGATACCCAGTCTGAGGAGTCTTCGGGACGAGTCCGCGGTGGGCTGGTCGGATTTCATGGGGCTTGGTCCTTCGGATGGTCAGGCCCTTCCTCGGATCAGTCGATCACGAGGGCGCGGGCCTGGCGGTGGAGCACCCCCATCCGGCTCTGGTCGACGAGCTGGAGGTCGCGGAGCTCGTACGGCGCGCGGGTCTTCGAGCCGGCGAGGAGCTCCTCGGTGAACCCGAGCTCGATCTCGCCGCGGCCGGCGCCGAGGTTGGCGGCGCTGTGGGCGACCGCGACCGGCGCCAGGCTGCCGCTCTCCGTGGTCCCCCAGAGGATCCCGCGCAGCTCGTAGCGCCCGGCCGCCGCGGTCTCGAGCCCGAGCCGGAGCATCAGCCCGTCCCGGTCGACCAGCTCGACCCGCCCGTCGAGGCGGGCGGTGGCGGCCGCCACGGCGAACGCGGTGCGCACGGTCCGCTGGACCGGCCGCTCGCCGACCACCGCGCGCAGCCGGACCTCGACCTCCCACAGACCCTTGCCGGGCAGGGCGTCCCCGACCCGGACGCGGCCGACCCAGGCGCCGCCGCGACCGCCCAGCCTTACCGGCGTGCGCCGGCCGGCGGGGGAGATCAGCTGAGCCTCGACGAGATCGGTTGCCACCCGCTCGTCCTTCGTCCAGAGGGTCGCCTCGACCTCGATGGAGTCGCCCGCGAGGACGACGGCCGACGACCCGGCGAGCCGCGCGACGACCGGGCTCGCGGGCTCGAAGAGATGAACGACGAATCGGCTGGACCCGTCGACGCCGAGGTCGTGGGTTCGCAGGATGAACCGCCCGTCACCGAGCTCGGCGCGCATTCTGAAGGCCGCGGTGCCGGCCGGAAACGGGATGTCGGATGCGGCGAGCTGGTCGGCGGTGACCAAGGTCTCCATGGCGCTGCCGCCGACCAGAACCCGGTCGCTCGGGTCGACGATGACGAACCTCGCCGGGTCGAGGACCACCTCGACCGGGTCGAGGGGGTTGACGCGGATGACGGCGCCAGAGGCGGTGGTGTCGATGGCGACGCCGCGCTCGAGGTCGGCCGCCGTGACCTGGAGCCAGGTGCTGCGGCTCTCGGAGACCGGCGGTGCGGGCCGTGGCGCCAGGGCGAGGTCGGGCGCCAACGGCCAGACCGCCTGGATGGGCCCATCGGCGGGTGGGGCGAACGCCGCGGCCGGGGCGGACTCGGTCAGCCGAGCCGCATGAAGGTCGCCGTCGGCAGGGGCGAGAAGCTCGACGGAGCCGGCCCCGACGGTGGTGGCGACGGCCGCGAGGACGAGGAGTGGAAGAAGCAGGCGAAGCGTTCGAGCTGAAGTCATGGTCTCCTCCCTCACAGGTCGTCGCGCAGGATCTGGTCGAGACCGAAGCAGGGCCGTCGGCTCTGGTTGTGGGACAGCGGCTCGTCACCGGCGGTCATCGAGATGTCGTAGAACCACACCGACCCGGCGGCGGACTGGCTCGAGCAGTCGAGGAAGCCGTCCGAGCACGAGCTGAGCCAGGCCTGGGTGATCTCGAGGCCGAGGTTGAGGAAGTAGCCGCCGCAGTAGGAGTCGGGGTCCCAGATCGCGGTCTCGACATCGGTGCCGACGACGCTCCAGAAGCCCACCGGGAGGGTGGGCCGGCCGGGGGTGCCGTAAAGCCAGTACTGGTTGAAGGCCCCCATCCAAGCAACCTGCTGCATGAACACGGCGTCGGACTGGTAGCCGAGCAGCCAGCCGACCGCCTGCTCGAAGACGCTGCCGTTCATGACCGCGTCGGCCAACGGGGTCCCTCCCGACGACGGCGCCACGGCGTTGACCCATCGGATGGCCGAGATGATGGTGGGGTACCGGCTGTCCCAGGTCGGGTTGGAGAGGATCCACCGCATGACGTTGCCGCCGTTGGAGTGGGTGATCACCACGAGGTCGGTGATGTCTCTCGTGGTGATGAAGGTGTAGAGCTGGTCGGCCAGGCAGCCGGCGGCGCCCTCGGTCCACATGAACTCCTCGAAGTCGCAGTTCACCACCAGGAAGCTCGAGGGGTCGGGGAGCCCGGATCGGACGGTGTTGACGAACGGCCACGTCCAGTAGTCGGTTGCGGCATCGGTCTGGTGGCCGGTCCCGTGGACCAGCGCGACACCGGTCGCGGCGCCGGCCGGCACGGCGAGCAGCCCGCAAACGAGCACGGTGAGCAGGAATCGACGCATGGTATCGCCCTCCGATTCGCGTCTCGGGTTTGACTGGGTCCGCCGCGGCGGACGTGGGTAACGCCACCCATGAGTACACGGACTTGCACATTTGGTCAAGCGTGACGGTTTTGGCGCTCCCGGAACCGCAAATATCGGAGGATTATCTTCCGATACTGACGGAATCAGTAATTCCACCTCCGAATTCGACCCACCAGCCCGGCATGCTGTTGTAGAATCCTGGCGCGGACCTTGCGAAGCAGGGCTCGACGGGGCGTAGAGTATCGGACCGGGCGACGGCGATCGCCGTCGCCACGGAGCCGAGGGCGCCCACAAAGGAGATACGAAGATGAAAAGTGCGATGAGGGGGATGTTCGTGGTGGTGCTGGTGATCGTGGTCTCGGCGCTGACCGGGTGTGCGAAGCCGCCCCAGGCCGAGATCGACGCCGTCAAGGTCGCGGTGGAGAACGCCGAGGCGGCCGACGCGGCGACCTATGCTCCGGCCGAGCTCGAGGCCGCTCGCGAGGCGCAGCGCGCCGCGAACGCCGAGGTCGAGGCCCAGAACGCCCGGTTCGCGCTCTCGAGGTCCTACGAGAAGGCGACCGGGATGCTCGCCGAGGCGAGCACCGCCGCCGAGACCGCGAAGAACGCCGCCGTGGCCAACCGTGAGGCGGCGATCGCCGCCGCCAACGAGGCGGTCGAGTCGATCACGGCTCAGCTGGCGACGGCCGAGGCCGACCTGACGGCCCTCGCGGCCTGCCGCAAGAAGCCGAAGGGCTTCGCCCAGGATCTCGAGCTGATGCAGGGCAGGCTCGACGCGCTGTCGGGTCAGCTGGCCGAGCTCCAGGCCCAGGTGGCGGCCGAGCGCTATCTGGCCGCGACCGAGCTCGCGAAGACCATCGAGCCCGAGCTGACGACGGTCGCGACCGATCTGACCAACGTCCGCACCAAGCTCGGTTGCTGACGGCACGTTCTGTGGGAGTGGGCCGGCCGGCGGAACGGTCATCGGGCCGCCGGCCGGCCGCTGCATGCCTGCTCGCGGTAATCGCCGCCCTGCTCGGGTGCGGCCGCGAGCCGCTTCCGCCTCCCGATGCGGCGACCTGGCGACCGGTGCTGACCAGGGCGATCACCGAGCTGCGACGGGGCGACCCCGAGCCGGCCGATCGTCTCGCCGAGCTGGTCCGGGTCGCCGAGATCGCCCAGGCCGAGGCGGTCGCGGGAGGCTCGACCGAGCGGGCGACCCGGGCGTGGGGCGAGGCGATGAAGCTCGCCGCCGACGAGGTCGAGCGGCGCCGTCGTGCGGACGCCGAGCTCGGGGCAATGGCCCGGGCGAGCATCGAGGCGGCCGCCCGCGAGGTCGCCCTCGCGGACCGCAAGGCCAGGGCGGCGGGCAGCTCGCGCCAGCACGCTCGGGCCGCCCAGGCGGCACGACTGCAGCTGCGCCTCGCGGAGAGCCTGATCGCCGCCGACGACCCGGCCGGCGCGTTGGTCGCCGCGGAGGATGCGATCGCCCTCGCCGACGCCGCCCAGGACGGCTGGCGCCGCCAGCAGGACCGGCTCGCCGACCCCGAGCTGCGCTCCCGCTGGACGAGGCAGGTCGCGGAGACCCTCGAGGTGTCGAGGCGGCAGGGGGTGGCGGTGGTGGTCGTCGACAAGTCGGCGAGGAAGGTGAGGGTCTACCGGAGCGGTCGCCAGGTTGTGGCGTTCGCGGCCGAGATCGGGACCGCCGGCCTCGCGCCGAAGCGCCACGCCGGCGATCGCGCGACCCCGGAGGGCCGCTACCGGGTGGTCACGGTCAAGACCCGGGGCGCCACCAAGTACTACAAGGCGCTGCTGCTCGACTACCCGAACGCCGACGACCGGCGGAGGTACGAGATCGAGCGGGCCGCCGGGACGATCCCGCGGGGCGTCGGCCCGGGCAGCCTGATCGAGATCCACGGACATGGCGGGCAGGGGAGGGACTGGACCGAAGGTTGCGTCGCCTTGCGCGACGAGGACATGGACCGGCTCCTCGACCTGGTCAAGGTCGGGACCCACGTGACCATCGTCGGAAGGATGGAGTGACGTCGTGAGCGGGCTCGACGGGACCGGAAGGGTCGACGACGCTGGCACGGTCGGCGAGGCCAGCGGGGTCGAGGACGCCGGGACGGTCGACGAGGTCGGCGAGCCCGCCGGGCCGGGCGCGCCCGAGGTCGTCACCGGCGAGACCCCCGCGGAGGGGCGGGCGCGGCCTGGTTGGCTGGTCCCGGCATCGGCTGGCCTCGCCCTCGCGGTCGTCGCCGTGATCGCCGCCGGAGCGATGGCCGGCGACACGATCCGATCGGCGTCGTTCGCCGTCGATCCGGCGTCGGCCTCCCTCGACCCCGGGCGGGACGCCGTGCGCCGGCTCCGCCGGCAGCCGCCGCGCGGTCTGATCGTGGTCATCGACACCGCCCGCGGTCGCCTGTGGCTGGAGCGCGGCGGCGAGGTGCTCCGCGAGGCGGCGTGCTCGGCGGGAAGCGGCACGGTCCTCGTCGAGCCGGGCAACCGGGTCTGGGTCTTCGACACGCCGACCGGCGAGCGCCGGGTGATCGAGAAGCGGCGCAACCCGGTCTGGATCAAGCCCGACTGGGCCTTTGTCGAGGAGGGGACGCTCCCCCCCGAGGACTGGCGGGCTCGGCGTGACGATGTGTCGCTCGGCGACTATGCCCTGTCGCTCGGGGACGGTTATCTGATCCACGGAACGTTGTTCCAGAGCCTGCTCGGACAGCCGGTGACCCACGGCTGCATCCGGCTCGGAGACGAGGATCTCGAGTATGTCTGGCAGACGGTGGGCGTGGGCACTCGCGTGTACCTGTACTAGCGTCGCCTCGGCGGTCGCTGGGCAGGGGCCGGTCGACCCGGTCGCGCTCGAGGCCGAGCTGGCGCGCGGGCGAGGGCTCTATCTTGTGGTCGAGAGCGAGCGCCGCGTGCTGTCGATCCGGGCCCGCGGAATGGAGCTCGACGCGGTGCAGCTGCGCGAGATCCGCGCCGTCTGGCAGGATGCGGGCGGCGAGCCCGGCCCGCCGAGCCCGCCCGGCGAGCCGCAGGTGTGGCGGATCACCGAGGCGCCGAAGGACGAGTGGCGGCGGGTCGTCGCACCCGAGGTACTCGTCCCGTACGTCGACGATGACGAGGAGCAGGAGCAGGAGGAGGCGATGCCGGACGGGTCGCCGGTGGCGCCGAGCCCCACCCCGCCGCCTCCGCGACCCGATCGGTACTCGGTCGCCACCGACTCGCCCTGGCGGATCGCGGTCGCCCCATCGGTCGACGCGGTCGCACCGCTCGGATGGTGGCGGCGGGTCGTCCGGGGATGGCGGAAGCTGGTCGGCGCCGCCGCGCCGCCGTTTTCACCGACCCTGGTACTGGTCGTCGACGACGCCGAGGACGCGCGTCGCGTCGTCCACCTCTTCAGGCCCGAGATGCCGGTTCTCGTCGGCGGCGAGCCGGCGGTCGACCGGGCCCCGGGGTCCTGACCGACCGCGGTCCCGGAAGCCCTCCTTGCGCAGGCCGTGCCGCCGGAGCCGGTCGTACAGCGAGCGCGGGTCGATGCCGGCGAGCTCGGCGGCGACCCCGACACGCCCACGGCTTCGCTCGAGCAGGGCGGACAGATAGGAGGCCTCGGCGGCGTCGACGACCCGCCGGCGAAAGGTCGGCAGCGCGAGCGTCATCCAGCTCTCGGGGATCCCCACCAGCCCTCGGCCTTCGCCGCTCGGCGCCGGCGCCAATCGCGCGGCCGGGGTCTTGACCGCGACCGCGCTCGGGAGATCGGCCGGGGTGATGACGGTGCTCGTGCAGAGCAGCACCGCGCGCTCCATGACGTTGATCAGCTCGCGGACGTTGCCCGGCCAGTCGTAAGCCTCGAGGGCGTCGAGGGCGTCCTGGCGGATCTGCAGGCCGGTCCGCCCGAGCTGGAGGGCGAAGCGCTCGAGATAGCCGTGGACCAGCGGCGCCACGTCCTCGCGCCGGCGGCGCAGCGGCGGGACCTCGAGGGTGACCACCGAGAGCCGGTAGTAGAGGTCCTCGCGGAAGACCCGGTCGGCGATCGTCCGCTGCAGGTCGCGGTTGGTCGCGGCCATCACCCGGACATCCACCGCCAGGGTCTGCTCGGCCCCGAGCCGCTGGATCCGCCGCTCCTGGAGGACCCGCAGCAGTTTGCTCTGGAGGTGGACGGGCATATCGGCGATCTCGTCGAGGAAGAGGGTTCCCCGGTGCGCCATCTCGAAGTGGCCGCGGTGAGCCCTCACGGCGCCGGTGAAGGCGCCCTTCTCGTGGCCGAAGAGCTCGCTCTCGAGGAGGTCCTCGGGGACGGCCGCGCAGTTGACGGCGACGAACGGTCCGGTCGCCCGGTTTCCGGCGCTGTGGACGGCGCGGGCCAGCCACTCCTTGCCGACCCCGGTCTCGCCGAGGATGAGCAGCGAAGCGTCCGATCGGGCGACGCGGTCGGCGACGTCGAGCAGCGCGCGCATGGCGCTGCTCCGCGAGGCGAAGTCCTCGAACCGGAAGGCCGGGGTGCTCGCCTCGAGCAGCCGGGTCGCCGACTCGAGAGGCCGGCTCGCCACCGCCTCGAAGGCCGCGCCGAGGGTCGGGTTGTCGAGCCGGCTGTTGAGCACCGCGAGGCACCCCGCGGTCAGCAACCGCGCCCTCTCGACGGGGTCCTCGTCGGGCTGCAGGACGATGATCTCGGGTCCAGCCGGGAGCCGCCGGAGCTCGGCCACGACATCGACGGCACTCCCCGGGAGGGCCTCCCGGCCGAGCACCAGCAGGTCGAAGACATCGCGGGCTAGCGCCGACCACATCGCCTGGGCGCCGGTCGCCTGCTCGACCACCGACGAGCCGCCGAGGAGACGCCGGAGGCGACGGGCCTCAGCCGCCGTCCCGGTCACGAGAAGGGTCCGTCGGAGCACCGCTCAGCTCTCCCGCCGCCACGCTACACCGGTTCGGATCAGAGGTAAAGCCTCCGAATACCCGATCACCCTCGTTCACGGGCGTGATGGGCCGTGGCATCGGACTTGCTGATACGAGCCGCATGGACCGACCGACCCGCCGTGCCGAAGCGCCGGACCGGCCGCCCGGGCCCGAGACGGTCGTGGAGCGCACGCCCGAGACGGCCCCCCGGCCGAAGGACCGAAAGCCTGTTGACGACGGGCCGCAGCCGACGACCCCTCCGGTCGCCCGGCGACCGCCCGGTCCGCTACCCAAGCGATGAGGCGCCGACATCGAGGCGCCGGGAGAACGGAGCCTACGAAATGCCGACCCTGCAAGCCGCCGGAGGCGGACCCGCCCTTCGCCCGAGCCTGACCCCCGCCCAGCGTCCGTCGCACGGCTTGACCGTGCTCGGCTGGGTCGTTGCCTGCTTCGCCACGATCCCGGTGATCATGGGCTCGTCGGGGGACGGAAGGGCCTACCTGTGGGCCGGGCTGATCATGCTCGTCGTCGGTGTGGCGATGATCTTGATCGGGCGACGGCTCGGCCGCCCCGGTCAGAGCTGAAACCGCCGACGGCGTTCACCGGGAGCCGACGGGCCATGGATGGTCGCTCGGGCACACGAAGGCACACCGGGCTCCGCGGGGCGGCCGGCGGCTCGTCGCGTCGAGGACGCGGATCAGGAGAGCTGCGACTTGTGCTTGATGAGCAGTGCGATAACCGCGGCCGCGGCGGCGGCCAGGCTGGCGATCAGGATGTTACGGCTGGTGCGGCGCATGAGCTCCTCCGGCGGACGGCGGCGACCATCCGCCCGCGATGTCGGTCCCCGAAGTTCTAAGCAAGAGCGATGCCAGGCCGTCGCGCCCGATCGGCGATACGTGACCCGACCCGCCGGGTCCGCGTAACCCCTCCGCTTCGCGCCTCGGAGCGGGATCGTCGGCGGGTGGTACACTGCGGTGCAGTTCCCGCGACGAGAGTCTGTGCGGTTCGACCCGCAGGATGGAGGCGGCGGTGATGCGGATCCTCACGATCGTGGTTGCTTCGCTGGCCGGGGTGCCGGCGATCGCCGACGACGTCCACCTCCGGGGCGGCGGTCAGATCACCGGTCAGATCGTCGAGCAGACGGAAAAGGAGGTGGTCGTCGACATCGGTGGCGGCACGATCAGTGCTCCGATGTCGAGCGTCGTCAGCATCTCCAAGGGAACCTCGCCGCTTCAGGAGTACCGCGACAGGGCGGCCACCCTCGCTCCCGACGATGCCGAGGCCTGGCGAGAGCTCGCGCGGTGGGCGACCGACGACGCCCTCGCCAGTCAGGCCGAGGAGGCGTGGCAGGCGGTGCTGACGATCCTCCCGGACGACGAGGAGGCGAACCGCGCCCTCGGCCGGGTGCTGCTCGACGGCAGGTGGGTCACCGAGGAGGAGAGCTACCGGGCCCGCGGCTACGTCGAGCTCGACGGCGAGTGGATGACCCCGGCCGAGCGGCAGGCGATCCTCGCCGACCGGCAGGCGCGGGCCGATGCCGATCGGCAGGCGAACGAGGTGCGGATTCGCGAGATCGAGGCCGAGCAGAGAGCGGATGAGGAACGCGAGGCCCAGGAGGCAGCCGCCGCCGACGACTGGGCGTACTACGGGACGCCGACCTACTGGGGTTGGGGGACCGGCCCGGCCTACTGGCCGGCACGGCCGCGAGCGACGCCCTACAGCCCGGCCGGTGGGGTGGGAAGGGGCGGACGATGAAGACGACGCCGGCGCTTTCGTTTCTCGGTCGGCCGCTGCTGCTACTGCTGCTCGTCTCCGCCTGTGCCGCACCGCCATCGCCGGTCGACGAGATTGTCGCCTCAAACCTCGCCGCCCGGGGAGGCGAGGCGAAGATCCGGGCGCTCACCGCGATCCGCGAGAGCGGGGTGGCGACGGCAAGCGGCGGGCGAGTGGCTCGGGTGGTCCGCGAGATGAAGCGGCCCGGGCTCTACCGGCTCGAGTTCAGCTTCCAGGGCACCACCAGCGTCTTCGCCCACGACGGAACGACGAGCTGGCGGGTCGCGCCGCTCGAGGGCGTGCTCGAGCCGACCGCCTCCGCGGCTGTCGGCGAGGTGCCGGCGACGATCGACCAGCTCGACCTCGAGGGACCGCTCGTCGGCTGGCGGGAGAAGGGGCACACCGTCGAGCTGGTCGGCCGCGAGACGCTTCCTGGCGGCGAGGCGTTCAAGCTCGCCATAACCCTCGCGGACGGCAGCCTCCGGTACGACTTCGTCGATGCCGAGTCGCGGCAGGTCGTCCGGTCGGACGTGACCCGCTCGATCCGCGGACGGCCGGTGCGGCTCGAGAACCATTTCTCGGACTTCCGGGAGGTCGGAGGGCTCGTCTTCCCGCACGTCGTCGAAACCCGGGCCGCCGAGCGACCGGGGGTCTTGCGGATCGCCATCGAGCGGATCGAGCTCGACCCCGACCTCGACGACGCGCGCTTCGCGATGCCCGCGCCGTGAGCCCGAGAGGCGTCTGTTGTGCTCGGTGAAACCGTCATGTATCGTACGCTCAGGATTCGATGAACATCGGCGTCGTCATCATCATCTCGGTCGCGGTGGTGTTGGTCGCCATCCTGGTGCTGCCGCGGATGCGGAGCCTCGGCAGCTCGGCGAGGACCACCGTCGAGCGGCGCACCGGCGAGGAGCGCCGGCGACGCCGCTTCCGGGTGCCGATCGAGCGCCGGCGGCGCAGCCGGCGCGCCGAGGACGCGGCCCGCGACTTCGTCGAGCGCCTTTCCTGAGGGGTGGTGGGCCGGATGTCGCCGGGCACGAGCGACGCACCGCTGACGTAGACTGTGTCGCCATGACGGAGAAGCTCCGGACGATCGAGGTCGACGGAATGACCCTCGCCCTGCGGATCACCCGCAAGCGGGTCAAGAACATCAACGCCCGGCTGGTCGACGGCGAGCTTCGGGTGAGCGCCCCCTCCTGGGTGTCGCGGGCCGATGTCGAGAGCGCCGCCGCCGAGCTCGCCCGGACCCTGGTGCGGCGCGAGCGGGCGCGCGAGGTCAACCGGCGGCACGACGCCTTCGAGCTGGCGCGGCGGGTCGCCTCTCGGTTCCCCGAGCCGCCTGCGGTCAACGGAGCGCAGTTCTCCACGGCGCAGCGATCGCGGTGGGGCAGCTACAGCGTCCGCACCGGCACGATCCGGCTCAACGCGGCGCTGCGAACGATGCCGGCCTGGGTGCTCGAGGCGGTGGTCGCCCACGAGCTCGCCCATGTCAGCCATCCCGACCACTCGAAGGCCTTCTGGCGGCTGCTCCGCCGGGTCTGTCCGGAGACCGACCGGGCGCAGGCCTTTCTCGAAGGGGTGAGCTGGCTCGGCGGCGCCTGGGGCAGTCTGCCACCGGTCGAGCGCGGCCTGCTCGGCGTCGCGAGCGACGACCGCGAGCCGGTCGGCCAGCTGCGGCTCCCATGGGCGGGCTCGAGCCCAGGGGGGGGCGCCGAACGCCTCGAGCGAGGCTCGGAGTGACCCGGGATTGACCTCGGCTCTCGTCCTTCTCGCCGGCTTCGTCGCGCTGGTCGTCGGCGCGGAGCTGCTGGTCCGTGGCGCCAGCCGGCTCGCCCTCGCCGCCGGGGTGTCGCCGCTGGTGATCGGGCTGACCGTGGTCGCCTTCGGGACGAGCGCCCCCGAGATGGCGGCATCGCTCGGCGCGGCGCTCGCCGGCAAGGCCGATCTCGCCCTGGGCAACGTCGTCGGCTCGAACGTCTTCAACGTTCTCGGCATCCTCGGGCTGTCGGCGGTGGTCGCGCCGCTCGTCGTCGCCCAGCGGCTGGTCCGGGTCGACGTGCCGATCCTCCTCGCGACCTCGCTGGTCGCCGCCGGGATGGCTGCCAACGGGACCATCGGGCGAGGGGAGGGGGCGCTGCTGCTCGCCTTCATCGTCGGCCACACGGTCTGGCTGGTCCTCGCCGCACGACGCGCCGGGGCTGGTGGCGAGGACGGCTCGACGGTGGTCCTGGCATCCGGGGCGAGGCCGATGGCGCGCGCCGTCGTCGCGGTGACGGTGGGTCTGGTCGGGCTGGTGGTCGGGGCGGGCTGGCTGGTCCAGGGCGCGGTCGAGATCGCGTCGGCGCTCGGCGTGTCAGAGCGGGTGATCGGTCTCACCCTGGTCGCGGTCGGCACCTCGCTGCCCGAGCTCGCCACCTCGGTGGTCGCGGCGGCCCGGGGCCAGCGCGACATCGCTGTCGGCAACGTGATCGGGTCGAACCTGTTCAACCTGACGGCGGTGCTCGGGATCGCGGCATCGGCGTCGCCGACCGGCGTGGCCGTCGCCGGGCAGGCCCTGCGGGTCGATCTGCCGGTGATGGTGATGACCGCGCTGATCTGCCTGCCGGTCTTCTTCACCGGCTTCGAGATCACCCGGCGCGAGGGAATCGCCCTGCTCGGGGCGATGGTCGCCTACCTCGGGTGGCTGGTCGCCGATGCGGTCGGCCGTCCGGTGCCGATGGTGGCGATTGCCGCCGCCGCCGCGCTCGGCGCGGCCGCCCTGATCGCCACGGTGATCGAGACCACTCGCCAGCTCCGGCGGTCCCTCGGCCGCCGCTGACCGCGACCGGCCGGCCCGGTCGATCAGGAATGGCGGACCCGACGCGGCGGTTTGCCGATTCGTCCGGCGGGCTCGATCAACCGTCCGCCGAGGAGGTCCCGACCATGGCCACCGTCACCCTCAAGGGAAACCCGTTCACCACCCACGGCGAGCTGCCCTCGGCGGGCAGCCAGGCACCCGGCTTCCGGCTGGTCCGCGGCGACCTCTCCGAGGCGACCCTCGCCGACTTCGCCGGCCGGCGGAAGATCGTCAACATCGTCCCGAGCCTCGACACACCGGTGTGCGCGGCCCAGGCGCGGCGCTTCAACGAGGCCGCGGCCGGGCTCGAGAACACCGTGGTGCTGGTGATCTCGGGCGACCTGCCCTTCGCCCAGAAGCGGTTCTGTACGACCGAGGGAATCGCCAACCTCGAGACCCTCTCGACCTTCCGCTCGCCCGAGTTCGGTCGCGACTGGGGGATCGGTCTCGCCAACGGTCCGCTCGCCGGGCTGACCGCGCGCGCCGTCGTCGTGACCGACGAGCATGACCGGGTGATCCACACCCAGCTCGTGCCCGAGATCGGTCAGGAGCCCGATTACGAGGCGGCCCTCGGCGCGCTGAGGGGCTGAGACGGGTTCGCCCGGCCACGGCGGAACCGTACTGGTCTGCCGGACCACGATCATGGCTCGGACCTGGCGCGGGCTCGCCCCGTTCGATCCGCCGTCGGCCGTGGCGGAAGGCCGCTGAACGGTCCGGGTTAGAGTGGTTGCATGAGAGCGCCGACCCGAGCCCGGGCAGCGGTGGCGCTGTCCATCGCCGTCGCCGCGACGGTGGCGGCGGGCCAGGAGCCGCCCCGTCGCCGGGCGGGCGCCGCCGCGCCGTCGACGACCCTCGCCATCGTCGCCAACCGGGACCTCGACAGCCTCGGCGACGCGGCGGTCCGGGTGCACGACTACGGTGAGGCTTCGCTGGTTCGCCTGGACGGTCCGACGCCGCCGGCCGTGGCGAGCCGGCTCCACCCGGCGCCGACCGGCAGCGAGGTGTCCTTCCGGAGCTGGCACGGCACGGTCGAGGGCCGCGGTCAGCTGCCGGATGAGCGGACGGGCGCCTTGGTCATTCGCCTCGTCGGCCCCCTCGACCCCCGTTGGCGCGCCGGGCTCGAGGCCGCGGGGGTTGAGCTCCTCGCTCCGGCCCACCCGGCCTCGCTCGTCGTCCGCGCCGACCGGGCCGCGCTCGAGCGCGCCTTCGCCTTGGCGACCACCGAGGGCCTGCCGGTGATCGTCGGCGTCGCGGCGCTCCCGGCCGAGGCCCGGCTCCACCGGTCACTCGCGCCGGCGACGAGGGGAAGCGGCGGAGAGGCGCGCGAAGCTCGCGTTTTCGCCTGGGACGGGCGGCCCCTCTCGGCAGAGATCAAGCGCGCGACTGGGTCGGGCGACCTCGAAGCGCTGCTCGACGACCACCCCGAGATCGGCTATGTCGAGCCCGTGCTCACGCCACAGCTACACAACAACCTGGCGGCGCGCGTCCAGCTGATCGGCGCCGAGGAGGCGTGGGGCCTCGGCCTGGTCGGTGAAGGCGTCACGGTCCTCCACAACGACTCGGGGGTCGATCTCGAGCACCCGGCTCTCGCCGGAAGGGTGGCGGCCTCCATCGGTCGGATGGAGTACCTCGATACGGCCCACGGCACCCACACCGCCGGGTCGATCCTCGGGGCGCCCGCCGACGCCGCGCCGTTCAACGCATCGGGCTGCGGCGACGTCATCTCGGGGCTGCCCACCGCGACCGGCATGGCGCCGGGTGCGACGCTGCTCGCCAACAACACCTTCATCGGGGGCATCGAGGGGGTCGCCGACATGATGGCGTGGGGAGCGGGGCTCGGGGCGCAGCTATCCAACAACTCGTGGGGCCTGCTCGGGCTGTCGGGCCCCGAGGTCGGCTACAGCAGCGCCGCGGTCGAGGTCGACGCCGCGGTCCGGGACGCCGCACCGGCGATGGCCGGCGCTCAGCCGATGGCCATCTTCTTCTCGGCGGGCAACACCGGGCCGGCTGCCCGCACCGTGACATCGCCGGGCACCGCGAAGAACGCGATCACGATCGGTGCGGTGCAGAACGCGCGGTGCGGCGCCTGGGTGCCGGCCCAGCAGCCCGGGCCGGACCCCGATCGGGTCGTCTCGAGCTCGGGCCGCGGCCCGTCCCAGGGCCGGATCAAGCCCGATCTCGTCGCCCCCGGCTCCGATGTGCTCTCCCTCGAGTCGGGAGACTCCTATGCGGTCCAGGTCTGGGACCGGGGCTGGACCGGCGAGAGGCTCGCGCTCAACACCGGGACCTCGCAGGCCTGTGCCCTCGCCACCGGCGCCGGCGCGCTGCTCCACGAGGTCCTCTGGAGACACGGACGGAGCGGGCGCCGGCCGAGCCCGGCGTTGCTCAAGGCGGCGCTGATCGCCACCGCCGACCGGCCGGGGAGCGCCTTCGGCCACGACCGGGGCTGGGGGGCCATTACCGTGTCGCCTCTGGCGACGACCGCCCTGCCGATCGTCGCCATCGACCAGTCGGAGACCGCGCAGCTGAGCGCCGGGGGCCGCTGGACCAGCGAGATCGCGGTGCGGTCGGCGGCCAGACCCTTGGAGCTGGCGCTCGTCTGGACCGACCCGCCCGGCGAGGCCGACGCCGACCACCCCTTGGTCAACGACCTCGACCTGGTGGTCACGACGCCGTCGGGTGGAGTCCTGCGCGGCAACGTGTTCGTCGATGGCTGGTCGCGGCCGGATCCCGGCGGGCTGCGTGATCTCGACAACAACGTCGAGGTGGTCCGGGTCGAGCACCCCGAGACGGGAGGCTGGACGATCGAGGTGGTGGCGGTCGACGTCCCGCAGCCGCCGCCGGGGCTCGACGGGCAGGACTTCGCGATTGTCGCCGCCGGCGATGTCGCGGCCTGTGTCGATCCACCGGTCCCGCCCGCCGCGGTCCAGGCCGTTCCGGCGGGCGACAACGCGATCGCCGTGGGCTGGGCCCCGGTGCCGGGAGCGTCGCGCTATGAGGTCGCACGGGCGATCCGGCCGGGCGGACGCCCCTACGAGGTGGTCGCGACCGTCGACGGCGGGGTCACGTCGTTCACCGACGACGGGCTGTCGGGGGGTACGACCTACCACTACGTCGTCCGGGCCGAGGGGGACTGCTGGTCGGCCGACTCCTCCGAGGTGTCCGCGACGGCGACCGGGCCGTGCACGGCGACGCCGGTGTTTGCCGGCATCGTCTCGGTGAACGGCGTGCCCAGCGCCTCGTGCTCGCTGGAGCTCGTCTGGGCGGCGGCCACCGCCACCTGCCCCGCCCCGGTGCGCTACGACGTCTACCGCGGCTCGAGCCCCGACTTCGTGCCTTCCGGGACCAACCGGGTCGCCGAGGGCCTCGGCTCAGTGACCTGGCTCGACCGCGGGCTCGAGCCCGACCGGGAGCTCTACTACCTGGTCCGCGCGTCGCACGCCGGCAGCGGCGAGGATGACGGGAACACGGTGCGGCTCGCCGGACGCCCCGCCGGGCCCGACGACGAGTACCTGGATTCGATCTCCTCCGAGCTCTCCGCGACCTGGCTCCGGGTGTCGGGCTCGACCGCCGACTCCGGCACCGACCCCTGGGAGGTCACCGAGTCCGACGCCTGGGAGGGCCTCCGGTCCTGGTTCGTCGCGGACGAGCCCCGGGTCAAGGACCAGGTGCTGGAGCTGCGCGAGCCGATCCCGCTGGTCGAGGGCGAGCCACCGCTGCTCGAGTTCCACCACCGCATGCGGCTCGAGCCGGGCCGCGACGGGGGCCGCCTCGAGTACTCGACGGATGGCGGCAGATCGTGGCTCGACATTCTCTCGGGGGATGGCCAGACCGTGCCCGACGACCCCGACCGCTTTGTCGCCGGTGGCTACACGGCGACCATCGCGGCGCCCGCCAACCCGCTCCATCTCGAGGACGTCTGGTCGGGCGACAGCGAGGGCTGGGCTCACACGGTGGTCGACATGGGCGATTTCGCCGGGCTGCGGGTCCTGCTGCGGTGGCGCTTCGCCGGCGACGGCAACCCGGGTGGCGACTGGGGCTGGTGGGTCGACGGGATTCGGCTCGCCGTGGCCCGCGAGTGTCAGGGCTGCGTCCCCCCCGACCCGCCACCCTGGCTTTGGTCGACGGCCACCGGATCGGGTGTCGAGCTGAGCTGGCCCGAGGCCCCGGGCGCGGTGACCTATCGGGTCTTCCGCTCGACCCGGATCGGCGGCCCCGCCGATGAGATCGCGACCGTGGCGGCGCCGCAGACCTCGCACCTGGATCGCGATGTCTCAGGTGGGACGACCTACCACTACCAGGTGAGGAGCGACGACGGCTGCCTGTCCGACCCGTCGATCGTGACGACCGCGACCGCCACCGGGCCGTGCACCCGGGCGCCGGACTTCTGGGGCCTCGACGAGGTGGTCGACCGTCGCGATCCCGGCTGCGCCCTCGACCTGGAGTGGCGGCCGGCGGTGCCGGGCTGCGACGGCGCGGCTGTGCGGTATCGGGTCTACGGTTCGTCGACATCAGGTGTCGAACCCGGTCCGGACTCCCTGCTCGCCGACGGCGTCGCCGGTCCGAGGTACCGGGACCTCACGATCGCCGACAGCGAGACTCGGTACTACCGGGTGCGGGCGGTCGACGGCACGAGCGGCGCCGAGGACGACAACCCGGTGGAGCGTGGCGGCTCGACCACCGGCCCCGAGGAGCAGCTGTTCTTCGACTCGGTCGAGGACGGCGGGGCGGGGTGGGGGACCGCGGTCGGCTCGGGCGCCGACAGCGGGACCGAGCCGTGGCGGATCGTCGACGGCCTCGCCTTCGACGGGCGCCGCTCGTGGTTCTGCGCCGGTGAGAGCCGGGTCAAGGACCAGGTCGTCGAGCTGCTCGAGAGCTTCGTGGTCGCCGACGACGATACCGTGGTCGCCTTCGTCCACCTCGTCGACCTCGAGCCCTTCTACGACGGCGGCCGCCTCGAGTACAGCACCGACGGCGGCGCGACCTGGCAGGACATCCTCGACGGCGACGGCGCCGGGGTGGCCCCCGATCCCGCGCGTTTTCTGCGCGGCGGCTACAGCGGCTTCGTCTCGGTGGGCACCGGTCACCCCTTCGCCGGCGAGGCCGCGTGGACCGGCTTCGGCGACGGCTGGACCTTGAGCGAGGTCAGCCTGGCCGGCTTCGTCGGCCGCAGCGTCCGCTTCCGCTGGCGGCTCGGCTGCGACCGGAGCGAGGCGCGGAGCGGGTGGTGGCTCGACGCGGTCGAGGTGCGCCGCACGACGACCTGCGAGCCGGTCCGGGCGCTGCCCCCCCGTCCGGGCGGCGGTCGCCGGCCCTGACCCGGGCGCCGCGTCCCATCGTGGGACGGGACGGGACAGGCACCGGTCGGCTGCCCGGACCCAGCGGTGGCATCCGGCTTGCAAACCGCCGTTCACGAGGACGGCGATGACCGTCCCGGCACCACCCGGAGGGCGGGGAAGGCCAGAGATGAACCGGACACTCCCAGGCGACATCCACTTCACCAGCGGCGACCTTGGGCTCTCCCAGTGCCTCTGGTGCCGCCACCGGTCGGTGGACGCCCGCCGTTGTCGGGCCTTTCCCGATGGCATCCCCGAGGCGATCGCCAGCAACCGCCACGACCACCGCCGGACCTATCACGGAGACCGGGGAATCCGGTTCCAGCCCGAGGTCGTCGAGATCGAGTTCGTCGAGGTCGAGGACGAGGTCGAGCCCGCGATCTCGAGGAGGGGGTCGTCCGGCGTCCGGACGGCCGTCGGGACTGCTGTCGCCGCCGTCGACGCCCTCGAGTTCAACCTCGAGGATGTCAGCTACGACCTCGACGCGGTCGCCAACGGCTGACCGCGGCTCGGACCTCGGTCAGGTCGGGTCAGCCGCCGTCGACGCTCGTCGGCAGGCTGCTGTTCCACATATCGCGGTGGAGCTCCCAGAAGCCCTGCGGCGACCTCTTCCAGATCTGGATGTACTTGCCCTGGTCGACCGCGGTGTTCGACTCCGCGTCGACCAGCTCGAAGCGACCGGCCTTGTAACCGAGATCGCCCTCGATCACGGTCTCGACGTTGACCACCTCGACGCGGGTGCGTGCGTCGGAGAGCAGCTCCTTCCAGTAGGCGAAGATCGCGTCCCGCCCGATGATCGCCCGTCCGTTGGGCGGGAGCAGCGCGCCGTCGACCGACGACAGACCGGCGATGGTCGCCGCGTCGCGGGCGTTGAAGGCCTCCATCCACACCGTGGTGGCGGTGGTGAGGACCCGCTGGTCGGCCGGCTGGTCGGAGACCGTCGTGACCTCGAAGGTGAGCAGCGAGCCGTCGGTCAGCTCGACCTTGTCGCCGGTGAGCTGGAGGGTCGGCGCGGCCTGCGTCTCGGCCCCCCCGGCGGTTCCGAAGAGATCGGCGGCCGAGGTCGCGGCACTGACCAGCCGGAGCTCGGTTCCGGCGGGCTCGGCGCGGTCCCAGGCCGCGGACGCGCCGACCTCGGCGGTGACGGCGGCGCCGGCCTTTGCGATGACCTCGCCGTCCGGTCCGAGGACGTCGGCCTCGAGCCGGCCGGTGAGCTGCTGTCCGGCGACCAGGTTGCCGCCGTCGAGCGGGCGCTCGAGACGGACCTGGATCACGCTCGCCTCGACGGCCCGGAGCTCGGTGCGCCCGGCCGAGGTCGGCACCGACCGGATCGGTTGCCGGCCAGGGGCGGTCCCCACCGACCCGGCGGGGACGGCGCCGGGCTCGGTGGCCTTGAGCTCGCGCATCTCCATCGTCGCGATACCGCCGGCGGCGGACCCGGAGCCGCAGTCGACGAGGGTCCAGCCGCCCCGGATGTTGGTCGAGCCGCAGTAGGCCTCGCCCGAGCTCCCGAGGTTGTTGAGGTAGGAGAGGATGTTCTGGCAGTGCTGGCCCTGGCGCGGCGTCACCCGGCAGCCGCCGGCGAAGCGGAAGTTCGAGAAGCAGCAGTCGTCCTTCGGCACCGGCGACAGGACCGTCTGGGCTGCGGCCGGCGGCGGGGCGATGATGGTGGCCGCGGCCGCGGCGAGCGCGATCAGGGCATGGGCTGTGGTGTGGTGGCGGTCGATCATGTCTTTCTCCCGCGCGACCGGTCAGGGGTAGCGCTCTGCCTTCGAGGATAGGCTACGGGTCCCGGACCGACAACCCTGGCGGGTCGTTGGAAGGCCCGATCGGTCCGGACGACCGGGGCGGCGTCGAGCGCCCTCCCGCGGCTCCACGACGCGCAATTCACTCATAGACAGGGTGATACAATGACCGGTGCGAGCGAGCCGGACAGTGGATGGAGGCATCATGAGATTCGCGGCGGTGCTGGCGACGGCGGTGACGCTGATCCCATCGACCGGTTGGACCCAGACCAAGCTCGGCGACGTCGCCGGGACGATCAAGCTCAACCCGGAGGCGATCGTCGAGCAGTCCGGGTGGGTCGACGACCCTCGGACCGCGACCCGCACCGACCAGCGGTTGCTCGGTGAGGTGCTGGCGACCTGCTCGGCGACCGCCGATGCCCTCGGCGGGCTCGTCGAGGAGGCGAGGGCGACGGTCCTCTACCGTGGCGAGGACCTGCCCGCTCGGCTCTCGGCGACCTCCCTCGACCTCGACACCCAGCTCCAGGAGCTCTACCTCCTGCGCCTCACCCCGGCGTTTGCCGACGCGCTGGTCGCCGCGTTGACGGCCGCCGAGACCTGCGGCGGCGCGACCGCCGCCGTCCGCGAGGAGCTGGCCCGGCGGGGTGTCGCCTTCTCGGATGCCCGAGCTTCGGTCGCCCGCTGCCGGCAGCAGCTCGACGACGCCGAGGTCCGGGCCGTCGCGGTCAGCGGATCGGCCGGTACGACGGCGCCGGCCGCCCTCGAGCCGCCGGCCGAGCCGCCGGCCGAGCCGACCGACGACGACCTCGTGGCCGCCCGCTGTGCGACCGAGGGGGCGGAGGGCTCGCCGGCCTACGAGGCCTGCGCGGTGGCCCAGTACCGCGGAATCGCCGGTTTGGCGTCGAGGACCGCGGCCAACGAGCACCTCGGCCCGTCGGTCTTCGACGGGATCCGCGAGCTCTGCGCCGGCCTCCACCCGCGCGACCTCGCCGAGCGGGACCGCTGCGAGGTCGAGAGGATGACCGCGGCCCGGCTCGAGGGGGAGTAAGGCTCTCCGTCAGTCGACCGCCGGACCGCCGGTCGGCGCCGCGCCGTCGACGATCTCGGCGACCGCTCGCCGCAGCTCGTCATCGTCGATGAGGTCGAGCAGGGCGGGGTTGGTCCGGCAGACCCGGGCGAGATGGACGACCGCCTCGCCGCGCCGGTTCCGGCTGTCGAGCTCGAGGCCCCCGTTACCGAGCTCGCGGTGCTGGGCGGCGAGGGCGATGCCGAGGCCGAACTCCGCCTCCTCGTGGGGCCACAGCGTCATCGCCGACCGGAAGGCCTGCTCGGCGCCGACCATCTCGCCGCGGGCGACCCGCGCCCGACCGACCATCCGCCACAGCCAGGGCTGGGCGCCGGCGAGGGCCGGGAGGCGGGGCAGGATCTGCGCCTCGACCATGGCGGCCTGCCGGGCCCGGGCTTCGCCGTCGAGGGACTCGGCGACCTCCAGGGCGTGGCTCAACCCGCCGCGCCAGAGGTTGAGCATCAGCCGTTGCAGCTGCCAGTAGCAGCCGATCGCGACGAGGACCGCGGCCGCCAGGGCCGACGCCCTCCGAACCAGCGGGCCGGGCTCGAGGACGACCTGCCTCCCGTTCGACATGAGGTTGCCGAGCACCAGGACGATCGGCGTCAGCCCGACCGCGAGGTGGGTCGGGAAGTGAAGCAGCGAGAAGGGCACCACCGCCGCCGCGGCGAGGGGCAGCAAGGGGTCGCCGCGTCGCCTGACGGCGAGCAACGCCGCCACCAGGGCGATCATCCAGACCACGCCGGCGATCCCGAGCTCGGCGGTCGCCTGGAGCGGGTCGCAGTGGGCGAAGCGGAAGTGGGTGGCGAGCTCGGCCCGGCCGCCGCCGGCGCCGTGGCGGTCGAGCCAGGCGACCCGGCTCGGGTAGTAGGCGTGCGTGAAGCCGTCGGCGCCGACACCCGCGACCGGGTGGTTGCGGATCATCTCGGCGGCTGCGGTCCAGCCGTCGTACCTGGCCGAGAGCAGGAAGTACCAGTCGCCGTGGCGGAGCCGGGTGGCCTGGCGTTCGAAGCGGTCGCCGAGCCCGGTCGTCAGACCGACGACGATCAGGACGACCGCCGCGGCGCCGGCAGCCAGCCATAGCCTCCGCGATCGCTGCCGGAGGAGCCAGACCGCCCACACCAGGGCGAGGGCGACGATGCCGGTGAGCGTCTGCGAGACCACCGCGGCGGCGCTGAGGAGCAGCGCGAGGCCCCGGCGCGGCCACCGCCGGGGGCCGTCCTCGCCCGCGGCGAGAACCAGCGGCAGGGCGAGCACCGCCGCCATCGCGAGATCGGCCGGGTTGCCGGTCAACCCGCTGAGCAGGCTGCGATCTGTGGCATCGGTCCCGGCGGAGGCGATGAGCAGACGGCCGGCCGCCTGGATGAGGAGGACCGCGCCCGACAGCGCAGCCCCGATCGCCGTCGCGTCACCGAGGCGCAGTCGCTCGCGCTGCGAGACGGTCGCGACGAAGAGCGCGCCGAGGATCCAGATGGTTGACTCGGCCGCCGCGTCGAGGGCGAGCCGGGGCGAGGCGCTCCACAGGGCCGAGAGGGCCTGGAGCGCCGGTAAGGCGATGAGCGCGGTCGCGAGCGGCGACCAGCGGAGCTCGAGGCGGCCCCGGCGCAGCGCACCGGTCACGCTCAGCCCCGCGACGAGCAGGATGGCGACGAGCGCGACGACCGTCTTGGGCGCGCGAAACGGGCTCTCGGCGCCCGGGAGCACGACGACCTGGACGAAAAGGAACGCCAGGGCGAGGAGCCAGATCCGCCGGCGTACGGCCGGCTCGCGGGGTGGCAGCTCGGGTTCGCGGCGTCGGGTCACCGGCGCATCCTACCCCATGACGGACGACGATGGGCCTTTGGGCCTTCTTCGAGACGTCGTCGCGGTTTCGGAATCGCGAGGGCTGAGGTAGGATGCGGCGGGTCGTCCGGACCGGCCCCCACGACCGATCACAAGGAGACACCATGGCGTTTGGACATCCCAAAGGGCTCTTCCCGCTGTTCTTCACCGAGATGTGGGAGCGACTGGCCTTCTACACGATGGTCGGGATCCTGCTCCTCTACACCATCGATGCGGAGCAGGGCGGGCTCGGGTTGCCGCGCGCCCAGGGCAACGAGATCTACGGGCTCTACCTGGCCTTCGTCTACTTCACGCCATTCCTCGGCGGGATGATCGCCGACCGCTTTCTCGGCTATCGCCGGTCGGTGGCGATCGGCGGGCTGCTCATGGCCGGTGGCCTCTTCTTGATGGGGATCCCGGGCTTCACCTTCTTCGTCATGGGCCTGATCGGTCTGATCGTCGGGAACGGCTTCTTCAAGCCGAACATCTCGGTCATGGTCGGCAACCTCTACCAGCCGGGCGACCCGAAGCGCGACTCGGGCTTCAACATCTTCTACATGGGGATCAACATCGGCGCCCTCGCCGCGACCCTCATCGTCGCCCCGATCGTCAGGAACTACTTCGGCTGGCTGTGGACCTTCCGCGCAGCGGGCTTCGGCGTGCTCTTCGCGGTGGTGCTGCTGGCGATCTTCTGGAAGGTCCTCGAGCGAGCAGACCGCAGGCCCAAGCGGGTCGACGGCGACACCCGGATGGGCGAGATCTTCCTCAAGATCCTGGCTCCCGCCTTCATCGTCGGCATTCTCGGCTACATCGCCGCGAAGCAGTTCCACATGGAGATCGTGCGCCCGTCGGACTTCGGCTTCCTCGTCGGGATGATCCCGGTCGTCATCTTCTTCGTCCGGCTCGGCCTGACCGCCAACGAGGAGGAGAGGCCGGGGCTGCTCGCTCTGCTGCCGATCTTCGTCGCCGGCGGTGCGTTCTTCATGATCCTCCACCTCAACGGAAGCGCGATGACCCAGTGGGCGCGAGACTTCACCGACCGGCGGCCGGGGGCGGCGGCCAGCGTGCCCTTCTTCGACCAGATCCAGCAGGACGCGCTGCCCAGCTACTACGTCAACGCGTCGGAGGACGTGCCGCGACCCCACCCGGACAGCCTGCTCGTCGTCTCCTCGCCGGAGATCGCGAACCAGTTCGGTCAGAACCGGATGCGCTCGAGCGCCGTGGCGACCCTCGACGGTTTCGCCGACATCACGGTCGAGCGGATCGGGGTGGAGGGGACGCGCGCGGGGGTCGACCAGGCGTGGCTCGCCCGCGCGGTCAAGGTCTACGCCGACGACCAGATCGAGGTCCGGAGCGAGAAGGGCGCCCATGGCGAGGACGTGATCACCGTCGCCCTCGCCGACCGTGCCGTGCCGCGGGACCGGGTCGTCCTGGTCCGCGAGACCGCGGCCGGCGAGCGAATCCCGGTCTTCGTCGTCGCCGAGCCGGTCTACCGGGCGATCTACGACGGCTACAGGAACCGCTTCGGCCGCGAGCCCGACTACCTCCCGCCGGGCCGCTTCCTCCAGGTCGTCAACGCCGAGGTCTACCAGAGCTGGAACCCGTTCTGGGTGATCGTCCTGACCCCGCTGGTGGTCTGGTTCTTCGGCTGGCGGGTCAAGATCGGCAAGGCGGTGCCGACCGCCCACAAGCTGCTCTACGGCATGCTGCTGACCACCGCCTCGCTGCTCATCATGGCGATCGCCGGCTCGCAGACCGACGGCGGGGCGGTCAAGGTCGCCGGGCTCTGGATGGCGGTCTTCTACCTGGTCATCACCTTCGGCGAGCTCTGCCTGTCGCCGATCGGGCTGTCGCTGGTCACCAAGCTCGCGCCGCCGCGGCTGGTCGGTCTCGCGATGGGCGGCTGGTTCCTCGCCACCTCGATCGGCAACAAGTTCTCGGGCTTCCTCGGCTCGGTCCAGAACCACATGGAGCCGATGTGGTTCTTCATCTTCCTCGCGGGCCTCGCCGCCGCGGTGGCGACATTCATCTTCCTGGTCCTGCCGAGGCTCGACCGGGCGATCAAGAAGTACGGAGCTTGAGGAACCCGTCGAGCGTCAGCGGCCGCGGAGGCGCTCGACTCTCCGGTGCCACTTCCAGGCCGTGGTGCTCTCCATCGCCGCGACGAGGCGGTTGAGCCGCTCGATCTCGGCGTAGAGGCGGGCGATCTGACCCTCCTGGTCGGCGACCCGGGCTCGCATCGCCGCGTCGTCGGTGCGCAGGCGGGCGCTCTCGGCGCCGAGCTCGGCCACCACCCGGCGGTGCTCGGCGAGCTCGGCCTCGAGCCGACCGATCGCCTCGAGGTTTGCCGATCGCTCGATCCTCAGGGACTCGCGTTCGCCGTTGAGCCGGTGCCAGGCGTCGGTCAGCCGGTCGTGCTCGACCCGCGCCCGGGCAAGGTCCCTCCGCGCCGCCTCGGCGGTCTCGGCGGCCTCGACGGTCTCGGCCCGCAGCCGGTCGACGAGACGGGCGAGGACCTCGGGCCCCAGCCGGTCGCCGTGGCGTCCGATGATGACCGCCTTCATCCGCAGGAAGTCCTCCCGGCGGCGCGGCTGGTCACCGAGGATGTGGTGGCCGGCGCCTCGGAAGTGGCGGTACTCGGCGGTGACGACCGGTAGGTGGCGGAAGGGCGCCGCCGAGGCGAGACGGACGAGGAGCTCCCAGTCCTCGAAGAACTCGAGCCCCTCGTCGAGCGGCCCGACCTCGGCGAGGAGGGCGCGGTCGATGATCAGAGTGTTGAACGGGATGTAGTTGTCGACCAGCAGGCGGTCCGGGTCGAAGTCCCGGCTGTAGGGCAGCCGGCGCTCGACCTCGACCCACGCTCCCGCCTCGTCCCTGGCGTGGACCACCACCGCGGCGTCGGTGTAGGCGACCCGGACTCCGGGGGTCCAGACCAGCCGGGCGAGCGTCGCCAGGTGCTCGGGCGCCATGCGGTCGTCGTCGTCGAGAAAGCAGACGAAGTCGCCGCGCGCGGCGGCGATCCCGGCATTGGCGGCGGCGGCACGGCCCCGGTTGGTCTCGAGCTCGACCCGGTTGACCGGGAACGGGTAAGCCTCGGCGATCACGGGCGGTGAGCCGCCGTCGTTGACCAGCACCACCTCGACCCGCCGGTAGTGGCTCGCCGCGATGCTCGCCAGGGCCTGGGCGAGCAGGACGGGGCGGTCCTTGGTCCGGACGATCACGCTGACCAGCGGGCCGTCGTGAAGCTCGTGGCGGTCGGGGACGCCGCCGAGCTTCGCGACGAGCTGGCTCGCGCTGTGGCTGACCAGGTCGAAGGGAGAGATCTCGCGATAGCCCTCGGCCGCCTTCACCGAGGCGGGCAGCGACAGCGCCCGGAAGTGGCGCATCCCGAGGGCCGCCTCGCGGTAGTTGTGGAGCTCGAGCTGGCTGGCGTGGGCGTCGATCGCCGCGGTCAGCGGGCCGAGACGGTCGCCGACGTCGACCAGCAGGTTCGGGTAGGCCGGGTGATTGACCTCGTAGAGCAGGATCCGGCAGCCGCTCAGGACGGCGTCGAGCTCGCCGCCGGCGCGCACCGGCGCGACCGCCCGGTGGAGGGCCGCGAAGGTCGCGCGGTGGTCGGCGGTCACCTCGATCGGCGACAGCGCGAGCAGCAGGTCGGGGCGGTGGTCGGCGATCGCCCGCCCGATCGCCGCGGCGGCGGTGTCGACGTGGCTCGCGAGCTCGCCATCGGGGATCGCCAGCGCCTCGTGGCGTTCGACCCCGAGGATCGCGAGCCCGCGCCGGGCCTCCTCGGCCCGCCGGGCGGCATAGGCCTCACGGCCCTCGGTGACCTCGTCGCCGCCCGAGGAGTCGGTGAGGTAGAGCACGAGGATGTCGGCCCCGGACGCGGCGAGCTCGGCGAGCAGACCGCCGCAGCCGAAGACCTCGTCGTCGGCGTGGGCGGCGAGCACCAGCACGCGGCGGGCGGAGATCGTGGTCGTCCCGGTCGGTGGCATGAGGTCGAGGCTCATCGGCGCTCCGATCTTACACCGGATGAACGGATGCGCTGCCGCCGGGTCGGCCATCCCTGCTACCATCCGCGCATGTCGACATGGTCGCGGGCCGGGGTGCGGTGAGCCGGGTCTTCATGATCTGTCCGGAGCCGGTCCGGAGGGTTACCGCCGGCGTCGGGACGCGCTTCGTCGCGCTCGCCGGGGTGCTCGGCAGCGCCGGTCACCGGGTGACCCTGGCGATTCCCAACCAGGCCGCCGAAGCGGCAGCGGTCGGCGAGGCGATCCGGGTCGTGACTGCCGTGCCCGACCGGCTCGGGGGTCAGGCCGACGGCCACGACTGGGTGCTGCTCCACGGCCACCTCGGCAACCACTACCTGGCGCAGCGCGACGACCTGCCGGTGGTGGTCGACCTGTATGACCCCTTTCTGGTCGAGAACCTCCACTACCACCGGTCGCTCGGCTTCGCGCCCTACCGGACCGACCACGCGACCTGGAGGCTGCAGCTCGGACGCGGCGACCTTTTCCTCTGCTCGTCGGAGGAGCAGCGCTTCTTCTACCTCGGCTGGCTCGGCGCCCTGGGACGGGTCCACCCGCTGGCCATCGAGGACGACCCTCGCCTCGAGCGGCTGATCCGCGAGCTGCCCTTCGGCACGCCCGACGACGAGCCGCCCGTTGCCTCGCCCCGCTCCGAGATCCTGCCCGGCGTCGACGACGGCTCGCCGGTCCTCTACTTCGGCGGGATCTACGACTGGTACGACCCCGGAGTGGTGCTCGAGGCGTTGCCCGACCTGCTCGCCGCCGACCCGCGCACGGTGGTTGTCTTCGTCGACCACCCCCACCCCGAGGAGACTCCGCTGGCGGCCGCGGCGGCGGCGCGCCGGGTCGCCGACGAGCGCGGCTGGCTCGGCTCGACGGTGCGCTTCGAGCCGTGGCGTCCCTACGACCGGCGCTTCGAGCTCGCGCAGATCAGCGACCTGGCGGTGGTCACCCATCGTCCCGGGCTCGAGACCGACCTCAGCCTGCGCACCCGGATGGTCGACCTGCTGTGGCTCGGGCTGCCGGTGGTCGCGACCGCCGGGGGCAGCATGTCGCGGATCGTCGAGGAGACCGGCGCCGGGGCGACGGTCCCTGCCGGGGATCCGGGCGCCCTCGCCGGGGCGGTGCGCCGGCTGCTCGGCGACCCCGACGCCCGCCGCCGCGCCTCGGCCGCCGGCCGCGGCTGGGCGCAGGGTCGCCGCTGGCGCGAGGTCGCGGCGCCGCTCCTCGAGTTCGCGGCGGCGCCCTACCGCGACCCGCACCGCGACCGTTTCGCGCTCCTCGCGCCGCCGGCGACGACCGCGCGGGAGCCGATCGGACGCCGGCTCCGCCGCGCCCTCGACCGGATTGGGGGCGCCCGTTGAAGACCTCGGTCATCGTCGTCGCCCACGCCGGTCTCGGCCACCTCGAGGACAGCATCGGCTCGCTCGAGGTCGAGGCCGGTCGGGTCGAGGTGGTGCTCGTCGACAACGGCTCGGCCGACCGGTGCGGCGAGGCGGCGGTGGCGCGCTGGCCCCGGCTCGTCGTCGTCCGCTCCGAGGCGAACCTGGGCTTCGCCGGCGGCGTCAACCTCGGCGCCGAGGCGGCGAGGGGCGACGTGCTGATCCTGCTCAACGACGACGCTGCGGTCGAGCCCGGTTTCGTCGACGCCCACCTCGAGACGCTGGCCCGCCACCCCGACGCCGCCGCCACCGCCGGTCGTATGACGAGCTGGGACCGGCGCCGCCACGACTTCGTGAAGGGCGCTGTGACCTTCGACGTCCACGCCTTCCAGGTCGGCCAGGGGTGGCCGGTCGGCACGATGGCGGCGCCGGAGGTGGGCGAGCCATTGCCCTTTCCCTGCGGCGGCAACATGGCGATCCGCCGCACCGACTGGGCGGCCCTCGGCGGCTTCGACGCCGGGCTCTTCGCCTACTTCGAGGACGTCGAGCTGGGCTGGCGGCTGTGGGCCTGCGGGCGCGAGGTGGTGGCCGCGCCCGATGCCGTAGCCCGCCACCGCGGCGGCGCGACCTCGTCCGGGCTCGGCGACTTTCGCCGCGGCGTGCTGTTCGAGCGCAACGCGCTCCGCACCTTCGCGGCGTGCGCCGACGACGAGTACCGCGCCGCCTTCGCACCGGCGGTGTACGCGACTTTCCTCCACCGGCTGGCCACCTTCGCCCGCGCCGAGGCCGAGCTCGCGGCGGCGGTCGCCGACCCCTTCGGTCCGGTCGTGCCGCCGCCGAGCCGCGGCGAGCGCTGGCGCCGGCGGCTCGCCGAGGGCGGCGTCGTGGGCGCCGCCCGTCACCTCGCGGCGCGGCTGCTGCTCGGTCCCGGCGCCGGCGGTCCGACGGTGTCGGATGGCCACCTGCTGATGCAGCTGCGCGCCCTCGACGGCTTTGTCGCCGGGCTCGGCGCGGGCGAGGACCGGAGGCGCGAGCTCGCCCGCCGGCGCACCATGCCCGACCGTGCCATCGTCGAGCGCTTTCCGCGGCTCGTAGTGCCGACCTACCCGGGCGACGACGCCTTCTTCGCGTCGGAGGCGTTCGCCTCGCTCCTGCCCTCGGGCTGGCCGGTCGAGCGGCGGCGCCTCGACGAGGTCCTCCATCCCGACCTCCTCGAAGGGTGAGGGGATGGCGAAGCGACCCACCGGCGACGAGCTCGAGCGGCTGCGGCGGCACTTCGAGATCGAGCGCGAGCTCGCCGATCGGCTGCGGCGGTCGACCCGGGAGGAGCGGCCGAGGCTCTACGCCGAGCTCTACGCCGAGCTCTTCCGACGGGTCGAGCTCCCGGGTAACGCCGACGCCCAGCGTGCTCAGGTCGGGCTGCTGCTCCGGCTGCTCGAGCCCCTGCTCGACGGTCGGCGGACCTTCCTCGAGTTCGGCGCCGGGACCGGCGAGCTCAGCCTCGAGCTCGCCCGAAGGCTCGAGCGGGTGTGGGCGGTCGATGCCGTCGACCCCGGGATCGATCCGGGGTCGGCGCCGGAGGGCTTTACCTTCGTCGAGGCCGGAGAGGTCGCGGGCGCGATTCCGGCCGGGGCGGTCGACCTCGCGTTGTCCTGCCACTTCGTCGAGCACCTCCACCCGGACGATCTCCAGGACCACCTCGGGCTGTTGCTGAGCCGGCTGACGCCGGGTGGCGTCTATGTCGTCGTGACCCCGAACCGCCTCTACGGCCCGCACGACGTGTCGCGGCACTTCAGCTACACCCCGCGCGGCCTCCACCTGCGCGAGTACAGCCACCTCGAGCTCGGCCGCGAGCTCGCGACGGCGGGCTTCGCGCCGGTGGCGGTGCTCGGCCGGCTCGGCGAGGCGCCCGACCCCCGGGGATGGTGGAGGGTCGGCGTTGCCGAGCGTCTGCTCGACGCCCTCCCGGCCCGGCTCCGACGGTGGGGCCTCGACCGGGCGCCGCGGCAGGCCCCCTTCCGGCCCCTCGAGCAGGTCAAGGTGGCCGGCTTCAAGCCGCGCCGGGGCTCGCGCCGGTGACCGAGCTCGCGGTGTGGCGCTCGACCGGTCCGGCGAGCCATGATCTCGCCTTCGAGGCCGAGATGCTCGAGGTGGCGGCCGCGGGCCGGCCGTCGCTCGCCGTGGCGTCGTGGCCGGGCCCGGTGGTCGTGCTCGGCTATGGTCAGCCGGTCGAGGATGTCGATCTCGGGTGGTGCCGCGAGCGCTCGATCCCGGTGCTGCGACGGCTCAGCGGCGGCACCGGGGTGATCCACCGCGGCGACCTCTCTCTGTCTCTGGCCCTGCCCGCGGAGCACCCCTGGGCGCACGGGGTGGTCGGTCTGTACGACCGCTTCCTCGACGTCCTCCAGCCGGCCCTGGCCAGTCTCGGCAGCCCGGTCGACAGGCTCGAGGCGCCGGCCCGCGCCACCCGGGTCCGATCGCCGGTGTGCTTCTTCGACCAGCTCGCCGACACCCTGGCGGTCGGCGGGCGCAAGGCGGTCGGGTGCTCGCAGACCCGCCGCCGGGGCGGCGTGCTGATCCACGCCGCGGTGCTCCTCGGCCTCGAGCCGGCGCTCTACGCCCGGGTCTTCAGGGTCGACCGGGGGATCGTCGAAGGGTCGCTCGCTCCGGCTCTCACCGGGGTCGGCTGGGCGACCGCCGCGGAAGCGCTGGTCGACGGCTTTGCCCGGGCGCTCAGGTGGTCGGCTGCGCTCCGGCCGAGGCCGCGGCCGGGGCCCGTCGCCCTGGCGGTGTACGACCGAGAGCGATGGGCGCCGGTGCCGGACGACGGAATAGGGTCGGGATCGACCGAGTTGGAGTGATCCGGCGGGGCGACCGGGCCCTCGAAATTACCAGGGCATCGGGTCTGTTTGGTCGAGAGAGCCGTCGTGCCCCGACAGAAAGGCGTGCCCATGCCCCGAACCCAGGTCTACCACGCCGTCACCGAGCGTCTCGAGATCCTCGATCCCGAGGGCAAGGTGGATCGTGAGCTGGCGCCGGACCTCCCCCCCGAGACTGTCCGGCGGATGTACCGCGACATGGCGCTGATGCGGGCGATGGACGACAAGGCGCTCAAGCTCCAGCGTCAGGGACGGATGGGGACCTGGCCGCCGATCCGCGGACAGGAGGCGATCCAGGCCGGCGTCGCCCACGCCATGGCCGAGGGCGACTGGCTGATCCCGGCCTTCCGCGAGCACGGCATCATGCTGCTGCGCGGCGTGCCGGCCCACCTCATCTACGCCTACTGGGCGGGGGACGAGCGCGGCTCGGCCTTCCCCGACGGGGTGCGGGTCTTCCCGGTGGCGGTCCCGGTCGGCAGCCAGTGGCAGCACGGCGCCGGGGTCGGGCTGTCGCTCAAGCTGCGCGGCGAGCCCGCGGTGGCGGTGACCTTCGGCGGCGACGGCTCGACCTCGGAGGGCGACTTCCACGAGGCGATGAACTGCGCCGGCGTGTTCGGCTGCCAGTCGGTGTTCGTGATCCAGAACAACCAGTGGGCGATCTCGGTGCCGCTGCACCGCCAGACCGCGAGCGAGACCCTCGCCCAGAAGGCCCACGCCTACGGGATCCCCGGCATCCAGGTCGACGGCAACGACGTCTTCGCGGTGTGGGTCGCCGCCTCCGAGGCGCTGGCGCGGGCCCGCAGCGGCGGTGGACCGACCCTCATCGAGGCCCTGACCTACCGGATCGGCGACCACACGACCGCCGACGACGCGAGCCGCTACCGTCCCGAGACCGAGGTCGCCGCGTGGGCGGACCGCGACCCGATCCTCAGGCTGAGGCGGTACATGGAGAGCGCCGGGCTGTGGGACGAGAGCCGCGAGGAGGCGCTCACCGGGGAGGTTCACGAGTGGATCGACCGGACCGTGGTCAACCTCGAGGAGATGCCGCCCCAGGACCCGCGCGACATCTTCACCCACATGTACGCCGAGCTGCCGCCGAACCTCCGCGAGCAGATGGCCGAGGTCGTGGCGGAGGTGCGGACGTGAGCGCCACCGAGACCGGATCGGCGGCGGCGCGGGCCGAGGGCAGCCCGGAGTCGAGCGAGCGGCTGACCATCGCCCAGGCGGTGCGCGACGCGCTGCGCGACGAGATGGCGCGCGACGAGCGGGTGATCGTGCTCGGCGAGGACGTCGGGATCGACGGCGGCGTCTTCCGCGCCACCGAGGGCCTGATCGAGGCCTTCGGCCCCGACCGGGTGATCGACACCCCCCTCGCCGAGAGCGCGATCATCGGGATGTCGGTCGGCCTCGCCGCCACCGGGATGCGCCCGGTCGCCGAGATCCAGTTCATGGGCTTTGTCTACCCGGCGGTCAACCAGCTGCTCGGCCACGCCGCCCGGATGCGCAACCGGACCCGCGGCAGGCTGAGCGTGCCGATGGTCGTGCGGATGCCCTACGGCGGGGGCATCCACCCGCCAGAGCACCACTCGGAGAGCTACGAGAGCCTGTTCCTGGCGACCCCCGGGATCAAGGTCGTGGTCCCGTCCAACCCGTACGACGCCAAGGGGCTGCTGATCGCCGCCATCCGCGACGACGACCCGGTGCTGTTCATGGAGCCGAAACGGATCTATCGGGCCTTCCGCGAGGCGGTCCCGACGACCCCCTTCACCGTGCCCATCGGCTCGGCCAAGGTGGTCCACGAGGGCGACGAGGCGACGTTGATCTCGTGGGGCGCGATGGTACGGGTCTGCCACGACGCAGCGGACATGCTGGCCCGCGACAACATCAGCGTCGAGGTCGTCGATCTGAGGACCCTCAACCCCCTCGACCGGGAGACCATCCTGACGAGCGTCCGCAAGACCGGGCGGGCGGTGGTCGTCCACGAGGCGCCGCGGAGCAACGGCTTCGGTGGCGAGATCGCGGCGCTCATCGGCGAGCACGCCCTGCTCCACCTCCACGCACCGGTCCAGCGGGTGACCGGCTTCGACGTGATCTTCCCGCTCGCCAAGAACGAGCACCTCTACCTGCCGACCCGCAACCGGATCGCGGCCGCGGTGCGGAGGACCCTGGAGTACTGATGAACCGGGCGCGCCCGAGGGGTTGACCGCGCGCGGTCGAAAGGCGAGAGATGGCGTTCATCTTCAAGTTCCCGGATGTCGGCGAGGGGATCCACGAGGGCCGGGTCGTCGACTGGCTGGTCGTCGAGGGTGCGGTGGTCGCCGAGGACGAGCCCCTGCTCACCGTCGAGACCGACAAGGCGGTGGTCGAGCTGCCGTCGCCGCGGGCCGGCACGGTGCTTCGGCTGCACGTCCCGGCCGACGCGCCGATTGAGGTCGGCGACGCGCTGGTGACGATCGGCGAGCCCGGCGAGGAGGCGTCCGGCGGCGCCGCCGGCGGACCGAGACCCAAGCTCGTCGAGATCCCACCGCCGCCTCCCCAGGCGCCGGTGACGGCGGGCGGCGGCCGGCCGCTCGCGACGCCGAGGACCCGGGCGATGGCCCGTCGCCTCGGGGTCGACCTGGCGGTGCTCAGGGGGACCGGCGCCGGGGGCCGGATCACCGACGAGGACGTCGAGCGCGCGGCGGCGGCGCCGGCGGCGGGCGCTGCCCGGGGTGAGAGCTCGGACGAGGTTACGATCCCGCCCCGCGGACCCGTCGCGCGGACCGCGGCGCCGCGCCCGCGGAACGTGTCCACGACCGAGGCCGGCGAGGTCGAGCGCCTCCCCCTGACCCACCTCCGCAAGGTGATCGCCGGCGCGATGCGGGCCTCGAAGGAGATCTCGGCGCACGTCACCCACGTCGAGGAGGCCGATGTCACCGAGCTGGTCGCCCACTACCGCGCGGTCAAGGCCGAGGTCGAGGCGCGCGGGGGCCGTTTCACCCTGCTGCCGTTCTTTGTCAAGGCGCTGGTCGCCGCGCTCAAGGACCACCCGATCTTCAACGCGAGCGTCGACGAGGCGGCCGGCGAGCTGGTGCTCAAACGGTTCTACAACATCGGTATCGCGGTCGACACGCCGGAGGGGCTGATCGTCCCGGTGGTCAAGGCCGCCGACCGCAAGACCATGCTCGAGCTGGCGGAGGAGATCGGCGACCTCGCCGGTCGCGCCCGCGAGCGCCGGCTCGGTCTCGACGAGATCCGCGGCGGGACCTGCACGATCACCAACATCGGTCCGCTCGGCGGCGTCTTCGCGACCCCGATCATCAACCAGCCCGAGCTCGCGATCGTCGGTCTCCACAAGATCCAGGACCGGCCGGTCGTGGTCGAGGGCGAGATCGTCGTCCGCAAGATGATGTACCTCAGCGTGTCCTTCGACCACCGCTGGATCGACGGCGCTCAGGGCGCGCGCTTCATGACCGACCTGGTCGGGCTGGTCGCCAAACCCGGTCGTCTGATGGCGAGGCTGTGATGGTCGTCGGCTCGGTCTCCCGCGGGTGTCAGGTGGTGGTGATCGGCGCCGGTCCGGGCGGTTATGTGGCGGCGATCCGCCTCGCCCAGCTCGGCAAGGACGTGATCCTGGTCGAGAAGGCGCCGCGGCTCGGCGGGGTCTGCCTCAACGTCGGCTGCATCCCCTCGAAGGCGCTCATCCACGCCGCCGACCTCGCCCACGAGGTCCGGCACGGTCATTCGATGGGGCTGTCGGTCGAGGGCCTCAAGGTCGACCTTCCGAAGATGGTCGCCTGGAAGGACGGGATCGTCGAGCGGCTGACCGGCGGGGTCGAGTTCCTGTGCTCGAAGAACGGGGTCGAGGTGGTGCGGGGCGAGGCCCATTTCCTGACCGATCGCAGCCTGCAAGTCGCGGGCGACGACGGGCAGGTCGAGATCTCCTTCGAGCAGGCGGTCATCGCCACCGGGTCCTCGCCGATGGAGCTGCCGACGCTGCCGACCGACGGCCGGAGGATCATCGGCTCGACCGAGGCGTTGTCCCTCGACCGGACGCCCGATCGTCTGGTCGTCGTCGGCGCGGGCTATATCGGGCTCGAGCTCGGCACGGTGTACGCGAAGCTCGGCTCCGAGGTGACGATCGTCGAGTTCCTTCCCGAGATCCTGCCGGGTCTCGACCGGGATGCGGCCAAGGCGCTCGAGCGCCGGCTCAAGAAGCTCAAGGTCAAGCTGCTGCTCGAGCATCGGGCGGAGTCCTTCGAGGAGGGCGACGATCCGGCGCTGATCGCGGTCGGCCCCGATGGCGGCGAGGTGAGGGTGCCGGCCGATGTGGTGATGGTGAGCGTCGGCCGGGTCCCGCGCTCGGCCGGGCTCGGGCTCGAGGGGATCGGGGTCGCCACCGACGGCAAGGGTTTCGTCGAGGTCGACGACCGGCAGCGGACGAGCGTCCCCGGGATCTACGCGATCGGCGATGTCGCCGGCGGCATGCTGCTCGCCCACAAGGCCTACCAGGAGGCCAAGGTCGCCGCCGAGGTCATCGCCGGCGAGCCCGCCGCCTTCGACAACGTCGGGATCCCGGCGGTGATCTACACCGACCCGGAGATCGCCTGGGTCGGCCTCACGGAGGCCGAAGCGGTGGCCCGCGGTCACGAGGTGGTGACCGGCAGCTTCAGCTTCAAGGGGTCGGGCCGCGCCATGACCCTCGACGCCACCGACGGCTTCGTCAAGGTCGTCGCCGACGCTCCAACCGGCCGTCTGCTCGGCGCCCTGACGGTCGGCCGGGGGGTCTCCGAGCTCATCGGCGAGGCGACCCTGGCCCTCGAGATGGGCGCCTTCCTCGAGGACGTGGGGCTGACCATCCACGCCCACCCGACGATGTCCGAGGCCTTCCAGGAGGCGGTCGAGGCGGCCCTCGGCAAAGCGGTCCACCAGGTCAACGGCTAGCCCCTCCGGTGGGCCGGAGGGGCTTCGCCGAGCGCCCCGGGTACGGCTGGGGGGTTCACGTGGTAGGCTCGGGTCGGGTGAAAGGAGCCTCGGGATCCGCGACTCGTTGAAGCCAGCCCATGAACGCCACGGTCCACCTCGCCGACGCCGGGAACGGCACGCGGCTTCTCCGCCCCGCCAACGGGGTCTTCGTCCATGCCGACGACATGGGGGCGACGCCGTCGATGACCGCTCGGCTGTGCGATGCCTGGGAGTCCGGGCTGCTCGACAGCTTCAGCGTCTTCGGCGACTGCGACCATCCTGAGGCGATCTCGGCCCGGCTGGCGGCGCTCCCCGACCGCCCGGCCCGGATCTCGGTCCACCTCAACCTCGGCGAGGGCCGGCCGATCACGCCGGCGCCGCGGGTCGCGCGCCTGGTCGACCGAGCCGGCTTCTTCAACGCCGAGTTCGTCGGTATGCTGAGCCGGCACCTCGCCCGAAGCACCACCAAGGAGAGGAACGCGCTGCTCTCCGAGGTCGAGCGGGAGTGGCGCGCCCAGATCGAGAACGTGATCGCCATCGTCGACCCCCGCCCGCTGACCGCGCTCGACGGGCACATCCACGTGCACATGGTGCCCTTCCTGTTCCGCCTGGCGGTCAAGCTGGCGAGGGAGTACGGCATCCCGGAGATCCGCAACGTCCGCGAGCCGTTCTACGTCTCCAGAAGGGTCAGTGACTGCTGGTCGAGACGGTTCGCCGCCAACTGCGTCAAGCGCGAGGTGCTGGTCCGGCTGTCGGGGGGCAACGCCGAGTCCAGCGAGGCCGCGGGGCGGACCTCGCCGGACCGGCTGCTGGGGGTTCTCTACAGCGGGATGATGAGCCGGGCCAACATCGCGGCCGGGATCGCCGCGGCCCGCCGGCAGGGCGCGCGGAGAATCGAAGTGGTGGTCCACATCGGGCGGGCCGAGAGGTCCGAGCTCGGACGGTGGAACGGCAGCCCGAACCGGGCGTCGTTCGTCCTGAGCCCCTCCCGGGACGACGAGTTCGAGGAGCTGAAGAGGCTCCGATCGCCGCGATCCCCCGACGAACGGCGCCGGCGGGTCGCGTGAGCGAGCCCCCTCGAGTCGGCGAAGCGCCCATGATCTCGGGGTGATGACCGGGCCAGTGATCGTCGTTGAACCGGCCTCCGAGGTCGACCTCGAGGCCTATGCGGCCTTCCAGCGGGAGGCCTTTCGCGATCTGCTTACCAGGTCTCGGGCGACCGACGAGCACATGACGGCGGAGCACTATCGCTGGAAGTACCGCACGCCCGCTGGGACCGGGAGGATCGCGACCCTCAGCGAGGGCTCGCAGACGTTGAGCTCGAGCGCGATGCTCCCGCTGCGGGTGGTCGTCGACGGCGAGCCGATCACCGGGTGGCACTTCCTCGACGTGGCGACGCTCCCCGCAGCACGCCGGAGGGGTCTCCTCCTGGCGACCCTCGTCCGCCTCGTCGAGTCCGTTTCGTCAGGAGACCTGCTGTTCGGCTTTCCCAACGCCGGGTCGATCGGCGCGTTCCTCAAGCTCGGCTTCTCCGAGAACGTCATCCTGACCACCTGGGTCTGCCCGTGCGTCCGGCTGACCGGGCGACACCGCGGGACGATCCAGACTGTCGACCGGTTCGGACCGGAGCACCAGCCGACCGGCTCAGGTTTTGGGGCCGGCCGGCCTCACCTCGATCGTGGCGTTGACTATCTCAACTGGCGGTACGCGGACCATCCGCTCCACCGCTATACGTGCTTTGTCGACGATGACCGGCAGGGGGTGGGAGTCTGCGTCGTTCGCCGGGTCAGGGTGCTCGACCGGGAGCTGGCCCTCGTCATGGAGCTGCTCGCGCCGACCGCCGCCTCGCAGGTCGCTCTGCTGTCTCACGCGGCGGCCTGGGCTGGCTCGGTCGGCCTCGGGACGATGGCGCTGATGAGCACCCCGCTGTCGGCGTGGACCGCCGCGAGGTCGCTGCTCGCACCGGTCCCGAGCTTCCTTCTGCCGAAGCGCCAGGTGCTCGTCGTCCGCCGCGCCGGGTCGGGGCCGGGTGCTCCGGCGATGGCGAGGTGGGCTCTCCAGACCGGCGATTGGGACGTGTTCTGAACGGCGCCCGCGACTGGCGGGGCGTCAACGCCCGCTCAGCTCCTCCCAGGCCCGGACGGCGCGCCGGAGGTGCGGGATGACGATCGAGCCGCCGACCACCAGCGCGATCGACATCGCCTCCTGGAGCTCCTCATCGGCGACGCCCTCCTCGCGGCAGCGGTCGAGGTGGTAGAAGATGCAGTCGTCGCAGCGCAGGACCATCGACGCGACGAGCCCGAGCAGCTCCTTGGTCCGCGCGGGCAGGGCGCCGTCCCGGTAGGCCTGGCTGTCGAGGTTGAAGAAACGCTTGATCTCGAGGTTGGCCTTGGCGAGGGTCAGCTCGGTGAGGGCCTCTCGCTCGGCCTTGAACTCGTCGATGGTCCGGTGAGCCATGGATTCTCCTGTCGATCGTGGTCGGGCCGCCGTCGCGGCCCGACGAAGATACTCGATGCCGGCCGGTCGGTGCTACTCTTCCGGATCATGCGAGGCATGTCGTGATCCCAATGCGTCCGGGCGGCGGCTGGATCGAGGTGGTGGCCGGCCCGATGTTCTCGGGCAAGTCGGAGGAGCTGATCCGGCTGCTGCGGCGGGCCGCGATCGCGCGCCAGCGGGTCCAGGTCTTCAAGCCGGCCCTCGACACCAGGTTCTCCGACAACGACGTCGTGTCGCACTCCCAGTGGCGGGTCCCGTGCGAGGTCATCGAGAGCGCCGCCGAGGTGAAGGCCCGGCTCGACCCACGGACCGAGGTCGTCGGGATCGACGAGGGCCAGTTCTTCGACGAGGCCCTGCCGGGGGTCTGCACCCACCTCGCCAACCTCGGCAAGCGGGTGATCGTCGCCGGGCTCGACATGGACTACCGCGGCGTCCCGTTCGGCCCGATGCCCGAGCTGCTCGCGATCGCCGAGAAGGTCCACAAGATCCAGGCGATCTGCGCCCGCTGCGGCGCCGCGGCGAGCTACACCCAACGTCTCACCGGGGACACCGAGCGGGTGGTGGTCGGCGCCACCGAGGTGTACGAGGCGCGGTGCCGTCGGTGCCACGAGCCCGAGGGCGCGCCGCCGGGGGCCGCCGCCTGGCTGTTCCCGCCGCCCCTCGCCGGGCCCGACGACCGCTGAGACCCGGCGCCCGCTATCATTGAGGCGATGGTGTACGGACAGCTCGCTGCAGGCCTCAAGCTCGCGCGCTACCGGCTCGTCGAGCGGATCGGGATCGGCGGGATGGGCTCGGTGTGGCGGGCCAACGACGAGCTGCTCGACCGCGAGGTGGCGCTCAAGATCCTGCCCCGCGAGCTGGTCAAGGACCCGTCCACGGAGCGGCGATTCGAGCGCGAAGCGCGGGCGCTGGGGCGGCTGCAGCATCCCAACGTCGTCGGAATCTACGACATCGGCACCGCCGACCCGGGGAGTGGGGAGGACCTGCCGTTCCTGGTCATGGAGCTGGTGAGGGGCCGACCCCTGAGCGAGATGGTCGTCGATCGGACCGACTACCTCCGGGTGCTGGGCTGGTTCGAGCAGGTCGCCAGGGCCCTCGCGGCGGCCCACACGGCCGGCATCGTCCATCGCGACCTCAAACCGTCGAACATCATGGTCGACGACGAAAACCACGTCGTCGTCCTCGACTTCGGGCTGGCCCGGTTGACCCAGCGCGGCGGCGGGGTCCCGGAGGAGACGCTGACCACCCCGGGGATGGTCCTCGGCTCGTGCCCCTACATGGCCCCCGAGCAGGCGCTCGGCCAGGGGGTGAGCCCGGCGAGCGACGTGTTCTCGTTCGGCGCCGTGCTGTACGAGGCGCTGACCGGTGCCAGGGCGTTTACCGGGGACACCCCGATGCGGGTCCTCCAAGCGGTGGTGCGGTGCGAGTTCGCCCCGATCGAGGACCTCGCCCCGGGGCTGCCGGCACCGGTCTACGAGATCGTCGAGCGCTGCCTTTCCCGTGATCCCGGCAATCGCTATGGCAACGCGGCGGAGCTCGGCCGGGACCTCGCGACGGTGATCGCCGTCGAGTCGGCCTCGGGGTCGGGAGTCAGGACGGTCACCAACCTCTCCGGGGCGGTGGCGGCGAGCCGGTTGCGGCGCGCCCGGCAGCGCCGCGCGATCGCGATCGCGGCCCTGATCGCCGCGGCGGCCGGCATCGCGGTCGGGCTGTGGCGCGGCCGGGCCGGTTGGGAGCCCCGACGCCCCGACCCCGGCCGGTGGTCGATGACCGAGGTGCTCGGGGGAACCGGCGACCTGTTCCGTCCCGCCTGGAGCCCGAACGGCAGCATGCTCGCGGTCGGCCGGACCGACGGCGACCGAGGAGAGGTGCTGATCGTACCGGTCTCCGGCGACGAGCCTCGGGTCCTCATCGAGGGTGGCGGGACGGAGGTCCCCGGACACCCGGCGTTCTCACCCGACTCGGCAGCGGTCGTGGTGTCGGTGATCAGCGGCAGCTCGCAGGCGGTCCAGGTGGTGCCGACGGTCGGCGGACCGCCCGTGGCCGCGATCGACAATGCGCTCCACGCCGTTTGGCAGGACCGCTCGACGCTGGTCTTCACGAGGGTCGAGGAGGGAGGGTCGGCGGTCTGGACCGCCGATCTCGAGACCGGTCGCGAAACCCGGTTGATCGACGCCGCCGAGGGCGTCTCGTGGTGGGAGGTCTACCCCAGACCGGGGGGCGGGTTCGCTCTGCTCGGCGGCGCCACCGACACCGACCCGGGGATCTTCGTCAGCGACCCGTCGGGGCGGAGGATCGACGAGTGGCTGGCGCCCGGTCGGGACGTGCACGGCGCCGACTGGGCGCCCGGGGGGCGCGCGATGGCCGCCTCGGTCGACGGTCAGCTCGTCAGGCTCACCGGGAGGGGCATGCAGCCGTTGCTCCCGGACAACCAGGAGGACCTCAGGTATCCGACGTTTTCGGGCGACGGACGGCTCGCCGCGGTGCACAACGAGCGGAGCTACGACATCATCTCGGTGGATCCGGACGGCGACGGCTGGAGCTGTCTGCTGTGCGACGCGCCCCGAGTGGGGTGGGGGAGCCGCGCCGCCGATGGCGCCGTGGTCTACCGTCAGACCCACGGCGGGCTGGCCAAGATCTACCTCCGGCCGGCCGACGGTGGTGTTGCGCGGCCGCTCACCGAGGCCGAGGAGGAGGCCTCGTGCCCGGTGGTGTCGCCCGACGGGACCCGGGTCGCCTACCTGGCCCGGGGCGAGGGCGTCACCGAGCTTCGTGTGAGGCCGATCGCCGGCGGAGAGGCGGTGACCCTGGCGCGCGACGTCGAAAGCTCCGAGCTCGTCTCGTGGTCGCCGGGAGGGGACAGGATTGCGTTCGCCGGCGGCTCGCCGATCAGGGTCTGGGTGGTTTCGGCCGCGGGTGGCGAGCCCCGAGCGGTCAGCGGACCGGGGGGCGACTACCCGAGCTGGAGCCCCGACGGCGCCGAGATCGCCTACTCGATCTGGACCGAGGACTCGGACCCGGATCAGGGAACCTGGGTCGTGGCTCTGGACGGCGGCGAGCCGAGGAGGCTCGGGCCGGTTCCCAGCCGCGCCGTGTGGGACCCCCGTACCGGAGGGCTGCTCCAGCTCCGCAGGTCGCCGACCGACGATGCCGTCGAGCTTTGGGAGCTCGACGACGATCGCCAGGGATGGACCCGGCGCGCCCGGCTCGACATCGGGGCTCGGGCGCCGATCCAGCTCGAGTACCTGCCCTTCACCGTCGAGCCCCGGACCGGTCGACTGGTCGTCAACCGGCTGTCGGTGAGCAGCCGTCTGCTGGTCTTTGACGGTGTCGAGATCGACCGGTGGTGATCCGAGACGATCTCCAGCAGGCGATTGAGCAACCTCTCAACTGGTCTTTTCCCCGTCACTTGCGCCTTGACGGGCGGGAGTCGAACCGACGATACTGGATGGGCGGCAGGAGTCGCCGGGGCCGCCCCGGTCACGGAAATGTCGTTCTTGATCGTGCTCTGAGACGGTGGTACATTCAACCAGCTCCGATCCCCGGGGGTCGGCCGAAAGAAGGAGGAATCGCGATGAGAAAGCCCCTGATCTTCTGCGCCATCGGGCTCGCCGTCCTCGCCCTCGCGGCCTTGACCGCGACTGCCGGCGACCACGCCTATGTCGGCGCCGACAAGTGCAAGATGTGCCACAAGGTGCAGTACGCCTCGTGGGCCGAGACGACCCATGCCAAGGCGACCGATGCGGCCAAGGGCTCGACCGATCCGGCGTTCGAGGCCAAGTGCCTCGGCTGCCATGCGACCAACTCGGACGAGGCGCTGCCGGGTGTCCAGTGCGAGGCCTGCCACGGACCCGGCGCCGACTTCAAGAAGATGAGCGTCATGAAGGACCGCGACGCCGCGATCGCCAACGGTCTCGTGATCCCGACCCAGGCGACCTGCGACGCCTGCCACCAGGACAACGGCCACTCCAAGGCCGTGGTCTTCGCGGACAACCTCAACAACAAGGCCGCGATCCACGAGTTCAAGGCCGCCGAGTAGGCGCCGATCCGACGAGACGACCGGCGGGCGCGGTGGTCACCGCGCCCGCCGTTGCTTCATGCAGTCCTTCGAGGTCGAATCGATGACCCCGCGTCAGCTCGTCGAGACCGTCCGCGACGGTCTCGCGGCGAGAGGCTTCGATCGCCGTTTCGCGATCAACCTCGACGACGACCGGCTGAACATTGAGTTCCGCTGGATGGGCACGACCCGCTTCGAGTACCGGATCGTCCCACGCGGGGCGGGCTTTCGCGCCGTGCTGGTCGGCCAACGGGTCGCGCCACTGCACGCCGCGTTCGCCGACCGCTTCGAGCATTACTTCGGCCTGGCGTTGACCGAGGTGGGTGCGCGGGCAGTCTGACGCAGCCTACCTTCCGTAAAACCAAACGCCTCGGCCGAGCCGAGGCGTTTGGTCATTCGGAAAGGGGAGCTGTATCAGGCCATCTCGAGCAGGTAGGCGAAGCCCATCCCGCCGCCGATGCACATCGTCACGATGCCGCGCTGGGCGCTCCGGCGCTCGAGCTCGCCGAGCAGCTTGACGGTGAGCACCGCGCCGGTCGCCCCGAGCGGGTGCCCGGTCGCGATCGCGCCGCCGTTGACGTTGGTCTTCGCCGGGTCGAGGCCGAGGGTCCGGACGCAGTAGATCGACTGGCTGGCGAAGGCCTCGTTGATCTCGACGAGGTCGATGTCGTCGAGGGTGAGACCGGCCTTCGCGAGCATCTTCGGCACCGCCTTGACCGGACCGATGCCCATGACGTCGGGCTCGACGCCGGCCACCGCCCACTCGCGGACGACGGCGATCGGCTCGAGGCCGAGCTCGCGCGCCCGGTCGTCCCCCATCAGGACGACCGCGGCCGCGCCGTCGTTGATCTGCGACGCGTTGCCGGCGGTGACGGTGCCCTTGGGGTCGAACACCGGCTTGAGCTTTGCCAGACCCTCGATCGTTGTGTCCGCCCGCGGGCCCTCGTCGGTCGTGAAGAGGTGCTCGGTCCAGGCGCCGTTGTCGCGGGTCCGCACCGTGAGGGGGACGATCTCGTCGACGAACTTCCCCTCGCCGATGGCGGCGACCGCCTTCATGTGCGAGTGGTAGGCGTACTCGTCCTGGGCCTCGCGGGTGATGTCGAAGCGCTTCGCCACGACCTCGGCGGTGGTACCCATGGCGGCGTAGGCGTTGGGCATGGTGCTCATCAGCCCCGGGTAGGCGATCGGCTTGTTGCCCCCCATCGCGACCATCGACATCGACTCGACGCCACCGGCGATGACGATGTCGGCGCTGCCGGCACGGATCGAGTCGGCGGCGAGGGCGATGGTCTGCGAGCCCGACGAGCAGAAGCGGTTGACGGTCATCGCCGGGACCTCGACCGGGAAGCCGGCGGCAAAGGCGACGAGCCGGGCGATGTTCATTCCCTGCTCGCCCTCGGGCATGGCGCAGCCGAGGATGACGTCGTCGACCATGGCGGGCTCGAGACCGGGCGTCCGTCGAACCAGCTCCTTGAGCATCTCCGATGCGAAGTACTCCGGCCGGGTGTCCCTGAGGCTGCCCTTCTTCGCCCGGCCGACGGGGGTCCTGGCAACGGATACGATGACGGCTTCTCGCATGGCGGTCTCCCCCTTCAGTTCCGGAGCGGCTTGTTGTTGACGAGCATGTACTTGATCCGATCCTGGGTCTTGGGCTCGCCGCACAGCGACAGGAAGGCCTCGCGCTCGAGGTCGAGGATGGTCTGCTCGCTGACCGGATCGTTGATCGTGGTGTCGCCGCCGGTGAGGATACGACCGAGGTGGATCGCGATCTTCTCGTCGTGCGACGAGATCCAGTGGGTGAGCTTCATGTTGTGCAGCATCATCTTGAGGGTCGCCAGGCCCTCCTCGCCGGGCAGGTTGAAGGTCCTCGGCAGGGGCGGCCGGTAACCCTCCTCGGCGAGGCCGATCGCCATCCGCTTGGCGGTCCACAGCTGCTGGTCTCGATTGATCTCGACCTTGTCCCAGGGCCGGAGGAACTTGAGGTCTCGAGCCTCCTCGCCCGAGGTCGCGACCTTGGCCATCCCGATGTTCTCGAAGGCGATCCGGATGAACGGGATCTGCGAGAGGATCGGTTCGGTCACCCCTTCGAGCACGCGCTCGAGCATGAACAGGCAGCCGCCGCCGGCGGGAATCACGCCGACCCCGACCTCGACCAGGCCGATGTAGCTCTCGGCGGCCGCGCACACCCGGTCGCCGCCCATCGTGATCTCGCAGCCGCCGCCGAAGGTGAAGCCGAAGGGCGCGGTGACGACCGGGATCGACGCCCGGCGCAGCCCGGTGGTGACGCCCTGGAAGACCCGGATCATCTCGTCGAGCGGCGCCCACTGGTCGGCCTGGACGGCCTCGAGGATCATCAGCAGGTTGGCGCCGGCCGAGAAGTTCTCGCCCTGGTGGTGGACCACGAGCCCCCGGAAGTCGCGCTCGGCGATCTCGAGCCCCTTGGTCATGACCTCGGTGATGTCGGCGTCGACCGGGTTGAGCTTGGGCTGGAGCTGCGAGTGGAACTCGATGCAGGCGATCCCGTCGCCGATGTCGACGAGCGAGGCGCCGCGGTTGCCGACGACCAGCCGGGAGGCATCCATCTTGATCTGGGGCAGGATGAGGAAGCTCGAGGGCTTCGGCTCGGCGACGTAGGTCCGGGTCTGCGGATCGTAGTACCGCCGACCGTCAGCCGACTCGACGTAGAAGCTCTGGTTTCCGGCTGACACCATCTCGGTCACCCAGGCCGCCGGCTCGACGCCATCCCTCTTCATTCTCTCGAGGACCGCGGCGACGCCGAGTGCGTCCCAGGTCTCGAAGGGTCCGAGGGCCCAGTTGAAGCCCCACTTGAGCGCGTTGTCGACGTCGACGATGGTGTCGGAGATCTCGCCGAGACGTCGCGAGGTGTAGGCCAGGGTGTCGCGTAGGAGCGCCCAGGCAAAGGCGCCGGCGCGGTCGTCGGAGTCGACGAGGTCCTTGATCCGACGGCGCACGTCGTGGGTCTTCTTGGCCTTGCCGAGCGAGGGGTAGCGGTAGCTCTCCTTCTCGCGCCGCTCACCGGTCTTCCAATCGAGGACGAGCTTGGTCTTCGAGCCGTCCGGGTTCTTGCGGATGCCGGTGAAGCCGCCCTTCTCCTTGGCCTTCCGGCCGAGGGCGCCCTCGGCGATCATCCTCTTGACGAAGTCGGGTACCTTGAAGAGCTCGCGCTCCTCGTCGTCCGGGCAGCCCTCGGCGATGGTGTCGATGACGTGGGCCATGACGTCGATACCGACCAGGTCGGAGGTGCCGAAGGTGGCGCTCCCGGGGTGGCCCATGGCCGGGCCGGTGATCGCGTCGACCTCGTCGACCTGGTAGTCCATCTCCATCATGTGCTTGAGGGTCGAGACGATGCCGTAGACCCCGATCCGGTTGCCGACGAAGTTGGGCGTGTCCTTGCCGAAGACGATGCCCTTGCCGAGCCGGAAGCGTCCGAAGTCCGCCATGAACGAGACGATCTCGGGCGAGGTCTCCTCGCCGGCGACCAGCTCGAGGAGCTTCATGTAGCGGACCGGGTTGAAGAAGTGGGTGACCAAGAAGTGCTTCTTGAAGTCGTCCGAGCGGCCATCGGTCATGCCCTTGATCGACAGCCCCGAGGTGTTCGAGGACACGATGGCGCCGGGCTTGCGCACCTCCTCGAGGCGGGCGAAGACCTTCTGCTTGATGTCGAGGCGTTCGACGACGACCTCGACGACCCAGTCGCACTCGCCGAGCCTCTGCCAGTCGTCCTCGAAGTTCCCGACCTCGATGAGCGGCAGGAAGCGAGGGGAGTAGAGGGCGGCGGGCTTGGTTTTCTTGATGCCCTCGAGCCCGGCGAGGGCGAACCGGTTACGGAACCGGGGGTCGTCTTCGGTCAGGCCCTGCTGGCGGTCGGCCTCGCCGAGCTGCGGCGGAACGATGTCGAGCATCAGCACCGAGATGCCCGCGTTGGCGAGGTGGGCGGCGATGCCCGAGCCCATCACCCCGGCCCCGAGCACTGCGGCCTTGCGAATCTCTCTGCCCATGGGTCAACCTCCCGACGTCAGAGTAGTGAGAAATTCCGACCGCGCCAAGGTGGGGGCGGCGGCGTGCTGAATGAACACTCATTCATTCTCCACGATCTGCCGCGAGTTGGCAAGAGGGACGGGCGGGAGGGCCGAACGGCCCTCGGGACCGCCCCGCGCCCGAGTCGGTAAACCTCTGAATCCACGACAGGGTTCGATGGATCGACCGGTCGGCGCCGTCGTCCGACGCGGTGCGGCATCTTCGGACGGGACCGACCCGGTTCCGGCTCAGGGGCGGGGCGGGCCAGCCGAGGGCATCGGGTACAATACGGTGAGTCGACGTTGTTCGGTTGAAGGAGGAGGAGATGCGGTCAATCGCGGCGCTCTTCGTGATCGTGGCCTGCGTGATGACGGTTCCGACGGCCGGGGCGGGCGAGCTCGCCGGCGTGACCATGGCCGACCGGATCACCGTCGGCGACGATGAGCTCGTGCTCAACGGCCTGGGTCTGCGCAAGAAGCTGTGGGTCGAGGTCTATGTCGCCGGGCTCTACCTCGACACGCCGGTCCGGGACGGCGCCGCGGCGATCGAGGCGTCGGGGACGAAGCGTGTCGTCATGCACTTCCTCACCGACAAGGTGACCAAGAAGAAGCTCGACGATGCCTGGGACGAGGGGTTCTCGGCGAACTCACCCGCGGTGGCCGGCGCCGTCGCATCCCGTCTCGGGACCTTCAAGGCCTTCTTCGGCGACATGAAGGTCGGGGACGTGGTCGAGCTGACGGTCGTTCCGGGCGCCGGGACGACCGTCGTGGTCAACGGCTCGACCAAGGGAGTGATCGAGGGCGACGACTTCGGGGCCGCCCTGCTCCGGGTCTGGCTCGGCGACCATCCGCCGTCCGACGAGCTCAAAGCGGGGATGCTCGGGAGCTGAGCCCGAGCCCGATTACCGAGGGGAATTCCGCTCAGATTGCGGCGAAATCCGGGCTGTCTCAGCGCGCAGAAATGTGACGGAAATTGCAGCTCAAATCGGAACGTGTTAATATCATCGTCACGGTTGGTAGCGTCGGGTTGATTCTCAGAGCGACTGTAGTTGATGAAGGCGACCACTCACCGATTGCGTGCGAGGAGACCGGCGGTCATGCGACAGTTCCTGGTGGTTGTTGTCGGAACGGTGCTGATTCTCGGGAACGCGGTGGTCGCCTCGGCCCAGGAGGGTGACCTCGAGGGTGGCGCGCCGCCGCTCGAGCCGGAGCGCGGCAAGCCCAACGCCTACGAGGCGATCCCGGTCGGTCCCTTTCTCTTCAGCCCGGCAGTCCAGCTCAACTGGCAATACCGCGACAACATCTTCTTCACCCCCGACGACCCGGTCTCGGACCAGGTTCTCATGGCTCGTGCCAGGCTCCAGTTCGAGCTGCCGATCAACGAGTCGTACATCCTGTTCTCCTACACACCGCAGTACCGCGAGTACAGGGACTACGAGCTCGACGACAAGTGGTCGCACTTCGTCGACCTGATCGGCGGCTTCGAGTTCTCCAACGGTCTGGTGATCGACGCGACCTACAAGTACATGGAGGGCAACCTCGAAACCCGCGAGGTCGACCCCGGCGGCGAGCTGTACTGGGGCGATCGCTGGTACAAGAAGAACTTCGGCGCTCTGTCGCTGGCCTACTGGTTCACCCCCAAGGACGGCTTGAGCATCGAGGCGGACTACACCGATCTCCAGCACGAGGACCCCGACCTCTGGTATGACTACACCCGTCTCGTGATCGGCGCCGGTTGGCTGCACCAGCTCGGCGAGATCCTCGTCATGCATGTCGACTACCGCCGCACCGAGTTCGAGCCCGCGGAGAACCAGTTCATCGCCAACGAGTTCCGCGAGTCGGCGTCGGACGAGCTCACGATCGGCTTCCGGGGGATGATCAACCCGGTTCTCAGATCCGAGATCGTCGTCGGCTACCGAGAGACCCGCTACAACGTTCCGCCGGAGGCCGAGGAGGTGATCCCGGACTTCAGCGGCTTCATCATGCAGGGCTATCTCCACTGGTATCTCGGCCACGGCTCGAATCTCCGGCTCGACCTCCTGCGCTCCGACTACCCCTCGAACTTCGGGATCAACGCGAACTACGTCGCGACCGGCGGCAGCCTGCAGTACCAGTACGAGCGGAACCGATTCCGGGCCCAGCTCCGGGGCCGGTACCAGGTCAACGATTATGCGGTTCCGGATCTGGTGACCGGCCTCGACCGCGAGGACCCGATCACCACCTATGGTCTTGGGCTCGGTTATCGTTTCGGCTCCTATGTCTCGCTGTGGGGCGGCTACCTGCACGAGAACCGCGACTCGACGATCTATCGCTACAGCTACGACTACAACGTCGTCACCCTCAGCCTGGTGGTCGGTTACTGACCGCTAACCGCTCGGACCGCCGATGTGCTACGTTCAGCCGATGCGCCTGCTTTGCCTGGCTGTTGCCGTCGCCCTGACCTCGCCGGTCGCGCTGCTCGCCGACCAGGAGGTCCCGGACGACCCGTCGCGGTCAACCGCCTACACGATCGGGGCCGGCGACGTGCTCCGCGTCGAGGCCTTCACGCATGACGAGATCTCTGGGAGCTTCGCGGTCGAGGTGGACGGCGAGATCAGCTTCCCACTGCTCGGTCGGGTCAGGGTCGAGGGCTCGACCACATCCGAGATCGGCCGCCGGCTCGAGGCGCTGCTCGAGAAGGACTACTACGTCGATGTCCAGCTCCAGGTCGAGGTCGAGGAGTTTCGCTCCCAGCCGGTGACGGTGCTCGGGGAGGTGGCGCGGCCGGGCACCTTTTATCTCGAGGGCCAGACGTCGCTCCACGCGATCCTCGCCGAAGCGGGTGGAATCAAGACCACCGCCGGGTCGTCCATCGAGCTCCGCCGGCTGCAGAGTGAGCCCGACGACGGGACGCCGGTCGTCCGGGTCTTCCCCACCGAGGGGGTCCGCTCGGGCGAGGTCGGCCGGGACGTCGTGCTGCAGCCCGGTGACGTCGTCTCGGTCTCGGCCAAGCAGCAGTACTTCATCACCGGGGAGATCTCGCAGCCCGGTCAGTACGACCTGTCGCCGGGGATGACGCTGATGCAGGCGATCTCCCAGTCCGGCGGGCTCGGCAAGTTCGCGTCGCAGACGATCGAGATCCACCGGGGCGGGAACGGGGAGAAGGAGATCATGACCTTCGACCTGTCGCACATCCGAAAGGGCAGAAACCCCGACCCGACCATCGAAGCGGGCGACGTGCTCATCGTGCGCCGTCGCTTCTTCTGAGCGGCGGCGCTCACCGGTTTGACAGTGGAACGACCCGGACGTACGATAGATGTGCGGACGCTGGAGGTTCTCATGCGATGCCTGATCATCGTCAGTGCCGTGGTGCTCACATTGGCCGCGCCGCTCTGGGCGCAGGGCGATGCCGAGCAGGCGTCCGGCGATCAGTCCATCACCCACGGCGAGTTTTCGCAGATGGTGATCGACATCGCCCTCGGCTGGGAGGAGGCGACTCCGGACCCCGCGACCTCGCTCGAGAAGCTCAAGCTGTGGAACATCGCCCCGACGACCTGGGAGGTCGACGAGTTGTTGACCCATGGTGAGCTGTCGCAGATCGCCGCTCAGGTCGGTATCGAGTACCTCCCCGCGAGGCCCGACAGCCCGGTGTCGAGGGTTTTCGTCGAGGCGCTGCTGTGGCGCGAGGTGGGCAAGCTCCGCGACTACATGGCGAAGCGCCTCGGGCACGGGTTCTCGGCCAACCACGTGCTCGACGCGGGCGTAGACCGGGCGGTCAGCCCGTCCGACTTCGACTGAGCGATCCCTCTCCATTCGGGTAACCTACGCGGCGGCGGTGTCCGCCGCGTTTCGATGTCGGCTCCCGGCGCCGATCCGCGTTACACTCCGGGCCAGCCCGGCCGGGGCAGCGAGAGGCGGCCGGGATCGGGAGGACCTCGATGACGTTCGCCAACCTGAAGATCGTCGACCGTGATGGCGTCCGCTGGATCACCGTCAACCGGCCGGAGAAGCTCAACGCTCTCAACATTGCCACCATCGCCGAGCTCGACCGGGCGATTGCGGCAATCGAGGACGACGCCTCGATCGACGCCGTGGTCGTCACCGGCGCAGGGGACAAGGCGTTCGTCGCGGGCGCCGACATCTCCGAGCTGACCGCGCTCGACCCGGTCGCGGCCAAGGAGTTCGCGCTGCGTGGGCAGGCGGTCTTTCGTCGACTCGAGAAGCTCGACCGGCCGGTGGTCGCGGCGATCAACGGGTTCGCCCTGGGTGGCGGTTGCGAGCTCGCGATGGCCTGCCACCTCCGGGTCGCCTCCACCAAGGCGGTGCTCGGCCAACCCGAGGTCAAGCTCGGGCTGATCCCGGGCTATGGCGGCACCCAGCGGCTGCCGCGTCTGGTCGGGCGAGGCCGGGCCCTCGAGCTGCTGCTCAGCGGACGCAACGTCCCGGCCGACGAGGCCTGCCGGATCGGGCTGGTCAACGTGGTCTGCGAACCCGATGACCTCGAGGCGTCCGTGGACCGGCTGCTCGCCTCGATTCGGGGCAACGGACCGCTCGCTCTCGGTCTCTGTCTCGAGGCCGTCGGCTCGGGCCTCGACATGGGGCTCGACGACGGCTGTCTCCTCGAGGCGACGCTGTTCGGCGTCGGTGCGGCGAGCGATCAGATGAAGGAGGGCACCGCGGCCTTTCTCGAGCGCCGCAAGCCGCAGTTCCGGAAGCCCTGATCTCCTCGGGGACGGCGAGGGCCGGCGCCGCCGGGACGACGCTCTTGATCGTGCCGCATGAGCCTCGTACTATGGTCGAACGACGGCAAGCTTGGAGGACCGCTTGAGCGAATCTGCTGAAGGGCCCCGCAGGATCAAGGTCGTTGACCGGCGGAGGTTTGACGACAGTGGCGAGCTTCGGCCGGACGCACCGCCGACCGTCACGACCTCCCCACGGTCCGCCGCTCCGGCGGCGACGCCGGCGGTGCGCGAGAACCCGTCCACCGCGGTGACCAGCCCCCACTTCCTCGACCTGGTCGCCGGGCTTGCCCAGCAGGCGGAGCTGCTGATCACCGGTGCGCAGGGGCTGCCGGCGCAACCGGCGGAGGCGCAGCAGGTGATCGAGATCCTCGGCATGCTCGAGAGCAAGACCAAGGGGAACTTGTCCGGAGAAGAGAAGCAGGTGCTCTCGAACGTCATCTACCAACTGCGAACGCTCTTCCTCCAGCGCAGCAGATGAGACCACTCCGGGTCTTCGTCCCGCTGCTTCTCGCGACAGTCGCCAGCCTTCCCGTCGCGGCATCGGTTGACGAGGCGTGGTTCGCGGTCCAGGAGGCCCTCTCGGCGTCGGATGGACGATCGCTCAGAGAGCCGGTGGACGAGCTCGTCAACACCGCCGAGGAGGTCGATCTTCGGCGGATGACGCCATACGCTTCGGCGCTCGTCGCTTGGGCTCAGGCCCATCCCGAACAAAGCACCGAGATGCTCGAGACCGCGGTGCGCATCGACCCGGAGCTGCCGGCGGGCTACTTCCTGTTGGCTCGTCGGGCATGGGGCGAGGGGAGCTTCCTCGCGAGTGCGACGTGGTACCTCAAGGGGCTGGGGGCGAGCCTGCGCTTCGAAGAGACCCGGCGGAGTCTCGCTGTCACGGTGCTGATCTGGATGTTGCTCGGGGTTGCGGCGACGGCAGCGGCAGGTGTCGTCGTGCTGATGCTCCGGACGATCCGGCGCACGGCCCACGACGCGATGGTATCCGGCCGAATGGTCTTCGATGGCGCCAATGCCGCCGTGTTCGGCGCCGTGCTCATCCTCCTGCCGCTGTTCGCAGGGCTCGGGCCGTGGTGGCTGGTCGTGTACCTCTCGGTCATCGGCTGGATCTACCTCGACGACCTCCAGCGCGGGATCGCGATTGCCGGGTGCATCATTCTCGCCCTGCTCCCGATGGCGGCCGCGACCTGGCAGCGGGCGTTGATCCGCGTGCCGCCGGTGACCGAGCGGGTGTCGGTCATGCTCGACGAGCGCCAGCTCAACCCGTCGGCCCTGCGCGAGCTCATCGGGGTCCGGGAGGAGTTCGCCGGCGACTCGACCTACCATCTGATCCTCGGAGAGCTGCTGCGGATGCACTCGGCGATCGAGTCGGCGAAGGTCGAGTTCCAGGCCGCCGCCGCGGAGCCCCTCGGTGACGCACGCCCGTTCGTTTTTCTCGGCAACCTGGCAATCGAGGACGGCAACGTCCAGCTCGCGATCCAGCAGTACGACGCCGCGATCGCGACCGATGGCAGGACCGCGCTGGCATACCACAACCTCTCGTCGGCCTACGATCTCAATCGGAGATTCCAACAGGGTGACGCCGCACGGGCCAAGGCCAGGGAGCTCGCGGGGGGTCGGTCCGCCACCCTGGGGCACCGGGGCCGCGACCCGCGGATCAGGTACCCGGACGTGTCGTCGGCGGATGTCAAGGAGTTCGTCGCCAGCCTGTCCGAGGAGCAGCGACTCGTCCTCGGCTACGGCGCCGGCACCTGGCGAACTCTCCGTGAGCTGCTGAGCCCGTTGTCGGTGGTGTTCTGGGTCAGCGGGCTGCTCGGGCTCGTCGTGCTGGCGGTCCGGCTGAGGTGGTTTCCGCCGGCCCGGGAGTGCACCAAGTGCGGCAAGGTCTATCGCCTCGACGACGAGCCCGGCGAGAGCGCAGTGTACTGCCGACAGTGCGTGTCGGTCTTTCTCCAGAGGGACCTCGTCCCGATCGACCAGCAGACCGCGAAGCTCGCCCAGGTGAGACGTTGGGACCGGTGGACGACCATCGTGAGGAGGTTGGTCGCCCTGTTGGCGCCGGGGGCGTATCAGGTGCTCCGGGATCGCGTGTGGCTCGGGATCGGGCTGGGGCTGGTGGCCTGGATCGCGCTCGTCGGGCTGACCGTCTGGGTACCGCGGTTTCTCGCGGTGATCGAGCCGACGATGCCGACACAGCCGATCGTCGTGCTCCTCGGCCTCGCGCTGGTCGGGGTCTGGCTGCAGGGTTTGATCCTGTCGTGGTCGAGGAGGTGAGATGGCCCTCGAGGGAACCCTCCGCGACTTCTCCTTCGCAGACATCCTGCAGCTGATCTCGCTTCAGCGAAAAACCGGGGTGCTGACGCTCAAGTCGGACGACAATGTGACGACGGTATCGTTCGTCGACGGGACGATCGTCGGCGCCTCGACGCTGAACCAGCACACCGAGGACCTGATCGGGCTGATCCTCCTCAAGCGGGGAGAGGTCGAGAAGCAGGAGCTGCAGGAGGCTCTCGACCGCCAGCAGGAGACGCTGCAACGGCTCGGCCGGATCCTCATCGACCACGGGGTCGTGACGGTCGACACGGTTCGCTCGGCCCTGCAGCAGCAGATCCTCCAGATCGTCTACCGGATCTTCCGCTGGAACGACGGCGACTACCACTTCTCCCAGGAGTCGGACATCGACTTCGACCGCGAGCTCACCGAGCCGATGGCAGCCGACCACATCATCATGGAAGGCGCCCGGATGACCGACGAGTGGCCGTTCATCGAGCAGCGGCTGCCCGACCGGAACGCCGTCCTCGTCAAGGTCGACCCGGGTCGCGCGCTGCGAGTCGTCGAGCCTTCCGACGACGACTTCGACGACTTCGGCTTCAGCTTCACCGAGACCCCACAGGAAGGACCGCCTCCGGTCCGGAGCGAGCCGGCCGAGGGGCAGGTGACGCCGGATCAGCTGGCCGTCTACCAGCTCGTCAACGGTCTCGACGACGTCCACGAGCTCATCCTGGCGAGCCCGCTCATCGAGTTCGAGACCTGCAAGTCGCTCGCCGAGCTCCTCGAGCTGGGGCTCGTACGGGTGCGGAGCAGGGAGGAGATCGTCGAGGCCGAGCTGCTCAGCGAACCGGTGGCCAAGACCGCTCCGCGGTGGTTGCTCAACCGTCTTCCGTGGCTCGCCGCTCCGTTCCTGGTTCTTCTCGGTTTCGCGCTGACCGTGATGCCTCGCAACCCGATGAACCCGACCTTCCGGGGCTGTCTCGAGTTCTGGGAGGACATCGTTGTCGAGAGCCAATCATGGCTGCGGATGGAGTGGCTGGCCCGAGCGGCGGAAACCGAGTTCGTGCTCCACGGCCTGTACCCCGGCGGCCTCGACGAGCTCTCTCGCTCGGGGATGGACCCGGTTCATCTCAACGACCCCTGGGGACGTCCCTACCGGATCGCCATCCGCGGAGACAAGCTGATGTTCACCGGATCGGACAGCCGCGGCCAGCCCGTTCCGATGCTCATCCTGAGCCGGAACCTCGCCTGGGAGGGTGAGACCCCGGACTCGGTCGACCGAACCGGACCGGGTCTGATCCTCTTGCCCTGACCCCCCGGGGAGCGAATCAAACCCGCATCGGCCAGGGTGAAACAAGGACTTGACAAACTCAGACTCAAGTCTTATCTTGGTTCCGGACCGCGGAACCTGAGGAGGACATCAGCATGTCAAAGGTCATCGGAATCGACCTCGGCACGACCAACTCGGTCGTTGCCGTCATGGAGGGCGGCAAGCCCACCGTCATCCAGAACCAGGAAGGAAACCGGACGACCGCGTCGGTCGTCGCCATCAACCAGTCGGGCGAGCGTCTCGTCGGCCAGGTCGCGAAGCGACAGGCGGTCACCAACCCGGAGAACACCGTGTCGTCGGTGAAGCGGTTCATGGGCCGCCGATTCGACGAGGTGGCCTCGGAGATCAAGACCGTCCCCTACAAGGTGGTCAAGGGAGAGAACGACACCGCACGGATCTCGATCCTCGGCAAGATCTACTCGCCTCCCGAGATCTCGGCGATGGTGCTGCAGAAGCTCAAGGCCGCGGCCGAGGACCATATCGGCGGCCCGGTGACCAAAGCGGTCATCACCGTGCCGGCCTACTTCAACGACGCCCAGCGTCAGGCGACCAAGGACGCCGGCCAGATCGCCGGTCTCGAGGTGCTGAGGCTGGTCAACGAGCCGACCGCCGCGGCGCTGGCCTATGGTCTCGACAAGAAGGACGACGAGACGATCGCCGTCTTCGACTTCGGCGGCGGGACCTTCGACATCTCGATCCTCGAGGTCGGCGCCGGCGTCGTCGAGGTCAAGTCGACCAACGGGGACACCCATCTCGGCGGGGACGACATCGACCAGCTCGTCATCGACTGGATGGTGGACGAGTTCAAGAAGGATCAGGGCGTCGACCTGAGCAAGGACCGGATGGCGCTGCAGCGGCTCAAGGAGGCCGGTGAGAAGGCCAAGATGGAGCTCAGCTCGACCATGGAGTCCGACATCAACCTGCCGTTCATCACCGCCGACGCGTCGGGTCCGAAGCACCTCGCGCTCAAGCTCACCCGCTCGAAGTTCGAGCAGATGATCTCTCCGCTCGTCGATCGGACTCTCGAGCCCTGTCGCAAAGCCCTCAAGGACGCGGGCCTCGAGGCCAAGAACGTCGACGAGGTCGTGCTGGTCGGCGGATCGACCCGGATCCCCATGGTCCAGAAGCTGGTGACCGACTTCTTCGGCAAGGAGCCCCATCGGGGGGTCAACCCGGACGAGGTCGTGGCCGTCGGGGCCGCGGTCCAGGCGGGTGTGCTCTCGGGCGAGGTCAAGGACGTGCTCCTGCTCGACGTCACTCCGCTGTCGCTCGGCGTCGAGACGCTGGGAGGAGTCACCGACGTCGTGATTCCGCGCAACACCACCATCCCGACCAGGAAGAGCAAGGTCTACTCGACCGCCGACGACAACCAGAACCAGGTCGAGATCCACGTTCTCCAGGGCGAGCGCTCGATGGCGGGGGACAACCGGACGCTCGGCAGGTTCCACCTGATGGGCATTCCGCCGGCCCCTCGGGGCATCCCCCAGATCGAGGTCACGTTCGACATCGATGCCAACGGGATCCTGCACGTGGCGGCCAAGGACCGCGGCACCGGTCAGGAGCAGAAGATCCAGATCACGAGCTCCTCGGGCTTGAGCACCGACGAGATCGACCGGATGGTGGGAGAGGCCCAGACCCACGCCACGGACGACGCCGCGAAGCGCAAGGCCATCGAGACCCGGAACAAGCTCGACGGCCTCGTCTACTCGACCGAGAAGCTGGTCAACGAGAACCGGGCGAAGCTCCCGGAGAGCGAGACGAAGAAGGTCGAGGAGGTCCTGGCCGAGGCCAAGAAGGCCCTCGAAGAGGGCGCAGAGGACCGAATGGACGCGCTCTACGAGCGTCTCACCCAGGCCAGCCACCAGATTGCCGGTGTGCTCTACCAGGCGGCCACCGCCGAGAGCGGCTCGGGCCCTGCCAGAGCTCCTCACGAGCCCTCGGGAGGGACCGGGTCGGCAGCCGACGACGACGTCATCGACGCCGAGTACGTCGACGTCGAGGCCGAGGAGAGCAGGTAACCCCGGTCGGAACGGAGGCGGGCCCGGGCCCGCCTCCGTGGGGTGGCGGTTGCTCGGACATCATTGGTGCGGCTGCCGGTCGATGGTAGAGTCAGGGGGACCACCCAGCCGCCAACGCCGGGGTCGCCGGTCCTGAGCACCCCCACCCCGGCGTACTGTTGGAGGAGTCGTGAAGGCCAAGCCGCGCTATCGCATGATCTCGTGGGTAGCGGAGAAGTACAACGTCCACCCGCAGACCCTGCGGCTGTGGGAGCGTGAGGGCTTGATCCGGCCGAGCCGCTCCCAGGGGAACACCCGGCTGTACGACGACACCGCGTGCGAGCAGCTCGAGACGATCCTCACCCTAACCAGGGACCTCGGCGTCAATCTCGCCGGGGTGGAGATCATCCTCAACCTCAAGGCGCAGATCGCCCGGCTCCAAAACGAGAACGAGCTGCTCGCATCGCTGGTGAGAAAGACGATGCGTTCGACAAGCGAGGTACCGCGTTACCACGCCCTGGTCAAGGTCGAAGCCGGGGCGATTCAGTCGGTCGACGAGGAATGACCGGAGGCGGCGTCAGCTCGAAGAACACCGAGACGGCGACCCTCCGCCGCTATCTCCAGGAGATTTCCCGATACCCGTCGCTGACCCACGATGACGAGCTCGAGCTCGCCAGGAGGGTCAAGTCCGGCGACCAGGAGGCGGTCCGCAAGCTGGTCGAGTCGAACCTCCGTTTCGTCGTCGCCTACGCCAAGCGTTACCGCAACCCGAACGTGCCGTTTCTCGACCTGATCCACGAGGGCAATCTCGGTCTGATCCAGGCCGCCAAGAAGTACGATCCGTTCGAGGAGGGGCACGATGTCAAGTTCATCACCTACGCGGTGTGGTGGATTCGACAGGCGATCCTGCACGCCCTCGCCGAGCATGCCGGCTCGTTCCGCCTGCCCCAGAAGCAGGCCAACAACCTGTACCGCCTCGAGCGCGTCCGCGCCCTGCTGAATGACCGGTTCGGGCGGTCGCCGACCGACCAGGAGCTGTCGAGCGAGCTCGAGATCCCGGTCGACGACGTCCGGGTGCTCACCCGTGCGTCACAGTCGTCGCTGTCGCTGAACGAGCCGGTCGACGTCGAGGGCGACTCGGAGCTCGGCGACCTGCTCGAGCAGGACGTGCTGCCCGACACCGACGAGCGGATCCTCCGCGAGTCCTTCCTCGTCGCGATGGCCGACGCGCTGTCCGAGCTGCCCGAGCGCGAGCGCCAGGTGCTCGAGCTGCGGTTCGGGCTCGAGGACGACCAGCCCAAGACGCTGCGTGAGATCGGCGACCTCCTCAGCCTGTCGCGCGAGCGGGTCCGTCAGCTCGAAAGCCGTGCCCTCAACCGGCTCCGCCGGTCGCACAAGACGCAGTCGCTGGCCGGGTACCTCCGCTGAGGCGAACGATGAATGATGAATGATGAATGATGAATGATGAACTCCATCGCAACGGGTCAGACGACGCGAAGGCAGACCTGGTGCGACGCGAGCTCATCACTCACGACCCGTGATTCAAGGCGATTCCCGTCGCTGGTGCGATTCTATGCGTCGTCGTGTGGGTCGATCGGAGCGGGTTTGGCCCGCTTGCGGACGACCCAGGTCCCGGCCAGGATGTCGTGCAGCGCGCGACGGTCGTGACGGAGCACGACGAGGAGGTGGCCCAGGGCCAGGGTCAGCGAGCTCACCGAGTAGGCGGCGAGGCGGAGGAAGGCCCGGGACACGCCGATCGGAGAGTGGCCGCGGTGGTCGACCAGGCGAAGCCCGAGCATCCACTTGCCGACGGTCGCGCCGGCGAGGCCCCACCCGACCGCGAAGTAGCACCACCACAGGGCGATCCAGAGACCGAGGATGCCGGCGGCGTGGGCAACCAGGCCCGGGTCGGTCAGGCTCTCGAGGAATGCCTCGGGATCGGTCACGGCCAGCGACCAGTCGAGGTTCTGACTGACCGGGTAGGCGAGGACCGCGCAGAGCCCGCAGTACAGCACCATGTCGACGATGGTTGCCCAGACGCGCCGAACGAACCCGGCGGGAGTGGTGCCCGGCGGAGGGCTTTCAGATTGCCCTGGCTCGCTCACAACGGGGTCAGGCCGCCGTTCTTCTGGTGGTCGAGCCAGAGCCCGGCAAAGGCGAAGAGGAAGCGGAAGCGGGAGCGGTAGATCTGTTCCAGAGCCTCGGTGTCGGCGCGGTACAGCATGTCGTCGATGAACCACAGGAAGCGTCGCTCGACCTCGCGGGCGCGGTCGAGGCTGCTCGCCGACTCCTCGAGCATTTCGAACAGGAGGTCAGGCTTGCCGCTCTGCGCGAGACGTTCGATCTCGCGACGCTCCTCCTCCATCTTGACCCGCAACGCGGCACTGGTGAGGAAAAACTGCTGGAGGTGGAGCCGCTCGCGGTTGTCGTCGGACTGGCCTTCGACGAGGTTGCGGTAGGTCTCGACCTCCCAGGCCTCGAGCCCGAGCCGCTTGATCTCGGGCGCCTCGATGACCTGCTCGGGCGTCCGGTCCCAGACCACGAGCTCGAGGGCGAACATGATCTTGTGGAGGACCTCGTTGAGCAGCGGGTCGCTGGGCAGGAGATCGGTGATCGAGGTGATCGGGGGATCTTCCGGACGCTTCGCCCTCGGTGGTCCGATCGCAGAGGGCTGGTCGGGCGGCGGCGGTACCGGTTGCGGCACGACCTCCTGCCTCGTTTCGAGCGGCCGCACCCTGGGCGCTGCGGTCTGGCCCGGTCGCTTGTTGAGGTTGCCGAGGAGATCGGCGGCGGTGGACTCGAAGTGGGCGAGCACGTCGTGCATCGACTGGCGGAGGTCGAGGATGTCCGAGCGCTTGACGTTGTGCTGGCGGCGCGCGTCCTCGAACCGGACCCTCGACTCGCGGAAGATCTCGATCTTCTCCTTGATCTCGTCGGAGGCGAGATTGGGGTTCTTCTTGAGGTACCGTTCGATGTCGAAGATCCGGTTGGTGCCCTCGAGCAGCTGTCGCTCCTCGATGTCGAACAGATCACGGAATCGGTTGCGGGCCGCGATGTTCGCCGCGGTGATCTCGAACAGCACCGGCGGGTGGAGCATCGCGCGCCCGATTCGGGTCTTGAAGCCGCGCAGGCGGTCGTAGACCTTCGACTGGACGAGGGTGTCGAAGTCGCCGATCCGCTCGAACTCGTCGCGCAGCTCGGACACCGCGTCGATGAGCGGCTTCTCCTCGGAGGGCGGCAGCGGGGCGATCCCCGAGAACGCTGCAAGCCGCTCGAAGGTGCCGAGGAGGTCGGGACGGGCGCGTTGGATGAGAACCTCTCCCTCCGATGGGGCCTCGGCGAGCCGGGTCAGGAGGATGTCCAGCTTGTCGAACGTCTCCTGCTCGAGGTGCTTCGACATCAGGTAGAACTTGACCAACGCGAAGAGGATCTTCTCGTCCTGGCGCTTGAGATGGTCGAAAAAACGCCTCAGGTAGGACGGGCCGAACTGCTTCTCGAGACGCTCGAGCTCACCCCTGATCCGCTCGAGCTCGCGTTCGATGGTCTCGAACTCGATCTGGACGAGCCGGTCGACGTTTCCGGTGATCTGCGGCACGAGATTCTGGATGCGCTGGTAGAGGGCCTGGAAGTCGTAGTCGTAGGGGATGGCGCCGTCGCCCCGGTGCTTGTAGACCCCGGCGAGGAACTGGAAGAACGTCCACAGCGATCGGAAGCGATCTGACAGCTCGGTATAGCGCTCACTCAGACCGTGAACGTCGGCCTCTTTCATATACCGCTAGGATACACTGCGCGACGGGGCGAGACAACGAAGGAGGGGGCGGGATGTTGGGACCCGTAGTCGTGAGCCGGGCAGCGATCGAGAGCATGCTCGATCGGCTCGCGGCCGAGATCGAGAGCGATCTCGGCGGGCGCTCGCCGGTCTTCATCGGGGTGCTCAAGGGCTGCGTGTTCTTCTTCACCGATCTCGTCAAACGGATCAGACGGTCGGTGGACATGGACTTCATCCAGGTCTCGAGCTATGGCGCGAGCACCACGTCGTCGGGGTCGGTCGTGCTCGTCAAGGACATCACCGTCGACGTCCGCGATCGAGACGTCTACCTGGTGGAGGACATCGTCGACACGGGTACGACGCTGACCGACGTCATCCGCCTCATCGAGGCGCGCCATCCCAGAACCATCCAGGTCGTGGCGCTGCTGTCGAAGCCCTCACGACGTCAGGTGGAGGTCGAGATCGCGTTCCTCGGCACGGAGATCGAGGACCGATTCGTGATCGGATACGGTCTCGACTTCGACGAGCGGTACCGCAACCTCCCGGAGATCCACGAGCTGGTTCCGGAGTGACTCGGATTCCGGAGTACAATGCCGCGACCATTCGGCATGCCCAGCTGCGAGGGCCGCGAAGAGGAGAGGCGATGGATCCAGGCGACGTTCGTGTGCTGATTCGAGGCGCCGGGGAGCTCGCGTCTGCGACCGCACACCTCCTGTACACTCAGGGTTTCAAGCGAATCCTCCTGCTCGACCGCCGGTTTCCCAAGGCGGTCCGGCGGCGGGTCTGCTACTGCGAGGCGGTGCTCGACGGCAGCCAGACGATCGAGGGGGTGGTGGGCAGGTTCGCGCGGGACCTGCCGGCCGTCGAGGCGATCCACGAGGCCGGCGAGATCGCGGTCGGGATCATGAGCCACGAGTCGGTGCTCGAGCAGTGGCGGCCCGAGGTGTTCATCGAGGCGGCGATGCAGAGGCGGAACTGGGGCCTGACGCGCGATCTGGCGCCGATCGTCATCGCTCTCGGACCGGGGTACGTCGCGCACAAGGACTGCGACGCCCTGGTCGACACCTTTCGGGGACCGCAGGTCGGCAACATCCTCGAGGACACCGGCGAGCACCTCGCCGACGAGCCGCCGGCCGAGATCATGGGCTACTCCGAGGAGCGGGCGCTCAAGGCGGTGCGCGACGGGATCTTCTTCACCCAGCACACCATCGGCGACATCGTCGAACGTGGCGAGAGGATCGGCACCGTGGTCTCGGTCTACGGGGTCGAGGACTACCGACGAGGCGTACCGGTCGACGCTTCCTACTCGGTGACCGCGCGGATCGGCGGGGTGATCCGCGGTCTGCTCCGGGATGGCGTCCCGGTCAAGGCCGGTGACCGGATCGGCGATGTCGACCCGCGGGGCACGACCGATGACCTGGACCACGTCTCGGACAAGAGCCGCCGGGTCGCCGAAGGCGTTCTCGAAGCCCTGCTCAGCCTGCTCGCCGAGCTCAAGAGGGCGAGGTAGACGGCGCGGCCGGGGGCCGGCGGGCGCTGCCATGAGCCTTCGCGGATCGATCCGTCGCCTCGCGATGAGGGCCCGGCCCCCGACGCTCGCCCTGGGCGGCGGCGGTGCTCGCGGCTTCGTCCACATCGGCGTCCTCCGGGTGCTCGACGAACGATCGGTCCCGATCGGCGCGATCGCCGGTACCAGCATGGGCTCGCTGATGGGCGCGATGTACCTGGTGCTCGGCGATGCCGCGAAGGTCGAGCAGGCGTGGCGGCAGGCGGTCGACGACGGTGTCCTGCCGGCGGTCCGGCAGGTCCGGATGGTGCCGCGGGTCGAGAAGAAGGAGCACCCGCTGCTTCAGGTGGCTCGCCAGCTGCGCAACCGGGTGGTGGTCTCGTTCGCCCTCAACCGGAGCACGGTGCTCGACGGTTTCGTGCTCGACCGGGTCGTCGATCGGCTGCTGCCCGACGTCCTGATCGAGGACCTTCCGAGACCGTTCGCGGCGGTCGCGACGGATCTCTCCTCCGGCGCCGAGACCCTGCTTCGAACCGGGTCGCTGCGGCGGGCGGTCAAGGCTTCGAGCTCGATCCCTGGGATGGTGCCGGCGACGATCATCGGCGGACGGCCGCTGGTCGACGGGGGCGTGGTGGCCGAGGTTCCGGTCGCCCCGGCGAGAGTCTTGGGATGGCCGGTGCTCGCGGTCGACGCCTCGATGGAGATCCCGCCGCCGGCCGACGACGACCTCGCCCTGGACACGATGATGCGGACCCAACAGATGACGGCGAACCTGCTGCGCGAGCGGCAGCTGGCCGGTGCGACCTGGGTCGTCCGGCCGGACATCGGCCACGTCGCCTGGGCCGACTGGGGGGCCTTCGAGGCGATGATCGCGGCCGGTGCGTCGGCGGCGCGCGCCTTCTTCGATCTCGAGGGTTGAGCGGCCGAGGCTCGTGGGTCGGCGCTGCGATGTCTACTCTCCAAAGGTCGAGTCGTGCCGCTCGCGGGCGCGCTCGAGCCAGGAACGCCAGGTCGGCGAGGCCTCGAGAAGCTCGCTGATCTTGACCGGCTCGACCCGGCGTCTCCTGAGCTCTTCGACGAACCGGGGGAGGTCCGACCACGGTGGCTCGGAGCGCTCGGTGGCGAGGTGCATGAGCACGATGCCGCCCTCGAGCCGTGGAAAGCCGAGCAGCCGGTCGACCATCCGGCGCGAGCTTCGATAGAGCTTCGAGTGCTCGTCCTCGATCCAATCCAGGGAGTCGAGGGATGCCCCCTTGAGCGAGCTCCAGCGAACGTGGAGGTAGCCGAGGTCCATCGCCCAGCTCCTCAGCGCGGCGTTCTCCTCGCCGTATGGTGCGCGCCACAAAGGCGCCATCGGGCGGCCGGTCGCCCGGCGGAAGGCCTCCTCGGTGCGGCGCAGCTGGTCCTGAAGCATCGACTCGGTCACCGTCGGCAGGAGGTCGTGCCGCCGGTTCTGGCCGTAGGTCGTGAGGTGGGGGTGTGAGTAGGTGTGGTTGCCGACCTCGTGCCCCGCGAGAACCGCGCGACGAACCAGGGTCGGGTACCGCTCGACGAAGCCGCCGGTCACGAAGAGGGTGATCTCGAGGTCGAGCTCGTGGAGCAGCTCGAGCAGCTCGACGGTCCCGTTCGACGAGGCGTTGCCGTCAAAGGTGATCGCGATCCTCGGACCCGCGTCGCCGACGAGGTGGAGCACCGGTGGTGATCCCGACCGGTCGACCGGCGCCTCGATGTTCAGCTCACGCGGGCGCGGGCCCGCGGCGGTCGCCGTCGGTGCGAGGGGGCCCGGCGTCCCGGTCGGCGACGGGGTCGCGGTCGCCGCCAGGGGCCGCGCCGGCGGCGGTGTCTCGGTCGGCAGAGGAGAAGGGGTCGGCGTCGACGGCGCCGTCGGCGTCGAAGACGGGGATGCGATGGGGAGCGGCGGCACGGGCTCGGGCGCCTCGGCGAGGGCGGCGATCTCGATCGCCGAGCCCTCGACGATTCTCGGGTCGACGACCGCGCCCCGGCCCCGGCGGTCGAGCTCGACGATCCGGATCGGTTGGCCGTCGGCGATGACCAGGGCCGCCGCTCCAGGGGACCCCTGGATGACCACGGCGAGCTCGCCGTCGGCGCGCGCCAGCTCGGCGGTGGCGAACGGCGGTTCTCCCAGGTCACGAGCCGAACGGGAGGCCGCCCTGAGCTCGGCGACGAGGGGGGCGATCCGCCAGCCGGCTGCGAGGACGAGCAGGCCGATCGCCACCACGGCCCAGAGCGGCCGAACCCGGGCGCCCATCACCGATCGAAGCCTCGTCCAGGAACGGCGGACGACGGCCCGTCCGCGACAGGGCAGACCGCAGAAGGTGAGGCCGTGAACGCTCGTGGCGCACCGGTCGCACAGCCACTTCCCGCACCCGAGGCATCGGCGGTCGGCCTCGCGCGACGGGTGGTTGGCGCAGCTCGAGATCACCCGCATGTCGGGCCGCGCGGTCCGGGTCGGGCTGTGGGTCGGCGGCGGCGTGCTGTAGAATCGGTCCGCCGCCGCGATCGACATGCCTGGTTGACGGGTTCGCTCGATCGGTGGGTCCCGATCGCCGGCGGGTCGGAGGAGTGCTGCCGGATGTGGAACGTGCCCAACAGCCTGACGGTCTTCAGAATCGTCCTGGCGCCACTGCTGGTGGTGGTCCTGTTGACCGAGTTTCCGGACAAGGAGATCTGGGGTCTGGTCATCTTCCTCGTGGCGGCGCTGACCGATGCGCTCGACGGTTTGATTGCACGCCGCACCAACAGGATAACCGTAACCGGCGCGATGCTCGACCCGGTGGCCGACAAGCTGCTGATGAGCGCCGCCTTCATCTCGCTGGTCGGTCTCGACCTCGCCCCGGCGTGGATGGTCACTCTGATCGTCGGTCGCGAGTTCGCGGTGACCGGCCTCCGGCTGATCGCCCTCGAGCGGGGAGTGCCGATCGCGGCCAACGCCTGGGGCAAGGCCAAGACGACGTCGCAGATCGTCGCGGTGTCCCTGCTCATCTTCGGGCCCCACCTGGGACCGCTGCGGGCGCTCGGGCCGATCGTGCTGTGGCTCGCGCTCATCCTGACCGTCGTCTCGATGGTCGTGTACTTTACCCAGAACTGGCGGGTCGTGCGGGACGCCGAGGCATGAGGCCTGCGGCACGACCCGGCGTGGCGGGCCTCACGAGCCCCCGATGAACCGCGAGGAGGACCGATGATCCGGGTGCTCGAGGTGGACGATCTCGCCTGGAACTGCCCCGACGACTGGCTGAGCTGGTCGAGCTCGGGGGAGATTCCGCCCGCGTCGACCATCATCGGCCAGCAGCGGGCGGTCGAGGCGATCGACTTCGGGCTCGCCATGCCGGGGATCGGCTACAACATCTTCGTCACCGGTCTTTCGGGGACCGGCCGGCTGACGACGATCAAGCAGTTTCTCGAGCACATCGACGGTGATCCGACCGTTCCCAACGACGTCTGCTTCGTCCACAACTTCCGCAACCCCGAGGAGCCGTGCGCGGTGTTTCTCGAGGCGGGGGCCGGCCGGCGGCTCCGCGACGGCATGGAGAGGCTCGTCGACGAGCTCGCCGAGTCCCTGCCGAAGCTCCTCAGCGACAAGGAGTTCCGGCAACGGATGGAGCGGGCCGTGGGAGGCTTCCAGCGTCGCGAACGCGAGATGGTCGAGGCGTTCGACCGCGAGGTCCGCGAGGCCGGCTTCTCGATGGTCCAGATCCAGGCCGGCCCGATCACCCGGCCGGAGATCATGCCGATCATCGGCGACACTCCGGTGCCGATCGACGAGCTGCAGCCGCTGATCGACGCCGGCACGATCGAGGAGGGGAAGGCGACCACCCTCAAGGACGCGCACCGGCGGCTGTCGGAGAGGCTCCAGGACGTGCTCGACGGGGTCGGCGCCATCCGCCACGAGGCGCAGATGGAGCTCGACAAGGTCCGCCGGCAGCTGCTCCGCCCGATCTTCGACAACGCGGTGCGCCGGGTGCTCGTCGACGTCACCGACGAGCGGGCCAAGCCCTATCTCGACGCGGTGCGGCAGGACCTCGAGGAGAGCTTCGAGGTCTTCATCAGCGACGACGCCGAGCCGGGGGTCGATCGCTTCCTGCGCTGGCGGGTCAACCTGGCGGTCGACAACTCGGATCTCGAAGGCCGGCCAGTGGTCATGGAGACCGAGCCGACCTACACCAATCTTTTCGGGACCATCGAGCGGACCCTGCTGCCCTCGGGAGAGACGACGACCTCGTTCATGCGGATCCGCGCCGGTTCGATCATGAGGGCCAACGGAGGCTACCTCGTGGTCAACGCCGAGGACGTGCTCATGGAGCCGAGGGTCTGGCCCGGGCTCAAGAGGGCGCTGCGCTTCAAGCGCGTCCAGGTTCAGGCGTGGGAGAGCGTGATGCTCGGCGCCGCGGTGCTCAAGCCCCAGCCGGTGCCCCTCGACGTCAAGGTCCTGGTGATCGGCGATCGGTACATCTACGACCTCCTCTACCGTCGCGACCCGGACTTCCCCAAGATCTTCAAGGTGCTGGCGGACTTCGACTCGGTCATGGAGCGCACCCGCGACCACGCCGAGGAGATCCTGTCGGTGCTCCAGAAAGTGGCCCGCGAGGAAGGGTTGCTGCCGATGGACCGGTCCGGGATGGCCGCGATGCTCGAGCAGGCGGTCCACATCGGCAGCTGGCGACGACGCTTCTCGAGCCGGTTCTCGGATCTCGCCGATCTCCAGCGGGAGGCCGACTTCCAGGCCCGACGGGACGCTGCCGACTCGATCGAGGACCGTCACGTGATCGCTGCCGAGAAGGCTCGAGCGCGACGTCACGGTCTGACCGAGGACCGCAGCCACGAGCTCATCGCCGATGGCGTGGTCAAGGTCGCCACCGAGGGCGTCGCGATCGGCGAGGTCAACGGGCTCGCGGTGTACGATCTCGGCCACCACCGCTTCGGCAAGCCGTCGAGGATCACCGCCCGGGTCGGTCTCGGCCGGCAGGGGGTGATCAACATCGAGCGCCAGGCCGGGCTGTCGGGTCCGACCCACGACAAGGGGGTCAGTATCCTGACCGGGTTCCTCCGCGGGACCTTCTCCCGGCGGGTCCCGTTGACCATGGCGTGCTCGGTCACCTTCGAGCAGTCGTACGGTGGTGTTGACGGAGACTCAGCCTCATCAACCGAGGTCTACGCCATCCTCTCGGCCCTCGCCGAGATCCCGCTCCGCCAGAGCATCGCGGTCACCGGTTCGGTCGACCAGCACGGCAGGATCCAGGCGATCGGCGGCGTCAACGAGAAGATCGAGGGCTTCTTCAGGGTCTGCTCGGTGCACGGGCTGACCGGCGACCAGGGGGTGATGATCCCGTCGAGCAACGTCCTCGATCTGCACCTCGCCGACGAGGTCGTCGAGGCGGTTCGCGGCGGCCGCTTCACGATCTGGGCGATCGACACGGTCGAGGACGGCATCGAGCTGCTCAGCGGTATCGAGGCCGGAGGGTGGTCGGACGAGGAGGGATGGTCCCAGGGCAGCGTGTTCGGCCGCTGCCAGCAGCGTCTCGAGGAGATGGAACGGCTCATGCGCCGTTCGACCGGCAGCGGCGCCGGGGCAGCCGACCGGGCCGAGCCGGGCTCCCCGGGCGAGAACGGCAATGGCGGCGATCCCCGAGGGAGCGGTGATCGAGCGCACAGAAACCGAGAATGCCGGGGTTTCACATCTTCCAGTGGTTGACATCGCGGAAATCGGCTTGCCATAATCGGCGGGCGACGCAGCCCAGCGCAAGTCGGGTGTGTCCTAGTGGAGGGGGGACGTGGCGGGACGACTGAACACTGTCATCATCGTACCGCACAGCCAGGCGAGGTTCATCAAGTTCTCGTTCTCCACGAGGACCCTGGTGGCTGCGATCGGCGCCCTGGTCGTCGCCCTGCTCCTCAGCCTAGTCGCGATCGGCTACTCGGGGAACGCGGTAAACCGGCGGGCCCAGGTTCAGCGCCTCGAGGCCGAGAACAACGAGCTCGCCGAGGTCAACCAGGAGCTCTCCAGGACGATCGCCGAGGTTCAGGCGCGGCTCGACGACTTCGAGGAGCGGACCGCGCGGCTCGCGCTCGCCGCCGGGATGCAGCTCGACCCGGCCGGTGCGGTCGCCAGCGCGGGATCGGACCGGCAGGTGGGCAGCGGGGGTCCCTACGACCGCCTGCCGGACACTCCCGAGAGCCTCAGGCTGCAGGGGACGTGGATCGACCAGCAGCTGGCCAACGTCGACCGTAGGCTGTCCGAGACCGGCGAGGCCCTCGCCTCGACCCCGACTGTCTCGCCGGTGGTTGGGGTGCTGACCGACGGCTTCGGCAGCCGAAACGACCCGATCACCGGCCGGCGGGCGTTCCACCGCGGCCTCGACATCTCGGCGAGAAGGGGCACCCCGGTTCTCGCCCCGGCTGACGGCATCGTGGTCTTCGCCGGCAACAACGGGGGCCTCGGCCGGACCATCCGGATCTCGCACGGCTTCGGTTTCACCACCCTGTACGGTCACCTCCACGAGATGCGCGTCGAGCTCGGGGACGAGATTCGTCGCGGCGATGTGATCGGAACGGTCGGCAACAGCGGCCGCTCGACCGGCTCGCACCTCCACTACGAGGTGCACGAGGACGGTCAGGCTAAGAACCCGCTGTACTTCATCCTCGACCGGTTCTGACCTGCTGGTTGGCCGAGCCGGGCACCGGGTCGCCTCCGGCCATGGATCCGGCGTCCGGCCTCGGTGCGCCACAGCCCGGGCTGCGCCCACGATCCGAGCGTTGAAATCGTCCTCCGGCTCATCTACCCTGCCGTCACCGTCGCAGCCGGGTCCGGAGTCGGCCACCGGCCCCGGACGACGATCAGCGATTGACAGGGGACAACGATGAACCTGGTGGAAAAGGCCATCAGCTTGGTGATCGGTACCAAGCACGAGCGCGACGCGAAGCGGATGAAGCCGATCATCGGCTCGATCAACGCGCTCGAGGGCGAAATCTCGGCGCTGTCCGACGACGGGATCCGGGGGCGGTTCCAGGCCGCGGGCGAGCGGGTGCGGGCCGGGACCCGGGACCTCCCGGACGATCCGAAGGAACGGACGCCGATCGTCCAGCAGGCGCTCGACGCCGAGCTCGTCGAGGTCTTCGCCCTGGTCCGGGAGGCGGCGAGACGGTCGGTCGGGATGCGCCACTTCGATGTCCAGCTCATGGGCGGCATCGTGCTCCACGAGGGGCGGATCGCCGAGATGAAGACCGGAGAGGGCAAGACCCTGGTGGCGACCCTGCCGGTGAGCCTCAACGCCCTGACCGGACGCGGCGTGCACGTGGTCACCGTCAACGACTACCTGGCGCGGCGCGACGCCGAGTGGATGGGCCGGATCTACCGGTTCCTCGGGCTGTCGGTCGGTTGCATCCAGAATCAGATGAACGACGCCGAGCGGCAGCAGGCCTACCGCTCGGACGTCACCTACGGGACGAACAACGAGTTCGGCTTCGATTACCTGCGCGACAACATGAAGTTCGAGCTCGAGCGGATGGTCCAGCGCGGCCACGTCTACGCGATCGTCGACGAGGTCGACTCGATCCTGGTCGACGAGGCGAGGACGCCGCTCATCATCTCCGGTCCGTCCGAGATCTCGGTCGATCTCTACTACCGGGTCGACGCCATCATCCCCAGGCTCGTCAAGGGCGAGGAGATCGAGGACAAGCACGGCAACAAGGAGGTGACCGGCGACTTCATCGTCGACGAGAAGTCGCGCACCGCGACCCTGACCGATGCCGGGATGGCCCACGCCGAGCGGTTTCTCGGCGTCGAAAACCTCTACGACCCCTCGCAGACCGACCTGCTGCACGCCGTCAACCAGGCCCTGCGGGCCCACGCCCTCTACCAGCGCGACCGCGAGTACATCATCAAGGACGGCGAGGTCATCATCGTCGACGAGTTCACCGGCCGTCTGATGCCGGGTCGGCGCTGGTCGGACGGCCTCCACCAGGCGGTCGAGGCCAAGGAGAAGGTCAAGATCCAGTCGGAGAACCAGACCCTCGCCACGATCACCCTCCAGAACTACTTCCGGATGTACGACAAGCTCGCCGGGATGACCGGTACCGCCGAGACCGAGGCGGAGGAGTTCGAGAAGATCTACGGCCTCGACGTGGCGGTCATTCCGACCAACGTCGACATGGTGCGGGACGACCATCCCGATCTCGTCTACCGGACCGAGGAGGAGAAGTACCGGGCGGTCATCAACGAGATCGCCGAGTGCAACGAGCGGGGCCAGCCGGTCCTGGTCGGCACGGTGTCGATCGAGAAGTCGGAGCGGCTCAGCAAGCTGCTCCAGCGGCGCAAGGTCAAGCACGTCGTCCTCAACGCGAAGTACCACGAACGCGAGGCCGACATCGTCGCCCAGGCGGGTCGGCTCGGCGCGGTGACGATCGCGACCAACATGGCGGGGCGCGGCACCGACATCGTCCTGGGCGGCAACCCCGAGGGCCTGGCGCGGATGGAGGCCGATCCCGGGCAGGACGCCGAGGCCCACGCCGCCGCGCTGACGAAGTACGCCGGCCTGTGCGCCGACGAGAAGCGCAAGGTCCTCGAGGCCGGCGGGCTCCAGATCATCGGCACCGAGCGGCACGAGTCGCGGCGCATCGACAACCAGCTGCGCGGCCGGTCCGGCCGCCAGGGCGACCCCGGCGCGACCCGGTTCTTCCTGTCGTTCGACGACGACCTGATGCGGATCTTCGCCTCCGAGGGCGTTCGGAAGATGATGGACCGGCTCGGGATGGAGGTCGACGTCCCGATCGAGTCGAAGATGGTCACCAAGTCGATCGAGCGGGCGCAGACCCAGGTCGAAGGCCGCAACTTCGAGATGCGCAAGCACCTGCTCGAGTACGACGACGTCATGAACAAGCAACGCGACGCGGTGTACCGGCTCAGGCGCCGGATCCTCGAGGGGGTCGAGGGCCGGGACTACATCGAACGGGTGGTCGGCGACATCATCGCCTCCCTCGTCGACCGCTTCTGCCCCGAGGAGGCCGACCCGGACGACTGGGAGACCGCGGCTCTCGACACCGAGTACCGGGCCTACTTCGGGCTCAGGGTCGAGGACCTCGGAGTCGACTGGCAGACGATCTCGCGCCCCGATCTCGAGAGCCGCCTCGTCGAGGGCGCCCGCGAGCACTACGCGACCCGGGTCGAGCGCTTCGGCGACGAGAGCTTCGCCCGGCTCGAACGCTTCCTGCTGCTCGACACGGTCGACCGGCAGTGGAAGGACCACCTGCTCGCCCTCGACCACCTGCGCGAGGGGATCGGGCTGCGCGCCTACGGTCAGCGCAACCCCCTCGTCGAGTACAAGCGCGAGTCCTTCGCGCTGTTCGAGGAGATGTGGGAGCGGATCGAGGACCACGTCGTCAAGTTCCTCTACCACGCCGAACCGGTGGAGAAGATGGAGCACCGCCGGCGGCCGCTGACGACGACGATGTCCCACCCGGAGGCGCAGGCCCTCAGGGCGTCCCACGAGCAGCAGGAGAGGGCGGCCAACACCCCGGTCGGGCAGCCCGCCGCACCGGTGACGGTGCGCCGTCGCCAGCCGAAGGTCGGGCGCAACGACCCATGCCCCTGCGGCTCGGGGAAGAAGTACAAGAAGTGCCACGGCGCCGCGGAAGGGGAGGGCTAGGCGATGGACGAGTCGATTCCGATCGGTCTGACCTTCGACGACGTGCTGCTCGTGCCGGCGAGGTCCGAGGTCCACCCCAACCTGGTCGACGTCACGACCACGGTGGCCCGGGGCGGGATCACCCTCAACCTGCCGATCGTGTCGGCGGCGATGGACACGGTCACCGAGTCGAAGATGGCGATCGCGATGGCCCAGCACGGGGGGATCGGCGTCGTCCACAAGAACATGTCGGTGACGCGCCAGGCCGAGCAGGTCGACCGGGTCAAGCGCTCGGAGTCGGGGATGATCGTCGACCCGGTGACCGTCCGACCCGAGCAGTCGGTCCAGGACGCCCTCGACGTGATGGCCCACTTCCACATCTCGGGGCTTCCGGTGATCGGCCCCGACGGCCGGCTCAAGGGCATCCTGACCAACCGCGACCTGCGGTTCTGCACCGAGGTCGAGTGCCCGATCTCGGACTTCATGACCAAGGAGGACCTGGTCACCGCGCCGGTCGGCACGACCCTCGACGAGGCCAAGGCCCTGCTCCACCGCCACCGGATCGAGAAGCTCCTGATCGTCGGCGAGGACGGTCGGCTCAAGGGTCTGATCACCGTCAAGGACATCAAGAAGGCCCAGGACTACCCGGTCGCCTGCAAGGACCATCTCGGCAGGCTCCGGGTGGCGGCGGCGATCGGCGTCTCCGGCGATCTCGCGGAGCGCTGCGCGGCGCTCATCGAGCGTCAGGTCGACCTGCTTTGCCTCGACAGCTCGCACGCCCACTCGCGCGGCGTGCTCGAGGCCGCCGAGCGGGTCAAGCGCGACTTCCCCGCGACGCCGCTGATCGTCGGCAACATCGCCACCGCGGCGGCGGTTCGCGATCTCGTGGCGATCGGCGTCGACGCGGTCAAGGTCGGGATCGGCCCCGGCTCGATCTGCACCACGCGGATCGTGACCGGGGCCGGGATGCCCCAGATCACGGCGATCCAGGATTGCGCACGGGTCGCCCACGAGCACGGGGTCCCGGTGATCGCCGACGGCGGCGTCCGGTTCTCCGGCGACATCAGCAAGGCGCTCACCGCCGGCGCCGATGCGGTGATGATCGGCTCGCTCTTCGCCGGGGTCGAGGAGTCGCCGGGCGAGCAGATCCTCTATCAGGGCCGGACGTTCAAGGCCTACCGGGGGATGGGGTCGATCGGGGCGATGAAGGAGGCGGTGGGCTCGCGCGACCGCTACTTCCAGGAGGGCGAGGAGATGTCGAAGCTGGTCCCGGAGGGGATCGAGGGCATGGTCCCGTACAAGGGACCCCTCGCCGACCAGCTGACCCAGCTGATCGGCGGCCTGCGGGCCGGGATGGGGCTCGCCGGCTGCGCCTCGATCGCCGAGCTCCACCGCACCGCGAGGTTCGTCCGGGTGACCGCCGCCGGGCTCAAGGAGAGCCACGCCCACGACGTCGTCATCACCAAGGAGGCGCCCAACTACCGCACCGACCGGTAGGCGGGTCGCGCGGCTCAACGTCACAACCACCAAGGCACGAAGACACGAAGAAGAACACGAAGCGGGAGCAACCGGACGGTTGCTTCATCTCTCGGTGCCTTCTGTGTCTCGGTGCCTCGGCGATCGTGGTGAGCGGTGAGAGGGCTCTCGGTCTCGCCGCGAGCCCGGCTACTCGGTGGAGCGCTCGGCGCGGACGATGAAGCGCTGCGGTGCGGAGCCGACGAAGTAGAAGGGGTAGCAGGTCACGAGGGTGAGCGACGGCGCCGCGGTGGGGTTCAAAACCCAGACGTCGCTCGGCTTGACGATCAGTATCTCGGTGATCTCGTAGGTCGCCGCGCCATCGAGGGTCTCGAGCTCGATCGCGTCGCCGATCGCGATGTCCTTGAGACCGCGGAAGTAGCCGTCGCGGTGGCCGGCGATGCCGCAGTTGCCGCCGGCGCCGGGAGGCGGCGTACCGGCGATGTGGCCGACGCCGCGGTTGAGCGCGAGCTCGTCGGTGCCGGCGAGGACCGCGACCTCGAGACCGATCTTGGGGATCCGGAGCACCGCGAGCGGAGCTTCGAATTCGTGCGAGAGGCTGGCCTCGTACTCGGCGATCCGGTCCTCGGCCCAGAGCGTCGTGTCGACCGGCAGGTCGACCGGCAGCCCGCTCGGCGTCTCAGCGGCCGGCTCGACCGGAAGGAGGGCCGAGGCGCGGGCCTCGGCGAAGCTCTCGATCGCCGCCCTCCCGCCGAGCCAGCCGTGCAGGTGGGCGCCCGACCAGAAGCCGACCAGCGCCAGACCGATCGCGATCAGGCTCCACTGCAGCACACGGAGAGGGGTCCAGGCGCCGTCCATCGCGGGAGATGGTAGCGCAGCGCCGCGTCGACCGTTCCCCTGGGGAGCCGGTGGGCGGGACCCGGGAGGGTCCGGTAGCGGATGGTAGAATCTGCGCCATGCGACGAAAAGCGCTCATCACCGGCGTCACCGGGCAGGACGGGTCCTACCTGGCCGAGCTCCTCCTCGACAAGGGGTACGAGGTCCACGGCGTGGTCCGTCGTGCCTCGACCGTCAACCGTCAGCGGATCGACCACCTGAGAGCGCACCCGGAGCTGCGCGAGCGGTTCCGGCTGCACTACGGCGACCTCGGCGACGCCGAGTCCCTGACCACCATCCTCCACGAGGCGCGGCCCGACGAGGTCTACAACCTCGCCGCCCAGTCGCACGTGGCGATCTCCTTCAGGATGCCGACCTACACCGGCGATGTCACCGGTCTCGGAACCGTCCGGCTGATCGAGGCGGTGCGGCGCGAGGTCCCCGAGGCTCGGTTCTACCAGGCCTCGTCGTCCGAGCTCTACGGGAAGGTCCACGAGGTGCCGCAGCGGGAGACGACACCGTTCCACCCGCGCTCGCCCTACGCGGTGGCCAAGCTCTACTCGTTCTGGGCGGTGGTCAACTTCCGTGAGGCCTATGGCCTGCACGCCTCGAACGGCATCCTCTTCAACCACGAGTCGCCGCGCCGCGGCGAGAACTTCGTGACCCGGAAGATCACCCGGGCGGCGGCCGAGATCGCGACCGGCCGCCGGCAGCGGGTGACCCTGGGCAACCTCGACGCCCGGCGCGACTGGGGCTTTGCCGGGGACTTCGTCGAGGCGATGTGGCTGATGCTCCAGACCGACCGGCCCGACGACTATGTCGTGGGCACCGGGGTCGACCACTCGGTCCGCGACTTCTGCAACCTCGCCTTCGCCGAGGTCGGGATCGGCCTCGAGTGGAGCGGTCACGGCGTCGAGGAGGTCGGACGGGACGCCGCGAGCGGAATCGTCCGGGTCGAGGTCGACCCGCGCTTCTTCCGGCCGGCCGAGGTCGACGCCCTGCTCGCCGATCCGACGCGGGCGCGCACCGAGCTCGGCTGGTCGCCCAAGGTGGGCCTGCCCGAGCTGGTGAAGATGATGGTGGAAAACGACCTGCGCGAGGTCTCGGCGGGCTGATCCCGAGCCGACCGTCGCCACCACCGGAGGACTGATGAAGATCGTCGAGTGCGTGCCGAACATCTCCGAAGGCCGAAACCCCGAGATCTACAACGCCGTCGCGGCGGCCGCCGAGTCGGTCGCCGGCGTCAAGCTGCTCGACGTCGACCCCGGTCAGGAGACCAACCGGACCGTCATCACCTTCGTCGGCGAGCCCGAGGCGGTCCTCGAGGCTGCCTATCAGCTGGTCAAGCGCTCGTACGAGCTCATCGACATGACGACTCACAAGGGCGCCCACGCCCGGCAGGGGGCGACCGACGTCTGCCCCTTCGTGCCGGTCGCGGATCAGACCATGGACGACTGCGTCCGCCTCGCCCAACGGCTCGGTCGGAGGGTGGGGGAGGAGCTGGGCGTCCCGGTGTTCCTGTACGAGTACGCGGCGACCCGGCCCGAGCGGCGGTCGCTCGCCGACATCCGCAAGGGCGAGTACGAGGCCCTCGCCGCCAAGCTCGCGACCCCGGAGTTCGCGCCCGACTTCGGTCCGGCCGAGTTCGTGCCGCGCTTCGGCGCGATGGTCACCGGGGCGCGCAAGTTCCTCGTCGCCTACAACGTCGACCTCAACGTCACCGACAAGCGGTGGGCCAACCGGGTCGCCTTCGACGTCCGGGAGGCGGGGCGGACGGTCGACGGGCCGGATGGGACGAAGATCAAGCAGCCCGGGATGCTCAAGGCGGTGCGGGCGGTCGGCTGGACGATCCCCGAGTACGGCTGTGCGCAGGTGTCGATGAACCTGGTCGACCTCGACGTGACCCCGGTCCACGCCGCCTTCGACGCCTGCGACGAGGCCGCCCGCGCCCGCGGGATGCGGGTCACCGGCTCCGAGCTCGTCGGGCTCGTCCCCAAGCAGTCGATGCTCGACGCCGGCCGGCACTATCTGCGGCGGATGGAGCGCTCGCCGGGCGTTCCCGAGACTGACGTCATCCACGCCGCGGTGCGCAGCCTCGGGCTCGAGGACGTCGCCCCCTTCGACCCCGCCGAGAAGATCATCGAGCGGGTCCTCGCTCCGACCCGTCCCCTGGCCAGCCTGACCCTCCAGGGCTTTGCCGACGAGACCTCGCGGGACTCGACCGCGCCGGGGGGCGGCTCGGTGGCGGCCCTGGCCGGCGCCCTCGGCGCGGCCCTCGCCGCGATGGTCGCCAACCTGCCCCATCCCAAGGAGGCGTTCGCCGGGGTCAGGGGAGAGCTCGAGGAGGTCGCGGTCCGCGGTCAGGAGCTCAAGCAGCGGCTGCTCGACGCGATCGACGAGGACACCTGGGCCTTCCAGCGGCTGATGGACGCTAACCGCGCGAGCGGCGCGGGCAAGGCGGCGGCTATCCGCGAGGCGACGCTCGGCGCGGCGCGGGTGCCCCTCGAGGTCGTCGAGGCCTGCCCGGAGATCGTCGCCCTGTGCGGCAGGGCCCGCGATCTCGGGATGGGCGCGTCGGCATCGGATGCCGGGGTCGGTGCGGCGATGGCTCGGGCCGCGGCGCTCGGCGCCGCGATGAACGTCCGGATCAACCTCCAGGAGATGAAGGACGATCCCGAGGCGGCGGCGATGCTCGACCGCGCCGACGACGCCCTCGCCGCGACCGCGGAGGCGGCGACGCGGCTCGAGGCCGAGGTCTGGCGGTCGCTGGGCGGTGGCGACCTTCCGTAACCCGCGAGGTCGAACGGGAGGCGGTCGGGTCAATAACCGGTAAAAACCGTGCCACGGCTCGCCGCCGGCCGGCGACGACGCCGCTAGTCTGACACCCCAGGGAGGAAGACCACGTGATGACAAACTCTGGTGGACGACCCGCCGGCCGGCTGCGATCCGCGATCGCGGTCCTGGTGGCGCGCGTCGCGATCCCGCTCTGGCTCGGCGCGGGAGCGGTGCTCAAGCTGGTCGACGGCAGCCCGTCGAACCTCCCGGCCGCCCTGGTCAAGTGGCTCGGCGGGATCGGCATCGACTTGCGCTACGTGCTCGAGATGTCGATCGCGGCCGAGCTCGTCGTGGCCGGCGTCATGGTCCTCGTCCCCGGGCTCGCCCGGCCGGTGGGGATTGCCATGCTCGCCGCGTTCGTGCCGGTTCTGATCGGCGACCTCGCGCTCGGCGCCTCGAGCTGCGGCTGCTTCGGCGCCGTCCAGGTCCCGCCCTGGGTGACCCTGGCGACCGACGTCGCCTTCCTGGTCTGTCTCGTCGTCGTTGCCCGCGGCGTCGCGGCGCTCAGGGTGCCGCCTTCGCTGCCGACCCGGCACGTGGTCGCCGCCGGCCTGTGGTCGGCGGTCAGCATCGCGGTCGCCTTCTTCCCCGCTCAGGCGGCGTCGCCGGCGCCGGCCGCCGAGCGGCGGGCCACCGAGCAGCCGGCCGCGCCCGCCGAGGGCTACTTCCTCCCGGTGTATGACGATTGGATCGGCCGGCGCTTCGAAGAGCTCGACATCGCCGGGTGGATCCGCGGTCTCCCGGAGGACATCGGGACCGGCCAGCAGCTCGTCCTGTTCTACCGTCTCGACTGCGAGCACTGCCACGAGCTCATGGAGGTGTACTTCGCCGGCGAGCCACCCGCGCCGACGACCGCGGTGGCGGTGCCCGAGCGGGCCGGCTTCCCGACCGAGGGCCTCCAGCCCTTCGTGTGCGGGGCCTGCCGGCTGGCCGAGCTACCCTCCGGCGTCGACTGGTTCCTCCAGACCCCGGTGCTGGTGAGCCTGGCGGACGGCGTGGTCGCCTGTGCGGCCGAGGTCACGGCCGCCGACCCGGTCTGCCTCGAGGGATTCTGAGAAATCGGCCCGGGCAGGGTTGAAAAGTGGTGTTCTGGCGCGCAATCGTCCGGGTCTGTGCTATAGTCTGTTCCGCGATGCATCCGATGCGCATCGAGAGAAACACGGTAACGAATCACTGGAGGTGAATGATGCGGAAGTTCGTTTCCCCGGCGGTCGTCATTCTGCTCGTGGCGGGTCTCGCCGTCACCGGTTGCGCGTCCAAGAAGTACGTGCAGGAGCAGGTCGCCAACTCCGAGGCCGTGACCAACGGCAAGATCGGCGAGGTTCAGACCTCGGTCGAGACCAACCAGAAGGAGATCTCGGCGCTGCATCAGAAGGACGCCGAGATGCAGGCCCAGCTCGACAAGCTGTCGGTCACCGCGAAGGAGGCGCTCGAGCGCGCCCAGGCCGCCGGCAAGCTCGCCGAGGGGACCTTCATCGCCGAGGTGCTGCTGACCGACCAGGATGTCCGCTTCGGCTTCGACAACTACAGCCTGTCGGACGAGGCCAAGGCCGCCATCGACGCCTTCGCCGAGAAGGTGATCGCCAAGAACATCGGCGCCTACCTCGAGATCCAGGGCCACACCGACAGCATCGGCAGCGAGAGCTACAACCTGAGCCTCGGCTACCGGCGCGCCGAAGCGGTCATGAGGTATCTCGGCTCCGAGAAGGGCTTCCCCCTCCATCGGATGAACGTCACCTCGTACGGCGAGTTCAAGCCGATCGCCGACAACGGCACCGCCGAGGGTCGGTCGCAGAACCGTCGCGTCGCCCTCGTGCTGATGCGGTAGCCCGGTCCCGTAACGGAGAACGACACCGAGCCCGGGTGCCCCGCACCCGGGCTCTTCCTTTGGTTCGGTTCGTCCGGCCTGTGGTCGCCCACCGCAGGCCGGACGAACCGGAATGGGGTATTTTCGTGTCGTGAAATCGGTTCGCATGCAGGTCCTCGCGGTGCTCGGCGGCAGCGTCGCCTCGCCCGAGGAGGAGGCCCTCGCCGAGCGGGTCGGCGCGACCGCGGCGCGCTGCGGGTGGGTCCTGCTGACCGGGGGCGGGCCGGGGGTGATGGCCGCGGCCTGCCGCGGCGCGGTCAGGGCCGGCGGGCTGACCCTGGCGGTGCTCCCCAACGCCCACCCGGGCGGCGGCTACCCGAACCCCTGGGTCCACCTCGCGGTCTTCACCGGGGCGGGGAGCGCGCGCAACGCCTTCAACGTCCTCTCGGCGTCGCTGTGCGTGGCGATCGGCGGCGGGCCCGGTACGCTGTCGGAGATCGCGCTGGCCCTCAAGGCCACGGTCCCGGTGTGGACCTGTGCGAGCTGGAGCATCAGCCGGCCAGACGGCGAGCCGCCGGCCGACCTCCGCCGCTTCTCGAGCGGCGACGAGCTCGTCGCGGCCCTCGAGCAGGCGCTCCTCTGACCGACGGCGGGGCCGGCGACCCTGTCCCGGTCGAGGCTTCTGCGCTACTATCGCTCGAGCCCGCGATGGAGGTCCCATGCACGAGTCGAAGCCGGTGAAGTCGAAGCTGCTCCCCGCCAACGCCTACCGCAAGCTCGAGCCCGGGGAGGTCTACCAGCCGGTCGTGCCGGCGACCGATCTCCGCCCCGAGGTCACCCTCTGGTCGATCGGCGTCGGCGTCGCCATGGTGGTGCTCTTCACCGCCGCCTGCGCCTATATGGCCCTGCGCGCCGGCAACGCCATCGAGGCCTCGATCCCGATCGCCATCCTGGCGATCTTCTTCGGCAAGATGAAGGCGATCCGGAGCACCATCCTCGAGAACGTCATGGTGCAGTCGGTGGGCCAGGCCGCCGGCGTGGTCGCGGCCGGCGCCACCTTCGTCGTTCCGGCCATGTACATCAACCGGCTCGACGTCTCGTGGTGGCAGATCTTCCTCGCCTGCTTCATCGGCGGCTCGCTCGGCGTGGTGCTGATCATCCCGCTGCGCAAGTACTTCGTAAAGGACCTCCACGGCGAGCTGCCCTTCCCCGAGGCGACCGCGATCAACAATATCCTCGTGACCGGCGAGAGCTCGGCCGGCGGGGCCGGCAAGATCCTGCTCATCTCGTTCGCGGTCGGCGCGATCTTCGACTTCTCGATCGAGGCCCTCCACCTGTGGAACGCCAACCTCTCGAGCTCGATCCTGCTCGGCGGGATCGGCTCGGGTCTGCGGATCGAGGTCCAGCTGACCGCGATCGCGGCGCTGTTCGGCCTCGGTTACATCATCGGCATCCGCTACGCCTCGATCATCGCCTCGGGCTCGGTGCTCGCGATGCTCGTCATGGTGCCGCTGATCTACGCCTTCGGCCGGTCGATCGACAGCTTCGCCTTTGCCGGGACGACCTTCCGGATCGCCGAGATGAGCGCCCCGGCGATCTTCGGCGCCTTTGTCAAGCCGATCGGGATCGGCGCCATCGCGGTCTCGGGGATCATCGGCATCCTCCGGATGGGGAAGATCGTCGCCTCGTCGGTGACCCTCGGCTTCAAGGGTTTCTCGAAGGCCTCGCACGCCGCCTCGGCGACGGCCGAGCGGACCCAGCTCGACATGACGCCCAAGAACGTGCTGCTGATCCAGGCGGCCTGCACCCTCGGCCTCGGCGCGCTGTTCTTCGTCGTCGCGATGATCACCCCGGGGGACGGCGGCGCCGCCGCCTACGGCCTCGGCGCCAGCCTCAAGTTCGGCGCCGTCGGGATGGTCGTGGGCTTCCTCCTGAGCTTCCTCTTCACCCCGGTCGCCGCCCAGGCGATCGCCATCGTCGGGGTCAACCCGGTCTCGGGGATGACCCTGATCACCGTGGTCCTGGCGATCGGCTGCATGATCCTGATCGGCCTCAGGGGCACCGCCGGGATGATCATCGCGCTGATCATCGGGACCGCGGTGTGCACCGCGCTGTCGACCTCCGGCGCGCTCATCACCGACTTCAAGATCGGCTACTGGCTCGGCTCGACGCCGCGCAACCAGGAGCGCTGGAAGTTCCTCGGGATGGTCGTGTCGGCCCTCGTCGTCGCCGCGGTCATCCCGCTCATGGACAGCGCCTATCACTTCGTCGTCGAGGACCCGGCGACCGGGCTCATGGTGTCGAACGAGCGGGTGCTGCCGGCGCCCCAGGCGAACATGATCGCAGCGGTCTCGAACGGGCTGATGAGCGATCCCGCGAACCAGCCGTGGCTGCTCTACGCGCTCGGCGGCGTGGTCGCGCTGATGCTCTTCATGAGCGGCGTCCCGATGCTCGCCTTCGCCCTCGGCATGTACCTCCCGATCTCGATCAACGCGGCGGTGCTCGCCGGCGCGGCGGTCGCCTGGCTGGTCTCGAAGACCGGCGGCTCCGACAAGGTCCGCGAGGCGCGAGCAGAGCAGGGGATCCTCATCGCCTCCGGTCTGATGGCCGGGGCGGCGATCTTCGGCATCATCAGCGCGGTCTTCCGGGTGCCCAAGCTCGGCGCCCTCATCCAGCACGTCAGCGTAGGGGTCGACTTCTGGCTCGAGGACGTCGCCGGAACCGCCGTGCTCGAAGAGCACGCCCACGCCTGGTACACCGGCTTCCAGGGTCAGCTCATCGGCCTGGTCATGCTGGTCGTGCTGGCGATCGTCAGCTTCCTGCTGGCCCGGCTCGGCGCGAAGTGGATGCTCGAGGCCGACGGCGGGGGAGACGAGTGAGGGGTGAGGAGTGAGTAGTGAGGAGTGAAGGGTGAGGAGCGAGGAGTGAGACGCCCGGTGTTCCGGGACCTGCGTCTTACCTCTCACGTCTCACGTCTCACCTCTCACGTCTGACGTCCGAGCCGCTACTCCAGGATCACCCTGGCGTCGCCGACGCCCACCGAGATGGTGATCGTCTGCTCGCCGTTGCCGGTCCACTCCGCCGAGTGGCCGACAAAGCCGGATGAGGAGATCTGCTCGCCGCGGACGGTGAGGCGGGCGTCGCCGACCCCTCCCGAGCCCGACACCGAGCCGTAGTCGGCGGCCGAGGCGACGACCTTGGCGTCGCCGACGCCGAGCTCGATCTCGAGGTCACCGGACACGCCCTCGGCGAGGAGGTCGCCGACCCCCAAATCGACGGTCAGACCGCCGGTAACGCCGCGGATCTCGACCTCGCCGACCCCGAGATCGAGGTCGAGCCCGAGCCGGGCCGGCAGGGTGACCGTCCAGGTCTCCTCGAAGTGGTGGTCGTCGGTGTCGGTCTCGACCTCGAGCCGCAGCACGCCCTTCGAGGCGTCCATCCTCAGCTCGGCGGAGTCGACCTCGCGCTGGGCCTTCTTCATCGACGAGAAGAACCCGCCCCGGCGCGGCTCGAGACGGACCTCGACCGCGACCTCGGCCGCGCCGTCGACCGCGGAGATCGTAACGTCGCCGACCCCGGCGTCGAGCTGGACGGTCTCGAGCCCGGCGGCCGGGGCGGTTCCGGCGAGGGTCCGGGGCTCGCCGGACCAGGCGAGGCCCGCTCCCGAGAGGACGACGACGGTGGTGACAGCGGCGATTCCGGGGTGCTTCATCGTTGCTCTCCATGACCGGCCGGATCGGAGGCCGGCTCCTGCACAGTACAACGCGATCCGCTCGGTTTGGTTCTGCGAGGCGTTATCGCTGACCGCCCGTCGCGCCGCCCCACCACGCGCCTGCGCTGAGCGTGACGTCCCCCGACGCCGAGTCGACGATCACCTCGGGTCCGTCGCCGCTCAGCTCGATCTCGTCGCCGGAGGAGTTGACCAGCCCGGGGAAGTCTGAGCGGATACGGCCGCCGATGCTCGCCAGGTGGCCCCGGGGCGACACCCCCTCGGGGAGGATGATTTGGATCCGGCCGGAGTCGCTCCGGACGACCACCCGGTGCGCCGGCCCGATCCGGTCCCAGCCCAGGGTGATGGCGCCGGTCGAGGTGACGACCTCGGCGTTGCCCGAGAGGTTGGCGAGGGAGACGCTCCCCGAGGCGGTGTCGGCGTGGGCCTCTCGGGCGCCGCCGGTCAGCGTGATGTCGCCCGAGGAGGTCCGGGCGAAGAGCCGGTCGGCCGGGCGGACGAGCTCGAGCCGGGCGCTGCCCGAGGCCGACCGGATGTCGACGGCGGGGGCGGCGCCGACCAGCTCCATGTCGCCGCTCGTGCTGCGCAGGTAGAGCGGACGGGCGTTGGCGAGATCGCCGCGGACCGTGATCGAGCCGCCGGTGGTCGTGAGGTCGGGCTGGACGTGGAGGGGGACGAGGAGGCCGAGCGAGGCCCGGGCGGTGAGGGTACCGAGACCGAGAAAGCCGACCCGGCCCGGGGCGATGGTGATCGCGATCCGGCCGTCGCCGACCTCGATCCGCGGCAGGTGGCTCGAGATGAAGCTCTCGGCCCGGTCCTCGCCGACCCCCGAGATGTGGAGCACGGTCGCGACCTCGATCGCCTCGACGTCGCCGGTCCTCAGCCGGAGGTCGACGTCAGCGGTGTCGACGGCGAGCCTGACCCCGTCGGGGGCGGCGACGACCTCGACCCCGGCGTGGTCGCGCTGGGCGGCGCCGGCCGGGCCCGCCGTGAGCGCGACGACGATCGCCAGGAGCGCTGCGGTGAGACGGAGGGGATTGAAAGGCCCGCGCATCGGATCGCGCTCCCTAGGTTGACGGGAACGGAACGATGGTTCCGTGGCGCGGGTCGTCAGGAGGAGTGCTCGACCGGACCAGCTGCGGGTTCGTGCGGCCGGCGAAGGCCCGCCGCGCCAGGCTGGGCTCGAGCGTGCCGAGGAACTGGCGGAACCTGGCGAGGGCCGCGCGGGTCGTCGAGACCGAGGTCCTCGAGGGCCGCGCCATGATCGCGACCGGGATCGGCTCTCCGTCGAGCTCGAGCACCGCGAGCACCAGGGCGAGGCCCCATGCCTCCGGGGCCTGGGGGTGCGGGTCGTGGCCCTCGAGATAGGCCCGCCAGAGGCGGCGGGCGGCGAGGGTGACGAGGACGGGCAGGTCGTGGACCCCGCCGTGGCGGATGACCGCTTCGTCGACCTCGGCGGCGACGCCGTCGAGAGCGACCAGGCCGTCCCGCCACGAGTCGGCGAGGGTCTCGCGGGCGCGGAAGCGGTCCCACGCCTCGCCGAGGCTGGTGTGCGCGCCCTCGAGCAGGTCCGATCCGGGGTGCTCGGTGCGACCGGCGCGGAGGACGCCGTCGGCCTCGCTCCAGCGGCCCATCGCGGCGAGCAGGTTGGCGTGCAGGCCGAGCAGGAAGACCCCGAGGTCGTCGGGGAGGGCGGCGCTTCGCGGCAGCTCGTCGATCGCGTCGAGGGCCTCGGGGTGGCGCCCCTGGTCGGCGAGCAGGATGGCGAGCTGGACCGGGAGGTGGAAGGCCTCGGGGAAGATCTCCCAGCCGCTCCTCAGCAGCTCCTCGGCATCATCGGGCTGGCCGACCGCGGCGAGGGCGTTGGACAGCAGGTGGCAGGCGTGGGGCGAGGGGTCGAGGTTCCAGGATCGCGAGGCAGCGGGATAGGCGCTGTCCGGGTCGCCGAGGGCGAGGTGGGCCTGGGCCTTCCAGATCAGGAGCTGGGCCTCGAGCCGGGGCTGGTCGCCGATCGCGGGCAGGGCCCGGTCGACCTCGGTGATGATCCTGAGGTGGCGTCCGTTGCGGCTCCACTCGAGGCAGCGCCGCAGCGCCCGGTCGATGCGGGTCCGGTGCGCGCTCGAGCCCGGTCGGTCGTGCGGGTCCACGGGGTCAATCGTAGCAGGGAAAGGGGCGGGGGGCCGAGACCCCCCGCCCGGTGGTTCACCCGTTGCGTTTAGCGGGCGGCGTTCGTTTCGCCGAGCCCGACCGTTCGGGCTGGTCGGGGCTCCGCCGGGCGCTCGCCGAGCCCGACGCGTTCTCCCGGCGGGCGGGTCGCCGACCGGTGTCGGTGGGCTCGGCGGCGGCCCCGGTGGTCTTCGGCTCGACGGACGTGGCGGATCGCGCGGGGGCGGGTTGGGTCCGCGCCGGCGCCGTCCCGCGAGCCGGTGTCGTTGTACGGGCCCGCGGCTCGGCGGCAGCGGTCGTCGACGGCTCGCGACGGGCGGGCTGCCGCGACGAGACGGTCGGCGTCGCCTCGATCCGGGACCTCGCCGGGGGCGAGCCGGGCTCGCTCACGGTCCGCGACCTGGTGGTCCGCCGCTCGACGCTCGGAGGCGCCTCGCGAGCGACGGCCGGCGCCGCGGGCGCTGCGGCCCGGCTGCGGGAGGCGGAAGCGGTGACCGTCCTGGCGGTCGCGGCGGCGTGCCGGCGGACCGAGTCGGTGAGACCCTCGGGCCGGACGAGACGGACCTCGCGCCCTTCGACCGTCGCGCGCCGCTCGCTGATCCGCGTCTCGGGGATCTGGCGGCCGGCCATCCGCTCGACCTCGCTGCGGGCCGGGGCCCGGTCCAGCCGGGTCACCCCGATACGGCTGGTCGAGGCGGCGACGACCTCGTAGCCGACGGTGTGGCGGGCGATCGACTCGTCGACGACGTGGCTCCGCGGCACCCAGGTCGCATACCTGGCGTCGGCCCAGCCGTCGGCGTAACCGGCGCCGTACCCGTCGTGCCAGCCGCGGTGGTAGCCGCGGTGGGCGTGGCTCCAACCGACCGGCGCACACGGCGCCCAGCCGAGATAGCCCCCCGAGCTCATCCAGACGACGTTGCCCGGGTGGTAGATCGTGCCCGGCGCCCACACCCAGCCGACCCGGGTGTAGGCCCAGTTGCCGTAGTGGTGGGGGAGCCAGCCCCAGGGCTCGTAGGCGACCCAGGTCCAGCCGAGCGAGGTCCAGACCCATCGGCCATAGGAGTAGGGCTGCCAGCCCGCGACGACCCAGGGCCGCCAGACCCGGCCGAGACCGTCGACGCGGACCCACTCGCCATACCCGTCGAGGGTGGTGGTGAAGCCGAACGACCAGCTCGGGTCGTACCAGGCCGGGCCCCAGGGGTCCCAGCCCGAGGAGACGCCGAACGACAGGCCGATGCCTTGGCTCGAGACCCCGACCCCGACCCAGCCGTCGGCCCCCGCCGGGGTGGCCGGCAGGGCGAGGGCGATCGATGTGGCGGCGGTGAGCAGTGCGGTGGATGTTCTGGTCATGGCGGCCTCCCTTCGCGGGGAGCCATCGCAACCCCCGTGCCAGAGCTCCGACCCGCGCTCGAAACGTCGCGGCGCCGGGCCTTTTCCGGCTCGCGGAGGGGCCGGGGGACGGTCCAACGCGGGTCCGACTGCACCGTTGCTCACCGGGCGTGCCAGGCTCGACATTGTGCTCAGCGGCGCGCTCACGTCGGCTACGCCTCGCGCACAATGTCCAGCCTGGCTCCCCCGGGAGGCGCGCCCCTGAGCAATCTGCCCCAGTTACGATGCAGGCCGCCGCTCGCGGCGCCGGCGCGGTCGCAGCTTTCCCGGTTCGTCACGAGCGACCGCGCCGGCGACGCGACGCCGGGCCGCCCGGCCGTCCAGGCCGCGCGGCCCGGAAGGCCGGTGCTTCTGAGAAGCGGTACCCGTACCCGGACACCGTTGCTCACCGGGCGTGCCAGGCTCGACATTGTGCTCAGCGGCGCGCTCACGTCGGCTACGCCTCGCGCACAATGTCCAGCCTGGCTCCCCCGGGGGGCGCGCCCCTGAGTAATCTTCGCCAGTTACGATGCAGGCCGCGCGGCCCGGAAGGCCGGTGCTTCTGAGAAGCGGTACGCGTTCCCGGAGCGTCTGCGAGACGGGAGCGGGAGCGGGACCGGGAGCGACCGCGACAGCGCCACCGATCAGCGCGACCGCCGGACCGTCTCGCTCACCCCGACGCGTCGTCCCGGTCCCGCTTGTACAGGAACGCGCAGTCGACGAGGGCCGGGGCCGCTCCGCTGCGGCAGACGGCGTACTCCGCCCCCGACCACATGGCGGCGCCACCGGTCCGGCCGGCGGCGTCGACGGCGTAGAACTTGACGTCGAAGGCGGGCCGCCCCTTGCCGTCGAGCAGGTAGGGCACGCGGGTCGCATCGACCATCCGTTCGAGGGCGCCGAGGCAGGCCTCCTCGGGGCTCCTGCCGGCCCGCATGAGCTCGACGATGGTGTGAGCGCCGGCGATCTGGATCACCGACTCGCCGCGCCCGGTCGATCCCGCGGCGCCCACCCGGTTGTCGACGAAGAGCCCCGCTCCGATGATCGGCGAGTCGCCGACCCGGCCGGGGATCTTGAAGAAGAGCCCCGAGGTCGTCGTGGTGCCGCCGAGGTTGCCGGCCGCGTCGCGGGCGCACAGGTTGATGGTGCCGGTCGGGCGCACCGCGCCGTGCTTGGCGATGAACGCCTTGACGTCCGGGTCGTCGGTCTCGCCGGGCTGGGTGAGCCAGTCGTCCCCGTCCGAGATGTTGGCCCTCCAGTAGAGCCAAATCTTGCGGGCCTTGTCGGTCAGCAGCTCCTCCTCGGGGTAGCCGAGGCTGCGCGCGAAGGCGGCGGCGCCGTCGCCGACCAGCATCACCCGGGTCGTCCGGCGCATCACCTCGTAGGCGACCCGCGCCGGGTGGCGGAAGCCCTCGAGGGCGGCGACCGCGCCGGCCCGCATGGTCGGGCCGTCCATGCAGCAGGCGTCGAGCTGGACGACGCCCTCGGCGTTGGGCAGCCCGCCGTAGCCGACCGTGATGTCGTCGGGGTCGTCCTCGACCAGGGCGACGCCCTCGACGGCGGCCTCGACCGCGGTGGCGCCGGCCTCCATCGCGGCGACCGCCCGGCGTACCGCCTCGAGCCCGTTGGCCGAGGCGACGGCAACCGGCGGTACGACGGGCTCGGCCGAGCGGGCCACCCGGGAGGCCGCCAGGCCGGCGGTCGCCAGGGCGGCGCCGGCGACGAGCTCGCGGCGGGACAGGCCTTCGGATGGGTCGTCGGGGTGGGCGTCAATGAGGGGAGTTTTCATCATTCCGCCATCGTGAGCAGGCACCGAAGGGGTGTCAAGGGCCCGCCTGCCGAGGGCGCCGGTCGTCGAGCCGCTTAGTAGCCGCGGGCTTCCAGCCTGCGGGGGCGGTCGACTCGGGCGGGAGGGCCGGGCCGACGGCAGGCAGGGATGGCTGCGCCCACAAGATGGCAGGCCGGATGCCAGCCGCCCCGAACCGCCCCCAGGGGCGACTCGCACGGCACCGGAATTGCACGCCTTCACCGTGGCAACCGGACCGGAGGTGGACTACCATGAGGACGACGAGCCGATCCGATCACGATCATCGCCTCATCCTGCGGGGACAGGCCAGATGGACCAGGGGAGCGTGGCAGCCGATGAGATCAGCCCACGAGACCGCCCGAACGGCGTTGTGCGTCATCCTGGCAGCGGCCCTCGGAGTGACCGTGGTCGGCTGTGAACAGGCCAACGGCCAGGACGCCGGCGGCGGCCGCGAGCCCGACTGGACCGATCTCCGCGAGCGGATGGTGCGGCAGCAGATCGAGACCCGCGGGGTCAAGGACCCGGCGGTGCTCGCCGCGATGCGATCGGTGCCCCGGCACCGCTTCGTCCCCGACGACTACCGCGAGGCCTCGTACAACGACTCGCCGCTGCCCATCGGCGAGGGCCAGACGATCTCCCAACCCTACATCGTCGCCCTGATGTCCGAGCTGCTCGAGGTCGGTCCGGGCGACCGGGTGCTCGAGATCGGCACCGGCTCGGGCTACCAGGCGGCGGTGCTCGCCGCCATGGGGGTGGAGGTCTACTCGGTCGAGATCCGGCCCCGGCTGTGCGAGCGCGCCGAGGCGGTCCTCGACGGGCTCGGCTACGACAAGGTCCACGTCCGCTGCGGCGACGGCTACGGCGGCTGGCCCGAGGCCTCGCCCTTCGCCGGGGTGATCGTCACCGCCGCACCGGAGCGGATCCCGCAGCCTTTGATCGACCAGCTCGCGGTCGGCGCCCGGATGGTCATTCCCCTCGGCGACTTCTACCAGCAGCTGATGGTCATCAAGAAGACCGACAGCGGGGTCGAGGAGCGGTCGGTGATCCCGGTCCGCTTCGTGCCGATGACCGGCGAGATCGAGCGTCAAGACGAAGAGTAGTCTTAAGTTCTTAGTTCTCAGTTATTAGTTACATCGCAAGGGTATGCGCCGCGGTTTCGGGCCGTTGCGATGTAACTCAAAACTCAAAACTTAAAACTAAGAACTCGAAACCCGCGATATAGTGTCGCCTTCAGGAGGGGCGCATGTGCGGCATCGTCGGGGTCATCAACAGCAGCGGGCAGACGGTGGTCAGGGACCTCGGCAACGGCGCCCACTTCCTCCAGCACCGCGGGCCGGCCTACGCCGGGCTCTTTCTGTGGGACCCGGTCCGCCGCCGCTACGCCCTCGAGCGCGGTGAGGGCCTGGCCGACGACATCTTCAAGCCCCTCGGCCACCTCGAGGGCGACGTCGGGATCGCCCACACCCGGTACAAGACCTTCGGCAGCGGCGGCGCGCCCAACGCCCAGCCCTTCTTCGACGCCTTCACCGGGATCGCGCTGGCCCACAACGGCCATATCACCAACGTCGACCAGATCGCCGGCGAGCTCGGCCGTCGCGGCCAGGGGTTGACCGCGAGCTGCGACGCCGAGCCGCTGCTCCGGGTGCTCGCGCTGTGGATCGAGCACTACCGGGCGGCCGACCCGCTCGCCGAGGAGAAGGAAGTCGTCTTCAAGGCGATCGCCGAGGTCCAGAGGCGGGTCACCGGCGCCTACTCGGCGGTCGCGGCGACCCCGTCGGGGCTCTACGCCTTCCGCGACCCCCACGGTTTCCGGCCGATGGTCCGCGGACGGCGGGAGCGGTCGGGCGGGTCGACGGTGATGATCGCCTCGGAGACCCTCGCCCTCGAGCAGAACGGGTTCGCGGTCGAGGAGGAGGTGCCCCACGGCGCGGCGCTGTTCGTCGACCGCGCCCTCGAGCTCGACGAGCGCACCCTCCTCCAGAAGGACGCCCGGCCCTGCGCCTTCGAGCTGATCTACTTCGCCGATGTCGAGTCGAAGATGATGGGCGACCCGATCCGGACCTTTCGCTGGCGGGCCGGGCGCTCGCTCGCCATGCACCTCATCGATACCGTCCCCGAGCTCGTCCGGGAGATCGACCTGGTGGTCCCGATCCCGCACTCGCCGATCCCCGGCGCCGAGGCCTTCGCCCAGAAGCTCGAGAAGGAGCTCAACGGCGGCGCGGTCCAGATCCAGTACGCGACGCCGATCTCCAAGTACCGCTACGGCGGCCGGATCTTCATGGAGGAGACCCAGGAGGCGCGCGACGAGGCGGCGATGCTCGACTTCCGGGTCGACACCATCTCGGTCAAGGACAAGAACCTCTTCATCGTCGACGACAGCATCGTCCGCGGCACCAACGCCACGCGGATCGTCCGCGCCTTCCGCGCCGCCGGCGCCCGGTCGATCTGGTTCGGCACCCTGTGGCCGATGGTCATCGACTCGTGCTTCCAGGGGATCAACACCCCGACCCAGTCCGAGCTGATCGGCGCCCGCTATGCCCGCGACATCGAGGCCGTCCAGACCGAGCTCGGCGTCGACCGGCTGTTCTACCTGCCGATCGACGTCTTCCAGGAGAAGGTCATCAAGGGCGCGCCGGCCTGCATGGCCTGCACCACCGGCCAGCGCGCGGTGATGTTCGAGCACGCCGGGACGGTCCTGCCGCCGGTGTAGGCACGAGCTCGTCGCGACCACGAAGACACCAAGACACGGAGGATTCACGAAGACTCTATGAACGTGATCGGCCAATGGCCGATCACATTCATCCACTTGGTGCTCTGCTTTGTGTCTTCGAGTCTTCGTGGTTGTGACGGCGAGGTCGTCAACCGGAGAGCTCGGCCCGACACGCCTCCAGAACCTGCCCGTGGAGAATGCCGTTGGTGGCGACGATGCCGCGGCCGGTGGCGAGGCGGCGGCCGGCGGAGAAGTCGAGCGGGTTGCCATCGAGGTCGCTGACCCGGCCGCCCGCCTCGGTGATGACGAGGGCGCCGGCGGCGTGGTCCCAGACCTTCTCCCGGTAGCTCTCATCCCGCGGAAGACGCAGGTAGACCGAGGCCTCGCCGCGGGCGAGGACCGCGTACTTGCACTGCGAGTCGATCCGGTAGGGGACGGCGGTGATCCCGAGCCGACGGGCGATCCCGGCCTGGGTCGAGTGCGCCGCGTGGGCGGCCTCCACCGACTCGCAGACGACCGCGCCCGCCGGGTCGTCGATCCGGTCGACGCGGATCTCCACCGGGCCAGCACCCTCGAGGGGGGTCGCCCAGGCGCCGCCGCCGACCGAGGCGTGGAACAGGAAGCCCTCGCCGACCCCGCGCTCGCCGGGCCGCGGCAGGTTGGGGCAGCCGAGGGCGCCGACCACCACCCGGCCGTCCTCGACCAGGGCGAGGGCGATGGCGTACTGCTCGCCGCGCAGGAAGCCCTTGGTCCCGTCGACCGGGTCGAGGACCCAGTGGCGGCCGCGGGCGCCGCCCGGGTGGGCGCCGCGGTCGAGGGCCTCGGCGAGCTCGCCGGGCGCGAGCCCGGGTAGCGATCCGCGGACCAGCTCGAGCACCCGGGCGGCGAGGGTGGGGGAGGCGGCCAGGGGCGCCGAGTCCTCCTCGGCGAGCAGGCCGTCGTCCGGGAAGCGCCCGGTAAGACGCGAGCCGGCGAGCGCTTGGACCGCGAGATCGGCGACGGTCACCGGCGAGCGGTCGCCCTTGGCGAGGGACTCGCCGGAGGAGACGATCTCGGCCTGGACGCGGCGGGTCAGGGTGCAGGCCTCGGCCACCAGGGCGCGGGCGAGCTCGAGCTCGGCTGTGTACATCGGACCTCCAACGCGGCGGCGGGAGTCTACCCCATGCACCAGCGGTCCCGGGACCCGTTGCGCCGGGCCGGGCGGCCCTTGCTGCAACCGATGTGCTGCGCACATCGTGGAAGGTTGTGACAGCTCCCGCGTCCGCGTCCGCGTCCGCGTCCGAGTCCGCGTCCGTGCCCGAGGTTGCTGCTCGCTTTCGGCCGTCCCGTCCCGCGATGCCTTTCCAGTCCCCATGCCCGTGACGGCAGGCTGGAAGCCTGCCGCTCCAACCGCCACCGGCGGCGTTTGGAGCGCCAGGCACCCCTGCCTGGCTTCGCCTGCGGTCCGGCCTGACCTTGGTGGCTCGTCGCCGATGCCGATCGCTGAGGCGGTCTGCCGCCACGGATCGCTGTCGTTGCCAACCGTTCCATCGGGCACGAGCACAGGTTCGGGTTCGGGCCGGACGCGAACTCGCCGGCGGGCACGGGTTGGCCGCTGTCCTTATGGTATTATGTACCAGAAGCATAATGCATGAGGTGCATAACCCATGAGACTTCCGTACCTGGATCGAGACGCCGAGACCGAGCGGCTGAGAACCCTCATCCGTCGCGGGGAGGGCGCGATGGGAGTCCTGTACGGCCGTCGTCGGCTCGGCAAGTCTCGGATCCTCCGCGAGGTGGCGCCGGAGGAGGGGTCGGTGTTCTTCGTCGGAGACGACCGCGACGCCACGCTGCAGCGGGCCAGCCTGGCGCGGGAGATCGCCAAGCTCCTCGTCGGCTTCGACGGCGTCGCATACCCGGACTGGGAGTCTCTACTGACGCGATGGTGGCGGGACGCGCCGACCGGTACTGTGCTGATTCTCGACGAGCTGCCGTCACTCGTTGCCATGGCGCCGGAGCTGCCGAGCCTGCTCCAGAAACACGTCGACGCCGACGTGGGCCGGGGCGTGCATCTCCTCGTGGCAGGTTCGTCGCAGCGGATGATGCAGGGGCTGGTCCTCGACCACTCCGCCCCGCTGTACGGGAGGGCGACCGAGATCCTCAAGATCGAGCCTCTCGAGGCTGGCTGGATCGGGGAGGCCCTCGAGCTCAGGTCCCCGGCCTCGGCCGTCGAGGCGTTCGCCGTGTGGGGAGGGGTTCCCCGCTACTGGGAGCTGGCGGCCGACCACCGCGACCTGGCGACGGCGGTTCGGGCCAACGTCCTCGACCCCTTGGGCGTGCTCCACGAGGAGCCTGGCCGGCTCCTGCTCGACGACCTGAGGGACACGAACCAGGCGGCGTCAATCCTCAGCTTGGTCGGCTGTGGTTGCCACCGGGTCTCGGAGATCGCCGGCCGGATGGGGCGGCCCGCGACCTCATTGAGCCGGCCGCTCCAGCGGCTGATGGAGATGGACCTCGTCGAGCGCGAGGTTCCTTTCGGAGATCCGGAGCGCGGCAGCAAGAGAACCCTGTACCGGATTCGCGACCCCTTCCTGCGGTTCTGGTTCCGCTTCGTCGAGCCCGGCCGATCGGCGCTCGAGGCTCGCCGGATCGAAGCCGTCGCGGAGCAGGTCGAGAGCGGGATGCCCCATCACGTGGCGACCGTCTGGGAGGACCTGGCCCGGCGGAGCGCGACCCGAATCGAGCTCGGGGGGCGGCGGTGGGGACCGGCCCGACGATGGTGGGGCGCCGGTCGCGACCGCCGACCGCTGGAGGTCGACCTGGTGGCCGAGGATGCCGCGGGTGAGGCGCTGTTGGTCGGCGAGGTCAAGTGGTCGGCGCCGCGGCAGGGCCGCGGGTTGTTGGAGGCCCTCGAGCGCAAAGTCGAGCGACTGCCCTTCGTCGCGGGCCGCGAGGTCGTCACCGGGCTCTGGCTCCAGTCGAGACCCGTGGACCTGCCGGCCGATCAGGTCGTTACCCCGAGCCAGGTCCTCGACGTGCTGCGCTGACTCGGCTGACGTCGGCGACGTGACCCGGGTCGACTCAGCGATGCGTCCGGACCGGT
>JALOLD010000109.1 GCA_025456145.1 Thermoanaerobaculales bacterium | reverse complement strand
TCGAAGAGTCTGCCCGTTCCATCGAGCCCCGGGAGGAGGAGGTACTTCACCTTCGCCCTGCGATGCCCTAACGATCGGTGTTCAGCGGACGTGAGCCGCGCTCGCGCGGGTCGCGGTCCGCTGAAACACCTAGGTTAGGCGGTTTCTCGGTAAGGCCTTCAAGCGATTTCCGGAACTCAAGCAACCGTGCTACCACCGTGGGCTCATCGGTCCTCGTTTCGAACTCGGATAGCCTTCGCTTTCCGGTTCGGCGATCCAGGATGGCCAATGAACGGTGGATGAAATTGTCCGAGGCGAGGGCTGTTTCGATTGGTAGTTGAAGGTAGGTCTCCAGCGCCTCTTCGAAGTAGTACTGAGAAACGAGACCTTGCTTCTCCAGGATGTCGTCTGCTTGCTCGATGGCGGAGTAGTATTCAGATCGCTGCGACGGCTCCCACCATTCTGTCGCGTTGTTCGCCTCTTGGATGTCCCGTTTCAGTTTCCCGTGCTCGACGAAGTACTTCCATGTACAGAAGTTGCATATCTCTTCCTTGTCGATAGTGATCCAAGCCCGGCCTTCCCAGTCGTGGCTCTTCCGGTAGTTGGTGACTCGCAGTTCCACCCTGCCGACGACGCTTGAAGCGAAGAAGGACTCAACTCGCTTTTTGAGCTTGGACCATTGCACTTGGGCTACTCCTGAGCCTAACTCTAATTAGCGATACTACTGGGATGCTTGGAAACGTGCTTCATCCGGGTCGTCCCGTTCCATCTTGTTCGGGTGGTCCCGGGGTGTCAAGTGCTTGGTGAGCAAGCATGTTCGGGATTGGCGGGAGAAGGTCGTTATCGTGCGTGAACGGGTCGATAACGGGAGGGATGTTCTCGTGCTCAAGGGCGCACTTCGCCCGGGTGGTCGGAGATCTCGGATGGGCCGACCCGGTGCAGGGTGTCGGCGGGGCTGACGATCCCGCGGCCTCCCGAGGTGTTGAGGAGGTGGGTGGAGGTCATCGTCCTCTCGACGTCCCTGGGGCAGAGGAGCTCCTGGATCGTACGGGTGTCGTCGCCGGCGATGAGGTGGCGGCTGGAGGAAGAGGGGCGGAATGCGGGCCGGCCGGTCGGTTTGGTGATGACCGGAACCCGTGCCGGCTGCTTGGAAGCCCTCTCGACGACCGACTCGTCGAGAGGGTGGCGGCGGGCGACGGCGGGCCGGAGATCCGGGGGTCGGGACGAGGCCGGGAGGAGATGCGGCGACGGCTCGACGGGCGCGAGCGCTCGGGAGTGGAGGAGGTCGAGAGCGGTACGCCGGGCCCTGGTCAGGATCGCGCTTCGGTCGCGGAGACGGGCGCCGAGACCGCCGATGGCGCGGCGAATCCACTCGATCGGACCGGACCCTTCGGCGCGGGGGGTGGTCGCGGCGGGGTGGGCGACGACGCTCATGGTGTAATGGGAGTGTAATCATGTGGAATTTGGAAGTCAAATGTGGCGTTCAAGGATCCCCCGCGTCCGAGTCCGCGTCCGAATTCAGCCCTCGATCGCGTGAACGATCGAGGGGGGCGCCGGCGACAGCATCCAGGTGAGAGGTCCGAACCGGAGGGGCGCTCGTGATTGTCGGCGTGTTGTCGTGTCGGACGCGGGGCGTCACATCGCATCGGACGCGGACGCGGGGCGTGACATCGCATCGGACGCGGACGCGGACGCGGACTCGGACGCGGGCTTTTCATCGCATCGGACGCGGACTCGGACGCGGGTTTTTCATCGCATCGGACGCGGATGCGGGCGCGGGTTTTTCATCACATCGGACGCGGACGCGGACGCGAACGCGGGATTAAGGCGCGGCGCGGCCCTCGGGGGTCAGACCGAGGTGGATCTTAGGGCTGGGCGGTTTGAGGTAGCGGGCGAGAAAGGCGTAGATCTCCCGGCGCGCGGACCAGGCCTCGGGGGTATCGAGCCGGTCGAAGCTGTGGCCGCCGGGGACGTCGTAGACCTGGTACTCGAAGTCCTTGCCGGCGGTGGTGAGCGCCTGGACGAGGTGCTCGACCTCGATGAAGTTTACGTCCTCGTCGTGGGGGTTGGTGTGGATGCGCAGCGGCCGGGTCAGCTTGTCGACGTGCCACACCGGCGAGCGCCGCTTGTACTCCTCGAGGTTGGACTGGACGTCGGCGCCGATGTGGTAATCGGCCTCATAGAGGTCGCGGTAGTCCTGCCCGTGGTAGCCGAGCCGCATCACCAGGTCGGAGACGGGGACGCCGGCGAAGCCGCAGACATAGGCCTCGGGGTGGTCGAACAGGCTCATCAGGGTGATCAGCCCGCCGTGGCTCCAGCCCAGGATGCCGACCCGGTCGGGGTCGACCCGCGGGTGGTTGGCGACCGCCCAGTCGCGGGCGGCGAGGGCGTCGTCGACCTCGCGGCCGCCGTAGTCGATGGTCTCGTAGAAGCCCCTGCCATAGCCGGTCGAGCCGCGGTACTCGGGGGCGACGACGATGTAGCCCTGGGCCGAGAGCTCGCGGACGATGTGGGCGTAGTAGGTGGTGAAGTCGGCGTGGACCCCGCCGTGGGGAAGGACCAGCAGCGGCAGCTTGGCCGTGCCGTCGAAGCCCTTGGGGGTGAAGAGGTAGGCGTAGAACTTGACCGGGTTGCCGGCGCCGATGCCGTCGGGGTTGGCCTCGCGCCACTTGGGCGGGCCGTAGATCCGGACCTTCTCGACCACCGCCACGTCGCCGACCTTCTGGGTCCACAGCACGTCGTCGATGAGCTTGGCGAGGATGTCGCGCTCGTGGACCGCGCCCTCGAGGCCGCGCTCGAGATCGGCGAGCCGCTCGTCGGTGGTCGACTCGGCAGCGGACAGGACGGCTGCAGCAGCCAACACCGCCGCGGTGAGGAAGAGAATGAGCTTCTTCATGGTGGCCTCCCCGGTGGGCCATTGTACGCCGGACGTCCGGGATGGTGGGGGCGGATCCGTCCGTCGCCGAGATCGTGATTCATCCCGGAGGATGTCGCCCGGTCGCGGCCCCAGAGACTCGACGCCAAGAAGGGACCGCTGGCCGACGCGCCGCGATGTTCGATCGGGGAGGGCGCGAGATGGTGCCTCCGAACCACAGGGAGATTGGTTCAGCCGCGGTGGCACCGGGGCGCGGCGATACCTCGTGGTCACCGCGCCTGATGTGCTTCGACCCCCGGGATGGCTCGATGCTCTCGGCTGTTTCTTCGCGTCGTGGTGCCTTCCGCTTGCGACGGCTCCTGTGCCTCTGTGGTGAACCACGAACGCTCCCGGCCCCCCGGCGAACCCGGTCGGGAGCGGGAGCGGGAGCGGGAGGGGGAGCGAGGCACCGCATCGGCCGCGGGCACGGGATCGGGCGCTGCCGCTGGCGCTTCGGCGAGTCGCCCTCACCACCGATTCCTTCTTGCCCGTCTTCGTGTCTTCGTGTCTTCGTGGCTGCGACGGTGCGACGGCTCCTGTGCCTCTGTGGTGAACCACGAACGCTCCCGGCTCTCCGGCGAACCCGGCCGGGAGCGGGAGCGGGAGCGGGAGGGGGAGCGAGCCATCGTATCGGCCGCGGGTACGGGATCGGGCGCTGCCGCTGGCGCTTCGGCGGGTCGCCCGCACCACTGATTCCTTCGTGCCCGCCTTCGTGTCTTCGTGTCTTCGGGGTTGCGACGGTGCGACGGCTCCTGTGCCCCAGTGGTGAACCACGAACGCTCCCGGCTCTCCGGCGAACCCGGCCGGGAGCGGGAGCGGGAGGGGGAGCGTGGCACCGCATCGCCTCGGACCCGGGCGCTGGGGGTCAGGCGTACAGCTCGAGGAACCGCTCGAGCAGCCGGTCGGCTGCGTCGGAGGGTCCGAGACCGGAAATGATGCGGTCGTAGTCCGTCTCGTCCTCGACATAGTCGTCGAAGTAGACGAGCAGCCGCTCGCGGAGGCGGTGCTCGTCGAGGTCGGCGTGGAACTGGGTGCCGTAGACCGGCTTGCCGTCGAGGCGGACCGCCTGAAAGCGGCTGCGCTGGGAGCGGGCGAGCTCGCGCCAGCCGGGTCCGAGGCTGACCGCCGTGTCCTTGTGGCCGAGCTGGACCGGGAAGGGGTCGGGGAAGCCGGCGAAGAGCGGGTCCGTGCGGCCCTCCTCGGTGAGGGCGACGGCGTAGGTCCCGAGCTCGCCCAGATCGGGGGCGCCGACCACCCGCCCGCCGGTGTGCTTGATCATGAACTGGTGGCCCCAGCAGATGCCGAAGAGCGGCCGGTCGCGCTCGACGAGCTCGGCGAGCAGGTCCTTCATCGGCTCGGTGAACGGATGCCGGGTGTCGGAGACCGAGTAGGCGCCGGACCCGCCGATGATCACCGCGTGGGCGTCCTCGACCGCGGCGAAGGTGATGCCGGGGTCCTGGACCACGTTGAGGAACTTGATCTGCTGGCGGGGCACCCCGCAGCGCTCGACGAAGCAGCTCTGCTCCTGGAGCATCGACGAGCGGTGGTTGCGGATCTGGATGATCGCGAGTCGGATGCCGGAGCGTAGGGATCCCATCAGCCTCTCCAACCGTCCTTCCAGGTTCGCAGCTCGCGGAAGGTCTCGACGCCGGGTGCGAGATCGCGCCCGGCCCGGGCGCTCGCCGAGGCGACGACCCCGGGCGCCGAGCAGCGCAGGAACACGTTGGTCTCGAGCTCGTAGCCGACGGTCGACGGCACGGTGGGCAGCCCGGCCTCGCGGGTCGCCTGCGCGGCGGCGAGCCGGTCGACGATCGCGGCATTGCCGGGCTCGGCGTGGCGCGCGAAGCCCAGGTTGGCGACGGTGTACTCGTGGGCGCAGTAGGCCTTGGTCTCGGAGGGCAGCGCCGCGAGCCGGGCCAGCGACCGGTGGAGCTGCTCGAAGGTGCCCCCGAGCACCCGACCGCAGCCGCCCGCGAAGAGAGTGTCGCCGACCAGGGCGATCCCGGGGCCGACGAAGCCCAGGTGGGTCGCGGTGTGGCCCGGGAGGGCGATGACCTCGAGCTCGAGGTCGAGGAAGGGCAGCGGCACGCGGTCGCCGTCGCCGATCGGGCAGTCGACCCCGGCGACCCCGTCCGCGGCGGCGCCCCAGACCGCAGGGTGGTGGCGCTCGATGACCGCCGGAAGCCCTCCGACGTGGTCGTGGTGGTGGTGGGTGAGGAGGACCGCAGCAGCGGTCAGACCCCGCCGCTCGAGGGCCGCGAGCACCGGCGCGCCGTCGCCGGGGTCGACCAGCGCGACCCGGTCCGAGCCCTCACGCTCGAGGACCCAGACATAGTTGTCGCCCAGGATCTCGACCGGCCACACTTGAAGCATTGAGCCATGCTGACAGCGATACCCCTCCCAGTCAATCCCGGATGCCCGCACCACCATCTCCTTAGTGCCCGCCTTCGTGTCTTGGCGTCTTCGCGCTTGCGACGGGACGGCTCTGTGCCTCTGAGCCTCTGTGGTGAATCACGAGCGCTCCCGGCCCTCCGCCAACCCCTGCGATGACCCTGATCTCTTTGCGACGGCTTCGTGACTCCTTCGTGTTTTCGTGCCTTCGTGGTTGCGACGGCTCTGTGCCTCTGAGCCTCTGTGGTGAATCGCGAGCGCTCCCGGCCCTCCGCCAACCCCTGCGATGACCCTGATCTCTTCGCGACGGCTTCGTGTTCTCCTTCGTGTCTTCGTGCCTTCGTGGTTGCGACGGCTCTGTGCCTCTGAGCCTCTGTGGTGAATCACGAGCGCTCCCGGCCCTCCGCCAACCCCTGCGATGACCCTGATCTCTTTGCGACGGCTTC
>JALOLD010000108.1 GCA_025456145.1 Thermoanaerobaculales bacterium | reverse complement strand
TCGCTCGTGAAGCTCTGGCGGGAGATCTCTGATCATCAGGCTAGCCATGTGTAATGCTCCTAGCAGCGCATTGCTTGCATAATGATAGCAGAATGTTGCCGTCGATGTTCACGCTCAGTTGGATCCTCACGAGCATTTTCGACGGCAGCCAGGCTTCGAGGTTGTGGTGGGCGCGTTTCATCGCAGGTTAGGAGGTCAGAAGGTTAGGGGGTTAGGGGTTAGGGGTTAGGAGTTGGGAGTTAGGAGGTTAGGAGGTCGGGGTTTGGGGTCAGACGGCGATGGCTTCCACGCTGAGGTCCTGGTCCGAATCGAGGGTGAAGTTGAGCGTCTCGGAACCGATGACCTTGTTGTCGCGGTCCTCGATGATGATGACCTCTTCGCCGGTTTCTTCGGCGATGAGCTCCTTGGTGGGGTCATCGAACCAGACGGTCAGGGTCTTGCCGTCGGCGTCGTAGTAGGTTCTTAGTCGGCGACGCGGGGCGGACCGGGACGACATCGCCCGCAGGCTGGAAGCCTGCGGCTACAACGCGGCCGGGGGTCATTCGCTTGTAGCTCCCCCACCCGTCATCCCGAGCGAGGGAGCCCGGCGACCGAGTCGAGGGATCCCCCGCGGGTCGGCGTGGCGTCGCTCGCTCGGGATGACGTTGGTTGGGGGAAAGGTTGGAGAGTGATGCACTCACCGAGCTCCGGCGTGACCATCGGTTGAAGGGTCGACGAGGTCGAGGCCGTGGAAGAGGTGAAGGTCGGCCCGTTTTGCGGCCTCCCGCAGCACGGCGGCGGTGAAGCCGGACCGGGAAAACAGAGCGAGGTGCCTGGCCGTGGGCTCGGTCTCTGTCACGACCCGTGCTGCCTTCGCTTCGAGGTCCGCCAGGATGTTGAGGCCGACCGGTCGATGACTCCACTTGGCCTCGCCGAGGAGGGCGGCCTGCCCGACGTCGCCGAAGGCGAGGATGTCGAGCTCGTTCTGCGCGTCCCACCAGCGGCCGACGCGCTCCCAGGCAACCTGGCACCGCTGATCCAGGAGGCCGTGCCGGACCTCGTCACGACAGATCTCCTCGTAGGCCGACGAGGCGAACCGGTCGAGGTCGGCGAGAATCGTCGCGGCGAGCTGATCGGTCCGACCGGTCTCGAGCAACGCACGGCCCGGCATGATGTGACGGAACCAGAAGCGGACGAAGGGGTCGGCGATGGCGTAGAGGCCCTTCTTGCTCTTCTCCGGCCTGGGTTCGGTCGCCGGCACCTCCCTGACGACGAGGTCGAGCCCCTGGAGAACCGCGAGGTACTTGCTCACGGTGGGGGCGGGTAGCCCGGTCGCGTTGAGGATCTCGGAGAGCTTGCGCTTGCCGGCCGCGATGGCCGTCAAGATCCCGAAGTAGACGCGGGGCTCCCGAAGCTCCTGTCGGAGAAGGAACTCCACTTCGTCGCGCAGGGGTGCGCCGAGGTCGAGAAACGTCGCACGGAGATTCGCCTCCAGGCTCCTCGACGAGTCGAAGAGGAGGAGGTAGTAGGGCACGCCTCCGAGCATCGACCACGCCCTGACCTGATCTGCGAAGGTGAAGCCCTCGAGAAACTCGACGGCGTGGCCGAAGCTCAGGGGACGCACCCGGAGCTGCCCGGTTCGGCGGCCGTACAGCGGCGCCCGCTCGGCCAGCACCTCGCGCTCCATCATCGCGACCGACGACCCGCACAGCACCAGGTAAGAGCTCGAGGTCGAAAGCTGCCGGTCCCACGCCCGCTGCAGGAGGCTGGGGAGGGCGGGGTTGGCTTCGACGAGGTAAGGGAACTCGTCGATCATGACTGCGGTGCGCTCGCCGGTCGCCGCCATCCAGGCGAAGAGCTGGTCCCAGCTTGTAAAGCCATCGCTGAGAAGGAGCGGCTCGTTCACCGCCGCCCCGAGCTCGCGCCCGAGCTCCCTGAGCTGTTGTGTCTCGGGAAGACGCGTCGCAAGGTAGTGAACGGACGGTCGATCCTGGCCGAAGCGCGTCAGCAGAGCGGTCTTGCCGACCCGGCGCCTGCCGTAGAGCACGACGAGCTGGGCCGCAGGATCGGCCCAACGGCGCTCCAGGAACTCGAGCTCGGCGCGGCGGTCGATGAAGCGATTCTCGATCATTATACTCTAGAGTATAATACTCGCGATTATCTTCTAACAGTCATCGGCGGGCGACTCTTCACACCCGTCATCCCGAACGGGGGAGCGTAGCCTCCCCCACCCGTCATCCCGAGCGAGGGAGCGTAGCGACCGAGTCGAGGGAGGGGATCCCTCGACTCCCTCCGGCCCGTCGGGCCTTCGCTCGCTCGGGATGACGGTGCTTAGTCACTCGCTCGCTCGGGATGACGGTTCCTTGGGGGGGGGTTCTCGCTCGGGACCCTGCGCAGGCTGGGAGCCTGCGCCTACAACGCGGCCGGGGATCGCGACCTTGTAGAGGCAGGCATCCCTGCCTGCCGTCGGCGGCGCGGTGCGGACCGGGACGACATCGCCCGCAGGCTGGAAGCCTGCGGCTACAACACTGCGGGGGGTGGTCATGCGAAACATGGAGACTCGAGGTTTGTTGCAGGCATCATGGTCGGTGCGGGAGGCCCGGTCAGGGTCGTACGGGGTTGCCTGGAAGCTGGGCTGTGTGCCAGACGGCAACGATCCAGATCGTGTCCTTTTCGGGACGATAGAAGAACCGGTACGGGCTCACGATGACCTCTCGGTACGGGAGATCGGGAAACTCCGGGAGGCGTCTTCCTGAATCGGGGAAGTCAGCAAGGCGTCGGAGGGCCGACTCGGCCCGGTCACGAAACCGCTTCGCGGCGGTCGGGTTGTCTTTGTGGATGTATGACACCGCGTTTCCGAACTGCGCCCGGGCGGTGGGTGTGAACTGCAGCCTCAACCGTTCGGGCCTTTGAGGATCTCATCCGCTTCCTCGAGCACGTCATCCAGGTCGTGCCCGATGCCGGCCGCGATCTCCTTTTCACCGCGGACGAGGAGCCTGAGGATCTCGAGGTCGTTCTCTCGCCTTTCGAACTCGTCGATGCTCAGCAGCACCGCCGCCGCACGCCCGCGTTGGGTCACGACGATCGGCTCGCGAGAGTCGCGGACCTTCTGAATCAGACCGGCAGCCCCTTGGCGGAGATCGGAGATCGGGATGATGTCAGGGACGCGGGGCATTTTGTTGTACCTCCAATGGCACCTTTGATTGTACCATTGACAGGACGCTCAGATGATGGAGCTCGGAGTCGAGCCTCCGCAGGGGCCGCCGGACGACCTGTCGCGGCAGGCATCCCTGCCTGCCGCCGGCGGCGCAGTGCAGGCGACGAGGGCGGCGTCCGCAGGCTGGAAGCCTGCGGCTACAACGTGGCCGGGAGTCGCGTGCTTGTAGCGGCAGGCATCCCTGCCTGCCGTCGCGTGGCGGTCCTCCATACCCGTCATCCCGAGCGAGGGAGCGGAGCGACCCTCCCGACCCGTCATCCCGAGCGAGGGAGCGGAGCGACCGAGTCGAGGGATCCCCCGCAGGTCGGTTGAGCCCACGTCGTCACCCGGCCTTCTTCTTGGCAGTCTTGTCGGAGGGCTTGGGGCTGTCGCCGTAGTAGCCGTAGCGGTAGTAGTTGTAGTAGCCCGAGTAGTAGTAGTGGTCGCGGTCGATGTCGATCTGGTTGAGCACGGCGCCGGCGATGATCGTGCCGGCGCGGGAGAGGTTCTTGACCGCCTCGCGGATGACCTTGCGCCGGGTCTTGCCGTACTCGATGACGACCAGCACCAGGTCGCAGACCTGGGCGCACATCACGGGGTCGGTCACCGAGGCGACCGGCGGGGTGTCGATGACCACCCAGTCGTAGTGCCCGCGCGCCTCCTGGAGCAGCCCCTTGAAGGTCAGCTTGCCGAAGAGCTCGGGCGGGTTGGGGGGCAGCGGGCCCGAGGTGATGACCTCGAGGTTGGGCACGTCGGGCACGGTGTGGATCACCTCGGCGGCCTTGCGCTCGCCGAGCACCACCGAGGTCAGCCCGCGCACGTTCTTGGTGTTGATGATCCGGTGGATCCTCGGCTTTCTGAGGTCGGCGTCGATCAGCAGGACCTTGGCGCCGCCGGTCGCGAAGACCTTGGCGAGGTTGTAGGCGACGGTGGTCTTGCCCTCGGCCGGCACCGGCGAGGTGACCATGGCGATGTGGCAGCCCTCGCCGCGCGAGGCGAGGATCATCGCGGTGCGCAACGACTGGAAGGACTCGCGGAGGACGCGGGCGTTCTCCTCGGTGAACTTGGGCATCGCGGCGAGGGTCTCGAGCCCGATGTAGCGCTCCATGTGGTCGGGGGTTCGGATGGTCTGGTCGAGGTAGTCGAGGCCGAGCACCATGCCGACGCCGAGGAACAGCCCGAGGAAGGTCGAGAGCATCAGGGTGCGCCGGACGTTCGGGGTGAAGTGACGGGCCGGCGGCACCGCCGCCTCGATGATGCGGATGTTGTTGACGGTCTGGGTCGACGAGATGTTGGCCTCGTTGGAGCGCGCCAGCATGTCCTCGAGGAAGACCTTGTTCTGCTGGTACTCGCGCTCGAGCCGGTCGGCCTCGAGGCGCTGCTTCGACACCTCGATCGAGTCGGTGCGCAGCGCCTGGATGTTGCTGTACAGCGAGCGCTCGCGCCGGCTGACGATGTCGAAATCGGTCTCGAGCGACACCTTGATCGCCTCGACCTGCTCGCGGATCCGGGCCTCGACGGTGGCGAGGGACGAGCGCAGGTCACGGATCTGCGGGTGGCCCTCCTTGAGCTCGCGCAGCTTCTCGGTGAGCTGGACGTCGATCGAGTTTCGCTGCTTGACGAGCTCCTGGATGGTCGGGTCCTGGAGCACCTCGCCGAAGGTCGTGTAAGAGAGATTGGCGCCGCGCAGGCTGCGCAGGGCATTGATCTTGGTCTCGAGGCGGATCCGGTCGGCCTTGGCCTGGGCGTACTCGGTGGTCAGCGTGCTGAGCTGCTCGGAAATGACGTTCTGGTCCTCGTCGGCGAAGAGCACCGCGTCGGACCGCTCGCGGTACTTCATCAGGTTGGCCTCGGCCTCGGCGACCTGCTCCTGGAGCGGTGAGAGGCGGTCCTGGATCACCTCGTAGACCTGGCGGGAGCGGTCGAGCGCGGCCTCGATGTTGGCCTTCATGAACTCGTCGACGTAGAGGTTGAGCCACTCGGAAGCGCGCTCGGGATCGTCGCTGACCATCGAGACCTCGATGACGAAGCTCTCCTTGACCGGCTCGGCCTCGATCATCGAGAGCACGGCTCCGGCGGCGTCGATCTCGGCATACTCCGGCAGCGACTGGATGCCGAGCCGGTCGACCAGGCGCTGGGCGAGCTGGCGGGTCTTGAGCACCTCGATCTGGTCGGCGATGAAGCGGTCCATCTGCCACCAGCTCATCATCATGTCGAACTGGTTCTGGCTGAGCTGGGGCGCCGGTTGGAGGGTCAGCTTGGTCGTCGCCCGGTACATCTTGGTGCGGGTCATCGACCAGGCGGTGGCGAAGACCATGGTCGCCAGCATCACGCCGAGCACCAGCCAGCGCTGGGCCCAGAGCAGCCGAACGTACTCCATGACGTCGATCTCGGGCTCGGCGTCCTCGCCCCACCCTTCCGGTGGGGCCGCGTACCAGCCCGGCGGCGGGTACGGGGGCGCCATCGGCGCCGGGTGGGGGGTCACCTTGTCGTAGGGGAGGCGGGAGTCGTCGGTCATGTTTCGCTCGCTTTGATTATTCGCGGTCGTTCATTCATGCGGCACCGGTAACGTCATCCCCAGGGAAGGTGCGGAGCGATCCTCCATACCCGTCATCCCGAGCGAGGGAAGGCGGCGATCCTCCATCCCCGTCATCCCGAGCGATGGAAGGCGGCGATCCTCCATCCCCGTCATCCCGAGCGGGGGAGCGCAGCGACCGTCCCCGCCCGTCATCCCGAGCGAGGGAGCCCGGCGACCGAGTCGAGGGATCCCCCGCGGGTCGGCGTGGCGTCGCTCGCTCGGGATGACGTTGGCTGCGGAACACGATTCTCGGGGCGTCCACCCGGCTTCGTGGGATATGGTGGAGGTGCTCACGATCATGTCGTGGTTCATTCAAGATCGCGAAACGGGTTTTCGATCTTCACACCCGCCAGCACTCGTCCGTGCTGGAGGTCTTCGGTGAGCACGCGGCGGCAACCGGAGGCCGCCGCGCAGCTGACGATCAGCGCGTCCCACAGCGAGAGCCGGTGCAAGCGGTGCAGATCGATGGCGGCAAGGATGTCCTCGATCCCGATTCGCACGACGTGCATCGCCGTGAAGAACACGACCTTGCGTTGTGCCAGATCCGGATCCATCCCAAACTTGCCGGTCGCGTTGACGAAGTACTCTTGGAGGACCTGGGTTGAAATGACCCCGTTCCCCGTCGTGACACCACGTTCGACGATGTCAAGCGCACGTTCGTTCTTGTCGCCCGCATCCAGATCATCGGCATAGACGAGGATGTTGGTGTCGAGAAAGGTCTTCGTCTTCACACTCGACCTTCGTACGCATCCTCTCGGCGGAACTTCTTGCCGCCCGACCGGCCTCCGGTGCTTCGGAGGAGCTCGACGAGCTCCTTGGCCACCTCTTCACGCGACCGTTGGCCGACGTACTCGGCGAGGTGCTGGCGGATGATCTCCTGCACGCTCGTCCCCTGCTGAGCCGCCCGTTCTCTCGCCTTGGCGAGCAGATCATCGTCAACGGTGACCGTCAGGTTCATTCAGAGTCTCCTGAGCACAGGATACGTGCGCACGGATTCCGTGTCAATTCGACTCACACCCCGTAGAACTCGCGGTACCAGTCGACAAAGCGCCGGACCCCGACCTCGATGGGGGTGTCGGGGCGGTAGCCGACGTCCTCGACCAGGGCGTCGACGTCGGCGTAGGTGTCGGGGACGTCGCCGAGCTGCAGGGGCAGCAGGTTCTTCTCGGCGGTGCGGCCGAGGCACTCCTCGATCACCTCGATGTAGCGCAGCAGCTCCACCGGGCGGTTGTTGCCGATGTTGTAGACCTTCCACGGCGCCTTGCTGGTCGCCGGGTCGGGGTGGTCGCCGGTCCACGAGGGGTTGCCCTCGGGCACCCGGCCCATCACCCGCACCACGCCCTCGACGATGTCGTCGATGTAGGTGAAGTCGCGCCGGTGGTGGCCGTAGTTGTAGACGTCGATCGGCTCGCCCTTGAGGATCTTGTCGGTGAACTTGAACAGCGCCATGTCGGGCCGGCCCCACGGGCCGTAGACCGTGAAGAAGCGCAGGCCGGTGGTCGGCAGCCCGTACAGGTGCGAGTAGGTGTGCGACATCAGCTCGTCGGCCTTCTTGGTCGCGGCGTAGAGCGACACCGGGTGGTCGACGTTGTCGTGCACCGAGAACGGCATCGAGGTGTTGGCGCCGTACACCGAGCTCGACGAGGCGTAGACGAGGTGGCCGACGCCCTCGTGGCGGCAGCCCTCGAGGACGTGGAGGTGGCCGACGATGTTCGACTCGATGTAGGCATGGGGGTTCTCGATCGAGTACCGCACCCCGGCCTGGGCGGCGAGGTGGACGACCACGCCGAAGCCGTAGCTCGAGAACAGGGTCTCCATCCCGGCCCGGCTCTTGAGGTCGAGCTTGGCGTTGAGGTTGTCGATGCCGACCACCGAGCGGCCGTCCTCGAGCAGCCGCTTCGCGAGGTGGAAGCCGATGAAGCCGGCGGCGCCGGTGATCAGGACGGGTTTGTCGAGAAGGTCGGTCATGCGGTCAGGCTCGCTTTCGACTCGGACGGTCGGGGGGGGTGTCGGGCATCGAGACGAGCGGCGCGCCGCCTGCGGCGGGGCCGGGCATCGTGGCGAGCGGCGCGCCGCTGACCCGGAGGGGGATCCCTCGGCTCGGTGACGGGTCTGGGCGATCGCCCAGACCCGTCATCCCGAGCGAGCGAAGGCCCGAAGGGCCGGAGGGAGTCGAGGGATCCCCTGAAGTAGGGTGGGCGCCCCAGGAACCGTGCTCCGCATACCCCGTCATCCCGGGCGAGCGACGCCACGCCGACCCGCGGGGGATCCCTCGGCTCGCTTTGCTCGCTCGGGATGACGGTTTATTCAGCACGAGCTCGCTCGTGATGACGCGGTGCGGGCGGAGCCGGCCCCGCCCGCAGGCTGGAAGCCTGCGGTTACAGGACTCTGCTTGGTTGAGATGACGGTCCTTGAGCATCGCTCGATTGGAAATGGCTCGTGGATATGCACAGCTT
>JALOLD010000065.1 GCA_025456145.1 Thermoanaerobaculales bacterium | reverse complement strand
CGGTCGACCCGCGCCACGGCCGACGACATCGCCTACCTGCGCTCGCTGCGGGGGGCGGCCGGCGCCCGGCTGTTCGACGACGACTTCCTCGCCTGGCTCGGCGCGCACGGCACGATGGAAGGCCTGACCGTCCGCGCCGTCCCCGAGGGACGGGTGGTCCACCCCAACGTGCCGCTGGTCGTCGTCGACGGTCCGTTGGCCATGGCCCAGCTCGTCGAGACGCCGGTGCTCAACCACCTCAACTATCAGACCCTGGTCGCGACCAAGGCGTCGCGGATCCGCGAGGCGGCGCACGGCGCGCCGATCCTCGAGTTCGGAATGCGCCGGGCGCACGAGCGGGGCGCCAACGCCGGCACCCGCGCCGCGCTCATCGGCGGCGCCCACTTCAGCTCGAACGTCGGGGTCTCGGGCCTGATGGGGGTGCAGCCCAAGGGCACCCACGCCCACTCGATGGTCCAGGCGTTCATCGCCCTCGGAGGCAGCGAGCTCGACGCCTTTCGCGCCTTCGCCGAGCTCTACCCGGACGACTGCGTGCTGCTCGTCGACACCGTCGACACCCTGGCGAGCGGCGTCCCCAACGCGATCCGGGTCTTCGAGGAGATGCGGTCCCGGGGGCACGAGCCGCGCGGCATCCGGCTCGACTCCGGCGATCTCGCCTACCTCGCGATCCAGGCGGCGATCCAGCTCGACGCCGCCGGGTTCGACCAGGTCATGATCGTGCTGTCGAACAACCTCGACGAGCTCGTGATCTGGCAGGTCCTGACCCAGATCCGCGAGGAGGCCCCGCGTTACGGCGTCGACCCCGAGCGCCTGGTGAGCCGGTTGGCCCACGGCGTCGGCACGGCGCTCATCACCTCGACCGGGGGCTCGGCCCTCGACGGCGTCTACAAGCTCGTCGCGATCGACGACGGCGCCGGGCTGCGGCCGGCGATCAAGCTCTCGGAGTCCAAGGCGAAGACCCTCAACCCGGGCGACAAGCGGGTGTGGCGGGTCTACGACCGGCGGGGCAAGGCGACCGCCGACCTCATCGGTCTGGCCCACGAGGAGCTCGAACCGGGGCAGCCCCTGACCCTCTGCCACCCGACCGATGAGCCCCGCCGGCGCCACCTCGCCGCCGACGAGGTCAGCCAGATCGAGGACCTCCACGAGCTCGTCCTGCGCGAGGGCCGACGGGTCGGCGACCCGCCAAGCCTCGAGGCCATGCGCGGCCGCCGGTCCGCCGACCTCGACCGCCTCGACCCCGGCGTCAAGCGGCTCGTCAACCCCCACCTCTACCACGTCTCGCTGACCCGAGAGCTGTGGCGGCACAAGCAGAGTCTGGTGGCGCGGCTCCGCGCCGACATCCCGGGAACCGACGGGTGAGCCGGCGAGCGGCCCTCCTCGTCTTCGACCCGACACCCGACCCGGCCGTCAAATCGGCGCTCACGGCCGGCGGGGTGCTCATCGACTGATCGGCGCTCGGCTTTTTTCGGCTCCCCAGGTTAAACCTCGGGCTTCGCGGCTCGTACAAGGCGGTAGCAGCGGTACACCCTCGGTCGGGACCCGCTGACCGGGACGGCCCCGGTCGCGAGGGGGCGGGTGAGGCTCGGCACCGGAGGGGTCACCGCTCGTGCCATGGGAGAGACCAATGAAACCGAAGACCATCCTGTCCGTCACCCTCGTCGTTGTCGGCATCGTCGCGGTCGGCGCCACCGCCGGCCCGACCTCGATCGCCGGCACCTGCATCAAGGTCATCGACGGCGACACCCTCGTCGTCGACTGCGACCACGCCCGCCGGACGGTCGAGATCGCAGGAATCGACGCACCCGAGATCGAGCAGCCGTGGGGCAAGGAGGTCCGCAGCTTTGTCCGCTCGATGGTCGACGGCGAGCGGGTCGAGATCGAGGTCGTCGAGGCCGGCGACGACGTCGTCCGTGCGCGGGTCTCCATCAACGGGGTCGATCTGTCGGAGCTGCTCGTCGGCCGCGGCCTCGCCTGGGTCGTCGATGGCAGCGGCGATGGCGAGCTCGCCGAGCTCGGCGAGCGGGCGCGGGCGCTGCCGTGCGGCCTCTGGACGGACCCCGAGCCCCAGGCCCCCTGGAGCTTCCGCGAGTCGCGTTCCTGAGGCGGTCCGAGATCGGGCGGGCCGGGCGCCGGCGCCCGGCGTCGTCCCGTCGGTCCGGTCGGTGGTAGGCTGGAGCGGATGCTGATCGCTCCGGGTCGTCGCAGATGATCGCCGCCTCGAGGCGGCTGGCGCCGCTCGCCGCCGCCATTCCCGTCTTGGGCTCGGCCTCCACCCGTGACTGGTTCGGAGCGTTGCGCGTCGTGATGATGGTCCTCGGCGGTCTCGTGGTGGTCGCGATCATCCTGGTGGTCGGGGTGGCGATCGTCTCCGGCGTGCTCGGGATGATCGGCAGGCTCCGCACGCCCCGCCGGTAGACCGGACCATGGCAATCCCCTTGAGTCAGGTTGGGGGTGCTTTCGTTCCCGATCCCGATCCCGTTCTCGATCCCGACTCCTGCGCGCCCCGGCCGTCGGCATCTCGATCCAGTCGATGGCCGAGCTGCGGGCGGGAGGCCCGCGTCACCAGTTCCTTCGTGCTCGCCTTCGTGTCTTGGTGTCTTCGTGGTTGCGACGGATTACCGGACGTCGCATCGGGATCGGGATCGGTCAGAACCTGAGCGATCCGGATAGGTAAGGTCCGGGCTAGACCGGGGACCGCTCCGGCCTCAGCTCGCCTCGGGCTCGGCGATGAGCACCCGCGTGCCGGTTCGGCTCCCGGTGATGGTCCAGGTTCTGCCATCATGGCAGATCCGGTGGCCCGGGCCGATCCCGTCGGGGAGCTCGAGGACCTCGGCGTGGGCGCTGCCCGCGGCGGTGAAGAGGACGACCCGCGGACGGCTCAGGGGCGAGGCCTCGCCACCGTCGCCGCGCGACCGCGTCCTGTCGACCACGTGCATGCTCGCCCTCCGACTCCTCTGCCTAGAGTACGACCGTTCTCGACGGAGATTAACGTAGCAAGGTCCGTGCCGGTTCGCGAAACCCCGTCCCCGGCCCGATCTGTGACAGGTCTTGACAACTTCCGCCGTCCGGTGTCCCGATATCGGGATGGTCATCCGGAGATCGGCATCCCGCCGGCATGGAGGGTGACCTCGCCCCGACCCCGGCTTCCCTTGCCGGCGTCGACGGGGTAGGATGACCCGACCCGATGGGAGGGAGGCGAGCGGCGTGGCTGCAGCCGAGCGCGGAGTGCTGTTCATCGTCGCCTCGCCGTCGGGCGGCGGCAAGACGACCCTGATCCGCCAGGCGATGGACGGGCTCGCCGGGCGCGGGATCGAGTCCCACTTCTCGGTGTCGCACACGACGCGGGCGCCGCGGTCGAGCGAGACCGACGGCGTTCACTACCACTTCGTCGACCGCGTCGCGTTCGAGGCCATGGCGACGCGCGGCGAGTTCCTCGAGTGGGCCGAGTATGCCGGCAACCTCTACGGGACCTCCCGCGCCGAGGTCGAGCGGCGGCTCGACGGGGGGCAGGACGTCTTTCTCGACATCGAGGTTCAGGGCGCGAACCAGGTCAAGACCAAGGTCCCCGAGGTGGTGAAGATCTTCGTCTACCCGCCGTCGTACGAGGTCCTCAAGGAGCGGCTCTCGAGCCGCGGCCAGGACACCGACGAGGCCATCCAGAGACGTCTCCGGTGGGCGCTGCGCGAGTTCGGGGTCGGTGGCGAGTTCGACTATGCTATCATCAACGACCGCTTGGACCGGGCGGTGGATGCCCTTGTCGGCATCTGTGTCGCCGAGCACCACCGGACCCATCGACTGAACACACGGCTGGACGCGATCCGAGAGGCGTTCCGGTCGGCTCTGGAGAGAGACAGCACCCCATGATCCAACTGCCGCAAGGGTTCGACTCGATCTTCCGCTACATCGTCGTGGTCTCGCAGCGTGCCGAGCAGCTGGTCAACGGCGCCAAGCCGCGCGCCGCGTCGCGCCACGACAAGCCGACCCTGGTCGCCCTCGACGACGTCGAGGCCGGTGCGGTCGACTGGCGCATCCTGACCCAGGAGGAGCTCGACGCCCAGCGTCAGGCGATCGTCGACCAGCTCCGCGCCGAGGTCGGCGTCACCGACGGCGACGGGCCGGCCGTCGCGGCGATTCCGGACGTCCTCCCAACCGCCGCCCGCAAGCCGATCGCGATGGCCGCCGACGACGACCGCGACGACGAGCTCGCCCGGCTCCAGAAGCTCCTCGGTATGGCCGGCGGGGCCAGGGGTGGAGCGGCGATCGACGACGAGGAAGAGGACGAGGACGAGGCGTTCGAGGACGACTTCGACGAGGACGTCGAGACCATCGACCTCGAAGAGGCGTCCGAGGAGCTCGACGGCGCCGCCGACGACGAGGACGACGGGTAGCCCGACCGGTCGGTCATGAGGCCTCGCGAGATCGCCCGGTACCTCGCCGATCTCGGGTGGCGCGACCCTCTCGAGGCGCCCCGCCGCCGGCCGGCCGGCACGCCCCCGGCCGATCCTCGGCCGGTAGGCGGCGAGCTGCCCTCCGCCGAGGGGCCGCCCTCCGGAAAGCCGCTCGAAGGGCTCGATCTCGAGGGCCTCGCCGGGGTGGTCGCCGGGTGTACGGGGTGCCGGCTCGCCGAGGGTCGCAAGCGCGTCGTGTTCGGCGAGGGCGCGATCGGGGCGCCGGTGATGTTCATCGGCGAGGGCCCGGGGGCCGAGGAGGACCGCACCGGCCGCCCCTTCGTCGGTCAGGCGGGTGGGCTGCTTGACCGGATGATCCTCGCCATGGGCTTCGAGCGCCGCGAGGTCTACATCGCAAACGTCGTCAAGTGCCGGCCGCCCGGCAACCGCGATCCCAAGGACGACGAGATGGCGGCCTGCTCGGCCTACCTCGACCGCCAGATCGAGCTCGTCCGGCCGCGGGTGATCGTCGCCCTCGGCCGCTTCGCCGCCAACCGTCTGACGGGCGCCGACAAGTCGCTCGGTGCGCTGCGCAGCCGCTGGTCGCACTACCGGGGCGTGCCGCTGCTCGTGACCTACCACCCGGCCTATCTGCTGCGGACGCCGGCCGACAAGCGCAAGGCGTGGGACGACCTCAAGCTCGTGCTCGCCAAGCTCGCGGAAAGTCGACAGTCAACAGTCGATAGCTGACAGCTCATCGCAGCCGTCGCAGTTGCAAGCGGAAGACGGGGCGGGGATTGTTTGAGCTCCGCCCCGGTTTGGTTGCGATGAAGCTGTCGACTGTCGACAGTCGACTGTCGACTGGCTTAGCTACCGCGCCCGCTCGAGGTACTCGAGGAACTCACCTTCGGTCGAGAGCATGAGGATCGTCCCCTTGTCGAGGGTCTTGCGGTAGACCTCCATGGTCTTGAGGAACCGGTAGAAATCCGGGTCCTTGTTGTAGGCCCTGGCGTAGATGTCGGCGGCCTCGGCGTCGGCCTTGCCGCGGATCTCCTGGGCCTGGCGGTAGGCCTCGGAGCTGATCTCCTTGAGGTCACGGTCCTGGGCGCCGGCGATCCGGGCCGCCTCGCCCGCGCCCTCCGAGCGGTACTCCTCGGCGATCCGCTTGCGCTCCGAGATCATCCGCTCGTAGACCTTGGGGCGGTCGACCTCGGCATAGTTGGTGCGTTTGAACTGGAAGTCGAGAATCTCGATCCCGAGCACCTGGGTCCGGGTCGAAGCGTTGGTGAGGATCTCCTGCTCGAGCTTGGCGCGGCCCGCCGAGATCTGCTTCACCGCGGCATCCTCGAAGGCGGACGAGACGACGAAGTCGCGGTTGGTGGTCCGCACCACCTCGATGAGCTCATAGTTGGCGACGGTATTGCGGGTCTCGCCGTCGAGAATATCGTCGAGACGTGACTGGGCGCCGCGCTCGTCGCGCAGCCGCTGGAAGAACAGCAGCGGGTCGGAGATCCGCCACCTGGCGTAGGTGTCGACGTAGAGGAAGCGCTTGTCCTTGGTCGGCACCTCGTTGGCCGCGCCGTCCCACTCGAGGAAGCGCTTGTCGAAGTAGTTGGCCTTCTGCAGGAACGGCACCTTGACCTTGAGGCCCGGCGAGGTGATGGGGTCGCCGACCGGCTTGCCGAACTGGGTGATGATGACCTGCTCGGCCTCGTTGACGATGAAGAAGGCGCCGCCGACGGTCACGACGACGAGCGCGACGAAGGCGACGACGACGATCAATGACGCCTGTTTCATTGACCACCTCCGGTCGTCTTGAGATCGAGCAGGGGCAGCACCCCGCTGAGGTCGTCGTCGAGCACGAGCTTGCGCTCGAGCCCGGGGTATACCGCCTCCATCGTCTCGAGGTAGATCCGGCGGCGGGTGACCTCGGGCGCCCGGCGGTAGGCGGCAAGCACCTCGTCGAACAGCGCCGCGTCGCCGCGTGCCCGATTGACCCGGTCGAGGGCGTAGCCCTCGGCCTGCTGGATGGTCTCCTGGGCCTGGCCGCGGGCCTTCGGGATGATCCGGTTGTACCCGGCGCGGGCGTCGTTGATCGCCCGCTCCCGCTCCTGCTCGGCCTGGTTGACCTCGTTGAACGACGGCTTGACCGGGTCCGGCGGGTTGACGTCCTGGAGCACGATCTGGTCGACCACGATGCCGGTCTCGTAGCGGTCGCACATCGCCTGGAGCTTGACCTTGACCTCGTCCTCGATCTCGAGCCGGCCGATGGTGATGACCTCGTCGACGCTGCGGTCGCCGATCACCGCGCGCATCACCGCCTCGTTCATGTCGCGGAAGGTGGTGGTCACGTTGCGCACCTTGAAAAGGTACTTGTAGGGGTCGTCGACCCGGTACTGGGCGATCCACTCGACCACCGCGACGTTGAGATCGCCGGTGAGCATCAGCGACTCGCCCTCGAGGTCGCGGTCCGAGTAGCGGGTGCGGACCCCGGCCTCGATCGTCTCGAAGCCGAACTCCTGCTTGAGCTGGCGCTGGACCGGGACCTTGAGGACCTGCTCGATCGGGCTCGGCAGCTTGAGGTTGAGGCCCGGCTCGGCGGTCCGGACGAAGCGGCCGAAGCGCAGCACCACGCCGACCTCCTCGGGCTGGATGGTGAAGAAGACCGAGAAGGCGAGGATGACGGCGAGCATCACGAGCAGCCCGATCGCGATGGTCCTCACCGGCGGCCTCTGTCGCCGGAACTGGTCGAGATCGATGGTGCGGGGTCCTTGCGACTCCATGTCGGCTCCTTTCGACTGCCGTGGTGCGCGCGCGGTGGCGATCGCCGGTTGAGGCGAGTGTAGCGGATCCGCCTATGGAGCCGCCGCGGCGGGGTCGGTTCACTCCGTCTCCCTTGCCCTGGCCCGCTCCCGCTCCCGTTGAGTTGGCGCTCCGGGGAGGCGTGCGGGTTCTCAGGGGCGCCGGCCTTCCGGGCCGCGCGGCCTGGGCCTTCCGGGCCGCGCGGCCTGGACGGCCTCGCGGCCCGGCGTCGCGCCGCCGGCACGGTCGCTCGTAGCGAGCCGGGAGGACTGCGACCGCGCCGGCGCCGCGAGCGGCGGCCTGCATCGTTGCTTCGGCACCTTTTCAGGGGCGCGCCTCCCGAGGGTGCCCGGCTGGACATTGTGCGCGAGGCGTGGCGGACGTGAGCGCGCCGCTGAGCACAATGTCGAGCCCGGCACGCCCGGTGAGCAGCGGTGTTTTGGGAGGACCTCCGTCGTCGCTCCGGTTGCTGCTGCTGTCGCTCCCGCTCCCGCTCCCGCTCCCGTTGCGGTGGCGCTCCGGGGAGGTCGGCGCGTCCGACGCGCCGCCGCGATTCGTTCGACGAATTGCTGCCGCTGCTGCTGGCGCTGAACCGTTTCGTCGGGAGCGGGAGCGGGAGCGGGAGAAGGGAGGGGAGGAACCCCGTGGGGCCAGAAACAGAGGGGGGCCCCGCGAGGGGCCCCGAAGGAAGGAGGAGCGTGCACCCGTTACTTGGCGGTCTCGGTGGCCGAGGTTACCGGCACGAGCCTGAGCTCGCCGTCCGAGACCTCGAGCCGGATCGTCGCCCCGGCCGCCAGCCCGCCGGCGAGCACGAGGTTGGCGAGGGGGTCCTGGACCAGGTGCTGGATCGCCCGTTTGAGCGGGCGGGCCCCGAAGTCGGGGTCGAAGCCCCGCCGGGCGAGCAGCGCGACCGCCTCGTCCGACGCCTCGACCCGGAGCCCCTGGTGGGCGAGCAGCGCGTTGAACCTCTCGAGCTGGATCCGCACGATCCGCTCCATGTGGCCCTCATCGAGCCGGTGGAAGACCAGGACCTCGTCGACCCGGTTGAGGAACTCGGGGCGGAAGTGCCGCTTGAGCTCGGCCATGACCAGGCCCTTCATCCGCTCGCGCTCGGACTCGGGCAGGTCCTGGATGACCGAGCTCGCGATGTTCGAGGTCATGATCACGACGGTGTTGCGGAAGTCCACGGTGCGACCCTTGCCGTCGGTCAGGCGGCCGTCGTCGAGCAGCTGGAGCAGGACGTTGAAGACATCGGGGTGGGCCTTCTCGATCTCGTCGAGGAGGATCACCGAGTACGGTCGGCGGCGGATCGCCTCGGTGAGCTGGCCGCCCTCGTCGTGCCCGATGTAGCCGGGGGGGGCGCCGATCATCCGGGCCACCGAGTGCTTCTCCATGTACTCGGACATGTCGACCCGGACCATCGCCCGCTCGTCGTCGAACAGGAACTCGGCGAGCGCCCGGGCGAGCTCGGTCTTGCCGACCCCGGTCGGGCCGAGGAAGAGAAACGAGCCGATCGGCCGGTTGGGGTCCTTGAGCCCGGCGCGGGCCCGCCGGACCGCCGCCGCGACCGCGCGAACCGCGTCGTCCTGCCCGACCACCCGGTCGCCGATCCGACCCTCCATCTCGAGCAGCTTCGCCTTCTCGCCCTCGAGCAGGCGCGACACCGGGATGCCGCTCCACCGTGAGACGGTGCGGGCGATGTCCTCCTCGCCGACCTCCTCGGCGAGCATCGTCCCGTGCTCGTCCTGGTGGCGCTTGAGGGCCGCGGAGGCCGCGGCGAGCTGCTGGTCGAGCTCGGGCAGCCGGCCGTAGCGGAGCTGGGCCGCCCGCTCGAGGTCGCCGTCGCGCTCGGCGCGTACCGCCGCCTCACGGCTCTCCTCGAGCTGCTCCTTGAGCTCCTGGATCGAGGAGATCAGCTCCTTCTCCTTGTGCCAGTGGGCTTTCATCCCTGAGATCTGCTCGTGGAGCCCGGCGAGCTCGGCCTCGAGGGCGCTGAGGCGGTCCTTCGAGGCCCGGTCCTTCTCCTTGGCGAGGGCGCGCTTCTCGATCTCGAGCTGGACCGCACGGCGCTCGAGCTGGTCGATCTCGGTGGGCAGCGAGTCGATCTCGATCCGCAGCCGCGACGCCGCCTCGTCGACCAGGTCGATCGCCTTGTCGGGCAGGAATCGGTCGGTGATGTAGCGCTGCGACAGCGTGGCCGCGGCGACCAGCGCCGCGTCGGCGATCCGGACGCCGTGGTGGACCTCGTACTTCTCCTTGAGCCCGCGCAGGATCCCGATCGTCTCCTCGACCGACGGCTCGCCGACGAGCACCGGCTGGAAGCGCCGCTCGAGCGCTGCGTCCTTCTCGATGTGCTTGCGGTACTCGCCGAGGGTGGTCGCGCCGATGCAGCGCAGCTCGCCGCGGGCGAGCGCCGGTTTGAGCAGGTTGGCGGCGTCCATCGCCCCCTCGGCGGCGCCGGCGCCGACCAGGGTGTGGAGCTCGTCGATGAACAGGACGACCTCGCCCTCGGAGTCGACGACCTCCTTGAGCACCGCCTTGAGGCGGTCCTCGAACTCGCCGCGGTACTTGGCGCCAGCGATCAGCGCGCCCATGTCGAGGGAGACCAGGCGACGGTTCTTGAGGTTCTCGGGGACGTCGCCGGCGGCGATCCGCTGGGCGAGCCCCTCGGCGACCGCGGTCTTGCCGACCCCGGGCTCGCCGATCAGAACCGGGTTGTTCTTGGTCCTGCGGGTCAGCACCTGCATGACCCGGCGGATCTCCTCGTCGCGGCCGATCACCGGGTCGACCTTGCCCGCCCGGGCAAGCTCGGTGAGATCGCGGCCGTAGGTCTTGAGCGCCTCGTACCGGGCCTCGGGGTTCTCGTCGGTCACGCGGTGCGATCCGCGCAGCTCCTGGATCGCGGCGAGCAGGGCGTCGTGGTCGACGCCGTGGCCGGTCAGCAGGTCGAACGCGGTGCTGCCCTTGACCGCGGCCAGGGCGAGCAGCAGGTGCTCGACCGAGACGTACTGGTCCTGGAACTGGGGGGCGAGCTTGCCCGCCTGGTCGAGCACCGACCGCAGACCGCGCGAGGGCTGCGGCTCGGCGCCGCCGTCGGCCGACGGCAGCCGGTCGAGGGCGTCGCGGATCTCGGCCGCGAGGGTCGTGGTCGACACGCCGACCCTGGCGAGCAGCTTGCCCGCGACACCCTGGTCCTGCTCGACCAGGGCCTGGAGCAGGTGGGTCGGGGTGGTCTCGGGGTTGCCGCGGGCGGCCGCGGCCTTGAACGCCGACTGCAGCGCCTCGGCGGCGCGGACGGTGTACTGGGAGCTTCCGTTCATCCTGTGCCTCCGCATGGACGGCCATGCGAGGTCAATATAAAATCTGAGTAATTCATTGTCAAGTAAGATGGGCACATGATCTGACATTTTTATTAGCAGATTTTGTGCACGCCGCCCGCTCTCATGGCCGCTGCCGGCAAGCCAACGGCCAGGCCGGGACCATCGGGCGTCCTGGCGAGACCGGTCGCGTCGGTAAGCTGCTACTGAGTTACACTACCGCGACAGAGGTCCGAAGGGGAGCCGGTAGATGGGCGAGCACGACGTCCGACCCGAGTCGGAGGCCGAGGAGATCAGGGTCTTTCTCAAGCACCTTCTGAACGACGTGCGCGCCTTCGAGATGATGCTGACCGACGACCTGTTCGAGCGCGACATCCGCAGGATCGGCGCCGAGCAGGAGCTCTTCCTGGTCGACCAGCACTGGCGGCCGGCGCCGATCGCCACCGAGGTCCTCGAGGCGGTGGCCGACCCCCACTTCACCACCGAGCTTGCCCGCTTCAACCTCGAGTTCAACCTCGACCCCCAGGTCTTCGGGGGGACCTGCTTGAGCGCCATGGAGTGGCAGGTCGGCGAGCTTCTCGGCAAGGCCCGGGAGGCGGCCCGGCGGTGCGGCGGCGACGTGCTGATGACCGGGATCCTCCCGACCATCGTCAAGTCCGACCTCGGGCTCGAGAACATGACCCCCAACCCGCGCTACCTCGCCCTCAACGAGGCCATGACCCGGCTTAAGGGCGGCGCCTACGAGTTCTACCTCACCGGGGTCGACGAGCTCCACCTCCACCACGACTCGATCATGGTCGAGGCCTGCAACACCAGCTTCCAGGTCCACTTCCAGGTCGCGCCGCACGAGTTCGCGCGGCTCTACAACATCGCCCAGGCGGTCGCCGGACCGGTGCTCGCGGCGGCGGTCAACTCGCCCCTGCTGTTCGGCAAGCGGCTCTGGCAGGAGACCCGGGTCGGTCTGTTCCAGCAGTCGATCGACACACGCCGCTCGATGCCCCATCTGCGCGAGCAGACGCCACGGGTGAGCTTCGGGAAGAACTGGGTCATCGACTCGGCCCTGGAGATCTTCCGCGAGGACATCGGCCGCTTCCGCGCCCTGCTCTCGACCGAGCCCGACGACGACCCGTTCGAGATGATCGCACAGGGCCGGGCGCCGTCGCTCAAGGCCCTGAGGCTGCACAACAGCACGGTCTACCGCTGGAACCGGGTCTGCTACGGGATCTCGGACGGCAAGCCGCATCTGAGGATCGAGAACCGGATCCTGCCGTCGGGGCCGACGCCGCGCGACGAGGTGGCCAACGCCGCCTTCTGGTTCGGGCTGGTCAGCGGGTGCATCGTGCGCTACTACGACATCACCGGCCATATGAGCTTCGACGACGCCCACGCCAACTTCTTCGCCGCCGCCGCCCACGGGCTGGGGGCCCAGCTCCACTGGGTGGGCGACGTGCTGGCGCCCGCGGACCGGCTGATCCTCGACGAGCTGCTGCCCCTGGCCCGTGAAGGGCTGCAGGCGTCACGGATCGACGGCGGGGACATCGACCTCTACCTCGGGACCATCGAGGAGAGGGTCGCGTCGCGTCACACGGGGGCCCAGTGGCAGATCATCAGCCTCGGCGCCATGGGCGTCAAGGCGCCGCTCGCCGAGCGGCTGGCGGCGGTGACCGCGGCGATCTCGGCGCGCCAGCAGGACGGCCGACCGGTCGCCACCTGGGAGCTGGCCACCCTCGACGAGGGTGGCGGCTGGAAGCAGCACTACCTCGTCGTCGAGCACTGCATGGACACCGATCTGTTCACCGTCGCCGAGACCGAGCCCGTCGAGCTCGTCGCCAACCTCATGGTGTGGAACAACATCCGCCACGTCATGGTGGAGGACGCCGACCACCGGCTGATCGGAATGGTGTCGCAACGGGCGCTCATCAAGCTGGTCGGCGCCTACCATCCGGAGGGTAGCGGGAGCCCGCTGCCGGTGTCGGCGATCATGAAGCGCGACCCGGTGACCGTGACCCCCGAGACCTCGACGGTGGAGGCGATCGACCTGATGCGCAGCAACGGCTGGTCGTGCCTGCCGGTGATCAAGGACGGCCGGCTGGTCGGCGTGGTCACCGAGAACCAGCTGATGACGATCGCCGGCCAGCTCCTCGAGCAGCAGCTTCGGGAGTAGGGCCGCGGGGCATGACGTCCAGAGGTCCTGAGGTCCTGAGGTCCTGAGGGCTTGCCGCGGCGGTGGCCGCTGGCGCTTCTCCTGACGCTGCCCGCTGCCGCCGTGACCGCGCGTCGGAACCGGGCGCAGGCCGCCGATCTGAGCTAGAATCCCAGGCACCGGACGGGGGGAGGGATTCATGGCGGAGCACGAGTTCAAGCCGTACGTGCCGGCGTCGTCGTCGATGGCCGAGCTGACCTTCAAGGCGGTGCTTCTCGGGGTCGTGATGGCGGTGGTCCTGGGCGCCGCCAACGCCTATCTCGGGATGAAGGTCGGCCTCACCGTGGCCGCCACCTTCCCGGCCGCCGTGGTCGCCATGGCGGCCCTTCGCATCTTCAGGGGCAACATCCTCGAGGAGAACATCGCCCGGACCACCGCCTCGGTGGGCGAGTCGCTGGTCGCCGGGGCGATCTTCACCATCCCGGCCTTTCTGATCAGCGGCGCGTGGTCCGAGTTCGACCTCCGCGAGGCGACCGCGATCATGCTGATCGGCGGCGTCCTCGGGGTGCTCTTCGTGATCATCCTGCGCCGCGCGCTGGTCGTCGAGGCCGAGCTGCCCTTCCCCGAGAGCGTCGCCGCGGCGGAGATCGTCAAGGCCGGGCAGAAGGGCCAGACCGGCGCCGGGCTGGTCTTCGGCGCGATGGGGATCGCCGCGCTCTGGGAGCTCTTCAAGAACGACGCCGGGCTGCACTTCATCCGCGACCGGGCGCAGCACTTCGTCCACTTCGGCCGCTCGGCGATCGAGATCGTCGGCAACAAGATCGAGTATGCCGGCGGCATGCTGCTGGCGACCCCCGAAGCCTCGCCGATGGTCATGGGGGTCGGCTTCATCGTCGGCCTGCGAATCTCGGCGATCCTCTTCGCCGGCGCCGTCGCGGGCTGGCTCGTGCTGGTGCCGCTCGCGCTCTTCCTCAACCCGGGCGTCGCCTTCGGCGTCGCCGAGGACGGCTTCGTCGGGCTCGCGGTCGACGTCTGGTTCCGCCAGATCCGGCCGCTGGCGGTGGGTACGATGATCGTCTCGGCGTTCTACACGCTGTACACGCTGCGCGGGGCGCTGACCAGCGGCGTCGCCAAGGTGTGGTCCGCGGTCCGCGGCGGCGAGGCCGGCGCCGTCGCCGTCGAGCGCACCGAGGCGGACCTCAACCTCAAGTGGGTGCTCGTCGCGATCGCCGTGATGGCCGTGCCGATGTTCATGCTCTACCGCTACTTCGCCGCCTCGACCCCGGGCGCGCTGGTGCTCACCGGGGTGATGCTGGTGCTCGGCGTGCTCTTCGCCGCGGTCGCCGGCTACCTGGTCGGGCTGGTCGGCAACTCGAACAATCCGATCTCCGGTCTGACCCTGTCGGCGCTCGTCATCTCGGCGGTGCTGATGGTCGTCATGGGGGTCACCGGCGCGCACGGCCTGGCCGCGGTGCTCGGCGTCGCCGGCGTGGTGTGCTGCGCCGCCGGGGTCGCCGGCGACATGATGCAGGACTTCAAGGTCGGCCACATCCTCGGCGGCACGCCGTGGAAGATGCAGGTCGCCGAGCTCATCGGGGTGGTCGCCGCGGCGGTCGCCATGCCGGTCCTCCTGATGGTGCTCGACTCCGCCTACACCATCGGCTCGGCCGATCTGCCGGCCCCCCAGGCCGGGCTCATGGCGCTCATGGGCACGGGCATCGTCGGCGGCGAGATGGCGTGGCCGCTGGTCATCGTCGGGATGTTCTTCGGGGTCGCGCTGATCCTCATCAAGGCGCCCGCCCCGATGCTCTTCGCGGTCGGGATGTACCTGCCCTTCCCGACGACCTCGGCGGTCTTCGCCGGCGGCGTCGTCCGCGCCATCCTCGACGGGCTGCTCGCCCGCGGCGGCGCGACCGACGAGCAGAAGATGAAGGCCGAGAACTCGGGGGTCCTCGTCGCCTCGGGTCTGATCGCGGGCCAGAGCCTGATGGCGGTGCTGCTCGCCTTTGTCGTGCTGTACGAGCAGGCCAGGCTCAACATGGCCGAGACCGAGCACCTGCTGCCCGCCCTCGGCGACAGCTTCGGCGCGGGCCTGCTGGTCTACCCGCTGCTGCTGGTGCTGCTGGTCTGGCTGCCGCTGCGACGCGCCCGCGCGTGACCGGGATCGCCGACCACGAGATTCTGCACTGCGTTCCCCGACGGCTCGCCGACTGGCGGGCCGACGAGAACGGCCGGGTGGTCGTCGAGCGGCCGCGGCCGGAGACCCGCGGGCTGCGCGGCTCCTGGGACCGGCTCCGCTGGCTGATGTCCCACCCGCGGATCCGTTTCGACGAGCTCGGCTCCATGGTCTGGCGACGGCTCGAGGGCGGCGGGACCCTTGCCGAGGTCGCCGCGGCGACCGCCGCGGCCCTCCCCGACCGGGCCGAGGGCATGGAGCAGCGACTCGCGCTCTTCGCCACGGCGCTGCACCATCAGGGTCTGATCGAGCTCCGGGTCCCGGACGGCGATTGAACCGCCAAGGCGCGAAGAACGCAAAGGCCATCACCACCCTTCACCAAACCGGAAACCCACGCAGCGAGCTGCGTGGGTTTCCTGCGAGATGGGTTGCCTTGCGAAGGTGGCGTCTCGGCGGTCTTACTGTTCCCGCCTGATGAGCTTGCCGAGCTCGGTGCGGTCGGCGTGGAGCAGCTCGCCGACCCGCTCCCGGTCGACGTCGGCGACGATGATGTCGCCGACCTCGGTGTTGACGTCGGCGAAGATGCCCAGCTTCGCCATGCCCTTGGTCTGGGCGAGGTTGTCGTCGGTCGGCGTCACGTAGTGGATCGACTCGGCCTTGTAGCGGTGGATCAGAAACAGGTGGATCACCGTCATGAGCCGCTTCTGGCGCAGCTCCATCCCGATGGTCTCCTGGTCGCGGACCGACAGGATGCTCTTGCCGCGGCGGTCCCTGATGGTCGCGAAGACGACCCGTGCGACCTCCTCGTCCGACGGGTTGAGGACGCGGAGCCGAAGCAGCTCGGAGCCGGCCTTCTCGGGTCGGAGCTGGACCCGGAGAGGCGCCGCGAGGCCGTGGTGTGATCGCCACAGGTCGAGCCACTCCTCGAGCAGCCGCGGCGGGACCTCGGTCTCGACCAGGTGCTGGACCTGGGTCGAGCCCTTGCCCATGGCCTTGGTCGTCGCGGTGCGGCCCGAGGAGGCCATGAGTGCGCCGTCGAGGCGCGGGCCGCCGACCAGGGTCTGTGGCGTCTTGTAGGGCGACTCGACGAGGCGGATCTTGCGCTGCAGCTTGGCCAGCGCGAGCATGCCGTCCTCCTTGAGCGCACGGGCGAAGTCCTCGACCGCAACGCCGTCGACCTGGTGGCCGCCGTAGGTGATGAAGTTGAAGACGAAGCCGAGCTTGCCGAGCTCGGTGGGAAACGCGGTCATCTCCTCGTCGGACATCCCGGTGGTGTCCCAGTTGAACGACGGCGACAGGTTGTAGGCGAGCATCTTGTCCGGGAAGCGGGCGTGCATGGCGTCGGCGAAGATCTTCGCCTCGCGGAGGTTGGCGGTCTTGGTCTCCATCCAGATGATGTCGCAGAAGGGCGCCACCGCGAGCGACTTGGCGACGGCGTAGGGAATGCCGCCTTTGATCGGGTAGTAGCCCTCCGGCGTACGGGCGAGCTCGGGGTCCCAGTCGACGTGGATGCCGAGCGAGAAGGCCTTGTCGCGCGCCTCCTGCCACGACGCCGTGGACGACCAGTCGAGCCACTCCTCGACGGTGAAGTCGAACTCCTGGCCCTGCTCGACGTGGAAGCTCAGCGCGTCGGCCACCGCCTGTCCGAAGGTCTTGATCCGGGCCTCGGCCTCCCACAGGTCGACGAAACGGTTGACCGCCTGGTCGAGGACGGTCTCCACCGGCAGGAAGCGGTCGGCGGCGTGGGCGTCGAGAAGATCGCGCATGTAGCCGAAGACGCCGATCCGGTCGAGCCAGGCGTTGGCCTTGGCGTAGGCGGCATCGGAGATCCGGTAGAGCAGGTGGCCGTTGAGCTCCTCGACCCCCATCTCGTAGAAGCGCTTGAGAATGGCGAGGTAGGTGATCTTCCAGGCCGGCACCGACAGGTTGGTGGCGCCGAGGATGAAGGGCTGGTCGCGGCCGTCGCCGCAGCCGTCGAGGAAGGTCGCGGCCTCGGCGTCGGTGCGGGCGACGATGATCCCGGGCACGCCCATGACGTCGAGCTGGAAGCGCGCCGCGTTGAGCCGCTTGATCTGCTCGTCGACGGGCACCAGGACCTTGCCGCCCTGGTGGCCGCACTTCTTGCAGCCGGGCTTCTGGTCCTCGATGTGGTAGCCGGGCACCCCGACCTCGACGAAGCGCCGGATCAGGTTGCGGACGTGGGCGTCGCCGCCGTGGCCGGTGTCGGCATCGGCGATGATGAACGGCCGGTAGTCGACCTTGGGCGTCGCGGCGCGCTGCTTGGCGGTCATCCTCGACCGCAGGTACTCCTGGTTGCGGTCGGCGGTGAGCAGCGCGCGGACGATCGGCGCCGCCTCGTCGGGCACCTGGCTCAGCGGGTAGCTGGCGAGATCGGCCCCGGGGTCCTCGGTGATCGACCCCTTGGCCGAGGTCGCCCAGCCGCCGAGGTAGATGCCCTCGATGCCGATCCGCTTGATGGCCACCGCCTGGCCCGGGGTGTAGGGGCCGAAGGTGGTGATCGACCGGCCCTCGGCGTGAAGCTCGCGCAGCCGGGTGTAGAACTCGGCGGCGGCGTTGCGGGCGACGGTGTGGTCCTGCGGGATCGTGCCCTGTTGCTGCGCCACCTGGCGCGGGCTGTAGAGCCGGGTGATCCCGGCGAAGCGCGGACCGTTCATGTACGTCCTCGCCGCCTCGACGCGGGCCTCGAGCTCGGCGAGCTCGTCGGAGGAGGTCTCGGCGGTGTCGAGGTTCTCGGTGATCCTGGTTCCGTCGTTCACGAAGGCCTCCATGTAGAGCGCGATCCGCCGCTTGGCGGTCTCGAGGTCGTGGTTGTCGAGGTTGATGTTGAGCAGGTCGATGTACCAGGGCAGCTTGATCTCGGACGTGACGTAGTTCTCGACGATCTCGCGGGCGATCGGCACCGTTGTCGTCTTCGAGTGGTCCCAGACATCCTTGTCTTTGGCCGCGAGCAGCTTGTCGTACTCCTCGGCGAGCAACCGGTCGAAGAGTGAGCGGGTGAAGACGTCGCCCGCCTTGACGCCGGTCTCGGGGTCGTCCTCGGTCAGCGGCGCCGCCTTGTGCAGCCACTCCCAGAGGATCGACAGCCGGATCTCGCCGGTCGCCATGTCCTCCATCAGATAGAGGATGTCGTCGTTGCCGAAGAAGTCGGCGGGCTTGAGCGCCGCCGCCTGCATCCCCTGGCCGAAGGCGTTGCCGTACTGCAGCGCCACCGACAGCAGGTTGCGCGCGCCGCGGACGGTCCGCGGCGCGTCCTCGAGCAGATGGAGCCCGTCGGCGTCGGCGTCGGTGTAGCTCAGCGGCTCAAACTCGCGGCCGAGCTGGTTGGCCTCACCGGCCCTCTCCCACACCGGACGGACGATGTGGACCATCTTCCAGTGCGCCACCCACTTGCCGCTCGCCCCCTCATGCTGCTCGCGCTCGGCGCCGGCGACCGCCTTGTCCATGCTCGCAGCGACACCCTCCGCCGAGCCGACCGGGATGTTGGGCTCCATGCCGCCCTGCCACAGCGCGCAGCGGCCGTTGCGGTCGGGGGTGTTGACCGCGCGGCGCACGCGGTCCTCGTAGGTCCGCATGTAGCCGTAGGTCATGACGATCGGCTCGATGTTGGGGTTGATGAAGTCGGGGTCCCAGGCGTTGGCGTCGGCCACCGAGTTGATGTAGTCCCAGCGGCCGGTGTTGTAGCCGACGAAGTGGGGCGCGAGGGCGGCGCGGATCTCCATGAGCTGGAAGGTCGCCTCGAGCTGCTCGACCAGCACGTAAACCTTGATCGTGCCGACCTCGAGGCCCAGGTGGCGCTCGAGCGCGGTCAGCATCTCGTTCCACAGCGCCGCCTCCTCGGCGGTCTGGATCTTGGGCAGGTAGAGCACGATTGAGGCGCCCTTGGCGCGGAGGTTGTCGTGGTTGTTCGTGACAAAAAGCGCCAGGTCGACGATGGACGCCGCCATGGCGGTGCCGTCAGCGTCCCGGACGTGGCGGTCGTCGAGATGGAGCCCGCGGCAGCGGAAGAGGATCGTCGTGAAGCCGAGCTGCTCCTTCCAGTCGCCGACGATCGGCCGGCCGAAGAAGCTCTCCGCCCAGGCGTTCATCTCGCCGGCCACCTCCTCGGCGACCTCGAGGAAGAGCGGATCGCCGGCGATCGCCAGCTTGAGGTTGCGGATGTTGTCCAGCGACATCCTGTTGACCTGGCCGAGGGCGTCCTCGCCGTCGAACATCCAGCCGTCGGCACCCGACAGCAGCGCGTAGGCGACGTTGCGCAGGCTCGACTTCAGCGGCGCGTTCGGCTTCGCCCCCGGCCCGGTGCCCTGGATCCACTGCCGCTCGAGGTCGTGCGGGATCTCGGAGCCCGAAAAGCCGCCCGCGCGGGCGTCGGCAACCGTGATCGTGGTGCGCGGGATGGTCGTGCGCTCGTCGAGAAACGCGATCCGCTCGCGCATCGCCCAGCGCCGCGCCCGCCGCCGGGTGCGCTTGGTCATCAGCGCCTTCTGCTCGCGGTTGTAGACCGCCAGCGCCTCGATCGCGGCCAGCGCTTCCGGCGTGTAGACGTCGGGGTACTCCTCGACCAGCTTGTCGCGAATGCGAAGACGGGTGGCGGGTGTAGTTGCCATTGCGTTTCCTCGTTCGTGTGGGTTCGGATCTTTCGTGTGGGTTCGGGTCGCGCTCGGGTGGATCCCCGGGTTGAATGGAAGATGGAATTTCCGCGCTGCGGCATTTATTCCGCAGCGTGGCAGGCAGCGTCGGATCGCTGCAAGGAAGGCCGTCAGCCGTCAGCCTTCAGCTCCATCGCATGGGGTTCCTCGGTGATGGACCGACGATAACCGATGTATTCGCTGATAGCTGATAGCTGGCAGCTGGTAGCTGATAGCTGATCGCTGCCTACGCCGCGCCGCGGGCGAAGAGGACCGCGGGAATGGTCTTGAGCAGGATCTTGAGGTCGAGCCACAGCGACCACTGGTCGATGTAGCGCAGATCCAGCGCGATCCAGTCCGAGAAGTCGTCGATCCCGGCGCGACCCGAGACCTGCCACAGCCCGGTGATCCCGGGCTTCATGGAGAGCCGGCGGCGCTGCCAGCGCTCATACCGCTCGACCTCTTCGGGGATCGGCGGCCGCGGGCCGACCAGCGACATCTCGCCCTTGAGGACGTTGACCAGCTGGGGCAGCTCGTCGAGCGACCAGCGGCGGAGCCACCTGCCGACCGGCGTGACGCGAGGGTCGCGCCTGGCCTTGAAGGCGGGGCCGTTGACCTCGTTGAGGTGGGCGACCTCGTCGAGCCGGCGGTCGGCGCCTTCGTACATGGTGCGGAACTTGTAGAGGGTGAAGCGGCGGCCGTTGAGCCCGCAACGCCGCTGCCGGTAGAGCATGGGTCCCTTGGAGGTGAGCCACACGGTGAGCCCGATCAGCGCCAGCAGCGGCGACAGTACGATCAGGAGAGCCGTTGAGATGACCAGGTCGGCGAGCAGCTTGACGAAGAGCGGGAAGACGGCGCCCGGCGTGTTGGTGAAGGTCAGCAGCGGGATCCCCTCGACCTCCTCGAGGATGACCCGCGCCTTCATGTGCGGGAACGACAGCGCCACCCGGGTCCGGATTCCCAGCTCCGAGCACAGCAGGAAGCTGTCCTCGAACTCCTCGAGCTGGCGGCGCGAGAGGACGAAGATGACCTCGTCGACGACGAGGCGTTGCAGGATGCTCCCCAGGTCTTCGGCCCGGCCGAGGACCGGCAGACCGTCGACGGTTTCCGGGAAGCTGCCGTTGGGGGCGACGAAGCCGAGCAGCTTGAGACCCCAGTGCGGGTGCTCCTCGATGATCCGGGCGATCTCCTCGGAGCGCGGGTTGATCCCGACGATCAGCAGGGTGCGGTAGTTCAGGCCGCGGCTCCGGACGTGGCGCGCCGACAGCCGCAGGGCGAGCTTCTCGGCGAGCAGCAGGGCCAGGTTGATCGCCCCGAAGATCAGGAGGAACGGTCTCGAGACGAAGTCGAGGCGAAGCAGCCACCCCGCCGCCGCGAGGGTCAGGATGCCGGCGCCGACGATCTGGAAGACGTGCCACGCCTCGACGGCCAGCGCCACGGTTCGTCGGGAGGTGTAGGACTCCCGGGTGACCAGCAGGAAGGTCCAGATGGCGAGGACCAGGGGCAGCAGCCCGAGGTATCGCGACAGCGGGTACAGCTCGGTCGGGAAGGTCTGCGGGAGGACCTGGGGCAGGACGTGCGAGCGCAGCCACCAGGCGAGGAGGAACGCCACCGTCGTGAGGACCAGGTCGGTGGTCCACACCCAGTAGGCGACGAGCTTGGCGCGTTCCTTCAGCATATCGACCGGAGAACCCCTTCGTAGGCCTCGGCGACCGCCGACCAGCGGTAGCGCTCGTCGACCCGGGCGCGACCGGCGCGGCCGAGCGCGGCGAGCTTCGGCTCGTCGTCGAGCACCTCGTCGAGCACCGTCTCGAGGGCTCTCGCCCCGGAGAAGGAGAAGCCGACGCCGGCCCCCGACGCGACCTCGCGGTTCTCCGGGGTGTCATAGTACAGGACCGGCCGGCCGGCGCCCATCGCCTCGACCAGCGCCGGGTGGGTGCCGCCGACCTCGGTGGCGTGGACATAGAGCCGGCAGTTGAAAAGCAGCTCGCGGTAGCCAGCCCCGTAGATCGGTCCGGGGAGCAGCACGCGGTCGTCGGCGAGCTCGGCGAGGCGGCGCACCAGCTCGGGCGCGTAGGGCGCACCGCCGACCATGACCAGGGGGCGCGAGCCGTCGACCCGCCGCCAGGCCTCGAGCACCCGGTCGGGGTTGTTCTCGGGCTCGAAGCGCGACACGTAGAGCACATAGCCGTCGGGCGACAGGCCGAGCCGGTCCAGCGCCTCGGTGGTCGCCGGCGCCTCGAGGTCGCCGCCGTAGGGGATCATCGCCGAGGACCGCGAGTAGTAGCGGCGGTAGTAGCGCTCGATCACCCGGGCGTCGGTGACCAGCGCGTCGGGCAGCCGCGCCGCGAGGGCCTCGCCGAGCCGGTACCAGGCGCGGCCGGCGGCGCCCCACTTGCGGCGCTTGCGCTCCAGCCCGTCGACGTTGATCGCCACCGGGGTCCCGGTCCAGCGGAGGACCGGGATGAACACCGCGTTGGCGGCGTTGCACAGCAGCACCGCGTCATAGCCCGCGAAGGCCGCGTGGACCGCGGCGAGGAAGGTGTTGCTCACCGTCTCGAGGTGCTTGGTCCGGACCGAGGGCAGCACGACCAGGCGCATCCCGCGGTGGCTGCGCAGCGCCGGGTCGACGAAACCGCGGCGGCCGTAGACCGTGGCCTCGTGGCCCCGCTCGACGAGCCGCCGGCCGAGCTCCTCGGCGAAGGTCTCGAACCCGCCGTAGTTGGCCGGCACCCCGCGGGTGCCGAGGATCGCCACCTTCACGCGACCTCCTCGATCTCCTCTCGATGGCGTGTACGGAACCAACCGACGATCCGTCGGGGCGGAACTCGGCGGCGGGCCATCACCCACCGGCGCCGGGCCAGCGCGTCGGCGCGCCCCCGCCAGACCTCGGCGAGGGCCGGCAGCGACGACCGCTCGACGGTCAGGCAGGCGCCGACCACGAGCAGGTCGCGCAGCGCCCACCATGGAAGGCATCGCAGGTGCCACCCCAGGTCGGCGCAGTGCAGTCGAAGCAGAAAGCGGTTGCGCACCGACAGCCGGTTGACCAGCTCGTGGCCGCGCCGGCCGCCCTCGGGCCGGAAGCCGCGGCCGTGGACCGCGACCGCGTCGGGGGCATAAAGGCAGCGCCACCCGCGCCACTGGAGCCGCCAGGCGAGCTCGGCGTCCTCGCGGTAGGCGAAGAAGCTCTCGGCGAGGACCTGGCCGTCGGGGTAAGCGACGTCCTCGAGGGCCGACCGGCGGTACAAGGTGGCGGCGCCGGTGCCGCCGAAGACCCAGGCTGGGCGCCCGTAGCGGCCGTCGTCGGGCTCGCCGGCGCCGCGGTCGAAGTGGCGTCCCGACGCGTCCACCACCATCCCGGCGGCGTCGAGGACCGGGGTCGGGGTCAACCGGTGGTCGGCGGCGCGGAGTAGCCGGCCGGTGACCGCGCCGATCTCCTCCGCCTCGGGTCGAGCGAGGGCGGCGCCGAGCAGGCGCGCGACGAAGTCAGGCCGGGGCGCGCAGTCGGGGTTGAGGAGCAGCACCCAGGGCGCCGCGGTCGCCCGCAGGCCGCGGTTGACCGCGGCCGCGAAGCCGGTGTTGACGGGTTCCCTGACGAGGTCGACAGCGGCGCCGCGCCCGGTCGCGATCTCCACCGATCCGTCGGTCGAGGCATTGTCGACGGCGACCACCTCGGCGGGCGCCGGGTCGAGCCCGGCCACCGCGTCGAGACACGCGGGCAGGGTTTCAGCGTGGTCGTGGCAGACCACGATGACGGCGTACCCGGTGTCCCCCTGCATGGCGACAGTGTAGCTCGGGATGCGCCGAGGGCCGCCCGCGGTGACCGGGCGGCCCTCGCCGCAGAATCGAGCCCGAAGACCAGTCGGCGGTGGAGCGCCTAGCGCGCTACATCATGCGGCCGCCGAAAGCCTCGAGCGGATGTCGTGGGACGGGGCAGGGGAGGTGCGCTGTCGGCGCAAGCGGGGGCACGAGAGCGCGGGGTTGGGGGAGCGCGAGGTGGAAGCGTTCGAGCCGGGAGAGTTCCTGGCCCGCGTGATCATGCACATCCCCGAGCCGCACCGGCACCTGGTGCGGTACTACGGGTGGTACTCGAACGTGTCGCGGGGCAAGCGGCGGAAGGCGGGTCCGGGACGCGAGAGCGCTGGGGAGACGGACATCGGTGTGCCCTCCCGCGCTGCTCGCGCCGAGGCCCGCGACGCCCGCGCCCTCCGGCGCAGCTGGGCGCAGCTGATCAAGCGGATCTACGAGGTCGACCCGTTGCTGTGCCCGTCATGCGGCTCGGAGATGAAGGTCATCGCCTTCATCACCGAGCACGGCGTGGTCGACGCGATTCTGAGGCATCTCGAGCGCAAGCAGGGGCAGGAGGCGCGGGGTCCGCCCAACTGACAAGAGGCTGGAGATCCCGGGCGGTTCGGGTTCGTCCCGGTGCGTCGCCGGGAGAGGTGTGGGCGCAACCGGCGGATCAGGGGCCGAGCAGTCTGGTCGGCGGAGCTCGGGCGTCGAGGTTCCTGTGTTCGACGGAA
>JALOLD010000141.1 GCA_025456145.1 Thermoanaerobaculales bacterium | reverse complement strand
CCGATCTTGCCGCCCTTGACGTACGGGGTGAGCAGGTCGATGACCTTGATGCCGGTCCAGAACACCTCGGTCTTGGCCTCGAGCTGGTCGAAGGCCGGCGGCTGGCGGTGGATGCCCCAGCGCTCCGTGATCTGCAGCGAGGCCTCGTCGGCGTCCAGCGGCTTGCCCAGGGCGTTCCACACGTGGCCCTTGGTGATGTCGCCGACCGGCACGGTGATCGCGTCGCCGGTGTCGCGGACGGGGGCGCCGCGGACCAGGCCGTCGGTGGGCTGCATCGAGATCGCCCGGACCAGGTTGTCGCCGAGGTGCTGGGCGACCTCGAGGGTCAGCGTGCGGGTGCCGCCGCCCTCCTCGCCGGCGCCGAACGACACGTCGACGTGCAGGGCGTTCATGAGCTCGGGCATGGCCTCGACGGGGAACTCCACGTCGACGACAGGGCCGGTCACGCGGGCGACGCGACCCACGCCCTGTGCGGTCTCAACAGAGGCGGTCATGAGCTGGTCCTCAACTTCCTGCATTGGCGGAGGCCAGCGCGTCGGCGCCGCCGACGATCTCGCTGATCTCCTGGGTGATCTCGGCCTGGCGGGCCTGGTTGGCCTGGCGGGTGAGCGTGCGGATGAGCTCGTCGGCGTTCTCGGTGGCGGACTTCATCGCGCGGCGACGGGCCGCGTGCTCCGACGCCGCGGACTCGAGCAGCGCGGTGTAGACGATGTTCTCCACGTACCGCGGCAGCAGCTCGTTGAGCACGGTGTCCGGGTCGGGCTCGAACTCGTAGAGCGGCATGAGCGACGGCGGGGGCGGCTCCTGCGAGGCCGTCTCCTGGGAGGCCTGGCGCTTGAGCTCGGCGTTCCAGCCGGCGCCGACCACCTGCTCGACCACCTCGATGGGCAGCACCCGGCGGATCCGGACCTCCTGGCGGCCCATGTTGACGAAGTGGGTGTAGACGATGTGGATCTCGTCGACGCCGCCCTCGGTCTCGCTGTCGGACAGGAACGACGCCAGCAGGCCCAGCGCGACCTCCTTGGCGTCCTCGACCGTCGGCTGGTCGCTGAACCCCGTGTAGTCGCCCTCGATGGGACGCTCACGGAACCGGTAGTAGCCGACGGCCTTGCGCCCGACCAGGAAGTGGACCGGCTCGACCTCCTGCTCGCGCAGGAACGCGTTGAGCGCCTCACCCTCGCGGATGATGTTCGACGAGTAGGCGCCGGCCAGGCCGCGGTCGGCGGTGATGAGCAGCACCGCGGCCCGCTTGCGCTTGTCGGTCTGGGAGGTGAGCGGGTGCTCGTCAGGGCCGCGTTGAGCCGGTTCTGCGCCTTGATGATCCGCGAGCTGGCGATCATCTCCATCGCCTTGGTGATCTTCTTGGTCTGCTGGACGCTCTTGATGCGTCGCCGGTAGACCCGCAGCTGGGCGCCCATGGCCTACTTCCGCACGACCTTCGTGATCTGGACGTTCTCGACCTCGTCCTCGGTGACCGGCTCGACCGGCACGTCCTTGACCAGCGGGTGGCCCTCGCTGGTGACGAACGCCCGCTTGAAGGCGGCGATCGCGTCGTCGAGGCCGGCGACGGTGTCGTCGGAGAGGTCCGAGGTGGCGCGGATCGCGTCCGCGAGCGCGGGACGGTCCCGCTTGACGAAGCCGATGAACTCGGCGTCGAAGCGGCGCACGTCCTCCACCGGCACCTCGTCGAGCTTGCCGGTGGTGCCCGCCCAGACCGAGATCACCTCCTCCTCGAGGGGCAGCGGCCGGTACTGCGGCTGCTTGAGGATCTCGACGAGGCGGGTGCCGCGCGCGAGCTGGGCCTTGGACGCCGAGTCCAGGTCCGAGCCGAAGGCCGCGAACGCCTCGAGCTCGCGGAACTGGGCGAGGTCCAGGCGCAGGCGCCCGGCCACCTTCTTCATGGCCTTCGACTGCGCCGAGCCGCCCACGCGGGAGACCGAGATGCCGACGTTGATGGCCGGGCGCACGCCGGAGTTGAACAGGTCGGACTCCAGGAAGCACTGCCCGTCGGTGATCGAGATGACGTTGGTCGGGATGTACGCCGAGACGTCGTTGGCCTTCGTCTCGATGATCGGCAGGCCGGTCATCGAGCCCCCGCCCATCTCGTCGGAGAGCTTGGCGCAGCGCTCCAGCAGGCGCGAGTGCAGGTAGAAGACGTCGCCCGGGTAGGCCTCGCGACCCGGCGGGCGGCGCAGCAGCAGGGAGACCGCGCGGTAGGCCTCGGCCTGCTTGCTCAGGTCGTCGAAGACGATCAGGACGTGCTTGCCCTCGTACATCCAGTGCTGGCCGATCGCCGAGCCGGTGTACGGGGCGAGGTACTTGAAGCCCGCGGAGTCCGAGGCAGGGGCCGCCACGATGGTGGTGTACGCCATCGCGCCGTACTCCTCGAGCACGCCCTTCACGCCGGCGATCGTCGAGCCCTTCTGGCCGACCGCGACGTAGATGCAGCGCACCTGCTTGGTCGGGTCGCCGGACTCCCAGTTGGCCTTCTGGTTGAGGATCGTGTCCAGGCACACGGCGGTCTTGCCGGTCTGCCGGTCGCCGATGATGAGCTGGCGCTGGCCGCGGCCGATCGCCGTCATGGCGTCGATGGCCTTGATGCCGGTGGCCATGGACTCCTTCACCGGCTGGCGCTGGACGACCGTGGGGGCCTGCAGCTCCAGGGCGCGGCGGGTGCTGGTCTCGATCGGGCCCAGCCCGTCGATCGGGGCGCCCAGCGGGTCGACCACGCGGCCGAGGTAGTTGTCGCCGACCGGCACGGAGAGCACCTCGCCGGTGCGCTTGACCGGCTGGCCCTCCTCGATCTGCGAGCCGTCGCCGAGGAGCACGACGCCGATCTCCCGGACGTCGAGGTTGAGCGCGACGCCGAGCAGGCCGCCCTCGAACTCGAGCAGCTCGTTGGTCATCGCCGAGTGCAGGCCCTCGACCCGGGCGATCCCGTCGCCGGTCTCGACCACCCGGCCGACCTCTTCGCGTGCGGTCTGCGGC
>JALOLD010000022.1 GCA_025456145.1 Thermoanaerobaculales bacterium | reverse complement strand
TGTACGGGTGCTACCCACTGGGCGTCTCGTACGGCAAGCGGATGAACGTCGAGCCCCCCTGTGTGCCCTGAGCCCTGAGACGGGCCACCCTCCAGGCCCGCCGCCCCGAGGCCGACCCCTGCACGGCGCAGACCTCGGCCGAGGGGTGGCGGGCCGCTTCCTGTTCACCCCTCCCCCCGGCGAGGCGGCGGGCTCTCTTTTCCGCACAGTCCTCGATAGTGGGACCCGGCTCATGGGCCTCGGGGTCGTCGACTTCTAGCTTGAGGAGGGCCTCACAAGGATGGCGGCGCACGATGAAGGCCACCCGAACAGGGTCTCGATCATGCGCGCTGCCGCGCTCGTGCCGGCTCGTAGAAGAACTGCAGGAGCACGCCGACGAAGCCGAGCACGGCCCCCATGACCACCAGCAGGACCGGACCCAGGTAGAGCGAGGAGAAGCTGCGGATCTTCGCGTTCTCCGGGTCGTCGGGTTTGTACAGCACGACGACCTCCTCGTCCGGCGCGTACGGATTCGTCGCCGAGCCGACGTCGGACACGAACACCACGGTGTCGCCGGCCGCCGTCACGAACTCCACCACCGCGGCTCTGGCGGGATCCACTCGGTGCATCAGGTCCCCGCTGTGCTTGCGGATCCCCTCCATCCTCTCGGAGCCGACCACCGTCCCGGTCGTCGAATCAGCGCGAAGCCAGAACACCGTGTTGGCTACCAGGAAGTACACCGCACCGGCGACCGCGCCGCATCCGACGACGCGAAACAGAATGCTCGCGATCTTGAACATGGTCGTCCGCTCCATGCTCGCAACCTCCGTTGAGGGGAATGAGAGGGACAGTGTAACCGATCACCGCACGGACATCCCCCGGACCGGAGCTGTCCGCCTGGCCCGCTCGACGCCGGCGCGTCCAGCTTCTCGAGCTCCCGGCAGAGGTCGATCGCGGCGCCCTCGGCCCAGTCGGCGAGGTTCGGCCAGACGCCGTCCGGCTTCTCGGTCCCCTTGCCGGGACTGCACCGGCGCCGGTCGGCGAAGCGCGCCTTGATCTCGCCGGTCTGACTGTCGATGAGGTCGAAGACGATCGTCCCCTCGTCGAGCTCCGGCAGCTCGCGGCCGTCCTCGGCGGTGTTCTTCGACGAGGACGAGATCTCGACGTCGGTGACCACCGGTTGCAGGATGAGCGTGCCCGGTCCGGTCGCTTCTACAAGCTCCAACCCGGTGCAGCGCGCGATCTCCTCGGCGAGCTCCTCCCCGACGATGCGCTTGAACTCGACGACCTCGTCGAACTCGGGGACGACGTTCTCCTTCTCGCGCTTGGCGAGCAACCTCCCGGTGGCGAACTGGTTGACCGCCGCGCCGGAGGTGTCGATGACGAGAATGACCGGCTCCTGGACGATGCTCGAGTAACCGGAAAAGTCAGCCTCCGGGCTGACGAGGGTGGTCTTGAAGATCCCCTTCTGCTTGGCGAGCGCGTCCAACCCAACGGGCTCGTAGCCGGTGTCGAAGCTCCTCGCGAACAACACCGAGCCCGCAATCAGCACCATCGAAAGCACGACGAACTTCTTCACGGCTGCGTTCCTCCCGGATGCCGAATGTAACCTCTTTCGCCCGACGTCGGGGGAAGACCCCTCAACGTCCGACAGATTTTACATCCGGTAACATCATCGGGCCCGGTCGAAGTGCGTACGTGGCACCCGAGCCGCGGCGGCTCTGGTTGAGGGGCGGCACGGCGTGGTACCGTCGGATCGGGTGGAACGCAATCCCTAGGCGGTGATCAGGCGTGGCCGATCCTGTTCTGTGGACCGTACTCATCGGTCTCCTCGAGATCGTCGGGATTCTGTCCGCCGCCCATGCGGTGATGAGCGTGAGGACCCCCCAGGGCACGATCGCCTGGGCGGTCGTGCTGGTCGCCGCCCCGTTCGTGGCGGTGCCCGCCTACTGGGTGTTCGGCCGCAACAAGTTCAAGGGGTACGTCCGCGCCCGCCGGCACAAGCTCGAACGGCTCGAGGACGCCATCCGCCGGGCCAACGAGCAGCTCGCGGCGTGCTCGACGGTTCGCAGGGCGAGCCCCGGGGTGGTCGCTGCGACCGAGAAGCTGGCGCGGGTGCCGTTCACCGGGGGAAACCGCGTCGACCTCCTCGTCGACGGCGAGGCCACCTTCTCGAGCATTCTCGACGGCATCCGCGCGGCCCGGAGCTACGTCCTCGTCCAGTTCTACATCGTCCGGGACGACGCGCTGGGGCGGCGGCTTGCGTCCGAGCTGGCCGACAAGGCGCGAGGCGGCGTCCCCGTCCACTTCCTCTACGACGAGATCGGCAGCTTCGCGCTGTCCCACTCGTACCTCGAGGGGCTGCGAGCGGCCGGCGTGGAGGTGACTCCGTTTCACAGCCGAAAAGGGGTCGGCAACCGCTTCCAGCTCAACTTCAGGAATCACAGGAAGACCGTGGTCGTGGATGGTCGGGTCGCCTGGGTGGGTGGCCACAACGTGGGTGTCGAGTACCTCGGCGAGGATCCGGACATCGGCCCCTGGCACGACGTGCACGTGCGCCTCGAAGGCCCCGCTGTCATCGGGGCCCAGCTCGCCTTCCTCGAGGACTGGCGGTGGGCGACGGACAACGAGCTGAGCTGCTTGAGCTGGACGCCGCGGATCGAGGACGTGCGTGCCGAGGCGCTGGTCATCGCCAGCGGTCCCGCCGATCCGATGGAGACCGCCCTGCTCATGTTCATGCACGCGATCAGCTCCGCATCCGAGCGGATCTGGATCGCCAGCCCCTACTTCGTCCCGGACGACGCCATCGTGCAGGCGCTCCAGCTCGCGGCACTGCGCGGCGTCGACGTGCGGATCCTCATTCCGGAGAAGGCCGACAGCCGGTGGGTGACCCTGGCAGCCTACTCGTACTTCGACGAAGTCAAGGCGGCCGGCGTCGCGTTCTACCGCTATCAGGCCGGGTTCCTCCACGGCAAGTTCATGCTGATCGACGACAACGTGGCGACCGTCGGAACCGCCAACTTCGACAACCGGTCCTTCCGGTTGAACTTCGAGATCACGGCGGTCGTCCTCGACGAGCAGTTCGCCGGCGAGGTGCACCGCCTGTTCGAGCACGATTTCCTCAGCTCACGGCTGATGGTGCTCGGCGAGCTCGACGCCAAGCCCCTGTGGTTCAGGCTGGCCGTCCGCGTCGCGCGGCTGCTCGCTCCGGTGTTGTAGAGATGTCGCGCCCACGAGGGTGACCCCGGCCCGCTTCTCTTGGACGCTATCGGACCCGGCGCAGGTTGCGGAAGTGGCCGTCGCGGCCGTCGTGGTCGTCGATCTCGATGCGGCCGTCGGCGTCGATCCGAAGCGCCGCCGCGACGTGCAGGCTGCCCTGGCCCCGTCCCGAGAAGCGGGCGACCTCGATGACCGCGATGCCGAAGGGGTAGTCCAGGGACTCCGCGCCGAGCTGCCGCTCGTTGACCTGGATCCGGCGCGGGCTGAGGAACAGGAGGCGGTGGCCCCCGGAGGTCTCCTCGGCCGCCACCAGGGCGATCGTGGTGGTCAGGGCGCCGAGCCGGAGCTCGCCGTCGGCGCGGCCGCGTAGGGCGGCCAGCAGCGTGCCCTGCCCCCCCTTTTCGAGGAGCGCGCCGAGCTGCTGCACCTCGGCCACCGGGGTGAACCGGTGGACGACGAGGGTCACGGGCATGCTGCGGGTCCCCTGGGGGCCGTTGACGACCGCGGTTCCGGTGAACTCGCGGCCGGGCGGACCATCGGCGGCAACCGACGCAACGGCACAGCTCATCACAGTCAGCACCCCGATGGCGATACGCGCGGTCTTCATCGGACCTCCGATCCGGAGTCGATCACGCTGGAGTCTACACCGGCGGTCGGTGAACGGATTGGCGGGACGCGTGGGCGCCGGGTCCCCTGATCAGCTGACGAGGTCGAAAGCTCCGGTCCACCGACCCGGCACCGGTCGCCGCCGGCCTCGCCGCGGCCGGCGTACTCCGCACCGATGAGCCTCCCGGCCGTCGCTCGCGATGCCGCTCACGGGTTCCGGGCTCCGTTGCCGGACCTCGTGAGGTTCGAATCGTCCGGCCCCCGGTACCGGAACGAAACGCTGATCTCCGAGCGCCCTCTGACGACGCGACCATGTGACTCGTGCATCGCTCGCACCCGCCCGCGCCACGCGCCGCTTTGCTCGGGCCGGCGCCGGCGGTGTCCCCTCCGGCGGTTGTCCCCGGCAAGGCAGCCCATCACGACGGCCGGAAGCTGAACCTCGCGCCGCCGATGCTCGCCTCGTACATCAGACCGCCCCGCGCGACCGTGAACACGGCCATACCCCGGTTGAAGCCTCCGACGGTGGTGGCGTCGCGCTGGCCGCCGCTGACCCCCGCCGAGCTGCCCGCCGTCGAGGCCGTGGCCGACGCGCCGGCGGTGATGGCGACGGCCTGGGCCTGGGCGCTGAAGGCGAAGCTGCCGCTGGTGAACTCGTTGAAGGCGCGCTCGTCCTCGAAGAAGACGATCATCCGGTAGCGCTGCGCGCCGAGCTGCAGGCCCACGGTCGCCTGGGTCATCGTGCTTCGACCCACGCGCTCGCCGTTGACGAAGACCCGCCCTTTGCCGCGGGCGCCGCCGACGCCGACACCGGCCCTGCCCACGGACGGGAACACGGCGTAGCCGTAGCTGACGTCGAAGAAGTGGTCGCTCTCGAGGGCGCTCTTGAAGATGCTGATGGTCTCCTCATAACGGTTCTCACCAGCCCAGGCGTTGCCGAAGGGCGCGAGCACCAGCAGGAGTACGAGAATCGCGCTGAGTCGTCTTTGCATGACCTTCTCCTGAATCGGTTTTGTCGGATTGGAGCGGCTGGACATCAGCGCACCGTCACGGGCGGCGGCACCCAGTCGCCGGTGAGGATCTGCGGGCGTGGCGAGTAGTGGCGCGTGACGAGATAGAAGCGCCCTGCGGGGGCGGGGAGCCAGTTCGCCCGTTCGAGCGAATCGGTCGGCTCCGCGTGCTGGAGGACGATCTCCAGCGACCCGTCCGCGCCGTACACGATGCCGGGCGTGCGATCCCCGAACGAGTAGCGGTCGATCGGGTTGGGCACGAAGAGCTGGTTCTCGGCCGAGTACATCGTGACCGACCAGAAGCCGTCGACCGGCGGCGGCGGGGCGTAGCGCAGGACGTAGCGGTTGCGCCCGTCGAGCGGCGCGCCGGCGCCGTCGAAGAAGGCGACGTCGTAGGTGCTGATCTCGGCCGGGTTCCAGAGCAGCCCGAGCATCGACGCGGCCGCCGCGATGACGGGGTCTCCGCTCTTTCGTTTGTCGAGACGGGCAAGCTGCCAGTTGTTGACGATGGGAACGGCCCGCGGCATGCGCTCCGCGATGATCCGATGCGCGTCCGCCGTGGCCCGCTCGAGGCCGCGTTGCGCCTGGGGCGAGAGCTGGTCCCAGTCGAACCCGGTCGCCGGGTCAACGCCGATCTCGCGCAGCCAGCCGTCCATCGCCTCGTCCATCGGATTCCCGATGCGCGGCGAGAGCCGGAGCACCTTGTTGAGTGTCGTGAAGTACTCTCGCGCGTTGGTCAGCTCGCGGCGGGTGAAGCGGGGGAAGTCGGCCAGGTTCGGCTGCGGCCGAGTGACGTCCGCAGCTCCCCACTGGCTGAGCGGGACGAGCCGGAACTGCTTCTGCAACGCCACCGCCGCCGGCAGGTCCGGGTCGCCGTCCACCGCGATGCGGGGAAGCGTCCAGATGATCGGCGTTCCCATGTCGACTCGCGTCACACCCTCCGGCAAGACGCCCTGCCAGCCGGGCGCGCACAAGGCGAAGGCGCCGCCGCGCGCGCCGATCGTGTCCCACGACAGGTTGGCGTCGAAGTCGTGCCGCATGTCGCTGACGGGAACCCAGTACTGCCGGTCGCCCATCGGCGGGATCACGAGGACGATCGGCTCCGCGCGCAGGTCGAGGAAGGCGCGCAGGTAGATCGTGTCGTTGTTGGGGGTGATGACCCAGTCGTCCTTGCTCGTGATGAGGCGGTCGAAGACGAAGTACTCGTTCAAAGTCCGGTCGTGGCCGCGTTCGGGGTCGAACGACGTCTCCCACAGCGTCCGGTAGAGGTCCATCAGCGGAAAGCCGCTGATGTAGCTCTGAACCCCGATCGCGTAGGCGAGGTCCTCGTCCTGTGCCGGCTCGGTTGCGCCTGCCGGCGCCTGCCAGGCGGATGCGCACACCAGCGCCAGCGTGATCGCAGTGACGTGGGCGCGAACGACGCGTCCGAGGGTGTTTCTCACTTCATTCTCCTTCGCCTGGTGTTCGAAGTCGTTGGTGGCCTTCATCCCCTGCATCACGGACTCCACGGCGCCGGGGGGAATCAGAACCTCCACTGGAGGTTGCCGGCGATGCCGAGGTAGGCGTTGCTCGAGTAGCTGCCGACCAGGTTGCCGAGGACCCCGCTGCTGTCGATCTCGGCGTCACCCAGGTCGGCGTAGACCAGCTGCGCGCCCCAGCTGAAGCGGTCGCCGCGCTGGTTCTGGACCCCGGCGGCGACGCGGATCTGGCGGTCGACCGGAAGGTCCGCCGTCCGGTCGTCGGCGTCGGTGGGGGAGGTGTCGTAGGTGACGCCGAAGCGGAGCAGCCAGGGGTCGCCGAGCCGGTAGTGGAGGCCGGCGCCGAAGCGGTAGGTGTCGTCCCAGTTGCGAGGGAGGGTCGCGGTGCCGACCTGGCCGACCGAGACGTACTGGTTCTCGAGCGCGCTCCAGTTCTCCCAGCCGACCGTACCGACGATCGCCACGCTGTCCGAGACGTCGTGATGGAGGCCCACCCGGAGCACATCGGGCAAGGTCAGGGTGGTGTTGACCGGCGCCGTCAGATCGCGCGGCGTCCGCGTCACGTCCCCCGAGTAGTCGAGCTCGGTCTCCGAGACGTACGAGACCCCGATCCGCGACCGCTCGCCGAGCTCGAGCATCGCCGAGAGGTTGAAGGAGACCTGGGTGTCGGTGCCGTCGATGGCGATCTGCGACCCGGGGATCAGCCCCTCCACCCGGACCTCGAGCATCGACGTCACGATGTTGAGCCCGCCGCCGACCGACAGCCATTCGTTGACCCGGTAGGCGACGGTCGGCGACAGCGAGAGCGCCAGGATCTCCGAGGTCTGCGCCTGCCGTCGGCCGACCCAGTCTGGATCGTACTCGAGCGCCGCCCCCGCCGCGCCGTAGAGCGACAGGCCGAGGCGGAAGCGGCCGCCGAAGCTGTGGACATAGGCGGCGGTGAGGATCGGCACCGGGTTTCCGGCCTGGCCGCCGTCGCCGCCGCTGAAGGTCGTGGCCGGGTCGACCGCGAACTGGATGTCCGGCAGGAGGGCGCCGGCGGCGACCAGGAGCTGGTCGCCCTCGAGGAGCGTCATGCCCGCCGGGTTGTAGAAGGGGATCGCGGTGCTGGCGTCGAGCGCCGACGCCTCGGCGCCGGCCCCCGCCGTGCCCATCTCGGGCGTCCCGTACTCGTTGGCATAGAGCCCGCCGGCTCGAGCCGGGAAGGCGACGAGGACGGATCCCACCACGAGCGATGCCAGCAGGACGGTCCCTCTCCCACGCATCAAGGCAACCCGTTTGTTCATGGGGTCAAAGTAGCGACCGGGCACCGCCGGGTCTTCAAGGGACTCTCAAAGAACCTTGAAGGTCGCGCTCCCAGTCAGCTGTTGAGGTCCGGCGCGGGGTTCCTGGGCCGCCTCCTGGCGCTGCCGAGACCGGTGCGCCTGCAACACCGGATGCCGGACAAGGGGAGAGCCCCATCCGATGCCGTCCGCTGCCGACAGACAGCCGTTGAGGGGAGAGCGCGCCGTTAGTCGGGAGAGTGGCCATCCATGATCCGCCCGGTCACACCGGCCGACCCGCGCCAACGCGTGGAGGCGTCCGGGCGCGATCCCGCTTCAGGCCCGCCGGGCCCCCCGAACCCACGTCCGCACCAGGGCCAGCAGCGAGCCGCCCGTGAGCATGCCCAGCGCGTAGACCAGGATGAGCAGCACGGACACCGGCAACGTGAAGCTGACCGAGAGGAACGACACTGTGACCTGCTCGAGATTCTGGATCTTGAACAGCAGCACCGCCGCCGTCAAGACCACGATGAGCGCGATGTACACGTACTTCATGAAGTCCTCCTGACACGATGGGCTTCGTTCGAGGGCCCCGGAGACCCGCTCACGGGGCCCGGTAGATCGTCCTTCCCTCCTTGATCGTCTCGACCACCCGGATGTCCTTGATGGTCATCGGGTCCACGGTCAAGGGGTTCCGGTCGAGGATCACGAGGTCTGCCAGCTTTCCCGGCTCGATCGAGCCTTTGGTCCGTTCTTCGAAGGACTGATAGGCCGCGTTGATCGTGATGGACCTGATCGCGTCCATCGCCGACACGCGCTGATCGGGGCCGAGGGCCTGGCCGCTCCGGGTGACCCGGTTGACCTGGCTGAACAGGATCATGATGGAGCTGGGAAGGGCCACGGGGGCGTCGTGGTGCTGGGTGAACGGTATGCCCCTCTTCAGCGCCGACGCCGCGGGCGAGATGCGCGAGGCGCGCTCGGGGCCCAGCACCGAGTCACGGTGCCAGTCGCCCCAGTAGTAGGTGTGCATGCCGAAGAACGAGGGGATGATCCCCAGCTCCTTCATCGCATCGAGCTGGTCCTCGCGAACCGTCTGCGCGTGGATCATCACCGGGCGCCGATCGCCGGGGCCGAGCTTGGCGGTGGCGAGACGCACCGCCCGGATGAACTGGTCCGCCGCCGCGTCGCCGTTGCAGTGGACGTGGATCTGCCAGCCCTTCCGGAACGCCTCCTCGACGAAGGCATTCGCCTCGTCGTCGGTCATCGCCGGGAAGCCCGCGTAGTCCGCGCCCTGGCCGGCCGGCGGAACCAGATAGGGCTCGGTGAGCCACGCGGTCTTGCCCTGGGGAGAGCCGTCGAGCGTCAGCTTGGCCCCGCCGATGCGGAAGCGCCCGGTGTAGCTTTCCGACAGGAACGGCCCGCCGATCGCGGCGGCGGCCCCCTGGATATCGGGGTACGCGACGACGTCGAGCTTGAGCTTGCCCTGCTCGGCCAGGGCGGTTTCGGTGGCGACCGCTTCCACGGTCGCGCGTCCCTCCTGGGCGGTGGTGAAGCCAAACTCGGCGTAGCGGTCGATGCCCGCCAGCAGGAGCGCCTCGTTGTCGTCGCTGCCCAGTCTGCCGAGCTTGCTGAACAGGGGCGGGAACCAGGCCATGCCTCCGATGAGCCCGTCGGGCTCGAGGCTGCCGGCTCGCCGACGGATCGTCCCGCCCGGCGGCTCGACGCTCTCGGCCGAGTACCCGAAGACTTCGAGCCCTTTGCTGTTGAGCGCCGCGAGGTGGCCGGACTGGTGCACGACGAGCACCGGCGTGTCCTTGGAGACCGCATCGAGATCATCCCGCGTGGGATGGCGCTGCTCGAGCAGCTGCGAGTCGTCGTAGCCCATGCCGATGATCCATCCCGTGCGGGTGATGACGGCGGGCGAGGCTTCGGACCAGGCGCGCAGCGCGGCCTGCAACGTGGCAATGTCGGTGACCTGACCGTCGGGCGGCGCCAGCAGGTTCGCCGCGGCGGCCTGCACGCCGACGTTGAAGACGTGGCCGTGCGCGTCGATGAAGCCGGGGAGCATCGTCTTGCCGCCCAGGTCCACGACCTGGGTCGCCGTGCCCCTGAGCTGCAGGATCTGGTCCTTATCGCCGACGGCGAGGATCCTGCCGTCCTTCACGGCGACGGCGCCCGCCGTCGGCCGGGCGTCGTCGACGGTGACGATGGTGCCGCCGGTGTAGATCGTCGCGGCGACCTCGCGGGGTGCCTTCGGGGTGCAGGCGATCGCGAGGGCCGCCACCGGCACGAGGGCGAGCGCCGAAGCGATCCTGGCGGCAGGGAAGATCGTGGGGAGAAGCGTGCGGCGAGGACGAGTGTTCATACGTAGAGTCTCCATCGGGTCGAAGGTGATTCGGCACCCCGCGGGGCGGATTCCCGGCGCCGAAACGGTGACCGCCGGCGTCATCTGCGAGGCGGGGTTCGCAGCACTCGGGGCGACTGCAGCGACGCCGAGATCTTCCGCGCCGGCCCCCGCCGTCCCCATCTCCGGCGTTCCGTACTCGTTAACATCAAGCCCGCCGGCTCGAGCCGGAAGCGCCTCCAGCACGGATCCCACGACCGACCACGCCAGCCGGAGCGCCCGTCGCTCACCCATCCATACCCCCATCGCCAATGAGGTCAACATCGCCACGGTGCGTTGCGGTGTATTCAAGGGACTCTCAAAGAGCCATCAAGGCCGGTGAGGTCGCAGGTCGGCCGGGTCGCCCCGTCGCTGCGGATCATCGCCGGTCCGACGCGGCCCGCTCGGTGCCGAAGTGCATCTCGACCGCGAGCCAGATCTCCGGCGAGACGTCCCGCTCGAGCTCGTCCTCGTCCTGGGGCCAGAAGACGCCGGTGCCGATCTCGCCGAACAGCCACACGCGGTGGAGCCGCCGCCGGTAGGTCACCCGTGCGCCGTACTCGCGCAACGGGACCGGCGAGTCGGTCGCGCCGTTGGCCCGCAGCTGCCAGGCGAGGGCGGCGTTGCCGCCGAGCCCCTGGAACAGGGTCAGGGTGCTCCACCACTCGACCCCGACGCTGACCTCGGAGATCGTCCCGGACCCCGAGAGCCGCGCGAGCAGGTTGTCGGACAGCCGGTGCTCGAGATCGAGCCCGGTGGTGGTCCCGAACCTCTCGTCGCCGGTCCAGAACACCGTCTGCCGCCAACGGAACAGCCAGTCTGGGGCGGGCTCGAGATGCCACCGGTACTGGGCCTTGACGTAGGGGTCCGGCGGCCAGCTCACCCTGACCCCGGCGCTGAGGTTGAGGCGTCGTCGGCCCCGGTCGATGGGCGTGTACCCGATGCCGAGCAGCCAGTCGAAATCCCGCTCCTCGGAGGTCGAAAGCCCGGTGTCCACGTACTCCTCGGTGTCCGACAGAAAGGCGTCCCGGTCGACCCGACCGATGAAGGCGTAGAGCCTTCGCTCGACGTTCGGCAGATCGAGGTGGATCCGGCTCCGCAGACGGGGGTCGACGCCGTCGCGGTCGGTCCACAGCATTCCGAGGTTGACATGCCCGAAGGTGCGCAGGCTCTCGTCGTAGGCGCGGTCGTCTCCGAAGAACCCGTCGAACCACCGTGAGGTGCCGCACACCGTGTGGTAGAGGCGCCGGTTGACCCGGTCGACGAAGGTGTCGTAGGTGAGCTCGGGCGGGGGGCAGGGGTCGACGCCCTCGTCCTGCGGGGCGGTGATCACCTGCTCGGGCCCTGCCGTTTCCGGGGGCGCAGGGTCGACGGTGGCCCCCGGCTGCTGCGCCCATGCGGCGGGCATGGCGCAGGCGCAGACCAGCAGAGCGGCGGCTCGCCGGTTCACCGGATCAGCACCGCCCGTCCGTCACCACGTCCTCGAGGCCCGAGTGAGGCGTGGAGCAGCCCTCGCGCAGAAAGACGCGGGGTCGGCGGCCAGTGCCACCGACCCCGGTCTTCACGTTCCCAGGCCTCGTTCACGAGGACGATCCGGCCGTGGGCCAAGTCGACAGCCGTCAGCGCGGCGGGAAGCTCCGGAAGGCCCGCTCCACCGCCCGGTTGATGGCGCTGGTGTTGCGTTCCGGGTTCTGGCTCAGGGTGTCGGTGGCGATCGCCCGCCAGACGAGCGTGTTGCTCGAGGCGTCCCAGATATCGATCACCAGGGTGCCCTGGGTGATGGTGGTCGCGCGGGTGCTTGCCGAGGTCACACCCATCCCCGAGTGCCAGCCTGGGCGGTGCCAGTTGCTCATCGACATGTAGGTCGTGTCGAACCGGAGCTGCTGGGTCGAGGAGCCGTGGTAGGTCACGTAGACATCCGGCTCGCTGTCCACCTCCTGGAGCCCGGAGCTGGTCATCCCCTGGCGGATGGCGTTGACGATCCGCTCGTGGACGAGCGGGGACGCCGCTTCGACGTCGTTGGGCGAGTTCTGGTACTGGAAGGTCTTGAACTGCGAGAAGTCGGCATCTACCGAGTAGTCGGTGTTGACGGACATGGTGGAGCAACCGGCCACGAAGGCGATGACCATCGCTCCAAAAAGGGCTCTCTTCATTTCAGTCTCCTTTCACTCCCCTGCCGGATTGTAAAGTGATTCTCGCTCACCTTGACGGTCTAGGCGGCAGAGCCGAGGTACAGCTTGAGCAGCACGAGCCAGCCGGCCAGCAACACCAGCGAGACCAGCAGCTGCGGCCACATCACCGCGAGGAAGCCGCGTTCCTTGATCTTCTTCTGCCGCTCGACATAGGCGTCCCGGCGGGCCGTCTGCCACGCGACGAGCCAGGTGTCGCCCGCCGTCACGACGCCGTCGTTCTCGACATGGAGAAAGACCGTGGCCCGGGACGTCGCCAGGTGGAAGACCAGGTACAGCACCCCGCCGAACACCGGGAAAAAGAACAGCACGAAAATGAACAGCCACCAGTTGAAGGGTCGCCGGCCGACCAGCGAGGCCGTCGTCTCGGTCGTCGCGAGGGGCTCCCAGCCGAGGTCCACGAGCTCGTGAACGCGTGCTCCCAGATTCGCTTCCATCGCAGCCTCCGTTCCCTGGTTCGTCGAGATGCGAAGCCAGCTCAGGATGACTCCCCCACCGCTGCGGAGTCAGGAAAGTGGCATGAAAGAACCTTCAAACCTGCGGCCGGTAGCTACTTCGCTCGCGCTCGGCACGGCCGGTGCGGCAACAGCCGCGGCTGCAGTAGACCCTGTCCAAAGGACCACGACCGGCTCTCTGCCGCGATCGCTACTCGTTGACAGGGACGGCCCACAGCGCCCGCTCGCCGTCGGCGCGGTGGATGTCCAGGCTGCCCCGTACGAGGTCCCAGGTCGCAGCGCTCGCGATCGCGGCCAGGAACTGCTGCTCCTGGGCCATCGTCTCGTCGTCACAGGCCATGCGGGTGGTCGCCAGCGGCCCGATCGTCAGGCCGTTCCCGTCCACCGTGAACGAGCCGTGGAAGCGGTTGCAGCCGCTGTCGCCCGACACCCGCCCGTCCTGGAACTCGAGGGTCAACCGGGAGCCGGTGATCGGTCCGACCACCGCCTGGCGGCCGTTGTTGTAGCCGGTGACCTCCCAGCGGACGCCCTCGAGCCGCGGCGGCGCCTCGCGCTCGAAGAGCAGCGGGCCGCCGCCCGACTCCGGGACCAGGGTCAGGTGGTCGCCCTCGACCACGACCCGCATGGTCCCGGAAAACGCTCCGAGGAACTGACCTTCGATCGACCGCGCCGGCTCCGGGCAGGCCATCATGGTGCCGGCCAGCTCGCCGAGGACCAGCGTCTCGCCGTCGAGGGTGTACGACCCCATGAGCTGGTTGCAGCCCGAGAAGCCGGTGACGCGACCCTCCACGAGACGAACCGTCACGGCCTCCCGGTCAGCCGCGCTGGGGAGCTCCAGACTCGGCAGCCCGGTCAGCCGCCAGGTCGCGTTCTCCAGGGCCGCGGAAGCCGCGGCCGGCGCCACCGGCACCCGGCAGCAGCCGCCGAGGTGACGCCCGTCCGGCAGCGAGAGGTTGACCGAGGTGGGGTGCACGGCGTCGGACATCCCATCGCTGCAGGGGCCCTCGCGGAGAAAGGCGACCAGCTCGCCGCCGTCGGCGGCGGCGGCTCGGCCTCGCCACACGGTCTCCGCCCGCGCCGCCAGCGGGCTCGCGGCACCGAGATACTCGGCGGGGGCCGAGTCCGGCGTCGAGAAGCGCGCCGTTCCCGGCTCGGCGAGGTCGAGGCTCCAGAACGGCTCGGTTCCGAAGCAGATCAAGGGCTGCTCCCCGGCCCACGACACGGTCGACGAGAAGAGCAGGACGAGCGACGCCAGCAACCAGAGGGGTCGGTTCATGTCGGATTCTCCCTTCAGCCGTTCCCGGCCCGTCCGGGCTCTCACCGCGGGAAGAGCAGCGTCGTGGTGAAGCGGAAGCCCCAACCCCGCGGGGCCAGCTCGGGACCCTCGGCCCAGTAGCGCGCGCCAACGCCCACCTGGAGCAGCTGGCTGCGGATCTTCAGGAGCTGCGCGACGGTGAGGTTGACCGGCACCGTCCACTGGTCGTCGTTCCAGTTGTACGTGGACTCCGTATTGACCGCAATCGTGGTGTGCGTCGGAGTGACGTAGGTGACGAAGGGTTGGAGGAAGGTCGCGTTGACGCTCGCCCGCTCGTCGTCGCCCGCGTACGACCACAGGTGGTTGGCGAGGGCGCCGAAGGTCCAGGGGCCCTGCTGCTTGAGGACGACGCCGGTCGGCCCCGCTGCCCACTGCTCGGTGCCGAGCCGCCAGTCGGTGGCGGTCGGCAGCAGGAGCACGGGGCCAACGCCGTAGATGAGCCCGCCGGCGGTCGGCCTCGCCGGCGAGAAGAACAGGCTCTGCACGGTGTCGCCGAGCCCGGACTGGCTGCCGCCCCCGGGTACCACGTCCTGCTGGTCGACGACCGGCAGGATGGTGCGCGAGATGAGGTTCCAGTCCGGCGTCAGCGAGAAGGGCACGACCGGCTGGATGTTGAGCAGGAAGCGCTCGCCGTCGTCCGCGGGTCCCATGCCCCGGTCGTAGTTGAGCTGGAAGGGCACGCTGATCAGCGCCGCGACCGGGTTGCTGAGCTGTTGGGCGAGGTTGAACTCGTACGCGTCCTCATCGGCGACCTCGTCCTGGCCCAACACCGGCTGGCTGCCGATCGCACAGCAGGCGAGCGCGAGCAGCGCGCACCGGCTCCACCACCCTTCGCTCCTGCGATGGAGGATCACGACACCTCTCCTTTCCCGCGCCTCGCCGCCGGCGGCGAGGCGCATCCGGCATCAGTCGCCGATCAGTCGATGTCGAGATTGATCTGCTGGAGCACCTCGAACGGCTTCGGCGGGTTGACGGGCTGCTTCGGCGCCGTGCCGGGCAGGATCTCGAAGTCCGGCGTGAACGGCACGAGGATCGAGCGCAGCTGGTCGAAGCCCGTCCGGACGCCGTCGAACTTCGCCTTGCCGGCCGCGATCAGGTCGTCGAACGACGCCTGCCCCATCATCACCTGATTGAGGTCGGCGCGGTTCACCGTGATGGTGAGGTCCGGACTCGGGGCCAGGAAGCCCTTGATGGAGGTGAGCGTCGCGTTGCTCATCTCCACGGCGTACTGCTCGCCGTTGTCGGGTGTGACGAGGTTGATCGTGAACTCGAGGCCCTCGGCCTTCTTCGGGTCCACGCTGATGGCGACGAAGTCGAGCCACTGCTCGGTGCTCATCGCCCGCACGACGTCGGGGACAGTGGAGCTGACCGGCACGCCGCCGGGCAGGCCGTTGCGCAGCTCGAAGGCGCCCTGCAGGAAGGTATTGCGCACGCTGGTGCTCTCGGCCTGGTAGCCGATCTGCTCGAAGGCGTCGGCGAGCAGGCGCCGTGCCGCCTGGTTGCGCGGCTCGGCGAACACGAGCTTGTTGAGGATCTCGGTGGCGTGCAGGTACTTGCCCTGGGCGATCAGCTCCTCGCCCCTGGCGAGGATCTTGGCCGAGCCGCCCATCATCTCGACGTAGAGCGGCGCCGAGTCCTCCGGCGACAGCGGGATCAGGTTGGTCGGGTTGCCGTCGAAGTGGCCGATGAACCGGTTGACGACGCCGCGCACGTTGTTCTGCACATCGCCGTGGTAGCTGCGCGCGGCCCAGTCCTGCTGCAGGCTCTTCGGCACCTCGTACACGTTCTGGATCTGGTTGATCGTCACGCCGCGGTTCACATGGTGCAGCGTCTGGTTGTTGAGGTTGGCGTAGGCGTCGCGCTGCGTCCGCAGCACTTCCTTGATGCGCTCGTTGCCCCAGCGCGGCCAGCTGTGCGAGGCGAACATCACCTCCGCCTCGGGGCCGAACTTGTACAGCGCCTCGTTGATCTCCTTCGACCAGTTCAACGCATTGCGAACGGCGGCGCCGCGGGTCGTGTAGATGTTGTGGATCGTGCCGGTGATGATCTCGGAGGACCAGAACGCCTTGAATTGAGGGAACCAGGTGTTCATCTCGACCGGCGCCTCGGTATCCGGCGCGTTCTGGAACACCATCGTCACGCCATCGAGCGTGATCTCCTCGAATTCGTCGCTGATCAGCCGATTCGGGGGGATCAGGCCGGCGGCGCCGGCGGCGACGTTCTTGCCGATCGACTGGTCGACGTGGCCGAACGGATTACGCTCCAACAGCACGGCATACTGCCATTGCATGCGGCGGTTCATCGCGGTACCCGCCATGACGTTCTCAGAAATCGCGGCGCCCATGAATCCCGAGGGCGCGATCAGCATGACCTTGCCGCTCGCGACGTCCGCCGCGTCCACGACACCGTGCACGCCGGCGAAGTGGTCGCCATGCGAGTGCGAGTACACCACGCCCACCACCGGCCGCTCGCCGAGCTTCTCGTTGATGAACTCGAGCGCCGCCCGGGCCGTCTCCCTGGCGGTCAATGGGTCGAAGACGATCCAGCCCGTGTCGCTCTTGATGAAGCTGATGTTGGCCAGATCGTAGCCGCGCACCTGGTAGATGCGGCCCGGTACGACCTCATAGAGGCCGTAGGCCATGTTCAGGATGGCCTGCCGCTGCAACGACGGGTGGATGCTCTCGAAGTCCGCGCCTTCTTCCAGCAGCCACTGGTAGCTCCCCATGTCCCACGCGACGTGGCCGGCGTCGGCCATGATCTGCTTGTAGGGCGGCTCGGCGATGAAACCCTTCTTCGCCTCCTCGAAGTCGCGCCGGTCCTCGAAGGGCAGCGTGGCCTTCAGGCCGTCGCGCAATTCGATGGTGAACTTGGAAGGCGCCTTCCCCTGGGGATCGAAGTGCTCCTGGGCTGCGGCGCCGGCAGCCGCGGCGGCAACGCCGAAACCAGCGATCAGACAGACGCCCCACATCCGGACCCCGGGCCTGCTTTCGGTTTTCATCTCATCTCCCTTTCGCGTTCGTTCTCGAGTCCCCACGGGAATGTTGCGCCCCGCGAACCAGCGCGCGGGCTTGGCTCACGCTGCCATCGAGCATGCCGGTCACTCTAGGGCGCCGGTCCGAGCGAGTCATCAAGGAGCCGTGAAAGTCCGGTGAACGCCGATCGGCCCCGGCAGCGGGCGCAGACGCTGCGGGCTATGGACCCGACGGGGCCGACTCGCTCCTGCCGTCGCCGCGCTGTGCGCGCTCGCCGCGCCGCTCCTCGACCATGCGGAAGGCGAGGTAGAGCTTGTAGATGTTGCCGACGTACTGCACGGTCTCGCGCCCGATGACCCGCGCGGCGGCGAGCTCGACGTTGTCGAACCAGACATTCGGATCGAGCCCCTGCGCCTCGGTCTCGCGGCGCAGGCGCCGGATCCGGGTCTGCCCCCCGTTGTAGGAGGCAAGGGCGAAGAAGATCCGGTTCAGCTCGCTGACCTCCGGGTCCTCCACCGTGTCGATGAGGCGCCGGAAGTACTTGGTCCCGGCGTGGATGTTGGGCTCGAGGAGGGTGATGTCGCCGACGTTCATCCAGTCCCCGGTGGACTGCAGCAGCTGCATGACGCCGATCGCCCCGGCGGGGCTGCGCATGCTCTGGTCGAGCCGCGACTCCTGGTAGGCGAGCGCCGTCAGCAGGAGGGGGTCGAGATCGTACGTGCCTCCGTACCGGTCGAACAGCGGCCTCGTCCGCTCGAAGCGTCTGCGATCGGCGGTCACGGTCGACCCGCGGACCCAGCTGCAGCTCTGCAGGTAGCGCCGGACCACGATGTTGCCGAAGGCCGTGCGGTGGCGGCGCGGGGTCAGGAAGGCGTTCAGCACCTCCTCGAGCCGCGGGCTGCCCCGGCGGAAGGCCCACGCGAGGTCCCGCTCGGCCGCCACCACCGCCTGCGGGTGGAGGGTGAGGTTTGGGAACACCCGGGCCCAGAGCTCCGCCAGGTGCCGGTCGACGACGGTGGTCGGGATCAGACCGGCCTGCACCATGTCGAGGATCTCGTCGGGCTCGAGCGGCTCGTCGATGGTCACGACGTCGACCGGGGCGAGCCCCCGGGCCTCGAGGCTCCGGTTGAGCGCGGCGAGGGACTCCCGGTAGCCGCTCGACGCCTGGACGACCACCTCCCGCCCCGACAGGTCCTCGACCGAGCCCACTCCCGGCACCCCCGGCCCGGTGCAGACGATCTCCTGTGAGTCGCGGATGAAGGGCCTCGTGAAGTCGACGAGGCCCCGCCGCTCGTCGGTGACCGTGACGCCGCCCGCGGCGATGTCGCCGATGCCCTCGACCAGCCACGGGATCAGCAGATCCCGCGGCGTCGGGATGAAGACGACGTGAACCAGCCGGGTCCGCAGCCTCTCCCGCCGGTTGACCTCCTGCTCGAGCTCGCGGCCGAGCGCCGCGACGATGCCGCGCTTGGTGACGCCGTCGAGAAAGAAGTCGGTCATCGAGTAGGGGACCAGGATCCGGATCATCCGCCGCTCGACCATGCCGTCGTAGTCGCCCTTCCAGGGGGCGAGGGCGACGCTGAGGTCGTCCTCGGGGAGCAGCGCCCCCGGAGCGCCGGTCGGCTCGGGGTCGGCCTCGTCCGCGATCCCGGCCGCCGGCGGCTCTGCGGCGGGCTTCGCCGACTCGGGAACGGGATTCCCGGCCCCGGGGTCCCGAGGCTCGTCGCCGCAGGCGACCAGTACGCCGGCGGCCACCAGCACGATCGTGAGCATCGTCGGCAATCCGGCCGAGCTTTTTGCCGTCATCGTCCTTCCTCGTTCCGGCATGGTCCCCTCGACGTGCATCCGGAGGTGCTCAGGATGGCGCTCCGGGCCGAGCGAGTCAGGAAGGAACGATGAAATCGGGGTGAAAGCCCGGCTGCCGTCACGGGTTAGAGGGTCTCGAGCAGCGCCCTCGCGTCGACCAGGTCGGGGGTGTCGAGGCCCTCGGTGAATCGGCCGTAGACCGCGGATAGCGTGTCGCGAGCTTCGGCACCTCGATCGGAGTCGTGCAGCAACCTGAACAGGCTGGTGGCGGCGCGGAGCTCCAGGGACAGCGCACCCTGCGCGCTTGCCACGGCGAGACCCTCCCGGTAGCACTGCTCGGCCGTTTCGTGGTCGCCGGCGCAGTGGTAGAGCTCGCCGCGAACCCGGTGGATCTCGGCCTCCCAGAAGCGCTCGCCGCTGAGCTCGGCGAAATCCGTCGCCCGGTCGGCGGCTGCCAGACCGTCGCCGACCGCCGCGCGCGCCAGGTGGGCCTCGGCGAGCACGGTGAGGAGCAGGGACATGCAGTGACGGGTGCCGCTCGACTCGGCGGCGACAACCGCCCGGCACAGCCGCTCGACGGCCGGCTCGATCTCCCCGCCCGTGAGCAGCAGCCATCCCTCACAGGCGGACGGGGCCGGATACGGCCACGAGATGCCGAACTCCTCGATCGCGCTCGAGACCGCCCGGTGCAGCTCGTTGACGGCTCCGCGGTCGCGACGGAAGAGCGCCGCGACCATGGCCAGGCCCATCCCGGTCAGGCTCCCGAACGGCGTGGACTTCCGTTGCAGCGCGATGCGGATTTTGTCGCGGGACTCATCCGGCCGTCCGGCCAGCCACGACGCCCATCCGGACTTCAGGTACGAAAACGCCGCGAAGTCGTGGGGGAAGTCCGCAGCGAGCCTCATCGGATCCAGCCCCGCCACCGCGTCGAGGCCCTCCGCAGCCTCGCGGATCGCCCGCTCCAGGTCACCGCGCAGCACCGCCTCGGACGCCAGGACCATGTGGAAGTGTGATCCGACGACCGGGTCGTCCACTCCCGCCGCCAGCCGCCGCGACTCCTCCGCCAGGTCGCGGACGGCGTCCAGCTCGCCGGCGGCCAGGCTCCGGGCCGCCCGGTAGCCGAGGCCGACGAGCTGGAGCTCGACGCGGCCGAGCCGCCGGCTGAGCTCGAGGGCGCGCACCATGTTGACCACCTGCGCTTCCCCGGTGTAGCCGGCTGCGAAGATGTAGGCGCGCGCGAGCTTGTGCCGCAGCTTCACCTCGCTCAGGTCCCGCGCCTCGGACTCGGGCTCTCGCAGCAGCAGCTCGAGGGCCCGCCTGAGATAGCTGACCGCCTCGCCGGTGGCGAAGCGGCGCTGGACTCCGTCCGCGGCCATCGCGAGGAAGTGGATCGCGCGCTCGGTGTTCCTTCCACGTTCGTGGTGGACCGCCAGCTCGGCCGCGATGTCCGCATGGCGACCCGCGAAGGCGAGCTCGAGCCAGGCGGCGATCCGGGCGTGGAAACGCTTTCGCCGGCCGGGCGACAGGCGGCCGTAGAGGACGCCCCGGAGCTTGGCGTGACCGAACTGGTAGCGTCGGCTGTCGGAGCCGTCCGGCCAGCTCGCGCCGACCGCTGGCTCGATGAAGCGGTCCCACCCGGCGAGCCGTCCGCACACGGCCTCGACCCGGTCGACGTCGGTGTCGAGAGCGGCTGCGACCTCCTCGGCCGAGAAGACCCGACCGGCGACGCTGGCCGCCTCGAGCGCCGCGACCTCCTCGTCCCGCATCCCCTCGAGCTGGCCCTCGACGACCGCCCGCAGGCCGTCGGCGAGCCGGCCGTCGACCGCCGCGAGGTCGACGGTGAGCCGCCAGCTTCCACCGTCGTCGACGAGCCAGCCCTCCGACACCATGTAGTCGGTCGCGACCCCGACGAAGAGCGGGTTGCCGTCGCTGTGATCGTGGATCAGCTGCGACAGCGGGCGCCGCCACTCGGAGTCGCCGAATCGACCGGCCATGATGCTCTCGACGGAGTCGAGACCGAGCGGCTCCAGCGCCAGCTCCCGGGCCGTCTTCTGCAGCACGAGCTTCCTCTTCAGCCGCCCGATCGGGTGATCCCGGATGGCCACCTCGACCGGCCGGTAGGTCGCGATCACCAGCAGCCTCGCCGCTTCGGTCCGCCGCGCGATCGCGCTGAGGAGGTCGACCGTTTCCGCGTCGCACCAGTGCAGGTCCTCGAGCCACACCACCAGGGGCCGCTCGGACGCGAGGGCCTCGATGGCGACGCAGAACTCCCGCAGCATCCGGGCCGGCGACCCGGCGAACGCCGGCTTGGGCTCCTTCTCGCGAGGCGCTCCGAGCCACGGCAGGTGGGCAAGCCACGTCGGAGCGTAACGCTGCAGGACCCGTTGCAGCTCGCTCTCCGGCGCCTCGCGGGTGAGCCGGTCGAGGGCATCGAGCACCGGCAGGTAGGCCTCGTGGGCCCCGAGCAGCTCGACGCACTGACCCCCCCCCGCGAGGAACCCGTTGCGTCGGTCCGCCGCCAGGTCGTCGAGGAACGCCCGCAGCAGCGTCGTCTTGCCGATCCCCTCGTCGCCGGTGACGAACACCAGCTGGCGCTCCCCTGCCGCGGCCCGCGCGAACAGCTCGTGGAGGCGCTGCAGCTCGGCTTCCCGTCCGACGATCATCGATCGGGCGGGATCCGCCGAGGCCCCGGGCTCGAGGCTCGCGAACCCGTTCGGATCCACGCTCTCGAGCGCCGCGATGAATCGAAAGCCGCGCCGATGGACGGTCTGGATGTAGCGCGGCTCGCGGGCATCGTCGCCGAGGGCCTGCCGAAGCTCGCGGATCGCCTGGTTGAGGCTGGCCTGGGTGACGGCGACGCCCGCCCACACCTCGTCGAGCAGCTCGTCCTTGGTCAGCAGCCGGCCCGGGTTTTCGGCCAGGAACCGCATCAGCTGCCAGGTCTTGGGCCGCAGCTCGACGGGCTCCGTGCCGCGCCACAGCCGTTCAGACCCGAGATCGAGGGAGAAGGGACCGAAAACGAGATTCACCGGCCTCATAAACGACGGTGGGATGATAACCGGCCGATGGGTTTTCATCAAACTCTCACGACTTGTTGATGACTCACCGACCTCGCACCCCCATGCTGACGGTGGTCGCTCGGGGACCGGAAGGGCATGTTCATCGCGATTCGACCTCCTGTGCCCGATCGCTGGACGTTGGCGAGGTGTTGATGAACCGCAATCGATCGACGCGCCGGTCGCTGGTCGCGGCCGCGCTCTCGGCCGGAGCCGCAACAGTCGCGACGGTGCTTACCGGCGCCGCGGCGGCCCGGGCTGCGCATCCATCCCCGGCCAGCGGATCGGGCTGCGGCAGCCGGGCGGTCCGGTCTCAATGGGCAGGAGCGATCGATGGCGCGACATCATCGGCGGCGGCCGACTCGCGATCGTGGGCGGCGGCCCCGGGATGCCCGAGGGAGGTGTGATCGTGGACCTGCCGTCCTGGCGCGTCTTTCTCGTCAGCCTGAGCAGCGACGCGGACCCTTCCAACGAGGCCTTCCGCGGGCGGGTCGAGCACGTGCAGACCGGCCGCAGGGCGATCTTCTCGTGCCCGGACCAGCTGCATGCCTTCCTGGCGTCCGTGGTCGACGAGGATCTGCGGCAGGAACGACCCGCCGCCCCCGGGGAGCCGGACTCCCCATGACCGGAGATCTTCATTCCAGCCCGAGCCCGGGTTGTGCGGGTGTGGCGTTGGTTGGGGAAGGGCGACAGAGTCTAGAGTCTGCGGACAAGGAGGAAGAGATGATGACGATGAAAACGAAAGTGCTGTTCGGCCTGATCGCGGCGGTGATCGCGATTGCACCACCGCTTGCGGCCGACACGCTCGAGCTGGTCGACGGCACCCTCGTCGAGGGCTCGTTCGTCGGCGGCAACCCGGCGAGCGTGATGTTCGAGGTGGCGGGACAGGTCGAGGTGTTCAACACCTCCCAGGTCGTCGCGGTGTGGTTCTCCGCCGGCGTCGACACCGCCGTCGCGGCCGCGGCCGCTCCGCCCGCGGCGGCCACCGTGGTCCCCGAGGGCACCCGGCTGATGGTCCGCCTCTCGGAGACCATCGACTCGAGCCGCCACTCGGCCGGCCACCGGTTCCGCGGCCAGCTCGAGGGCGCGCTGGTCGTCCAGGGGGTCCAGGTGGCGCCGCGCGGTGCGTGGGTCTACGGGAGGATCACCCAGGCCCGGCAGTCGGGCAGGGTGGCCGGCTCGTCCGAGCTCGCCCTGGAGTTCACCGACATCATGATCGACAACCGGCTGTTCTCGATCTCGACCACGGGCCTCGAGGCGCGGACCGGCAACACCGCCGCGCAGACCGTCGGGCGGACCGCTCGTGCGGCGGCGGTCGGCGGCCTGATCGGCGGCAGCTCGGGGGCGCAGACGGGCGCCAGGGTCGGGGCCGGAGCGTCGATCCTGACCCGGGGCAACACCATCAACATTCCCTCGGGCACGCTGGTGGAGGCGTCGCTCCGGGCGCCGCTCTCGCTCCAGTGACCGGGGAGACGAACCGATGACGCCGGGTTGCCTGTCGGGATCCGGATCGAAGGGGTACGGGGAGAATCCGATGAGCAAGGACATTCGTTGTGGAGTCATGGCGTGCCTCGCGCTGGCCGCCACCGTGGGTCTCGCGGCGTCGGCCGCGGCGCAGGAAGGGGCCGAGCCGTCCAGGGAGCGGTTCACCGCGCGCGCGGTGTCCATGGGCACCTCCAACCCGCCGCTTCTCCCGTCGGGGACCACCGCGACCCTCGACATCAACATCACGCGGTGGACCACCGACGAAGAGCGCCAGCATCTGTTCGAGGTGCTCACCAAGAAGGGCCAACGCTCGCTCGTGCGGGAGCTGCGCCGCCAGCCGGAGACCGGATGGGTCCGGGTGGTCAGCGGCGGGACGGGCGCAACCGGATCGTCGAGGATGCCGTCGGAACGGCTGCGCTACGCGCAGCAGATTCCGCTCCCGAACGGCGGTCGGCGCGTCATCCTCGGGCTCGACCGGCCGCTCACGATGTCCGAGGCGGTGAACCAGCCGCGCTGGCGCAACTTCGACGTCACGCTCTTCTTCATCGACCTCGACGGGGAGAACGTCGGCGAAGGCCAGCTCGCCATCGGGGTTCAGCTCACCGTGGAGGAAGAGACCAACACCCTGAAGATCCTCAGCTTCGCCACCGAGCCGGTCCGGCTCACCCGGGTGACGCCGCAGAGCTGAGGGACCGGAAGACCGCAGAGTCCGAGAGGAGGACGAAATGAAAAGTCGCACAATGAAGAGCTCGGTTTCGCTTTTGACGGCCGCATTCCTCGGCGCCCTGTCGATGGTCGCGCCCAACCCGGCCCTCGGCCTGGAGACCAGCTTCGACGGGCTGGAGCGGGTCGAGTCGAGGAGGATCGCCATCGCCTACCTCGCACCCGACGCCGACTTCGGCGTGTTCACCCGAGTGAAGATCCTCGAGCCGACGGTCGCCTTTCGCGCCAACTGGCAGCGGGACCAGAACCGGAACCGGACCCGCAACATCAGCACCCGTGACATGGAGCGGATCAAGGCGGACGTCGCGTCGCTGTTCCTGGAGGTCTTCGAGCAGCGCCTGACGAGCGGGGGGTACGAGGTCACCGACAAGGTCGGCGACGACGTCCTGATCGTTCAGCCGGCGATCATCGACCTCGACATCGCGGCCCCTGACACCCGGTCCGGCTCCTCCCAGCGGACCTTCACGGCCTCGGCGGGGGCTGCGACGATCTACGTCGAGCTCTTCGACGCCGCCACCGGGCAGATCATCGGGCGCGGCGCCGACCGCCAGGCTTCTCGGGTGACCGGCGGCTTCATGACCTGGAGCAACCGGGTGACCAACCGGGCCGAGGCTCGGACGGTGCTGCAGCGCTGGGCCGACGCGCTCGTGAGCTTCCTGGACGAGCAGTACCCCGAGTAGGGGATTCACCCCGGTCACCCGGGAAGGTCCGACGGTCAGCCGGCGCCGGCCGGTGGACGGGCCGGTGGACGTCGAGCTCGAGCGGCACCGGGCCGACGCCGTGTCGAGCAGGCAGCGCGCGGGGCTGAGAGGCCCGGGCGCCCGTCAGGGCCGGTCCTGACGGGTGTCCGGCGCTGTCGTCGATGGCCGAGCCCGACCCGGACGGGAGACCCGCCGCGCCGCCACCGACATTGGGCCCATGGCGGAGCCCCCATCACCCGGCCGGCGAACGGTCTCGGCCCACCGCTCCGGTCGAGGCCTGCCCGCTTGACGGCCCGCGGGGCCTGCGCTAGGCTCTGTCAACGAGATTGCCTCTCAAAATCAGCCGCCCGGCACGGCCGCAGCGGACCGGCGCGCCGGGGCGCTGCCGACGGGTCCGCCTCGTGCAGGAGGTCATCATGCGCGATCGCTTCGGAGTCGGCCCGCATCTCGTGTTCGTCATCGCCCTGATCGTCACGGCCGGGCCACCCGTGGCGGCCCAGGACGGGACGATCCACGCCTGCGTCCGCAGGATCAGCGGCGTCGTGCGGATCGTCTCCGGGCCGGCGGAGTGCCGTCCCCTCGAGGAGTACCTGTCGTGGGCGATCCAGGGCCTGCCCGGTGAGCCCGGCCCGCCCGGTGAGCCGGGTCCGCCCGGCGAGCCCGGCGCCGGCGCCATCGATCCGGTGCAGGAGCTTGCCGACCTGCTCGGGATGCCGGCCCTCGCCGACGGCCTGCCGCAGAACCTGGTGTGGCCGGTCGAGTGCACCGCCTCGCTCCTCTTCACCGCACCCGGCGGCGCCGAGGCGCCGGTCGCCGGCCTGCTCGGACGCGACGCCGTGTCCGAGGCCGGCGAGCACTGGCTCGTGGTCGACCCCGCGGGGCTCGCGCCCTCCGAGGCCTGGCTGGGCGAGGAGGCGGCGGTCCGCTTCGAGCGCGACGAGGGGGTCTCCCTGCTCAGCGGGGTGGTGACGGCGGTGCGCTGGCTCGGTGACGCCGACGAGCGGTGGCTGGCGGTGCGGATGGAGCCCGCCATCACCCTGCTCGGTCGAAACGCGGACTCGCGCGTCTACCAGGGTGCCACGACCTCGCAGCTGGTGGCGCAGATTCTCGGCGACGCCGGCCTCCCGTTCGAGAATCGAGTCGGCGGCGGCGCCCCGCTGCGCGAGATGGTGGTCCAGTACAACGAGAGCTCGCTCGACTTCCTCTCCCGGATGCTCGAGGAGGAGGGGATCTGGTTCTTCCACGACCAGAGCGGCCGGCTGATCCTCGGCGACGCCACGTCGTCCTTCGGTCCGGTGACCGCCGATCTGCTCATCCCAAACCCGGGTCCGCCGGAGGTCGGCGGGGAGTTCCTGGCCACGATGGCCCTCGGCAGCGCCTTGACGGCGAACCGGGCCACGGTCAAGGGCTATGACTTCGAGCTGCCGGCGGTCCAGGTGCTGGCGACCGCGTTCGACGGCGACGGCAGCCGCGAGCTTTTCGCCTTCGACGGATCGGTCAACGACCTCGGCGCCGACGGGGCGCGCGCCGCGATCGCTCTCGAGCGGCTCCAGACCGAGCGCGCGATGGTCTCGGGTACGACCACCTCGGCACAGGTTCGCGCCGGCCACCGCCTGGTCGTCGACGACGTGGGCGGGGCCTTCTCGGGCAGCTACATCGTCAGCTCGGTGCGGCACGCCTTCGTCCGCGGCGACGACGGCTGCATCGGCTATGGCAACCTCTTCGAAGCCGTGCCGGAGGGGACGCCCTACCGGCCGCCTTTGCGGACGCCGAAGCCGCGTGTGAACGGTCTTCTCACCGGGGTCGTGACCGGTCCTCAGGGCGTTCAGGTCTTCACCGACGCCTACGGCCGGGTCAAGGTGCAGTTCCACTGGGACCGTCACGGTGACAACGACGAGGACTCCAGCGCCTGGATCCGGGTGGCCGTGCCGGCCGGCCGGCTGGACGACCCGGCACTCTACCTGCCCGAGGTCGGCGACGAGGTGCTGGTCGGCTTCGAGCAGGGCGACCCGTCCCGGCCCTACGTGCTCGGCAGCCTCTACAACGGAGTGGACCCGCCGCCGGTCGCGCTGCCCTAGCGACGACACGACGGCCGTCGGCCCGGGGCTTTCGCGGCTCGGGCGCCAGCTTCGTCCTGGCGTGCCCGCCCGCCTTTCCCCCGCGCTTGAGGATTGGTGCCGGAGGTGATAGAATCATCGGCACGGCGGATCCGAGAGCCAATATCGGTCGAGTGTACGGCCGGCACCGGCGCAGCCGGAGGCTTCGGACCCGTACTCCAGGGAACGGAGCGCTGAATGTCCTCTTCCATCCGACCCACGACTCTCGAACCGGCCCATGATCACGGCTCGAGTCACTCCCTGGGGGGCGCCCGCGCGACGAGCGTCGGCGGACCGCTCCCTCCCACCGGATCGCCCACCCGACGGGAGGTCGGGTGACGAGTCAGACGACCATCGGTCCCCCGCGGTTTCGCGCGTTCGGTAGAAAGCACATCGACCGCCTCCCCTGGCTGGAGCAGCTCTCCCACGAGCAGATGATCGCCCTCAAGGCGGTGTCCGCGGTGCTGCCGTTCCGGGTCAACGAGTACGTCCTCGACGAGCTCATCGACTGGAGCGACATTCCGTCGGACCCGATCTACCAGCTCGTCTTCCCCCAGGTCGGGATGCTCGCCCGGGGCGACTTCGACCGGATGGTCGACCTGGTGACCAGCGGCGCCGATGAGGAGGCGATCGTCCGCGCGGCCCGGACCATCCAGCAGGGGATGAACCCCCACCCCTCGGGTCAGCAGGAGCTCAACGTCCCCTCCCTCGATGGTGAGCCGATCGCGGGGTGCCAGCACAAGTACCGGGAGACGGTCCTCTTCTTCCCGGCTCGCGGCCAGACCTGTCACGCCTACTGCACCTACTGCTTCCGCTGGGCCCAGTTCGTCGGTGTCGACAAGCTCCGCTTCTCGAGCCACGATGTCGAAACCCTGGCGACCTACCTGGCCGGGCGCCCCGAGGTCTCGGATGTGCTCTTCACCGGCGGCGACCCGATGATCATGTCCTCGAAGGTGCTTCGCCGGTACGTGGAGTCGTTCCTGACCCCCGAGCTCGCTCACATCCGCTCGATCCGCATCGGCACCAAGGCGCTCGCCTACTGGCCCTACCGGTTCACCACCGATCGCGATGCCGACGATCTCCTCAGGCTGTTCGAGGACGTGCGCAGGCGGGGCCGGCAGATCGCTCTCATGGCGCACTTCTCGCACCCCCGGGAGCTCGAGACCCGCGAGGTCCGGGAGGCGATGCGGAGGATTCGCGACACCGGGGCGGTTGTCCGGTGTCAGGCGCCGCTCATCCGGAGGGTCAATGACTCGGGCGACGTCTGGGCGTCGATGTGGAGCGAGCAGGTCCGGCTCGGCGCGGTCCCCTACTACATGTTCGTCGAGCGGGACACCGGCCCGAAGCACTACTTCGAGGTCCCCCTGGCGAGGGCGCTCAAGATCTTCAGCCGTGCCCTGTCACAGGTCTCGGGTCTGGCCAGGACGGTCCGCGGGCCGTCGATGTCGGCGACCCCGGGGAAGGTCCTGGTCGACGGGGTCACGGTCATCGGCGACGAGCGGGTCTTCGTGCTCAAGTTCATCCAGGGGCGCGACCCCGAGTGGACCAATCGGGTCTTCTTTGCCCGCTTCGACGCCGCGGCGACCTGGCTCGACCAGCTCGAGCCGGCCTTCGGCGAGAGGGAGTTCTTCTTCGACCCGGAGATCCGCGCCATGTATGACGGCCGGTGGCGCCCCGAGTGGGCCGACGACGAGGACGACGAGGAGATGACCGCCTGAGCAGGACGGCGGCGCGCGATGACGCCGCGCGGGTCCTGAAGCGTCTGCCCGGCATCGGGCGCGGCGGCGCGGGCACGGACGGAACGAGGGATCTCCATGGCTCCGAGACGCAGGCACAATGACCCCCAGGTCAACCTCAACCTCAACGTGCGGGGCATGGCGCCGTCGGCGACGGTCGCCATCAACGAGCGTTGCGAGGAGCTGCGGAAGCAGCACCGGAGGATCTTCAAGCTCGGGCTCGGCCAGTCCCCGTTCCCGGTGCCGGAGGTCGTCGTCGAGAAGCTGCGCACCAACGCCTTCCAAAAGGACTACCTTCCGGTCAAGGGGCTGCCCGAGCTGCGCCGGGCCGTGGCCGAGTACCACCGGCGCAGCCAGGGGCTGCAGTTCACCTGGGACAACGTCCTCGTCGGGCCCGGCTCGAAGGAGCTGATGTTCCTCCTCCAGCTCGTCTACTACGGAGACCTCGTCATCCCGACGCCGAGCTGGGTGTCGTACGCACCCCAGGCGCGGATGATCGGTCGCCAGGTGCAGTGGGTGCAGACCCGCCCCGAGGACGACTGGCACCTCACCCCCGACCAGCTCGAGGCCCTGTGTCGTCGCGACCCGTCGCGACCGCGGATCGTGGTCCTCAACTACCCCGGCAACCCCACCGGGAGCACCTACAGCGTCAACCGCCTCAAGGAGATCGCCCGGGTCGCCCGGGACTACGGCGTGATCCTGCTGTCCGACGAGATCTACGGCGAGCTCCACCACCGGGGGCAGCACGTCTCGATCGCCCGCTTCTACCCCGAGGGGACGATCGTCAGCGGCGGCCTGAGCAAGTGGTGCGGGGCCGGCGGCTGGCGGCTCGGGGTGTTCAGCCTGCCGCCCTCCCTCGGCTGGCTCCGGGACGCCATGGCGGCGGCGGCCAGCGAGACCTACACCTCGACCAGCGCCCCCATCCAGTACGCCGCGGTCCGCGCCTTCGAGGGCGGTTTGGCGATCGAGAGGTACCTGTGGCACTCGCGTCGCGTGCTCGGCGCCCTCGGCCGGTGGTGCGCCGCCCGTCTCGGTCGAGCCGGGGTCACCGTCGCCCGCCCCCAGGGCGCCTTCTACCTCTTCGCCGATTTCTCCGAGCACCGCAAGGCCTTCCGCAAGCGGGGGATCGCCACCTCGGACGAGATGTGCGCCGCCCTGCTCGACGAGACCGGGGTCGCGATCCTCCCCGGCCGCGAGTTCGGTCGGCCTCCCGAGGAGCTCACCGCGCGGCTCGCCTATGTCGACTTCGACGGCGCCCGGGCGCTCGCCGCCGCCGAGCGCCAGACCGATGACACGTCCGTGGACGAGGTCTTCCTCCAGGAGTATGCCGGGGGCGTCGTCGAGGCGATCGAGACCATGGTGCGCTGGGTCGAGCCGGCCGCCGGATGATGCCCGACCATTCGCCGAGGCAGGGCATCGAACCGCGCCGGCCGGGCCGCTCGGGGTGGAGCATGGCGCCGCGCCGGGGCGACCGGCGTGGCCGCCGGATCAGCCCGAAGGGTGCGGGTAACGTGGGACACCCGAGGAGGAGGCCCCCCGTATGGGCGCGCGAGGTCGCGTGATCGCCGACCGGGCGACCGCCGAAGGCGCCGAACGGGACCCGGCGGCCGGCCGGCCCGTCCTCGCGGGCGAGGTGCTGTTCGACGTGTTCCCGGATGGCAGCCGGGTCCTCGGCGGCGCTCCCCTCAACGTCGCGTGGCACCTCGAGGCCTTCGGGCTCGAGCCGCTGCTTGTGACCCGGGTCGGCGACGACGAGCTCGGCGCCGAGGTCCTCCGGGCGATGGAAGGGTGGGGTCTGGATCTGTCCGGGGTCCAGATCGACGGCGAGGCCCCGACCGGTCGGGTTCGGGTCGGCTTCGACACCGCCGGGCCGTCCTTCGAGATCGCGCCCGACCAGGCGTGGGATCGCCTCGACCCCGATGCCGCGCTCGCCGCCGTCCGGGATCGTCGTCCCGCGCTGCTTTACCACGGCAGTCTGGCGGCGCGGAGCGACCCGGGCCGGGCTACGCTCCGCGCCCTGCGCGAGCTCGACGAGGGGCCGGTTTTCATCGATGTCAACCTCCGCGATCCGTGGTGGAGCCCGGGCCGCGTGGCCGAGCTGCTCGGGGCCGCCCGCTGGGCCAAGCTCAACCGCGACGAGCTCCGGCGTCTCGCCGCCGCCCCGCCTCCGCCCGCGGCCGCCTCGGACCTCGAGCGGACCGCCTCCAGATTCGCCGATCTCCACGAGCTCGATCAGGTCGTGGTGACCTGCGGTGGCGACGGGGCCTTCCTGTGGACCGGTCGGCGGTGGCTGGCCGGCCGGCCCCCTCTGGCGGTCGAGCTGGTCGACACGGTGGGGGCGGGCGACGCCTTCAGCGCGGTCTGGATCGCCGGTCTGATCGGCGGCTGGCCGCCCGAGCTCACCCTGGCCCGGGCCCTCGAGTTCGCGGCCGCCCTGTGCGCGGTCCGCGGCGCCACCACGCCGGACCGCCGAATCCACGATCGCTACCGCCGAGCCTGGGAGCACGAATGAGCGAGGAGCGAGGCCTTTACATCGTTCTCATCAGTATTCACGGCCTGATCCGCGGCTCGGACCCGGAGCTCGGCCGCGACGCCGACACCGGCGGTCAGGTCCAGTACGTCCTCGACCTGGCGCGTGCCCTGTCCGACCATCCGGACGTCGGGCGGGTCGAGCTGATGACCCGCCAGGTCCTGTCGATCAACGTCGACTATCGGTACGGCGAGCACCTCGAGCAGATCGCCGACCGGGCGTGGATCGTCCGACTGCCCTGCGGCCCCCACCGATACCTCCGAAAGGAGGCGTTGTGGCCGCACCTGCCGCAGTTCGTCGATCACGCCCTTCAGCACTTCCGCCAGCGGCGGCAGGTTCCCGACGTCGTCCACAGCCACTACGCCGACGCCGGTCTCGTCGGCGTCCGCCTGGCCGGCCTGCTCGAGACGACGCTCATCCACACCGGGCACTCGCTCGGCCGCAGCAAGCGGCAGCGGCTGCTCGACAAGGGGTCGGACCCGGAGACCATCGAGAAGCGCTACCGGATGAGCCGTCGGATCGCCGCCGAGGAACGCGTGCTGGAAGCCGCGGACCTGGTCGTCGCCAGCACCCGCCAGGAGGTCGACGAGCAGTGGGGCCAGTACCCGCCCCACCCCGAGAGCCGGATGATCGTGATCCCGCCGGGGGTCGATCTCGACCGCTTCTCGCCGCCGCGACGCGGCGACGCGCGGGCCCCCGTCGAGGACGAGCTCGACCGCTATCTGCGGCACCCCGAAAGGCCGTTGATTCTCGCGCTGCAGCGGCCCGACGAGCGCAAGAACCTGGCGACCCTGATCCGGGCCTACGGGAGCAGCGCCGAGCTCCGGGAGGCGGCCAACCTGGCGCTGGTGATCGGCGCCAGGGACGACATCTCGGAGCTGCCGGCGGCCCAGCGGCGTGTCCTCACCGAGATGCTCCTGCTCATCGACCGCCACGATCTCTACGGCTCGGTGGCGTACCCGAAGAGCCACCACCCCGATGACGTGCCCGACCTCTACCGCGCCGCCGCCCGACGGCACGGCGTCTTCGTCAACCCGGCGCTCACCGAGCCCTTCGGCCTCACCCTCCTCGAGGCGGCGGCGAGCGGGCTGCCGGTGGTCGCGACCGAGGACGGGGGGCCGCGGACCATCATCGCCGCCTGCAACAACGGCCTCCTCGTGGATCCCCTCGACCACGAGCGGATCGCGGCAGCCCTCCTCGAGGCGGTGGGGGACCGGGCCGCCTGGCGCCGGCGGTCGCAGGCCGGTTTACGGGGCGTGCGCGGTTTCTCGTGGCGCGGCCATGTGGAGCGCTACCTCGAAGCGATCGAGCGCATTCGGAAGCGACGGGCCCGGCGGCGGTCGAGCATCGGGCCGCGACACGGGCTGGTGCTCAACGACCACCTCCTCGTCTGCGACATCGACAACACCCTGACCGGCGACCGCGAGGCGCTCGCCGAGCTCGTCGAGTGGCTCGACGCCCACCGGGGCGACGTCTCGTTCGGGATCGCGACCGGGAGAACGCTCAGGAGCGCCCTCGACGAGCTCGCCGAGTGGGGCGTCCCGCGTCCCGACCTGCTGGTCACCGCGGTCGGCAGCGAGGTCCACTACGGGCATGGCCAGATCGTCGAGGATGTCGGGTGGCGGCGTCTCATCGACCACCGGTGGGACCCACACGCGCTCCAAGATGCGCTCCGCGGCGTGCCCGGCCTGCGTCTCCAGCCCAGGTCCGAGCAGCGCGCCTTCAAGCTGAGCTACCTCGTCGACCCCGACCAGGCGCCGCCGGTCCGCCGGATCGCCCGCCGGCTCAGGGACCGAAAGCTCGAGGCCAACGTCATCTACTCCCACGGGGCCTACCTCGACCTGCTGCCGGCACGGGCCTCCAAGGGGGCGGCGCTGCGCTACGTCGCCCACCGCTGGGGCCTGCGCGTCGAACGGCTCCTGGTCGCCGGGGACTCGGGCAACGACGAGGAGCTGCTCACCGCCGGGGCGCTCGGGGTGGTGGTGGGCAACCACAGCGAGGAGCTGGCTCCTCTGCGCGGCCGCCCGGGGATCTACTTCGCCGAGGCCGAGCACGCGCGGGGGGTCCTCGAGGGCATCGAGCACCACGGCTTCGCCGGCGGGTCGCAGCCGTCGACGACCGGCGACCGGCCCGCCTGATCAGCCGTCGTCGCCGAGCATCGCGCGGGCCCGCGGACGCAGCTGCAGGGCGTAGAGCATCTCGAGGTAGCGCCGGGTCTCGGCCTGCTCGAGGTCGCTGACGTACTTCCAGAAGCCGTAGATCCTCGCCAGGGTCATCATCCGCTCGGCGTAGAGCCTCCAGGTGTAGCGGCTGGCGACGCGCTCGATGCCGCCCCGCGAGATGGCGTCCCAGACCGCCGGGTCGTCGGCGCAGCGCTCGAAGAAGCCGGCGATGAGATCGGCCGCCATGTCGCCGTGGTTGGGGTCGACGTGGTAGCCGCTGACGCCGTGCTCGATGATCTCGAGGGGCCCCCCGAAGCAGGTCGCGAAGGTCGGCAGGCCGCAGACCATCGCCTCGACGACGGTCAGCCCGAAGGCCTCGAACCGGGCCGGCTGAACGAAGACGCCGCGCCGGTCGGCGATGAAACGGTAGAGCTCGCTGCCGAGCACCCGATCGAAGCTCTGGGCCCAGCGAAGCTCGCCTTCGAGCTCGAAGCGGTCGATGACTCCGTGCATCCGCCGGATCTCGGCGGCCTCCTCGGCGTCGCTCGACGCCTCGGGGTCGATGAAGCCAGCCACCAGCAGCAGGTTCGCGGCGGCGCGCAGGCGCTCACTCGCACCGAACCACTCGGCGAGACCGGTCAGGTTCTTGACCCGGTCGAGCCGCGCCATCGAGAAGATGATCGGCTTGCTCGGGTCGGTGAAGCAGCCCCGGCTGCCGGCCCGCCCCTCGCCGAACACGAGGTCCTCGATCTCCCGGTGCAGCCCGGTGAAACGGCGTTGAGCCTCGTGGTACGGGAAGTAGATCTCCGGGTCGGCGCCGGGCGAGACGATGTTGAAGCGCGGGTCGAAGACGTCGATCCCGTTCACGACGCGGTGGAGCCCCGGCATGGTGTAGGCGTGGTAGCTCTCGTACTGGCCGGCGCCGTCGGCGGTGCCGGCGATCTCCTGGTAGGTGCTGGTGACGATGAAGTCGGCGGCGTTCATCGCGACGAGGTCGGCCGTGAACTGACAGGAGAAGTGGTAGCGGGGCTCGTTGTCCTTCCAGTAGAGGTCGGACAGCAGGTACTTGGTCTTCTCCAGGGCGTGGGCGATGGTGCAGGTGGTGATCTCGAGGCGCTCGCCGATGATCGACGCCACCAGGTTGCCGTCCGAGTAGTTGCCGATCACCAGGTCGGGCTTGGTCCCGAGCTCGGCCAGGATCTCCCGCTCGACCTCGAGGGCGAAGCGCTCGAGGTAAGGCCAGACCTCGAAGCGGGAGATCCAGTGCGGCACGATTTCGCCGGAGGCGGTTCGGAAGGGCACCCGGAGGATGCGTGCGTGCTCGGTGCCCGAGATCGACTCCACCGCCTGGTTGCAGGTCGTCCGTCCGGCCTCCGGGATGAGTCGGGTGACCACCAGAATCCGGGGCTCGTAGTCGACGCCCTGCTCGGTGAGGCGGGCCCGGATCTCCCGCTCCAGGGCGCGCACCTGGTCGAGAATGTAGACCACCTGGCCGCCGGTGTCGGGCAAACCCATCACGTTGGCCTGGGCGAAGTAGCCGTGGGGCGACAGGATGGCGACGTTGAAGATCATCGGAATCCGCGCCAGGAAACGCTCCAGGGTGGCCGGGTCGGGGGCCTCGAGGAGGTCCTGGAGCAGGCCCATGGTCTCGCGACCCCGGCCGGCGGTGTTGCCCCAGCCGGGCGCGAAGCCGAGGCCGCGCAGGGACTGGGAGATCTCCGCCCAGGGGGTGTCCGTCGCCTCGCCGGCGAGCCGCCGTTGCGCCGCGCGCAACGCACTCCGAGCCGCCTCGGGGTCGTTGACCGACGGGTCGAGCATCAGCTGACGCCCGTCGCAGGTGTGAAGCGACAGGAAGTGGACGAGACGACGGGCGCCCTTGTCGGCCTCGGCGAAGAGCTTCCCGGCGAGGTGCCGGTTGAGCACCTCGAGCCCGCGACCGATCGACCGCACCTCCTTGAGCCTGGGCAGGTCGCGGCCGAAGGGACCGAGGTCGATCTCCAACGGCCAGCCGTCGGCCCGGTCGTTGCCCTCGACCAGCGACTCCTTGAAGCGCAGATACTGGGACACCGAGATCGTGTCCACCCGGAGGGTCTCCGAGTGCAACCGGAGGTACTGCCATCGCCCGATCTCGGGGCGGACCCCGAGGTACAGCCACGGCGGGTCGGCCGCGGCCTCCTGGGTGAGGCGGATGGTGGCCTCGAGCGCGCTCCCGGCGAGACCGTCGCCTTCGGGGGTGGCGGCGAGCCGCTCGAGCTCGTCCACCAGGTCCGAGCGGAGCAGGAACGGACGACCCATCGCGAAGTAGCCTTGGAGCAGCGAGTGCGCCCGGCCGCGCGCGTGGTCGATGAAGGACTGTAACGCATCGATCTCGAAAATCATGCTGCCCATTGTACGGGCGCCTCGAGCTCGACGAGGCCGGGAATAGACCTCCAGCCCGGGACTTTGTGAATGCGTGACCATCCACGACTCCGAGACCATCGACCTCGACGGGTCGACCACCGGTATCACCCTCTCACCCTCGTGCTGCCTCGGCGAGATCCTCTCTGGCCGCTATCGCCTCGACGCCGAGATCGGCCGCGGCGGCATGGGCATCGTCTTCCGCGCCTGGGACGTCGAGCTCGAGCGGCCGGTGGCGGTCAAGGTGCTGGCCTCCGCCCTCGAGGCCGGCGAAGCCCGCGATCGCCTCCTCCGCGAGGCCCGCGCCGCCGCCGCCCTCAGCCACCCGCACGTGGTCTCGGTGCACGACGTCGGCGAGCACCAGGGGATGCCCTACTTCGTCATGGAGCTCGTCGATGGTCCGAGCCTCAAGCAGTACCGGCCCAAGACCATCGAGGAGATCCTCGAGCTCGCTCGCCAGATCTGCGACGCCCTCGGCCACGCCCACGCCCACGACCTCGTCCACCGCGACCTCAAGCCGGCGAATATCCTGCTCGACGGGCGCCCGGGCCGGCCGTCGGTCAAGCTCGTCGACCTCGGTCTCGCGGTGCGCGGGCATGGCCTCCGCATCACCCGGGAGGGCGGCATCACCGGCACCGTGAGCTATATGGCGCCCGAGCAGGCGCTGGGGCGCGAGGTCGACGGCCGTACCGACCTCTACGCGCTCGGGGTGATGCTCTACGAGCTCACCGCCGGCCGCCTGCCGTTCGAAGGCGACAACGCCCTCGCGGTCCTCTCCCAGCACCTTCACGCACCGGTGGTTCCGCCGCGGACGTACCGTGCCGACCTCCCGGAGCACATCGAGGCGGTCATCCTCCGCCTCCTCGCCAAGGACCCGGACGATCGCTTCGCCACCGCAACCGACGTCGCCTCCGTCCTCACGCTGTCTCCCGGCGAAGCCGCCGTCGTAGCGCCAGTCGGCGTCGCCGGCGCCCTCGGCGGGTTGGTGCGTGGGCGGCTGGTCGGGCGCGACATCGAGATCGCGACCCTGCGCCGCTCGTGGTCGGAGGCCGTCGGCGGTCGCGGCGGCATGGTTCTGGTGTCGGGGGAGCCGGGCTCCGGCAAGACCCGCCTGGCGCGCGAGCTCGTCGACTACGCCCGCATCACCGGAGGCGTCGTGCTGTCGGGCGGCTGCTACGAGCTCGAGGCGGCCACACCCTACCTGCCCTTCGTCGAGGCGCTTCGCACCTGGGTCCACCAGAGCTCCGACGACGAGCTGCGCAGGGCCGCCGGAAGGGCGGGCGCCGAGCTCGCCCACCTCGCGCCCGAGCTGGAAAGCCGCATCGGGCCGTTTCCCACCGGCCCCGAGCTGTCGGTGGCGGAGCAGCGGCTCCGCCTCTTCGACGGCGTCGCCCGCTGTCTCTCCAACCTCGCCGAGCCGGGCGGGCTCCTCCTCTTCATCGACGATCTCCAGTGGGCCGACCAGGCGTCGCTCATCCTGCTCCACTACCTGGTGCGTTCGATCGGGAGGGAACGCCTGCTCATCCTCGGCTGCTACCGCGAGACCGACCTCGACCGCTCGCACCCGTTGGCCGAGGCGCTCGACGCGTGGAACCGCGAGCGGGCGGCGGCGCGGCTTCGTCTGCGACGGCTCGACCCCGAGGCCACCACCGCGATGCTGCGGGTCCTGCTCGGCCAGAGCGAGGTCTCCGAGCAGCTTGCGGCCAGCATCTACCGCGAGACCGAGGGCAACCCGTTCTTCATCGAGGAGATCGTCAAGACCCTCATCGACGAAGGCCAGATCGTGTGTGAAACCGGTGGATTTTGTCGCCGCGACTCGGGCGATCTGGTCCTGCCCCAGGGCGTCAAGGCCGCCATCGGGCGCCGCCTCGACCACGTCAGTGAACCGACCACCGAGATCCTGCGCACCGCGGCCATCCTCGGCAAGACCTTCATGTTCTCGGAGCTCGCGGCCGTGGCCGAGGCGTCCGAGGACGCTCTCCTCGACGCCATCGACGAGGCGGTCGCCGCGCAGCTCCTCGAGAGCCGCGCCGGCGAGGCGGTGGCCTTCACCCACGACAAGATCCGCGAGGTGCTCTACCACGAGCTCAACCCGATCCGCCGCCGCCGCCTCCACTACCGCGTGGCGGAAGGACTCGAGGCCCTACGCGACCGGGGCGGCCGGGTCGCGGTGGAGGACCTCGCCCACCACTCGATGGAGGGCGGCTGCCTTGACCGCGGCTTCGACTACGCGATGCAGGCGGCGGCCGACGCCACCCGGCTCTTCGCTTATGGTGACGCGCTGCGCCTGTATCAGCGGGCGCGAGAGTGCGCCGAGGCGCTCGGCCGCGCCGCGGTGCTTCCGAAGCTCGACACCGTCGTCGGCGACGTCTTCACCCTCAAGGGCGAGCCGGTCAACGCCGCGGAGCACTACCAGCGCGCTCTCGCCGCCACCGACGATCCGCTGGAAAAGGTGCGCCTCAGAAGCCTGATCGGGGAGGCCTACGTGGCGGTCGGCGACGAACGCGCCCTGAGCTTCGTCGACGAGGTCAAGAGCTGTCTCGATCCGGAGATCCAGCCCATCGAGCTCGCCCGCGCAACCATGATCGAGGCCCGTTTCCACCACTACCACGGCCATTCCCGCAAGGCGGCGGAGCTGTTGCTGCAGGCGAAGGAGCCGGCCGGACGAGCGGGTGACACAACGCTGCTGGGTTGGATCTATGGTTACCTCGCCGGCGCCTACCAGCACCTGGTCGACTTCGAGGAGAGCAACCGTTGGGCGCGGCGTTGCATCGAGGCCGGCGCCGACGAGGGCAACCCCGGCATCGAGTCGATCGGCCACGAGTTTCTGATGGAGAACGCCTTCACGCGGGGCCGTTGGAACGAGGCCCTCGAGCACGCCGCACGCCACCGCGAGCTGGCCGAGAAGGCACGCTCCTCGGACCGCATGGCGTGGAATCGGCTCGGGTTCGCCTGCGCCAAGCACGGCCTCGGCGAGCTGGCCGAAGCCGAGGAGCTGTTTGAAGAAGGCTCCGAGCTCGCCCGCCGTCTGGGCGACCGGCGACTCGAGATCTTTCTCGGGAACTGGCATTCGCAGGCCATCGCCGACGCCGGCCGTGTCGACGAAGCGATCGAGCTCGCCGACCGTCTGATCGAGCTGGCGGATGACGTCGGCCTCAAGGCGGGCCAGGGGGTGAGCCGTCAGGCGCGTGCCTACGCCGCCCTACGGGCCGGCGACCACGAGACCGTGATCGGGCTCGCCGCCCAATTCGACGCGATCCACAAGGACACCGACGAGGCCGTCAACCCGATCTGGATCAGTCCGACGACGTGCCAGTCCCTGATTGCCACCGGTCGCCTCGACGAGGCCGAGCAGCGGAGCGAGGCCATCCTCGAGGTCGCCCGCAGAGCCGACATGCCGCACTGGGAGGCGATGCTGCTCAAGGTGAGGGCTCAGCTCCACCTCGCGCGCGGCGAGGATGAGGCTGCGCGCGGGGACATCGACGCCGCGATCGAGATCTTCGAGGAGATCGGAAGTCGGCTCGAGCTGGCACGGGCGCTCGTGCTGCGCGGCGGGGACGGCGACGTCGAGCGAGCGCACGAGCTCTTCGAGGCCTGTGGCGCGCTGGGGGACCTCCCGAGGTCGGGGCGCCTTCGGCGCTGAGGCGAAGGAGCCCCGGACGTCTCTCGAGAGGGTCGGGCGCCGACCAGTCGCCGATGTGAGGGAGCCCTTCGACCCGCTCAATCCGTTCGCGCGTTCGGGACGACAGCAGGGGACGGCGCTGCAGGCGCGCGGAGCCGGCCCGTCACGGCGTAGTCGCGGGCAAGGCCGTGAGGATCTCGGGGGTGTGGAGGAGCCCGGAACATCCGGTGCGGAGGTCGGGTTACAATCCCAGCAATCTCCGAAAGGAGCGATGGAACGTGGGAGATCAGCCGGCGCCTGACCGCGGAGCCGTCGTCATCGTCGACGACGACGGCGCGAGTGCCGACACGCTGCGGCAGCTTCTGAAGAAGGACGGCTACGCCGTCCGCCACACGGCGAGCGGCGAGCACCTTCTGGCGACCGTCGCCTCGGCCGAGGCCAACCTGGTGCTGCTCGACACCCACCTCGCGCATGCCGACGCCTTTGACCTCCTCGGCCGGTTGAAGCAGAGCCAGCACGGGCGCGACATACCGGTCATCCTCATGACGTGCCTCGACGACACCGACGCCCGCCTCAAGGGTCTCGAGGCCGGCGACGACCTGATTCTCAAGCCCTTCGACCCGCGCGAGGTACTGGCGAGGATCGAGCGCCAGGTCACGATCTCCAAGGTGCGGTCGGCGCTGCGCGAGTCGGAGGCCAAGTTCCGCTCGGTCATGGAGTCGGCGATCGACGCGATCATCTCCGGCGACGCCGAGGGCCGGATCCGCTCGTGGAACAGCGCCGCGACAGCTCTCTTCGGCTTCGCCGAGGCCGAGGTCATCGGTCAGCCGATCGAGATCATCATCCCCGAGCGCTACCGCGAGGCGCACCAGAAGGGCGTCCATCGAGTCAGCTCCGGCGGCCCCAGCCACGTCATCGGCAGGACCGTCGAGCTCGCCGCGGTGCGCAAGGACGGGAGCGAGTTTCCGGTCGAGCTGTCGCTCGCCAGCTGGACGCTCGACGACGCCCGCTACTACACCGGGATCATCCGTGACATCAGCGAGCGCAAGCAGGCCGAGGAGAAGTTCCGCTCGGTCACCGAGTCGGCGATCGACGCCATCATCTCGGCCGACCACGAAGGTGGGATCATCAGCTGGAACAAGGCCGCCACCCGCATCCTCGGCTTCACCGAGGAGGAGGTGATCGGCCAGCGCCTCGAGATCATCATCCCCGAACGGTTTCACGACGCCCATCGCGCCGGCATGAAGCGGGTGACCGAGGGCGGGGAGAGCCGGGTCATCGGTACCACGGTCGAGCTCGCCGCCCGCACGAAGGGCGGCGAGGAGGTGCCGATCGAGCTGTCCCTTTCGACCTGGACGGTGCGCGACGATCGCTACTACACCGGCATCATCCGCGACATCGGCGAGCGCAAGCGGGCGGAGGAGGCGCTGCGAGCGAGCGAGCGGGAGCTGCGCGAGAAGACCGAGGAGATGCGGCGCAAGAACGAGGTCCTGGAGGAGACGCTGCAGCAGCTCAACCAGATGCACGAGCAGCTGATCATCCAGGAGAAGATGGCCTCACTCGGCAAGCTCAGCGCCGGCATGGCGCACGAGCTCAACAACCCGGTCTCGGCCGCCCAGCGCAGCGCGGACCAGCTGCAGAAGACCTTCTCCCAGCTGCAGAACATCCAGCTGCGGCTGGGTGCGCAGAAGCTCGACGCGCGCCAGATCGAGAAGCTGGTGGAGCTTTATCGCATTACCAAAGGACGCATCCGCTCGCCGGCCGAGATGAGCGCTCTCGAGCGCAGCGACCGCGAGACCGAGCTCGAGGAGAGACTCCAGCAGCAAGGTATCGACACCACCGGCGAGCTGGTGCCGGCCCTGGTCAGCCTCGATGTCGGCGACGACGACTTCGAGGAGCTGGCGAGGGCATTCCCGGCCGAGCAGTTCACCCTCGTCGTCGAGTGGCTGAGCTGCATGTACGGGATCTACAGCCTGGTCGGTGAGATCAGCCTCGCCACTGGCCGCATCGTCGAGCTGGTCAAGGCGCTCAAGACCTACACCTACATGGACCAGGCGCCCGTCCAGTCGGTCGACGTGCGAGAGGGCCTCGACAACACGCTGATCATCCTCCACAACAAGCTCAAGCGCGGCGTGACCGTGGTCCGCGAGTACGCCGATGACCTGCCGGTGATCGAGGCCTATGCGAGCGAGCTCAACCAGGTGTGGACCAACATCATCGACAACGCCATCGACGCGATGAGCGGTAAGGGGATCCTGGTCATCAGAGCCCGGCGGGAGGATCGCTGGGTGGTCGTCGAGATCCAGGATGACGGACCCGGCATCCCCAAGGAGATCCAGTCCAAGATCTTCGACCCCTTCTTCACCACCAAGGGGCCCGGCGAAGGCACCGGTCTCGGCCTCAACCTCAGCCTCAACCTCGTCGTTCAGAAACACCACGGTCAGCTGACGGTGACGTCGCGACCCGGCATGACCTGCTTCCAGGTCCGGCTGCCGATCGACGTCGGCCCCGAGGCGTGACCACCGCTCGACAGGGAGACGTCGCATGCCCAAACCGATCGTCATGACCATCGACGACGAACCGCACGTGCTCAACGCGATCGCCCGCGACCTGCAGGCCCACTACCAGAGGGACTACCGGATCGTGAAGGCCGGCTCGGGGACCGAAGCGCTCGAGACGGTGCAGGAGTTCAAGCGGCGCGGCACCCCGGTGGCACTTTTCCTGGTCGACCAGCGCATGCCGGCGATGAGCGGCATCGAGTTCCTGGTCGAAGCCATCAAGCTCTACCCGGAGTCCAAGCGGGTCCTGCTCACCGCCTACGCCGACACCGAGGCCGCCATCACCAGCATCAACGCCATCGATCTCGACTACTACCTGATGAAGCCGTGGGACCCGCCCGAGGAACGCCTCTACCCGGTGCTCGACGACCTCCTCGACGACTGGCTGGCGAGCGTTCCCGCCCCCTACGACGGGATCCGCGTCGCCGGCACCCTGTGGTCCGCCACCTCCCACAACGTCAAGGAGTTCCTCGCCCACAGCCAGATCCCCTATCAGTGGCTCGACATCGAGAAGGACTCGGAAGCCAGGGCGCTGGTCGACTCGTCCACCGGGGACCGCCCGCGCCTCCCGGTGGTCTTCTTCCCTGACGGCAGCACCCTGGTCGACCCGGACCTACGCTCTCTGGCCGAGAAGGTCGGGCTGCGGGCGCCGGCGGCGCAGCCGTTCTACGACCTCATCATCATCGGCGCCGGACCGGCCGGGCTCGGCGCCGCCGTCTACGGCGCCTCGGAGGGGCTGCGCACGGTGGTCATCGAGCGGGGGCCGACCGGCGGCCAGGCCGGCACCAGCGCCCGCATCGAGAACTACCTGGGCTTCCCCAAGGGCATCAGCGGCGCCGACCTGGCGCGGCGGGCGACCACCCAGGCCAAGCGCCTGGGCGCCGAGATCCTCACCGCGCAGTCCGTGACCGGGCTGCGGATCGAGGACCCCTACCGAATCGTCACCCTCGACGACGGCAGCGAGCTCGGCTGCCACGCCCTCCTCATCGCCACCGGCGTCAGGGTGCGCGAGCTCGACGTGGACGGCATCGAGCCGCTGATCGGCGCCTCGGTCTACTACGGCGCGGCGACCTCCGAGGCGGTCCATTACCAGGGCAAGAGCGTCTTCGTGGTCGGCGGCGCCAACTCGGCCGGCCAGGGCGCGATCTTCCTGTCGCGCTTTGCCGGCCAGGTCACCATTCTGATCCGCGGCGACTCGCTCAAGAGCAGCATGTCGCGGTATCTGATCGATCAGATCGAGGCGACCGACAACATCTCGCTCATGGCCCACACCGAGATCGTGGCGGTCTCCGGGTCGGATCACCTCGAGACCGTCACCCTCGCCAACAACGAGACCGGAGCCACCGAGACCATACCGGCCGACGCCATCTTCATCTTCATCGGCGCCGTTCCCCACTCGGATGTCGTCGCAGGCATCGTCGAACGCTCGGAGGCCGGCTTCATCCTCACCGGCCCGGATCTGATCCGTGACGGGCGCCGGCCGAAGGGCTGGACGCTCAAACGCGACCCCTTTCTGATGGAGACCAGCGTGCCCGGGATCTTCGCGGCCGGCGACGTCCGCCACGGCGTCGTCCGCCGCGTCGCCTCGGCGGTCGGACAGGGGGCCATCGCGGTCAGTTTGATCCACAAGTACCTCGAGACGGTGTGACCCCCGGGATGACCCACCGGGCCGATCGCGTTGTCTACAGGAACACACCTCGGGGAGTGATCATGCAACGATCGGCGGACGCCAGCGTCAACCTCACCGGAACCATCGTCCGCGGGCCTTTTCTCGCCCGCGATCCGAGGGAGGAGCGCGCCGACGTCCACCGCAACCTCCTGCGCCGGCTGCCGCGGATCGACAGCCGCTACTTCTACGACGACGCCGGATCGGAGCTCTTCGAGCGAATCACGCGGCTGCCCGAGTACTACCAGTCGCGCACCGAGGAGGTCATCCTCGCCGGCATCGCCGATGAGGTGGTCGCGTCGACCGGCGCGCGCGAGCTGGTCGAGCTCGGCTCCGGCTCCGGGCGCAAGGTGCGGCTCCTCCTCGACGCCATGCAGCGCCGCGGCCGGCTCGACCGGTGCGTCCTGCTCGACATCAACGAGTCCTTCCTCACCGGCTCGGTCGAGGCCCTGGCGGAGGCCTACCCCGAGGCCGAGGTACGCGGGGTGGTCGGAGACTTCCTGAGCGATCTCGGAGCGGTGGGCGAGGGGCGCCGTCGCCTGCTCGTCCTGCTCGCCGGTACCATCGGCAACCTCTACCCGCGTCAGCTCGCCACGTTCCTGAGGCGCGTGCGCGCCCTCCTCGGCCCGAACGACGCCTTCCTGGTCGGTCTCGACCTGGTCAAGGACCCGGCCCGCCTCGAGGCCGCCTACAACGACAGCGCCGGCGTCACCGCCGAGTTCAACCGCAACGCCCTGCGGGTCCTCAACCAGCGCTTCGGGACCGGCTTCGAGATCGAGGCCTTCGAGCATGTCGCCTTCTACGACCGCGAGCGCGCGTGGATCGAGATGAGGCTGCGCGCCCGGCGCCCGACCTCCGCCTCGCTCGGCGACGGGCGAGAGATCCGCTTCGCGGCCGGTGACGAGATCCGCACCGAGATCAGCCGCAAGTTCACCCGCCACAGCTTCGCCGCAGCTCTCGACGGCACCGGGCTCGAGCTCGCAGCCTTTGCCACCGACCCGGCAGAGCTGTTCGCCTCGGCTCTGGTGCGGCCCGTCCGCGGAGGCGGGGCCTCATGACCGATGCGACCGAGGAACGCCTGCGGGCCTGCTGGTCTCGCTCGGACCGGATCTTCGGCCTGGTCGAGCCCGGTGCGCTGCACGAGCGGCCGATCGCCCTCCGACATCCCTTGATCTTCTATCTCGGTCATCTGCCGGCCTTCGCCTGGAACCAGGTCTGCCGCGGCGTGCTCGGCAAGCCCCCCTTCCGCGCCGACTTCGACGCCCTCTTCGAGCGCGGCATCGACCCGATGGGCGTCGACAGCCATGAGCCGTCGACCGACTGGCCGCCGGTCGACGAGGTGCTCGAGTACCGCGACCGGGTGCGCGAGGAGGTGGTGAGCGCCATTGGCCCGGTCGCCGAGCGCGACCGAGTGTTTTCGGTCGCCATCGAGCACGAGCTGATGCACCAGGAGACCCTGCAGTACATCCTCCAGCAGCTCCCCGCCGGTCTCAAGAGGCGGCCCGACCCGATGCCGCCCTACCGGTTCGACGGCGCCGCGGAGCCCGGGGCGGTCGAGGTCGGCCGGGGTGAGGTGGTGCTCGGCGCCGACCCCGACGCCATCCCCTTCGGTTGGGACAACGAGTTTCCCGAGCTCTCGGTCGAGGTGGACGACTTCACCATCGACCGTACGCCGGTGCGTCACCGCGAGTTCGTCGAGTTCTTCAACGACGGAGGCTACCGCCGGCCCGGGCTGTGGCGCGACGAGGACTGGCAGTGGCGGCGGAGGGTCGGTCTCGAGCACCCGGTCTTCTGGTCGTGCGAGTACGGTGGCATCGCGGTCCGTACCCTCTTCGACGACCTGCCGCTCGAACAGGTCGCCGACTGGCCGGTCTTTGTCAGCCACGCCGAGGCCGAGGCCTACTGCCGCTGGCGGGGCGGTCGGTTGGCGACCGAGGCCGAGCTCCACCGGGCCGCCTACACGACCCCCGACGGCGGTCTGCGCGCCCACCCCTGGGGCGACGAGGCGCCCGCCGAGGGCCACGGCAACTTTGACTTCCGCCACTGGGCGCCGACCCCGGTCGGCGCCTTCCCCGAAGGAGACTCGGCCTGGGGGGTCGCCGACCTCGTGGGCAACGGCTGGGAGTGGACCGCGACCGTCTTCGCGCCGTTCCCCGGCTTCGCCCCGACCATCCCGACCTACCCCGGCTACTCGACCGATTTTTTCGACGGGCTCCACCTCGTCATGCTCGGCGCCTCGTGGGCGACCCCGGCGGGGCTCATCCGCCGCAGCTTCCGCAACTGGTTCCAACGCCACTACCCCTACATGTTCGCCAAGTTCCGCTGCGTGTACCCCTAGCCCGGAGTATTCACGAGCTTTCTGCTGCGGCCAACGATGCATCCGCGTCAGCCGCGTTTTCTCACCTCGGGGTGCTCGACGTACCGTCAAGTACGCCTCCGCCCCCCGCGGTGAGAAAACGCGACTGCCATCGGCGCCTCGTTGCCCTCGCGACGAAACCTCGTGAATACTCCGGGCTAGCCCGGGCCATGCCTCTCCGTCTGGGTCAGGTTGGGAGTGTTTTCGTTCCCGATCCCGGTCCGGTCACCGATGCGACGTCCCGTGAGCCGTCGCAACCACGAAGGCACGAAGACACGAAGGAAATCACGAAGCCGCCGAAATCAGATCGGGGTCGTCGCAGGGGCTCGGCACAACCACGAAGGCACGAAGACACGAAGGAAATCACGAAGCCGCCGAAATCAGATCAGGGTCGTCGCAGGGGCTTGGCAGAGGGTCGGGGGCGTTCGTGATTCACCACGGAGGGACAGGGGCGCAGAGCCGTCGCATCGTCGCAACCACGAAGGCACGAAGAGACGAAGGCGAACACGAAGAGGATGGTGGTGTGGGCGTCCCGCCCGCAGGATCGCGATCGATTGGATCGAGATTCCGATGGCTGGGGCGAGCGTGAGTCGGGATCGGGGTCGGTCAGAATCTGAGCGAACCGGATGGGCATGGTCCGGGCTAGCCGCCGGCCCGCCGTGGCCGCGACGGCTCGGCGGCGATCGGCGCCGGCCGCCGCCGGTGGTCACCCGGAGCCCGGGGGCCCGCCCTTGCCGGGGACCAAACGGTCGAACCTCGGATCTCCACGCAGCGGGTCGAACCTCCGGTCGGTGGCGAGCCGCGCGATGTCGTCGGGCGTCGACCACTCGACGAAGAGCTCGAGGTCGGCCAGGGCGCCCGAGGGATCGCCGAGGCGCTGCAGCCTGAGGGCGGCCCGCAGCAGATAGGCCGACCCGGGTCGGGGGGCGCGCGCGATGGCCACGTCGAGGTCGCGCACGGCCGCGCCGACGGCGCCCTCGGAGACGGCCGTCGCCGCGGCCCGCAGGTAGTGCAGCAGGCCGCTCGTGTCGAGGGTCTCATCGATCCCCAGCGACGCCACCGCCGTCGCGTCCTCGGTCTTTCCCTGCTTCAGAAGGAGCTCGGCGAGCGAGCCATAGGGGGCCTCGAAGTCCGGTCGCAGCTCGATGGCGCGACGGAACGACGCCGCGGCCCGCGTCGGGTCGCTCTCGGTCAGGCAGGTTCCCAGGTACCACAGGAGGACCGGGCTCGACGGGTCGTGCTCGAGCTCCTGCTCGAAGAGCTTCGCGGCCTGGTCGAGGTCGCCGGCGACCTGTGCCGCGAGGGCGCGCTGGTGGACCGGCTCGAGGGCGATCGCGTCGGCCGGGTTCCGGCGGGTGCCGGCCGCCCGGCCGGGGCTGCCGGCGACGTACCCGAGAGCGACCAACGCAGCCTCCTCGTCGGCGCCGAGGACGACGGCCTCGCCGTGGTCCGCCTCGTCCGCCGGTCGGATCCCGGCCAGGATCTCGGCGAGATCCGCCGCCGCTTCGGGCCGATCTCCGACGAGGTCGCGCCGCTCGTCAGGGTCGGCGACGAGGTCATAGAGCTCGGGTCGCGGCGACTCGATGTACTTCAGCCGGCCCCGGACCACGGCATGAAGCGGCGCCCAGCCGTGCTTCAGGTAGCCCTCCAGGCTCTCGAGGTAGAGGGCCCGGTCGCCCGGGAGCTCCGCCCTGCCCTGGAGTGCCGGCAGCAGCGATGAGCCGTCGCCCGAGGTGTCGATCCCGACGAGCTCGCGCACCGTGGGCGCGACGTCGACCAGGCCGACCGGCGCCGCGTGACGCGATCCCTCGACCTGCCCCGGCAGGTGGACGAGCAGCGGCACCCGGGTGGTGGCCTCGTAGAGCAGGATCCCGTGGGTCTCCTCGCCGTGCTCGCCGAGGGCCTCGCCGTGGTCGCCGGCGATGACGACGAGAGCGCCGTCGAACCGGCCCGCGGCGACCAGCGAGCCGACGAGGCGGCCGACCTCGTTGTCCATGTACGCGACCTCGCCGGCGTAGGGCCGGCCGGCAAAGCGGCCGGAGAACGGTGGCGGCGGCTCGTAGGGGGCGTGCGGGTCGAAGAGGTGGACCCAGGCGAACCACGGCGACGGTTGCGCCGCCGTCCACTCGATGGCGGCGCGGACCGTGTCGCCGGCCCGCCGCTCCATCGCGTTGCCGGCGCTCGGCCGGGTGTCGGGCGCGTCGTAGTGGTCGAAGCCCCGGGCGAAACCGAACCGGCCGTCGACGACGAACGAGCTGACGAAGGCGCCGGTGGCGTACCCCAGACCGTGCAGCTCCTCGGCGAGCAGCGGGACCTCGGGTCCGACCATCACCGCGAGGTTCTTGCGCACCCCGTGGTGGAAGGGGTGGAGCCCGGAGAAGATGGTCGTGTGCGACGGCATGGTCTGCGGCACCGATGCCTCGCAGCGTTCGAAGAGGTGGCTGCGAGCCGCGATGCGGTCGAGGTTGGGGCTGACCCCGGGATCACCGCCGTAGCAGCCCAGGATGTCGGCGCGGGTCGTGTCGAGGGTGACCAGCAGGATGTCGGGACGCGGCCGGGCCGGGGACGGCGCGGGGTCCGGCGTGACGGCGGCCCCGGTCGGCGAGTCGGCCGCGGTGGTCGCGAGGGCCGCGACTGCGACGAGCACGAGCACCCGGATTGCACGACGAGTCATCGCGCCGCCCTCCTGCGGCGGTCCTTACGACCGCTCGACCAGTGTACGCAGGACCCGGCCCTCCGGGCGAAGCGGCGTCGCATCCGGGGTCAGCGGCGGCCGCGGCGGTGGGCGCCGCTGATCACCGCACCAGCATCCGCCCGCCGGGTGGATCACCGTCGAGACGACGCGACCGGTGGCGCCGTTCCGGACCGTACCGTTCCGGTGGCGCCGCTCAGACCCCTCGCGGCTCGGTCGTGGGCCGGCGGGGGCTCAGGGTTTGGACGGAGACGTGCCGCCGACCGGCGGCAGCTGACCCATGGCTGCGGCATAGACCGTGGCCACCGCCGCCAGGTCGACGACCTCGCGAACCGAGCTGCCGTACTGAAGCAGGTGGACCGGGCGTCGGACGCCGAGGAGCACCGGCCCGACCACGACCCGCTCGCCGAGGGTGGTCATCAGGTGCATCGCCAGGTTGCCCGACTGGAGGTCGGGGAAGATGAGGACGTTGGCGTCGCCGCCGAGCTCCGAGAAGGGGAAGTAGCGCTGGCGCATCTCGCCGTCGAGGGCGGGCAACGGCTGCATCTCGCCGTCGATGACCAGCCCGGGCTCGCGCTGGCGGACCAGGTCGACCGCCCGACGGACCTTGCGGGTCAGGGGGTGGTCGACGCTGCCGAAGTTGGAGAAGCTGAGCATGGCCACCCGCGGCTCGACCCCCACCGAGCGCGCCATGCCGGCGGACAGCAGGGCGATCTCGGCGAGGCCCTCGGCGTCGGGCTCGATGTTGACCGCGCAGTCGGCGAGGAAGGTGACCTCGCCCGGCCGGAGCAGCAGGTACTGGCTGGCGATGCGGTGCACCCCGGGCGCCGGGCCGATGATCTCGAGGACCGGCCGGATCGACTCGGCGTAGGGCGCCGAGGCGCCCGACACCATGAGGTCGGCGTCGCCGCGGTCGAGCATGAGCGCGCCGAAGTAACGCGGGTCACGGGCCCGCTGTCGGGCCATCTCGGGGGTCACCCCGTGGCGGCCGCGGCGCCGGAAGTAGGCCTCGGCGTAGCTCTCGCCGCGGGGGTCGAGCTCGGGGTCGACGATCTCGACGCCGTGCAGCTCGAGGCCGAGGTGCTCGGCGGCGCCGACCACCCTTTCGCGGTTGCCGAGCAGCACCGGCCGTCCGAGGCCCTCGTCGACGGTGATCGAGCAGGCCCGGAGCACGACGTCGGCCGTGCCCTCGGGGAAGACGATCCGGGGCGCGTGGCGGCGGGCCTGGAGCAGGAGGCCGCGCATCACCTCGCGGTCGGCGCCGAGCCGGCTCACGAGGCGCTCCCGGTAGTCCTCGGGCTCGACCGGGCGAGCGGCGAGCCCCTCGGCGATGGCGGCCGCGGCCACCGCCGTCGACACCCGATCGAGGGTCCGGGGGTCGACCGCCCTCGGCACCAGGTACTCGGGCCCGAAGGCGAAGCTCTCGCCGCCGTAAGCTCGGCTGACCTCCTCGATCACCTCCTCCCGGGCGAGCCCGGAAAGGGCCCGGGTGGCGGCGACGAGCATGCCGTCCGAGATCTTCGCGGCCCCGACGTCAAGAGCGCCGCGCAGGAGGTAGGGCACGCTGAGCAGCCCGGACACGCCGTTGGGACGTCGCAGCCGGCTGGTCATCACCATGACGTCCCGGCGCACGGCGCGGGCGTCGTCGTACTCGATCTCCGGATCGAGGAAGGCGAGAGCGACGACCAGCGGCCGGGGCGCAAGAGCGCGCACCATGTCGGCGGAGAAGACCCCGGTCGCCGAGGCTCCGATGAGCACGTCGGCGCCGCGTACCGCCGCCGCCAGAGGCGGGGCCGGCGGGGCCGAGGCGAAGGCCAGCCGGTACTCGTCGAGGCCCGCCCGGTCGCGGGTCACCGGGCCGTCGACGTCGTACAGGCTGATCGCCTCCCGGGGGACCCCGAGGTCCGCGAGGAGGCGGGCGCAGCCGAGGCCGACGGTGCCCGCCCCGACCACCACGACCCGCAACGACCCGAGCTCCTTGTCCGCGAGCTCGACGGCGTTGAGCAGCGCCGCCCCGACCACCACCGCCGGACCCTGCAGGTCGTCGTGCAGGACCGGGATGGCGAGCTCGGCGCGCAGCCGCTCGTAGGCCGCGATGCCCTCGGGGGCGCGGACGTCCCTGAGATCGATCGCCCCGAAGGTCGGCTCGAGTAGGCGCACCGTGTCGACGATCCGGTCGGGATCCTCGGTGCCGAGCTCGAGGTCGAAGACGTCGAGATCGGCGAGGCGTTTGAGCAGGATTGCGATGCCCTCCTGGACCGGTTTGGCGGCGACCGGCCCGATGGCGCCGAGACCGGGCACGGCGGTTCCGTTGCTGACCACGGCCACCAGGTTCCCGCGTGCGGTGTAGCGGGTCGCGAGCGCCGGGTCGGCGGCGATCTCCAGCGCCGGGTGGAGGGCGCCGGGCAGATAGGCCAGCCGCATCTCGCGGGGGCCGAGGCAGGCGGTGGTCGCCGTGACCTCGATCTTGCCGGGCCGCCGGCCGGCGTGGTACTCGAGCGCCTCGTCGCGTCCGATCATGGGTTCCTCCATCCCAGCGGCCGGGCCGCGACCGTCGCCGTCACCGCGGCGTGGACCGCGGGCACCGGCCGGGCCTGCAGGACCCTGAGCTCGGGTCCCTCGAAGGCGAACTCGATGTCGAGGGGCTCGCCCCATGCGTTCTCGAGCTCGAGGGCGATCCCGACGAGGGTCTCGAGCTCGCGGTACTCGAGGGCCGGGCGCAGACGCTGGTGGGCGAGGGCCGGCCGGCGTCGGGTGGCCCCGGGCCGTTGCGGGTCCGCCACCACCTGCTCGCGTTTGTCGCCCACCGTGTAACGGAAGCGCATGCCGCCGGCGCCGCCGACGCTGGTCTTGGCGACCACCACGTGGTCGACGTCGACGGTCCCGGCGACGACGCCTTCGCCGAGGCCGAGACCGACGTTGATCACCATCTCGTCCGGCCGTCCGGCGGCGATGGCGGCGGTGTGGACGACGCCCGACACCCGCGACGCCACCATGCGCTGGACGACCACGCCGCCGCCGGGCAGGCCGGCGCCGGGGCCCCGCCGAGCCACCGCCCGCTCGGTCCACAGCCCGGCCCAGGCGAGGCGCAGGCTGCGCAGCACCTCGGTCGCGCCGACGACGCCGAGGAAGGTGTCGAACTGACCCGCCCAGGCCGACGCCGAGCTGTCCTCCTCGAGGCCGGAGGAGCGTACCGCGAAGGCCACCTCGGCCCGCCGCTCGGCCTCGAGGGCATCCACCCGCTCGGCGAGCTCGGTCTCGAGCGCCGCCGGGAGCGCTGCGCGCTCCCACAGCGCGCGGATCGCCTCGGAGGCGGCGCCCGGGTCGTCGGCGTGGGTCGCCAGGGCATCCCGAATCAACGCTTCGAGGGTCTTACCGCCGTCGCCGGCCGGGGACGCCAGCACCTCCCGGAAGGCCCGCCAGGTCACCGCGAAGAAGGCGGGCACCCGGTCGCTCCCGAGGACCCGCCGGAGCTCGCCGAGGGCTGCGGCCTTGCCGCCCACCTCGCCGGTGGACTCGAGGCCGAGCTCCTCGCCGTCGAGCAGCCGCGCATCGCGGTGCCGTGTGCGGGTTGCCGCGTCGGCCGCGGCGAGGCGCGCCCGGCCTGCCGCGATCCGGGCGGCGAGCTCAGGCGGCGTCGGGAGGATCCGTTCTACGGCGCCCAGCCGGGCGATCGCCGGTCGCAGACGGGCGGGGTCGCGGTCCCCCGCGGCCAGCTCGGCCACGGCGACGAGACGCTGCCTTCCGAGGTACTCGCCGAGCTCGCGATCGAGACCGTCGAGCTCCCCCTCGAGCTCGGCGACCGGGCGGGTGCCGGCGAGCGCCGCACTCTCGCGGACCGCCGTCGCGAGCCGGACCACCGAGGCGCGGCCGAGCAGAGGCTCGTAGGGGGTGCGCGCGCCGGCGATCAGCTCGCCCGCGGCAACCAGCACGTCGGCGAGCCGACGCTCGAGCTCGGCCAGGCACCAGGCGGTCGCGGTGTGCGCCGCCCCGCCCGCGGCGGGCGAGCGCTGAAGGGCGGCGAGCACCCGGCGGACGGCGGGTCGCGCCGGCGCCCCTGCGGCCCCCGGCAGCTCGACCAGGAGCTCCCAGACCAGGAAGCGGACCAGGGTCGGCGAGGTCATCCGTTCGGCCAGGCGCTCGAGCTGGTGGACCGCGCGCAGCAGGCGGCCCCTCCGCTCGAGGACCGCGGCGTCGTCGGCTTCGCTGGCGGCGAGGAGGGCCCCGAGGCGGCGCACCTCGCGGACCGCCGCCCACGCGGTGAGGGCCTCGGGGTCGCGGCCCAGCAGCACCAGCCGGCCGCGGTCGGCGTCGACCTCCACGAGGTCGCCGTCCCGCACCTCCTCGTCGGACACCCGGAGCCCGCGGTGGCACACCACCGCGAGCCCGCCGACCTCTCGAAGCTCGTCGCGGTGCTCCTCGCGGCGCAGCAGGAGGGCGGCCGGTCCGTGCTCGGCGTCACGCCAGCGCCCCGTCACCACCACCGACGGCCGGCCGAGCTCGAGGGCGATGAGGCCGGCGTGGCTGAGGACCCCGCCGCCGGTGGAGACGATGGCCGCCGCGTGCTGCAGGTAGGGTGCGTCGGCGGGCGCGACCGAGGCCGCCACCAGCACCGCGTCGTCGAGACCGTCGGGGGTGCGGCCCGCGGTTCCGAGGCGAACCGGTCCGGCGGCCCGCCCGGGCGCCGCGGCGATGGCGGGCACCGACCGCTCGCCGACCCCGGGCCGGTCTGCCGCCCCAGGCCGACGACGTCCGAGCTCGGCCGCGACGGCGCTGGCCTCCTCCAGCGGCCCGGGCGGCGGCACCGGGTAGGCGTCGCGGCGAAGCCGGCGCTCGAGCTCGTCGGGCCCGATCTCGCCGGCCAGTCGCCAGGGACCGTCGGCGTCGTCGCGGCGATGGACGAGCAGACCGCCCTCGAAGGCGATGGCCAGGCGGGCCGCGCCGCCGGCGTCGCGCAGCGCGACCACCGTGGCGGGGCCGGTCGACAGCCACACCCGGGCCTCGTCGACGGGGTGACCCGCGACGGCGCCGGTGGTCCGAAAGCGCAGGTGGGGCTCGACCGCCCGCACCAGGCGACCGGTGGCGAGGGAGCGTCGAAGCCCTTCGCCTCCGCCCGACAGCAGCTCGGCGAGCGCCACCGCCTCGTGGTCCCGCCGTGCCAGCTCGGGAGGCGACCGGCGCAGACCGCCGGCGCCGCCCGTCAGCCACCCGCTCCGCACGGCGTCACGAAGCGGCTCGAGCACGGTCCGTTCCAGCGCGAGCTGGCCCGGCTGCCACGGGCCACCCTCGGGCCAGCGCTCGGCCGCGGCCAGCCCGAGCCGGTCGACGGCGGCGCGGAGGCGATCCAGGAGATCGTCGGGCGGACCGCCCTGGAGATGGTCGCGGTAGGGGCCGCGGCCGTCCCACGGAACCTCGTGCCTCCCCGCCGGCGAGTGCTCCACCGCCTCGAGCACCCGGCGCCGGTCGGCGGTCAGCAGTTGCTCGACGGGCAGGACGCCCCATGCCCGGAGCCGGCTCGCCCAGGCCTTCGCCACCTCGAGCCGGGCCGGCGGCGGGTAGTCGAGGCCGGCGATCGTCCAGTCGAGGTCCATGAGGTAGGGCACCAGACACAACACCTCGGCGACCCGCGCCACCAGCTGTCCGAGCTCGAGGGCCCGTTCCTTGTCGTAGCGGGCGTGGAGGCGGACACCGTCGACCTCGAGGTCGAGGTCGAAGGCGGCGAAGGCCGCGCGGATCGCCGGCAGCTCGAGATCGGGATGGCTGTCGATCTCGTACTGGCTGACCGCGAAGTACTCGAGGTCGAGCATGCCGCCGCGCAGGGGTGGCGCCAGGTCGACGCGCAGGAAGGCGGGGTGGTTGCGGAAGTTGATGTAGGCCTGGATCTCGTTGCCGTAACAGAAGGCCTCGACGTGGGGCAGCTGATCGAGACCGTGCAACAGGTGCCGGCCGTAGGACTCGGTCGCGAGGGCGACCACCAACGGCAGACGGTCCTCCTGACCCGCTTCGACATCGACGTAGCGCAGGCGACGGGACACCGCCATCGGCTGCCCGGTCTCCCAGACCGCCAGGTCCACCGTGCGGTCGGCGCCCGAGGCGCCCCGGAAGCGCCGGAAGGCCGCCTTGAGCCCCCGCTGGTGGAGCAGCCGCTTGAGCCCGTGCAGGCTGGTGACGTCGTCGAGCCGTTCCGGGTCCTCGAAAGCGAGCACGGCGTGGGCCACCGCGGCCGGCGCCGGCTGGTCGTCGTCGACGCCCTCGAGGGCAGCCGCCAGCGGCCGGATCAGGCGCTCGGCGACCGCCGGCGCCCTCTCCGCGACATCGTCGGCGCCGGCGAACAACGCGGCGAAGTCGTCGGCGAGCCGGGCCACCATGTCGATCAGTCGCCGGGCGCGCCGACCGTCCAGGGGCGCCATGGTCATGAGCTCGGCCAGGACCTCGGAGTGGAGCAGGTTGCAACGCCGGAAGCGGTCGACGGCCGTGCGATCGACGGTCGCGGTCCAACCCGGGCGATCGTCGGAGCCGCGGGCGACGGCCAGCCAACGCTCCCAGATCGGGCGCACCCCCGGCACCCGGGCGAGCAGGGCGGCCTCGTCCGCCTCGACCACGAGGGGAAGGCCGCCGCCGACCGCCAGGCCGACGCGGCGGGAGACCTCGAGCCCCCAGGCGACCCGCGCCCAGCCGAGCTCTCCGATGAGACGGGCGAGCTCGGTACGGCCGAGGACCGCCTCGGCGCGGCTGACCGGCTCGAGGCACGGCGGCGGTCGGCGCGGCGTCAGGGCGACCAGGTCGGCGGCGCCGGCCCGGGTGAAGTCGAGATAGGGCGCGAGCCTCGGATAGACCGCCTCGCCGAGCACTCGCCGCGCCAGATCGGGAGGGGCCGGCTCGCCGCGCCGGTCGCGAACCCGCGCCGCGAGATGCCGCAAGGAAGCGGGGCGGTCGGGCTCGAGAAGCTCCGGCCGGTGCTCGAGGAGGCCGGCGAGGCGGCCGAGGAACGCCGGGTCGGCGATCTTCGGACTGCCCTCGAGCGCGCAGGCGAGGGACGACAGCAACGCCTCGTCGGCGCCCGCCCCGAGGCGTTCCACCGCGAGCTCGACGGCGCCGGCGCGCAGCGCCGCGGAGCGAGCCGCCAGGAGCTCGGGCAGGATCTCCGGCGTCGCCTCGGTGTCGGCGAGCCGGCCGAGCAGGTCGAGCACCAGCGCCGCCGGGGCATCGCAGCGGGCGCCGGCCACGGCCGCCGCGAGTCGTCGCAGGATTTCGCGACTCGGCTCGGGGCGGGCGGTGGCGAGCGCCTCGAGCTCGGCGCAGGCCGCCGAGACCACGTCGGCGCGACCCGCGAGCACCCCGAGCTGACCCTCGATCGCGGCGCAGAGATCCGTCCCGCGATCGCCGGCGGCAGCGCCGGCCGATCGCTCCGAGGCGGTCCCTGGGACGCCCATCCCGCTGCCTCCCGGCGCTCTCCTCCCGATCCTCCGCTTCCCGGGTCGGGAGCTCCCGGCGCCGCGGTCTCGCTGTTCAATGTAATGCCGGAGGCGACCAGACACCACGCCTGCACCGTTCCCGACCGATCGTCGGCTCGAGGGGGCGTTGGAGCTGGTCGGCGGGCGGTGGGGCGCCGCCACCGGGGCGTGCCCTCCGTCGACGGCGTGACCGGCCGAGCGATGACGCCTATTCGCCCCCGAGGAAACGGAAGCTCACCGGCCAGCTTTCGTGGGTCCGGGTCGCCGGTTCCGCAGAGCCCTCGACCCAGAGCTTGCCGGGGAAGGGCTTTCCGCGGCACTGGATGACGACCTCGAAGTCGCGCTGCTCGTCGGTCGCGGTGTCCCGGCAGCTGCCGGTCGCGACGAAGCGGTCCTCTTCGACCGCATCCACGTCCGCCACCACCGGGCGCCGGGCCGGGACCGGGTGGCCCGGGACCGGCATCCGCCGCATCGGCCGATGCAAGGTAGAATCCCGGCTCGCCGGCGGCCGCGGCGGTCGCGCGCGAGCCCGGGTGGAGAGGCGGATGGACCACGACTACGACGTCATCGTGATCGGTTGCGGGCCGGCCGGCGAGCGGGCGGCGATCCAGGCCGCGCGGAACGGCCGCCGGGTGGCGGTGGTCGAGCGCTACCACGTGGTCGGCGGCACCGCCGTC
>JALOLD010000064.1 GCA_025456145.1 Thermoanaerobaculales bacterium | reverse complement strand
GAATGGTCGATAATGCCGTGACCGGCCGGCGCCGGGCGCCCGAGGGCCGGTCCGAGAGGAGCCTCACCATGCACCGCGCCATCCTCGCGCTCTCGGTTCTGGCGATCATCGTGCCGCCGGTCCTCGCGGTGGACATCCTCGGGGCCGAGCTGCAGGTCGCCGGCGGCCTCTGAGGTGGTTCACAACCACACCTTCGGCCAGGCCGAGCCGCGCACGGGCGAGGCACGGACCCGGCTGGTGGTCATCCTGACCGCCCTGACCATGGTGGTCGAGATCGTGGCCGGGCTGGCCTTCGGCTCGATGGCGTTGCTCGCCGACGGCCTCCACATGGCATCGCACGCCGCTGCCCTCGGCTTCGCATGGCTCGCCTACGTGCTGGCGCGCCGACATGCGAACGATCCACGGCTGAGCTTCGGCAGCGGCAAGGTGAACACCCTGGCGGGGTTCACGAGCGCGGTGATCCTCGCGGTGTTCGCGCTGATGATGGCCGGCGAGAGCCTCCACCGCCTGTTCGCGCCGGTCGCGATCGCCTTCGATCAGGCCATCGTCGTCGCCGTGCTCGGCCTGGTCGTCAATGGCGTCAGCGTCTTGATCCTGCAGGACCGGCACCGACACGGCGACGGTGACGGCGGCGACCACCACCACGAGCACGAGCACCACCACGACCACAACCTCCGCGCGGCCCACCTCCACGTCCTCGCGGACACGCTGACCTCGATCCTGGCGATCGTCGCGCTGCTCGCCGCCCGGTTGCTCGGAGCGGTGTGGATGGACCCGGCGATGGGGATCGTCGGGGGCGCGCTGGTCGCGATCTGGGCGTGGAACCTGGCCCGCGACACGGCGGCGGTCCTGCTCGACCGGCAGGCGCCGGACCGGGTGACCGACGAGGTGCGGCGCGCCCTGGCGCAGGCGGGGCGGATCGAGGTTCTCGACCTCCACGTGTGGTCGATCGGCCCGGGCGTTCGGGCGGCCATCGTCTCGGTGAGCTCGCCCGAGCCTCTCCGGCGACGCGACATCGCGGAGCTGATCCCCGACGACCTGGGCATCGCCCATCTGACCATCGAGGTTCGCGAAACCGAGTGACCCTGGCGAGGGCGGCTGGAAACACGAGCTCCGAAGGGGCGTGGAGGGGTGACGGGTTCGCCCCGGCTTACCGGATCGGCGGCTCGGTGCCGGGCCGCAGATAGGCCCGCACCGCGCCCGCCGCCGACGCCAGCAGCCCCAGCGTCATCAGCGGCGCCAGCCACAGCGCCGCGGCCAGCGACCCGCGCTCCCAGACGGCGATCCGCCGGGCGCCACGAACCATCCGGACGATCGGGTACCAGAGCGCCAGGCGCAGCGGCGAGCCGAACGCCCCCGCCGGATCGACCTCGGCGGGACGGTGCCGGCAGAGCCAGCCGAACCACACGCCGTGCCGGACCTGGTGGCGCAGGAACTCCCTCAGCCCCTGCCGGCCGCCGTGGGTCATCCGGACCGCCGGGTCGAAGAGCACGCGCTCCCCTGCGGCGGCGAGGCGGCGGTTGAAGGCGGTGTCCTCACCGCAAACCAGGTCGTCCTCGTACCCTCCGTGGCGCTCGAACACCGAGCGGTGGAACGACAGGTTGTAGACCGGTTGACCACGAACCTCGGCGCGCGGCCGTCCCGGCGAGCAGTCGAGGAACTCGATGAGGTGGGTCGCTCGGGCGAGGGCGCCGGCCGAGCTCGGGCAGACCACGGCCCCCCCGACCGCGGCGAAACCCTGGCGGTGCCCCTCGACCCGGCGCGCCAGCCAGTCCGGCGCCGGCCGGCAGTCCGCCGCCAGGAAGGCGATGATCTCGCCCCGGGCGGTCGCCACCCCGAGGTTGCGCCCGGCCCCGGTGGGGATGCGCTCCTGATGCCCCACGACGACTGCCTCGGGCATCACCCGACGGACCTCGTCGACCGCCCTCTCGTCGCCGCTCCACACCACGATCACCTCGAACGGCTCGTCGAGACGCTGCGCACGCAGCGCCTCGACGGCGCCGCCGACCTCGGCGGCGCTGTCGTAGGCGAGCACCACGACCGAGACCAGCGGCGCGGCCTGCGGGGCCGAAGCCGCGCGGGTCGACCCGCCGCTCACCTCCGCCTCCGCATCCACAGCGAGGAGCGGCCGAACGGGTGGGACTCGGGAACCCTGACCAGCGCCGTGAACCGCTCCGGGGCGGCGCGCCACATCGCCTGCAGGGCGAGCTCGACCTCCCAGGCCGGGTTGTCGACGAGGAAGGCGTGGAGGAGGTACTGCTCGGCGAGGAAGGTGCCGCGCTCGAACCACTCGCGCGGGTAGTCGAAAGGGAGAAAGACGTCGTGGAAGTGGACACGCACCCCGGGCCTGAGACGCGGCAGCACCTCGAGCACCAGGAAGTTGACCTCGCTGCCGCGCTTCACGGTGTGCGAGGAGTCGACCAGGAGGATGTCGCCCGCCTCCAGCTCGAGGTACTCGTCGAGGGTGACCTCGGTCGCCGAGCAGACCCGGAGCTCGGCGCGGCCGTCGAGCCCGGCGAGGCCGTCCAGCCGGGGCGCCGGGTCCACCGCAACGAGCCGGCAGGCCGACCCCTCGGCGGCGTTCCTCGCCAGCGCGGCGGCGGCGATCACGGTGGACATCCCGGCCCCGACCTCGATCACCCGGCGCGGCCGCGAGCGGCGCAGCATCGCATACAGGACCGCCGCGTCGGCGCCCTGGAAGTACCCGTTCGCCGGGTCGAAGCGCCAGCCCTCAGGGGGCGACTCGAGCAGCCCTTCGAGCTCGCGCAGATACGGAGCGAGCGGTCCTCCGAGGATCGCGAGCTGCGCCTCGAGGTCGAGCGCGACCCCGGGCATGGCGGACCCCTTGGTCCAGCTCGCGTCCCCCGCCGCGGGGACGCTCGGGATCGGGCTGTAGGGCGACCTCAGCACGACGTCGTAGCCGAGCCGCTCCGCCAGCCAGCGCAGGCCGCGCCGGGCGAGCCGTCGACCAAGGCCAGGCTGCCAGGTCATGGGGCCTCCGCGTCGACGTACGACCGCCCGCGCGGCACCCGGCGAAGCCGCAGGCCGCTCTCGTCGGTGAGGTAGGCGTAGCCGAGCCCCGGCTGCCAGCGCGCTCCCGGGTCCGCGGCCTCGTAGCGCCGCCGGCGCGCCTCGCGGTCCTCGCGACGGATCATCCTCAGGTGGTAGACGATGAGGTCGGCGACCGGGTAGGTCCCCGCGACCTTGGCCTGGAGGGGCGCCTTGCCCGCGTGGAGGGCCCGGTCGTCGAAGATGTGGTCGGCCCGGGCTCGGAACAGCCGCGGCGGGCACTTGCGGCGCCAGACCCCGTCGCTGCGGTAGGTGTGCGGGCCATCCCAGAGCTCGAGCAGGCGCACCGCGAAGGCGCTCCAGCCGAGCCTCGCGCCGCGCCGGATCACCCGCTCGGCGCGTCCGCGAAAGCCGATCTCGACGCGCTCGTCGGCGTCGAGCGACACCAGCCAGTCGGGGTGATGCCGGAGCGCCGCCCCGACGAGCCTGCGGTAGTTGCCGGTCTCGTCCCAGGCGCCGCGCGCGCCCTCGTGGCGAAGGACCTCGACCACCTCCGGACGCGAGGCCAGGTACTCGGCGGTCCCGTCCCCCGAGCCGTCGTCGAGGGCCACCACGCCGTCCACCTGCTCGCCCACCGAGGCGAAGTAGCCGGGCAGGAAGCGCATCTCGTCGCGGGCCGCGAGGAGGGCGAGCAGCCGCACCCGCCGGCCCGACGGAGGCCACGACGGCACGGTGATCGCCCGGCGGCGCACCCAGCCCCGCAGACGACGCAGCGCCGCCGACCGGCTCATCGCAGCCCCCTGCGCAGCGCGCCTGCCACCCGCTGTCTCCCCCACCACCATCGACCGCGGCTCGCCCGCATCACCAGCACCTGCTTGCCGTCGATGAGCGCCGGCGCCATCCCTCCCAGCGTCTCGAAGGACCACCCGAGATCGACGCCGCGCAACGATGCAGCCACGTCGGCCGGCATCGCGCTCACCCGCGCCGGGTCGGCGAGCACCCGCGCGACGTCGAAGGGCGAGGCCAGCAACGCCCGCAGGAACTCCTGCTGGCGCGCGATCCGGAAGAGGTCGGAGCCGGCGCCGTGCACCTGGCTCCGCGCCCCGAGCCACTGGTGGACCCGCTCGCCGCGCAGCTCCGCGGCAGGGGGATCGAAGACCACCCGCTTGCGGCCGTCCTCGAGACGGGAGGTCGGCGTCAGCGGGTACCAGAACTCGAGCCGCCGCGGCACCGGAACCGTCAGCACGACATCGGCGAGCGCCTCCTCGACCGCCGACCGGCGCAGGACGAGGCACCCGTCCACCGCGAGGCCGTGCTCGGCCAGGGCCGTCCGCAGCAGCTCGTGCCCGCCGCGTCGGAAGGCGGTGTTGACCCGGTCGCCGAGGCCGTCGCACCACAGGTCGCGGGGCACCCAGAGCAGCCGCCGGCGAGAGCCGTCGGTGACGACCAGCACGTCGGTCTCGCTCTGCCATCCGTCCCGGTCGAGGACCGCCACCGCTACGCGCACGTCCGCGAGGTCCCTCCGCCACGCCACCACCGGAATACTCGGCGTGTAGGCGGAGCATACAGCCCCCGGCCCGCGGCCGCTCCACCGACACGAGGTAGTGGGAGCGGACGGGAACCCAAAGACGGCTGGCAAGAACGCCGGTCGGCCTGTAGATTGACTGGAGTCCGGAAGGAGAACGGCGATGTTCCTGTACCTCCTGCTCGTAAGCTTCCTGCTCGCCGCGGGCGTGGCCGGCCTCGTGGTCTTGGTGTTCCGCAAGCCCGTGCGGGCGATCCTCCACCGCATCATCGGCGAGGAGATCCAGTCGGCCTGGAGCCGCTATGTGATGTTCGCGATCCTGGTGGTGGGGATCTCGGGCGGGGTCCGGCTCTGGGAGCTCGGCCGCTACATCACGCCCGACAAGGAGACGGGGACGGTGCTCGAGCTGACCCACGACCGGTGGGTGCTCGAGATCTACAGCACCATCGTCGGGGCGCTCCAGGCCGACACCTGGATGCTCCTGGTCTTCTTCCTCTTCGCCCTGCTGGCGTTCGTGGTGGTCAAGGGCTTCGAGATGAGGCGCCACGCCGGCGACGGAGAGCCCGGCTCGAGAAGGCCGTAGACCTCCCTGAGCACGCGCTCGCTGACCAGCCCGCCGGTGCAGGCCCGGGTCTCCGCGCGGAACTGGGCGTCGACCTCGCCCGGGGCCAGGGTTCGGCTCTGGACGAAGCTCGTCACCGATCCCTCGACCAGGACGCCGCGGAAGGGCAGCCCGATCCCCGGGTCGATGAGGCTCGGGTCGTCGGGCGCCACGCTCTCCCTCCGGAAGACCGGCCGGAGAAGCACGGCGCCGATCCGCTGCGTACCCGTGTCGTTGCACAACTCCCACGGTGCGAAGGGCGTCATGGTGAGGTACGGGACCGAGCGACGGCGGACGTTGTACCCTCGAGGCAGGCAGAGGCAAATACCAAACGAACATCAAACGAGCACCACACAACGGCTCTGGAGAGCGCGCGGAGGGCATACACGATGAGCACCGACAACCCAGCCCACGACTCTGGACCAACCCGGCGCGGGCCGGCGGCCCTCGCCCGACTCCTCCCCCACGTCGCGCGGTTTCTACTGGGCGCGCCGTTGGTCGTCTTCGGCTTGAATGGGATCCTCGAGTTCTTCCCTCCACCTGCGACACCTCTGCCCGATGACGCGGCGGCCTTCGTGAACGCGCTGGTGGAGTCCGGCTACATGATGCGGCTGATCGCGGCGACGCAGCTCGTGGTGGGCGTGTTGCTCGTGATCAACCGTTTCGTGCCGCTGGCCCTCGCCCTCCTCGCGCCGTTCATCGTCAACAGCATCACGTTCCACGTCTTTCTCGAGCCCTCCGGCCTGCCGATCGCGATCGCCTTCGGGGCCCTCGAGGTCTACCTCGCGTGGGCCTATCGGCAGGCCTTCCGCCCGATGCTCAGGGCGCGCACCGGGGTGAGCTGACTCCGGGTCGGCCGCGACCGCGCCGGTCGCGCCCCCGAAGCGACCGGTCGGGTCCTCGACCCGACCGCAGCCGGTGGGACGCTGCCGATGCCGGGCCAGATCCCCGGCCGTCCGCGCCGCCCGGTCAGCGCCAGTCGCCGACCGCGAGGAACGCCGCCCAGGTCGCCGGATCGACGCTGGCGCCGCGTGCCCGGCGCGCGGCGAGGACCAGGCTGCGCCCGACGTCGAGCACCGACGGCCTCGTATCCTCCTCCAACAGGAAGCCTCCTCGCGGCCCGGAGTGGGCGCCCAGGCTGACCAGCGCGACTGCGCAGGCGGGTTGCACGAAGCACGGCGGAGCCACGCGACCCTCATTCCGGATCCTCTCGGCCTGGCGGCGCGTTGCTGCCTGTACCTCAAACGGTTGCCGGCTCCGTTCTCGGCCCGATGAGGGACACGACCAGGGGCGCGACCAGGAAGGGGATGAGCGGCAGACGGCTCGCCGCGATGCCCACGCCGTGGGTCGTGTAAACGAAGACGACCCGTGCCAGCACCCCCCGGCGGTGATTGCCGCCCGCGTTGACGGCGGGAGCGGGCTGTCCGGCGTCACTCATCAGATGAGGACCTCCCGAGTGGACGAGTCTTGCCCCTTCACGAGGAGTCATGAGTTCCCACTTCCTTCTGCTGGAATCGACGAGAGTTCACCTCTCCCCCCCGGGAAAACCGGGAATCCGGGAGGACGAACTCGATTGCGCCGGGGCTCGGCGCTCGGAACGCCGTCGGGGCCCGTCTGCGAAGCGGGCACGGAAGTTCCGAGCTCCCCTGTTGACCACCGCTGCGCATGGGCGTAGCCTCGACAGGATGAGACCCAGGGAGGGTTCACTTATGAGGACGTTCATGGTTGGCGTCGTTGTCGTCGTGAGCTGTCTGTGCGTGTCGTCCGCGGTTGCCCAGAGCTTCACCGAGGAGTTCGAGGACATCACTACCCTGCCTGGCTCCGGCTGGGTCTGGGACAACAACAGTACCGGGATCGGCACCACCAGCTGGGCCCCGTTGACCGAGGGGATGACCACCCGCGGAACCGGCGAGTTTCAGGGCAACACGACGGTGTTCCCGGCCTACTCCGGGGCCGGCTACATCGCCGACAACTACAATGCCACCACCGGCGCCAGCACCATCAGCGACTGGCTCATGACCCCGGCGGTGACAATCCAGAACGGTGACACGTTGTCCTTCTGGACCCGCACTTCCACGACCTCTTCCTGGCCGGACCGGCTACAGGTCCGCATGAGTCTCGCCGGAACCAGCACCAACTGTGGCACCCTGCCCGAGGATCTCGGCGACTTCACCACCCTGCTCCTTGACATCAACCCCACCCTCACCGTCGGTGGGTACCCCGAGATTTGGACCCAGTACTCGATCAACATCTCCGGCGTCGGCGCCCCCACCCAGGGGCGGTTCGCGTTCCGCTACTACGTCACCAACGGCGGCCCCTCGGGCGCCAACTCCAACTACATCGGCGTCGACCTGGTCGAGTACGGCGCGGTGCCGGTCGAGCTGCAGAGCCTGAGCGTCGAGTAGGGGATCGCCGCGCGCGCCTGATTCCCAGGGACGATGACAGGCCGAGGGGCACGAGCTCCTCGGCCTTTGCGTGACCGCTGAACGCCAGAGACCATCTCGGAATGGACGACATGAGACACCTGCAGATCCTCCCCATCCTCGGCTTACTCACCCTCGCAGCGCTGGCTGCCCTGCTGCCGGCTACCCCGGTTGGCGCCGCGGAGACGGCGGGGCCCGCTCCGGTCCGGATCGAGCCCGAGCTCGAGGCCGCCATGCGCGTCAGGGGCGAGGCCGCGATCCTCATCGACCTCGCCGAGCGGCCCGACCTGAGCCCCGCCTTCGCCATGGACTGGGAGGCCCGGGGCCGGTTCGTGGTCGACCGGCTGCGGGCCGTCGCCGAGCGGTCGCAGGCCCGGGTCCGCGCCCACCTCGAGTCGAAGAGTATCGCCTTCCAGCCCTTCTGGGTCGACAACCTGATCCTGGTCCCCTCGGCGCCCCGCGAGATCCTCGACGACCTCGTCGGCTTCGCGGAGATCGAGGTCCTCAGAGCGGACCGGAAGATGCTCCTGGTCGAGCCGGTCGGCACGGCCCAGGCGCCGGAGCAGGGTCGCGCCGTCGAGGCCAACATCTCCCACGTCAAGGCCGATCAGGCGTGGGGGCTGGGCATCGACGGGTCGGGCCTGGTGGTCGCCGGGATCGACACCGGCGTCCGCTACACCCACGAGGTCCTCCTGCCCCACTACCGGGGCAACCTCGGCGGTGGCGTCTTCGACCACAACTACAGCTGGCTCAGCGGCGACGGCGGCTCGCCCACGCCGTCGGACGGCCACGGCCACGGCACCCACACCATGGGTACCATGGTCGGCGACGACGGCGGCGCCAACCAGGTCGGGATGGCGCCTGGGGCGACGTGGATCGCCTGCTCGGGCTGCCCGAACGGTAACTGCACGACCGCGGCGCTGCTCACCTGCGCCCAGTGGGTCGCGGCCCCGTACCCGGTCGGCAACCCCGGCTCCCCCGATCCCGCCCGGCGCCCCCACGTGGTCAACAACTCGTGGGGCGACTGCGGGCAGTCGTACGACCCGTGGTACCAGGGCGTGGTCGACAGCTGGCACGCCGCCGGGGTCTACCCGGTCTTCGCCAACGTCAACGCCGGCAACTGCTGGTACCCGTACCCTCCTGGCTGCAACACGGTCGGCAACCCGGGCCGCTACGGCAACGTCACCGGGGTCGGCTCGACGGGCCAGTCCAACGGTCAGTACGCCTCGCACTCCAACTGGGGGCCCACCGACGACCCTGACACCGTCAACCCCAACGGCTACCCCACCGTCAAGCCGCAGGTGGTGGCGCCCGGCGTCGACATCCGCTCGGCGGTGTCGAGCGGCAACTCGGCCTACGCGAGCTGGGACGGCACCTCGATGTCGGCGCCCCACGTCGCCGGGCTGGTCGCGCTGGTCTGGCAGGCGGGGCCCTGCCTGGTCGGCGACTACGCGGCGACCGAGGACATCCTCCAGTCGTCGGCGGTTCCCGTCCCCTACCCCACCAGCTGCGGCGGCGAGGGTCCGGGCAACGTCCCCAACATGGCGACCGGCTGGGGCGAGATCGACGCCCTCGAGGCGGTGAGCCAGGCCGCCGCCACCTGCGGCGCCGCGTGGGTCGTCTTCGTCGACGGCTTCGACGACGGGACCAGCAACGCCTGGGCTCTCACCACCCCCTGAGCGGCGGGCCGTCGCCGACGCTGCCCCGCCTCGTCATTTGGGCCACCAGCGCCTCGAGGGCTCTCGTTCCGGCTTCTGGCCAGTAGTAATCTCCCGTCAGGGAATGGGGTATCGGTCCCAGGAGTTTTCAGAGCGAGGAAGGGCTGCGATAATGGATGGGATTCACCGTTCTGCTTCGAGGGGACAGGGGTCTTCGCATGGACGATCCTACCCGATCAGCCTTGTCATCGCGATCGCTTTCGTCGTGTTTTCGTTAGAGCTCCTGGAACCCATCGCCTTCGGCTTCCTACCACCAATGTCGCACCATGCGGAGACCATCGTGGACGCGCTGCTCATGATCTCCGTTCTCTCGGTCCTACTGTACTTTTTTCTCATGCAGCCGATGATGGAGCAGATCCTCCAGCGCGAGCTCGCAGAAGAGGAGCTTCGAGCAGTCAACCAGAATCTCGAGGAGACCGTCAAGACAAGGACCTCCGAGCTGGTCGCAGCCAATCGTAGCCTGAGAGGCGCCATCGACGAGCAGCGCGCGACCGCGGAGTCACTTCGGCGCAACTCGTCCTTCGTGGAAAGTGTGTTCAACAGGACTGCGTGTGTACTGCTGGCCTTCGAAGCGTCGAACCGTCGATGCATCTACGTCAACGGCCGCATTTCGGATCTTCTCAAGTTTGAACAGGACGCCTTCGTGCCTGTCGGTAACGACATCTCCGATCTGTTGAGTTCGCAAGATGATCGTGCACGGTTTTTGAAAGGGATCAACCGAATAATCGACGATCCGTCAATCGATGTCGTCTGGGAAACGTTGAGTTTCAAGAGCGCGACGGACCATCATGTGAGGGTGCAGACGGGTTTGTCGGCGTTGGATTTGACACCCTCCGGGCAGGTAAGGAGCCTTCTGCTCACCGGAGTCCCCGCAGTCGCCTGAGAGGCGCCGTCCTCTGTTCCGGTGTCCTCTCCGATTGCCATTTTCAGTTTGCCACCCTTAGCGCTCCTGGCCCCCTCGGCACCCTCTAGCCGTGGCTTCGCCAACGAAGCCTGAGCCAGTAGGTCCGACCTGGCTCGTTGACCCGCACTGGATCCGGATCAAAGAGGCTGGCGCTGTTCTGGTGGTTCGCGTAGGTCCGGTCGAGGACATTCGCGACGCCGGCCTGCAGGCCGAAGCCGGCGCCGATGTCGAGACCACCGTCGAGATCAAGAACCACCCACCCAGGCGTTGGCCCCGCGTCGATGCCACTGCCGGTCATCGGGTTGTCGTCAACACGGTCCTGCTCGCTCGCAAACCGGACAATCCCGCCGGCCGACCACCGAGCCGCACCCCAGCTCAGCCCCAGGTTGCCGTGCAGCGGCGGTGTCTGGCCGATAGGTCGGTCCTCTGTGGTGTTCTCGGCCCACACCCAAGCGAGGCTCCCGGTCAGCAGCAGCGGATCCGACAGACGGACGGCGGCGTCGACCTCGGCGCCGTAGCGACGTGCGTCGACGTTGCGGTAGATCGTCGCGTTGTCGTTCTGCAGGATCCCGCCCTGATTGTGGGCTCGATCTCGAAGGATGAAGTCACCCACATCGGCGGCAAAAAAGGTCAGGTTGACCGTCGACTGACCGCTGCTCCACCCCGCACCGAGATCGATCTGGTGGCTGACGGCGGGCGCGAGCATGGGGTTTCCGACCCAGCGCATCATCGGCGTCGGGCTGTTGGCACCGAGATACCGCTCGGTGGCGTCTGCCACCCTCACGCTCCTGCTCAGGCCGCCAAAAAGCTGCCAGGTGGCGATACGGTGCTCGACACGAACGAGACCGCCGACTTCGGTGTCCGACCACGAGTCGTCTCCGTTGCCGGTGTACATCGACCACAGCTGGCGGGGTGCGGGTCCGTTGCCACCCAATGTAGCCTCATCGGCCCGCGCCGCATCGGCGCTGAACCGGTCGACCCGGGCGCCGTAGACGATTCGGGTCCGGTCACCGAGGGACGACCAGCCCTCGGCGAATGCGCCGAGCTGATCATTGGTGATGTCGGCCCACAGGATCGACTGGGTGATGGTGACCATGTCGGCGTTGGGACCTGAAAATCGGGTCGCGTCGGCGTTGGCCGACTCCAACGTCAGTCCGACGAGAATCGGGTGCCGATCACCGAGCTCGAGGTGACCTCGGAATCCCCAGGTCGATGTGTCCGACGGCACCCTCATCGCCATCGGCGTGGTCAGGGGGCGGAGCGAGTAGTTGTCCATCAGGTGATCGACCCAGTCGAAAAACGCATCTACCCGCCAGCCCGGGCGTCCGGTGGACCGGGTCCGCTCGGACTGGAACCGGACGATGTCGGCGGTGGTCTCCGGGGAGTCCATCCCCGCGCCGGCGAAGAGCGCGTCGTCGGTCTGGGAACGTTCGTAGCTGAGCTCGACCATCGTCGCTTCGTCGGGGCGCCACCCACCCATGATGGTCCCGGAGGCGCTCTTGGCGGCCGAGCGGACCTCGACGCCGTCGCCATCCTCGTAGTTGTCGGAGTCGCGGTACGAGCCGAGAGCCCGAAGATTCCATTCGCCGGATCCCACGGCCGCATCGACCGCGAAGTCCGGACTCGACGACCAGGTCGAGCCGCCGGTTGTCAGATCGGCGTCCCAAGTGGCGTCGCGCAGCTCGGGTACGACCCGGTCGAAGATGACGGTGCCGCCCGGCGCGCCGGGGCCGTATCGCAAGGTCTGGACACCGCGGATCACCATCACCGTGTCAGTGGTCTCGGTGGCCGCATACGACGACGCGGGGTCCATCCGGTTCGGGCAGCCGCCGTGGATGGTGGCACCGTCCAGCAACACCGTCAGATCACCCTGGCTGAGACCGCGAACGAACGGCTCGAGACCGTGCCCACCCATACGCCCGAGATCGGCGCCGGTGACGTTTCGCAGAACCTCGGAACCGTCGCCCATCGGTGTGGTCGACCGAATCTCCTCGCGATCGATGATGGAAACGGTGGGTATCGCGATCGCCTCCGCCGTGACCTCGACGCTCCCGTGCACGATGGGCCTGGATTGAACGGGTACCGGTTCAGCAGCCTCCTCGGCCGACCCAATCGCAATCGGCGGCACGAGAAACACCGCAGCCAGCACCCACGGCCGAGTACCATTCGTTGTCATGATCGTTCCCCTCTCGGCTTCGGACGCGCGGGTCCGACGCCTCATCGTCCCGCAGCTGCGGGCGGTCATCGGGATGGATCGTTCGGAAGGGAGCGTCAGGCTCTGGGTGGCGGGATCTCAGGACGGGGACCGGGCCCGCCCACGCTCGAATGACGATCATCTACATCCGCGCCCTCCGACTCCGGCAGGGCGAGACGGATCGGTTCGGGAGGCCCGATGAGCTTGCCCCCGTCGGAGCTCGTCGCCGGCTCGTTGGGGTCCTCTCGACCGGTACAGCTGAGGGCCAGCACGGACGACGCCGGAGCGAAGCAACAGCACGCCCCTTTGGCCTTACCGCAGCCGCAGCCGCAGACCAACGGCTCCTCGTCGCCGCCTCCGATGAGCTCGACTGGGACCGTTGGCTGAAGACACAAAAGCACCACGGCGACCGTCGTCAGAGCCCGCAGGGGGCGATCCTCGGATCGATACGTTCGCCTCGACCCTTGGGCGACGAAATCGTTGTTTCTCCGGGTCAACACGCACAGTATAGCAGGATTTGATTTCTGCTCAAACTTCTGATGGTCAGCCGGACGAACCCATTGATCTCGACCTGGATGACGGCTGAGACCAACGAGGAGTTCTCCCTCACCGTCCCCATCTTCGTACCAGAAATTCGCCCGCCATCAGTACCGACTCCTAGCTCGCAGGTACGCCGTCGATGAGACAGTGTGAGACATGAGACACCCGCCGATACACGTCTCTCGCAGGCTCTTCCCAAGCTCGATGTCGATCTCATCGGTCGAACGAGCCCGTTCGAGCGTCCAATCGAACTCGTCGATCTCTGGAACCTCGATTGATGCGTTTCGCCTATGGCGCCATCCCGAGACCCCCCGATCTCCGGGGAGTTCTACCCGTCCGCGCCCGCTCCGGTGGGCGACAGGACTGACAGGATTTTGAACAACATCTGTTCATTGACAATACAGCGAATGCCGTGTTACACACGACATGCCACTGCAAGGAAAGAGGGGTCCGACGACCAGGGCGCCGAGACTGACTTTAATGGTCCGAGGGAACCTAAGGACCGGTAATGGATAACGTCGCCACGATATTCGGAAACCCGCGAGAGCTCTTCGATGCCCTCTTCGACGCCCTCCCATGCGGCGTGATCGTGGTCGACCAGGATCGGAAGATCCGCGCGGCCAACCAGGCCTTTGAACGGGCCGTCGGCCTCGAGCCCGGCGCTGCCGTCGGATCGTGCGAGGGCTCCGCGATGGGCTGTCTCAATGCAGCCAAGCCGCACGATCACAACGCGGCCGGAATCGAAAAAGGATGCAGAACCTGCGAGGCTCGGCAGCTAGCCCTTTCCGCCCTGGACCTCAACGTTCGCCAGCGAGGTCGTGCGCACTTCCAAATCACGGTCGACGGCCGAGTCGAGGACATCACCCTGACGATGGCGGCGACACCTTTCGACAGCGACGGCCGTCGATTCGCGATCGTCGTCATCGAGGACATCCACCGATTGCGTGGGTTGCGCCGGCCAGCCGTCGGCGGGTCCATCCACGGCATGGTGGGCAACGACCCGAAGATGCTCGCGCTCTATGAGACTGTGGCCCAGGTCGGACCTCTCGACGTGCCGGTGCTGATCCTCGGCGAAAGCGGTGTCGGCAAGGAGCTCGTTGCGAACGCTCTCCATGCGGAGAGCAGGCGAAGCGGTCGGCTGCTCGTGCCGGTCAACTGCGGTGCGCTGCCCGACGGCCTGCTCGAAAGCGAGCTCTTCGGGCATGTCAGGGGCGCGTTCACCGGCGCGGTTCGCGACAAGAAGGGCCGCTTCCAGCTCGCGGACGGCGGAACGATCCTCCTCGACGAGATCGGTGAGCTCAGCTCTCAGATGCAGGTCAAATTCCTCAGGGTGCTGCAAAACGGGACCTTCGAGCGCGTCGGTGACGAACACACCATCGAGGTCGACGCCAGGGTCATCTGCGCCACCAACCGGGACTTGGAGTCGGAGGTAGAGGCAGGGAGGTTCCGGGCGGATCTTTACTATCGGCTCTCCGTCGTTCCCATTGTGGTTCCACCGCTTCGCGAGCGCATCGGCGACGTTCCAGATCTTGTCGAATTCTTCCTCGGTAAAATCGCCGACGACACGGGACGAGATCCACCCCTGATCACCGAAGAGGCGATGAGCCGGCTCAAGGCCCATCGTTGGCCCGGGAATGTGCGAGAGCTCGAGAACGCGGTACGCTTCTCGGTCATCAAAGCGCAGGGATCGCCGATCCGGGAAGAGCACCTCCCGCCCCAGGTCCGAGGAGCAAGGGTCGCTCAGGCCACGCCCTCCAGACAACAGAGGCTCGATTGGGCTGTGGTTGAGGGCGCCCTGAATGCGACCGACGGAAACAAGAGCGAGGCCGCGAAGAAGCTCGGTGTCTCTCGGGCGACGCTGTACCGTTTCCTTTCCGCTAACCCAACCAGTTCGTAACCACCGGCGCGGCACAGCGGCATCGCCCGTGGGCCACGTGCCGTCTCACTGTGTCTCGTTCAGAGCTGTCTCATGTCTCCTTCGAGCACCGAACGAGAGACAGTCGAGACTCGCGCACCGTGAGGAGTTGTCCCTCCATCGTTTTCGATGACGGAACCTACGCCCTTCGCCGGTCACCGCCCGGGGACGATCGCTTCCTCTAAACAACTGTATAATAACGATTTAAGAATGATCCCGTCCCTCATTTCGAGCTGCCGCGGTGGCTCTGTGAAGTACCGGGCTCAGCGAGACAGTCACCCCAGTTGCCCCATCTGTGCGCGTTGACACCCACCGTTCAGATGGCATGAGGTTTGCGTGAGCTTCGGCAACCGGTCGGAGGGCGACGGGCTCTCGCGCGACGCTGTGGTTGGAGCCTCGTATGACCTGTAGAAACACCATGGATCGGATTGAGTCGATCTGTCGCGAGCTGATGAAGATCATCGATGACGGCCGAACCGGGTCACCGGACGACGCGTGCGAGCTGGTGTACTGCGTTGTTCACGACAGCGTACTCAGCATGCGCCGAGCGATGGCGCAACGACGTGGTGTCGCATCGCCAGGTGAGGCCGCGGAACCGACGATCGAGGAGACCCGCGCCGCATCTCCGGTCAAGTGACCCGCTCGGGGTCTCTCGTCCTTCCGCGCGATATCGGACCGATCCCGCATCCGAAAGGCACCGTTCTACGACGGCGATCGGTCGAGCTCAATAGGCCAACATCAGCTCGACCGCGCAGATCACATCGGCGGCGTCGATTCCACCGCTCCCGTCGCAGTCCGGGTCGCCCGAATACGGCATCAGGGGATCAGCGACGAGGGCGACGATCAAGGACACATCCGCTGTATCGACGGTGCAACTCCCGTCGGCATCTCCCGGTGTGTCGCATCCGTCGTCGTCAACGATCGTGACGGTCACGTCGTTCACCGTCAGCACCGCGTTGCTCGGGTTCGAAAGCTCAACACGGAAGAGCTCGTCCGCCTCGATCTCTGCGTCGTCGACCAACGGAACTTGGATGGAGGTCGAAGTCGCACCGGCAACGATGATGGCGACCCCGATGACCGAGGTGTAGTCGGCCGGCGCGACGGCGCTCCCGTCCGCCGTCGCGTAGTCGACCGAAACATCGTAACCGCTGACGGCATTAAGCGTGATCGCGACGTCGGCGGCGGTGGCGTTCTCGATCACGGTTTCGTCTGTCGCAACGATTGCCGGCATCGGGTCGTTGTCGAAGATCGTCACGACGGCGGTTGCTGGATCCCCAAGTGTCGCACCGACCGGACTGGAAAGCTCGACGGAGAAGGTCTCGTCCGGCTCGTCCGTGAGATCGCCGACGACGTCGACCCCCAGGTCGTAGCTCGTCGCCAACGGCGGGATGATGAGCGTTCCGGCCGCCCCGACGTAATCCAGTCCCGCCACCGCAGAGCCATCGAGGGTGGCGAAACCCACCGATATGGCGACCGGGCTCGGCTCGGAGACCGAGATGACGAGGGTCGCGACGGTAGTGCCGGTGTTCGGCTCCGTGACGGCTCCGTTGGAGATTGTCAGGACCGGGTCCAGTGCCGGCTCGACCGTGACTGCGACGGTGGCGGTGCTGGTCTCGAGGTCGAAGTCAGTGATTGTGTAGGTGAAGCTATCAGGGCCATTGGTGTCGGGATCGGGGGTGTAGGTTACCGAGGTCGCACCGGGTTCGATGGTGACGGAGCCGCTCGCACCGTGGGTCACCGAGGTGATGGTGGTCGGCTGGTCGCCGAGTGCGTCGTTGGCCAACACCGCAATGCTCACCGCGGTGTTCTCGGGAGTGGTGGCGCTATCGTCGACAGCGAGCGGGACATCGTTCACCGGGGTGACGGTGATCGTCACCAGCGCCGGCGCCGAGCTCAGCACGCCATCGGTCGTGGTGAAGCTGAAGCTGTCCGGACCGTGGTAGTCCACAGCC
>JALOLD010000008.1 GCA_025456145.1 Thermoanaerobaculales bacterium | reverse complement strand
CCTCCATCAGCTGCCAGTTCCAGAACTGGAGGGTCAGCGGGTTGGCGCCGGTGGGCAGGACCACCGACGGCGCGTCGAGACGCTGGTCGCTGGTCGTCGCCGGATCGGCCGAGTGGTATGACGTCGCCCCGCTGTACGAGCGCGCGGTCGACAGCGCCCAAGTGTTGCCGCTGCCCCCGCTACCCAGCGCCCAACCCGGCGCGCCGCTCTCGAGGTCGTCGAAGAACGCCACCGAAGGCGCAGAGCCGAAGCCGCAGTCGCCGGGCAGCGCCTCGGTGTAGAAGGAGAACGCCGCCGAAGGCGCACTCGCGGCGCAGGGGTTGAAGGCGGTCACTCGCCAGAAGTGCTCCGTGTTCGAGGCCAGCGCGGTCGTCGGGGTGACACTCGTGCTCGAGACCGTCGCCGAGAACACGATGTTGCTGAACCCGGCGTCGGTGGCCACCTCGACGGTGTAGGACTCGGCGTTGCCTCCGGCCCACTGGAAGTCCGGCTGCAGCGGCTGGTTGATGGCGCCGTTGGCCGGGCTCACCAGGGCGGGGACCGGCGGCGCCGAGGTGAAGACCTCCAGGTCGACGCCGATCGAGTGCCCCGGGCTGCCGGTGGCGGTTCCGTCGACGGTGATCGTGTAGAGCCCGGCGCTCGCGCCCCCGGTGCCCGTCACCGACAGGGTCGAGGACCCCGGCGGAGTCACCGGGTTGGGTGTGAAGCTCGCAACGGCGCCGCCCGGCTGCCCCGAGGCGCCCAGGCTCACAGAATTGGTGAAGCCGGAGATCTGGCCCACCGAGATGGTGTAGTCGGCCTGCTGACCGGCACAGATCGTCTGCTCGGCGGGCGATGCCCCGAGGTAGAAGTCGGGTGTGCCGCAGGCGTTGAACTTGAAGGCGCCAATCCGCAGCCGCCAGCCGACGCTGCTCGTCGTCGGCAGGTACTCGTTGACATACCAGAATGTACAGTCGTCGACCGGGTCGATGTTCATCGAGGTGTAGTCGCCCCAGCGCTGGCTGCCGGTCTGGGAACCGGTGCCGTCGATGATGGACCCTTCACCCTGTGGCATGGTGCCGAGGGGGTCACCAGCGAGACGCCCCGTGTACCAGGAGCTGGGGTAGGTGCTGGTCGACGCCGACGCGCTGTAGCCGAGCGCCATGTTGCCCGCCGAGTCCATGGCGATCGAGCCCATCCAGCGGTGGATGCCGTCGGTGACTCCCGGCGCGTACGTCCCCTCCTGGAAGACGAAGGGGCTGCCGTCCGGGTCACGGATCTCCCACCAGCGGATGCCGGACACCGTGGTCGAGGCCTCCACCGATTGGTTGGTGACCAGCGACTCGTGGCCGCCGAAGTTCCGGTAGGCGAGCCGGTGCATGGGTCGCTGGCGATACCCGAGGTGGTCGATCTTGTTCGCGGTTCCGGGCTGCGGGACGCAGGAGCGGCCGGAGCAGAAGACCGCAAAGGTGTCGTAGGGAATGATCGGGATGGTGTTCGTGAGCACGAAGGTCGAGTTGGCCGGGGTCGTGAAGTCGGCGGTGAACTTCCACAACGTCAGCGCGTCCTGGGCCGCTCCGTAGGACCCACCGTCGTCCATCGAGCCCATGAAGTAGTTGGGCGAGCCCGCCGGCGGCGGGATCACGCCGTCGAGGTCGCTCGGCAGCAGGCCGTCGCCGACGTTGAAGGCGCCGCCGGAGCCGCCCGGCGTCGCGAGGAAGGAGATCACGGTCGGCGTCGGGTTTCCGGCGACGATCTGGGCGCGGTTGATCGCATAGGCGCCGACCCCTGCGAACGAGCTCCCCCCCGCGAACTCGCGGGTGCTGATGTAGATCGCATCCGGCCAGACCCCGTACTTCGGGTAGTCCGGGAAGTTCGCGCCGGTGCTGAAGGCGTACCGGTAGTACGAGCCGGTCGGATCGGAGGTCGTGGAGACCGCAACGCAGTTGTAGTACGGCGACGAGGCGGTGAACTGGGTCAGGATCCAGCGGTCGGACAGCTGGTCGTGGAGGACGATCGGGTCGCCGTCGTTCGAGGTCTGGCAGTTCCCGCCGAAGCCGGCCCACAGGGTGTTGTTGGCGGCCGGGCCGTAGAGCGAGGTGCCGCTCTTGTCGAAGATCTGGAAGTAGAGGTTGCTCATCGCGACGTAGTGGTTCGGCCCGACATCCCCCACCGGATCGGGGGGCGACACGCCGGCGAGGTTGCTCGGCCCGTCGAAGCTGATGAGCGGCGCCGGGATCTCGCCGATACCCGCCTCGCCCTGGACGATCATGTCGAAGTCCTGGGGCCCGAGCGGGCCGATCCAGTCGCTCTCCGGGTCGATCATCAGCCCGCCGTACGGCATGCCCTCCGGCACCGGCAGCGGAGCGATGTCGCGCAGGGGTGGCGAGATGTCGAACTTGACAACCTCCCAGGTCCCTCGGTACTCCGCGGAGGCGATCGCCTCGTCCGCGATCGTGGTCCGGGCAGACACCAGTACGAAGACGAGCGCACACAGCACGAACGCACTCCTGCTGACTCGCATGGTCACCTCTCCCTCTTTCGGATGAACGTTTTCGGGTGCAACGGGAGGGATTCTAGCACCCGTTCCTGTTGTCAATAGCCAGTTTTTTCCCGATCAGGGGGGCATCACCCGCCCCGCGGGGCGCCGCGGACCGCCGGCGGCCTCGCGGATCCAGCGCAGCGCCTCGAGCACCACGGTGTCGCGCCCCGCCGCGACGTCGTCGGGGGTGAGCCACACCGGCACGTCGACGGCGAGGGGGCGGTGGGTCAGGCCGACGCCGGGGTCGGACAGCAGGTGGGCGTCGGCGACCGCGTGGGTCGCCTGCCACTCGGTGTCCGAGAAGGTCAAAGCCGCCGCGGTGAAGGCGGCGTTGGTCGAGCGGCCGAAGAGCCGCGCCTCGGGATGGAAGGCCATCCGCAGCGCCACCTGGTCGCCCGAGCTCACCGCGCCGGGGCCGACGAGGACCGCGATCGGCCGGTCCCAGACCGTCGCCGGGTCGCCGGGAATCACATACGAGGGCCAGATGCCCTCGTTGCACAGCGCGAGGTGGTCGTCCGGGTCGCACCTGGTGAGCCAGTCGATAGTCGGGACGACGCGGTCGAAGAGCAGCGCCAGCCCGGCGTTGCTGAGGTGCATGTTGCCGCCGAGGTTGAAGCGGAAGTCGACGATCAGACCGACGATCCCGGGCTCGGCCATGGCGCCGGCGATGGCGTCGTGGAACTCCTGCTCGGCCTCCCAGCCCCAGCCCCAGACGTAGACGTAGGCGACCCGGGTGCCCTCGACCACCCCCCACGAGGCGACCTCGGCGTGGGCGAAGTCGGGCATCGGGACGCCGCCGACCGGCAGCTGCTCGGTGCACCAGGGCTGGTGGCGGTAGTCGACCATCAGCGAGGTCGGCAGGTGGTCGACCTCGCCCGACGCGTGGCGGCGGATGTCGATCGTGTCGAAGAGGTGCCAGTTGGCGCCCGCGGCCATCACCCAGGCGTGCTCATAGCTCTCGGGGCACGAGCCCCAGATCCCGGTCACCGGGAGGCCGAGCTCGAGCATCTCCGGCCACAGCTCGTGCCAGGGCCGGCCGTCGAAGCCGAGCACCACGTCGCCCGGTCGAAGACCGAAGGGGTGGTCGGCGGGGGCGTCGTAGACCAACGCCGTCCGGTCGGGCAGCGCCGTCAGACAGGCCCCGAGCTCGTTCGCCTGGCCCCACCCGCCGACGACCAGCAGCGGCACGCCGGGCGAGGTCTCGGTGCGCCAGAAGACGACCCGGTCGACCGCGGAGGTGTGGGCCTCCATCAACGCCAGCGACAGCCGGCTCAGGATGGCGGCGAAGCGCCCCTTGCTGACCCCGGCCGCGACCTCGGCCCGGTAGCGGGCGCGCAGCTCGTCCCAGTCGACGGCGAGCCCGCCGAAGGACGGGAACTCGCGGTCGACCGCGCTCCAGAAGGTGTCGAAGAGCATGAGCTTCTCGGCGGTCGGCCGGCCCTCGCCCCAGGTCGAGTCGACGAGCTGCCCCCAGCCCTCGGCATCGGTGAGGGCGGGCAGCCCGGCCGGGGCCGCGCCGCGAGCCAGCTCCTCCCCTGCCGCCGCCGGTCTGACGGCGAGCACCAGGAGCAGCAGCCCGAGGGTCCACCCGCGTCTCACCCGATCATGGTATCGCGCGACCCGCCGTTCCCGGCGCCGGGCACCAAAACGGCCCTCCTGTGGGGAGGGCCGTGTGAAAAGGGCGAAGGACCCGCTCAGAGGCTCGCGAGCATCGTGTCGACCTCGTCGCAGGTCTTGCGGACATCGGCCACCGAGTGGGCGAGCGCCGCCTTCTCGGCGTCGGTCAGGTCGAGCTCGATGACCTGCTCGACGCCGTGGGCGCCGACGATCGCCGGCACGCCGACGAACAGCCCGTCGACGCCGTACTCGCCCTCGAGCTTGGCGCACACCGGGATGATCTTGCGCTTGTCGAAGATGATCGCCTCGGCCATCTCGAGGGCCGCCCAGGCCGGCGAGGCGAAGGCCGAGCCGAAACCGAGCATGCCGACGATCTCCCCACCCGCCTTGCGGGTCCGGCTCTCGATCGCCGCGAGGGTCGCGTCGTCGACGAACTTGCCGACCGGGATCCCGGCGATCTGGCACGAGCTGCGGACCGGCACCATGGTGTCGCCGTGCCCGCCGAGCACCATCGCGGTGACGTTCTCGACCGAGACGTTGGCGGCCTCGGCGACGAAGTAGCAGTAGCGGCCCGAGTCGAGCTGGCCGGCCATCCCGAAGAGCCGCCCCTTGGGAGGCGCGAGCCGCTTGTCGAGGGTGTAGACGATCGCGTCGAGGGGGTTGGCGATCGACAGGATGATCGCGTCCGGGCAGTACTTCTTGATCCCCTCGGCGACCTCGGCGGTGACCTTGAGGTTGATCGTCAGCAGCTCCTCGCGGGTCGGGAAGGTCCCGTCCGGCCGGGCCTTGCGCGGAACTCCCGCGGTGTTGATGACGAGATCGGCGCCCTCGATCGCCGAGTAGTCCTTCGAGCCGACGCAGCGGACATCCGAGCGGATGGTCGGCGTGCCCTCGGCGACGTCGAGGCACTTGCCCTTCGACACCGACTGCTTCTTCGCGACCTCCTGCCGATCCGGCGGGTCCGACGGGTTGACGAAGGGCGCGGGATCCGACATCCCGACCTCGCGGGCGAGCCGCCGTTGGACGATTTCCTGGAGCAGTACGCCGCCGATGTAGCCGCCACCGATGAGACCGATCTTGTTGAGCATCCATTACTCCTTTCAGATCCGCTGTCCGCTCCGGCTCGCGGGGGCCGGGCGATGTGTGAAAAAAAGCACGAGATCGTGCTCGCGCCCGCAGGATAGCACCGAACACCGCCGCTGGGCGCGATTTCTCAGCTCGGTCCCGGGATTTTCCGGCCCGGGGCCCGTGCCGGAGGCTCAGCCCTTGTCGGGCCCGCGGAGCACCCGTCCGAGAAGCTCGCCGGTCCTCCGGGCGAGCTCGTCGCCGGCCTTGCCGACGACCCCGCCGGTGACCGCCGAGACGATCGCCTCCTCGACCCCGCCGCGCACCTCGTCGCGGAGGACCGGGAGGACCCGGTCGGCGCCCTCGCCGACCCCCGCCGCGACCTCCTCCCGCACCCGCGGCAACGCCTCGGCGACCGCCTCGTCGAGACCGGAGCGGACCGCCTCGCGGATCTTCGCTGTCGCCCCGTCGGCCCCGTCCTCGATCGCCCGACGGACCCGTTCGGCGATCTCGTCGCCGGCCCTGGCGGCCCGGCGGCCGAGCAGCCGCCCCCCCACCGCCACGACAACGGCGAGCGTCGCCAGAGTCGATATCAGCGCGATCGCGATCCCCAACATCATCGTCATACCGGCGCTCCCTCCTCGAACCAGGCGCGCAGCCGCCCCATCCCCTCGTCGATCCCGACCCGCGGCTCATAGCCGAGGTCGCGTCTCGCCGCCGAGATGTCGTACCAGTGCGCGGTGGCCAGGTTGCGGGCGAGAAAGGGGGTCATCCGCGGCTCCCCGGTTCTCGGCAGGAGCCGGTGCAGCGTCTCGAAGAGGTGCCCGGCCGCCACCGCCACCGCGACCGGAAGGCGCGCGCTGACCGGCTCGAGCCCCGCCGCGGTGACAAAGCCGTTGACGATCTCCTTCACCGGCCGCGGGTCGCCGTTGCTGATGAAGTACGGCCTGCCCGCACAGGACGCGCCCGGCGCCAGCCTCTCGGCCGCGGCGAGATGCGCGTCGACCGCGTTGTCGATGTAGACGGTGTCGATGAGGTTGCTCCCGTCCCCGACCAGCCGGAGCTGACCGGCGCGCGCCCGCTCGACGATCTTCGGGACCAGGTTGCGGTCGCGGGGGCCCCACACCAGGTGGGGCCGCAGGGCGACGGTCGCGAGCTCGGGACGGTTGGCGGCGAGGACGAGGCGCTCGGCCTCGGCCTTGGTCGCCGGGTAGTGGGCCTCGTAGCGGTCGCGGTAGGGCAGCGACTCGTCGCCGCCGGCGATGTCGGCGCCGCCGTGGACGACGCTCGGCGAGCTGGTGAAGACGAGGCGGCCGACGCCGTGGCGTCGCATGGCGTCGAGGAGGTTGGCCGTCCCGACGACGTTGGCGCGGTGGAAGGGCCCGCGCGGCCCCCACATCTCGACCTTCGCCGCGACGTGGAAGACCAGGTCGCACCCGGTCACCGCGCGGTCGACGGCCGAGGGGTCGGCGATGTCGCCGCGGACGCACTCGACGCCGAGGGCCGCGAGCGCCGGGTAGTCGCCCCGTTGCAGCGTCCGCACCTCGTCGCCGCGCTCGACCAGCCGCCGGACGATCGCCCCGCCGAGAAAGCCGCCGCCCCCGGTCACCAGGCAGCGCATCAGGGGCTCCCGAGCCGCCGGGTCGCCCACTCGGCGAGGGCGGCGCGCCCGATCTTGGCGTTGTGCCGGATATCCACCGGGAAGGCCGGGTGGAAGAGCACGGTCCGGATCGGCCGAGTGTGCTCGATGCCCGCGCCGAGCTCGAGCAGCTCGGCCCGGATCCTCTCGCGATCGCTCCGGCGGACCGACGGCTCGAGCTCGACGCAGATCACCGGCGTCGTCGCGCCGCCGACCTCGGCGCCGACCAGAGCGCTGCGGAAGACCCCGGGGTGGCTGTCGAACACCCCCTCGCAGGGGTCGGTGAAGAGGGTCCGGTCGCGGGTCACCACCCGCTGCGACTTGCGGCCGCAGAACCACAGCCTCCCCCGCTCGTCGAGGTAGCCGAGATCGCCCATCCGATGGCGCACGACGTTACCGTCGCGGATCTTCCCGAGCCGGTCGTGCTCCTCGGCCGCGAAGTAGGACTGCGTCACCTGGCCGCCCTTGACGACGATCTCGCCGATCTCGCCCCGTGGCAGGACCAGGTCGTCGCTCCACTCGGCGATCTCTCCGTCGTCGATCCCGATGACCGCGAGCTCGATCGAAGGCACCGGGCGGCCGACGCAGGTCCCGGCGCCCCGCTCGGTCGCGAAGCGGGTCTCGGACAGCACCTCATCGCTCGAGGCGACCGCCACGGGCAGCGCCTCGGTGGCGCCGTAGGGGGTGAGGATCAGGCCCCCCGGCGCCATCAGCCGCCGGAAGCGCTCGATGATCCGCGGCGCCACCGGCGCGCCGGCCGAGACGACCTGCCGCAGCGTCGGCAGCTCGACGCCGTGCTCGACCCCCCATCGTCCGACCGTGTCGAGGAGCGCCGGCGAGCCGAACATCGTCGTCACACCGAACTCGCGAATCGGCCCGATGATCTTCCTCGGGTCGACCCGCGCCGGCCGGGTCGGGTCCATCTCCGGAATCACCGTCGTCATCCCGAGGGCCGGGTCGAAGAGCGAGAAGAGCGGGAAGGTCGGTAGATCGACATCGCCCGGGCCGCAGTCGAGCACCCCGCGCACCGCCTCGATCTGGGCGGCGAAGTTGCCGTGCCGGTAGACGACCCCCTTGGGCGGGCCGGTGCTCCCCGAGGTGAAGACGATCGCGGCGGTCTCCTCCGCGGTGGTGTCGGCGATCTCGCGACCGCCGGCGGCGCGGCCGATCTCCTCGAGCCTGCGCAGGGTCTCGCCGCCCCAGAAGAGCCGCGGGCCCGCGGTGACCCTGGTGCGCAGAGTCTCCCTCGCCCAACCCAGAACCACCCGAGCCGCGTGCGCCTTCGGAACGCCGATGAAGGCCTCGGGCCGGGCGTTGCCGAGGCAGGCCTTGAGGTGACCGAGCCCGATCCCGGGGTCGACGAGCACCGGCGCCGCGCCGGCGCGGAAGAGCCCGAAGGCGAGGACGAAGAGGTCGAGCCCCGGCGGCACCATCAGCACCGTCCGGACGCCGCGACCGATGCCGACCGCCGCGAGCCCGGCGGCGACCCACGAGGTCCGCGCCTCGAGCTCGCCATAGGTCAAGGACCCGCCGCGCCGGCCCCACGGGCAGATCACCGCCGTGGCATCGGGCTGGCGCTGCGCCATCTCGCTCACCGAGGTCGCGATGTTGACTCGGGTCGTCACGACGAGCAGGGTACCTCAGTCCACCTGGGGGGCTGCGCGGCAGTCACTGCCCCGGGATTGAGACACGGAGGACACGGAGAACCACGGCGATACCACGGCGCCGCTCGATCCATCGCAGTTGAAACGCCAAGTGCGCCAAGCTCATCCATCGCAAAGGACACAAAGCCATCGCACCGATCGAGCCATCGCACCATCGCAATCTCGCCCCCATGTGGTGCGAATGTGATCGTGCGATGGGTACGATGGGTCAAACCCACGCGATGGACTTGACGTGCTTGGCGCTGCCCGGCTTGGCGTTCTTGGCGTTTCAACTGCGATGGTGCGATGGATGCGATGGGTCAAACCCACGCGATGGACTTGGCGTGCTTGGCGATGCCCGTCTTGGCGGGCTTGGCGTTTCAACTGCGATGGTGCGATGGGGTCAATACCTGCGGCGGCTGCGATGACCCCGTGGAGCCCCCGTGGTTCTCCGTGCCCACCGTGTTTCAAGAACACGTGCAGATTCGACTCCGCTACCGGCGTGGCTCAATCGGCGACGGGTCGCTCAAGGAAGCCGCGGATGAGCGGCACGATCCGGTCGGGGTAGTCCTCGAGGATGTAGTGGCCGCCGTCGGCGAAGCGGTGGACCTCGGCCGATGGGAAGATCCGCTGCCACTCGGCGAGGAAGTGGTGGTCGAAGACGAAGTCCCGGTCCCCCCAGCAGATCATGACCGGCGTGCCGACGAGCTTCGGGAGGTTGCCGGCGATCTCGCTGACCAGCTCGTAGCCCGGGTCGCCGGGCCGTAGCGGGATGTCCTCGACGAAGCGCAGCACCGCCCGCCGGCTGCCCCAGGCGTCGTATGGGGCGCAGTAGGCGTCCCGGATCTCCTTCGCCATCGGCCGGCGGGTGCAGCCGAGCCGGGTCGCGCCCCGCGCGAAGCCGTTGAGCCCGCGCACCAGCGCGGCGCCGAGCGGCGTGCTGCGAACCACCCAGAGCTGCCAGGGCAGCCGCTTGCCCGGCGGCAGGTGGAAGGCCGCGGTGTTGAGGACGACCAGCCGCTTGACGAGCTCGGGATGACGGCCCGCCCAGGCGCAGCCGATGGCGCCCCCCCAGTCGTGGACCACGAGGGTGACATCGGCGAGACCGAGCCGCTCCATCAGCGTCTCGAAGTCGGCCACCCGACGCGCGAGGGTGTAGGGGTAACTCTCGTCCCCCGGCTTGTCGGACAGGCCCATCCCGATGTGGTCGGGGACGATCACCCGGTGGTCGCGCCGGAGGTCCTTGACCAGCTCGCGGTAGTAGAACGACCAGGTCGGGTTGCCGTGCACCGCCACCACCGGCGCCCCCACCCCCTCGTCGAGGTAGTGCAGGCGCAGCCCTTCCAGCTCGATGAACCTCGACTCGAAGGGGTAGAGATCCGGGGCGATGCTCTTCATGGCATTCCGAACGATCCGTGGGCGCCGTGCGACGCACCGCCCCCGCGATTCGCTACCAGATGACCTCCGCCATGGTGCAGTTGAGACCGCTGCCGATGCCCATGAGGGCGATCCGGTCGCCGTCGGACAGCGAGCCCGCCTCGGCGAGCTTCGACAGGACGATCGGCACCCCGGCCGGCCCGATGTTCCCGAACTCCGGGTAGAGACGGTAGATCTTTTCCGGGTCGAGACCGAGGATCTCGGCGAACCGGTCGCTGTGGGTCTTGCTGACCTGGTGGATGACGAAGTGGTCGAAGGCCTCGGCCGACCAGCCGAGCTCGTCCACCGCCTTCTGCCAGGTTCGCCCGGCCAGACCGAGCCCGGCCACCAGGAGCTCGCGGGTGTCGGTGACCATCCCGTCGACCTGCCCGTAGCAGAGGCGGCAGTGCTCGGTGGCGGCGAGGTTGACGCCGCCGAGAAAGCGCCGCCCGCGGTCGTTGTCGTTCCGCCCGAGCACCATCGCCGCCGCCCCCGATCCGAGGGTCAGGGTGGCAAAGTTCGCCCTGAAGGTCTCCTCGTCGACCGCCGGGTCGAGGAGGCGCTCGATCGTCCGCTCGGTCGGCAGCCGGCTCGACTCGCCGTTGGTCACGATCCCCGCCTCGATCTGACCGCGCTCGATCATGTTGCCGACCATGTCCATGCCGTTGATGAAGGCGAGGCAGGCGTTGCCGAGGTCGAAGTTCATGCAGGTCTCGGGCAGGCCGAGGTTCGAGTGGACGATGCAGGCGGTCGAGGGCTCGACATAGTCGCGGCACACCGAGGTGTTGATCAGGATGCCGAGGTCGCGCCGGTCGATCCCGGCGGCGGCGATCGCGAGCTCGCCGGCGCGGGCGGCGACGTCGCTCGGCTGGACGCCGTCGTCCCACATCCGGCGCGTCATGATGCCCGAGGCGTCGCGGAGCAGGTCGGGCCGCATCCCGAGCCGGCTCAGGGTGGGCGCGAGCCGCCCCTCGATCTCCTCCGACGGCACCCGGTGGGGCGCGTCGAGGTGGGCGATCCCGAGGATGGAGACGTGCTCGAAGTGCATGGGTTGCTCCCGCGTGGCCCGGGCGGCCGCGGCGCCGACGTCGCCGCCGCGCGCTCTGACCCCACCCGTCGGGTGGCTCGGGCCGGCCGAGGGTAGCACCGATCGACCGGTCACGAACGCCGCTCTGCGGCAAGCCGGCGGCGCTCAGACCTCGATCCGCGTCCAGTCGCCGCGCCGCCACATCCCGGCGAAAATCGCCGCCTGGAGCACCCGGTAGCCGACGTGAGCGACCCAGATCCCGGTGATCCCGAGCCCGAGCACCGGCCCGACCAGATAGGCGGAGGGCAGGAACACGACCCACTGGAGGACCAGCGCCACCGCCATCACCCGGAGGTTGTCGCCGGCGCCGAGCAGCGCATTCATCAGCACCATCCCGAGGGTGTCGAGGCTCATCGTGGCGGCGAGGATCCGGAGCGGGAGCCGGGCCAGGGCCAGGGTCGCCTCGTCGTGCAGAAAGGGCCGGAGCAGCAGATCGGGGAGGACCAGGCCGAGCAGCGCCAGCAGCCCGACCGTGACCGTGGCGAGCCGCGCGACCTCCCAGCCCCACCGTTTCGCGTCGGTCGCGTCGCCGCGGCCGAGCGCCTGGCCGACCAGCGAGGCGGCGGCCATCCCCGAGCCGAGCCCGGGGAGGATCGCGACGAGCAGCAGCTGGACGAGCACGTTGGAGGCCGCCAGCTCGGCCGTCCCGACCCTGCCGATGATCCAGAAGAAGGCGGTCAGACCGGCGGCGAAGAAGAACTGCTGGAAGCCGGTGGGGACCGACAGCCGGAGCATCGTCGCGAGGCTGCGCCGGTCGGGCAGCCGGCGCAGGAAGCCGTTGCCCCGCGCCAGCCGCCACCCCTGGACGACATAGAGCACCGACCCGATGAAGGTCGCGATCGCCGAGCCGATCCCGGCGCCGGCGACGCCGAGGGCGGGCAGACCGAGGTGGCCGAAGATGAGCACCCAGTTGAGCGCGATGTTGGAGGCGTGCATCACCACCAGGGTGCGCATGTAGACCTTCGACATGCTGACGCCGTTCCAGTAGCCGCGGAAGGCGAAGTTGACCCCCAGCGCGGCCATCGCCGCGAGCCGGGCCCCGAGGTAGGGCGCGCCGAGGGCGGCGACCTCGGGGTCGTCGACCAGCAGGGCGAAGATCTCGTCGGTGAACGCGATCAGCGTCACCGACAGCGGCAGGGCGAGGACCACCGCGAGGAGCAGCCCGCCGTTGAGCGGGACCGCGGCGTCGGCGCTCCGCCCCTCGCCGAGCCGCCGGGCGGCCATCGCCTGCACCCCGGCGGACAGCCCGGTGATGAAGGCCGAGGCCATGAAGTTGGCGAAGCTCGCCATCCCGACCGCGGCGAGCGCGGCGGCGCCGAGCACCCCGACCATCGCGGTGTCGACCAGGTTGAGCACGTTCTGCGACACCATCCCGCCGACGATCGGCAGGGCGAGGGCGAGGATCCGTCGGCGGCGTTCGGGGTCGACCGTCATCATCGCGCCGGAGGGTAGCGCGGCGCCGCAGCCGGCGCCAGCGCGGGTTCCCGCTGTGCCATAATCGTCCGGCCACGATCCTGGAGGTCCCGATGAAACCGCAACCGCTGCTCCGTGCCCTGCTTCCCCTTCTCGTCGTCTCCCTCGTCCCGGCCGCCGCCGAGGAGATCGACCCGAAGATCGCCGCCGGCGTCTCGGACCGGGCGATCTCGATGGCGGTGGCCTGGCGCTTCACCGCGGCGAACGAGGTCCTCACCGCCGAGCTCAAGTACAAGGACACCCAGAGCTACCAGACCGCGTCGGCGCTCACAGCGGCGCTGGACGGGATCGGCAAGGACCCGAAGGAGATTCAGCGCGGTCTCGAGGGGCTCAAGACCCAGGCGCTCAAGAAGACCGCCGATCCGGTCGCCGAGTTCTACCGCGGCGAGGTGCTCAAGGCCCTCGACAAGACGGCCGACGCCACCGCCGCCTGGCAGAGCGCCGAGAAGCGGGCGGCCGCCATGGTCACCGCCAACCCGGCCGACGCGCGCGCCCAGTACTACCTCGGCGCCGCCTCGAACCGGCTCAAGAAGGCGGCCGCCGCCCGCGCCGCGCTCACCAAGGCCCTCGAGGGCGGCTTCGACCCGGCGATGACCCACTTCCAGATCGGTCTGAGCTGGGTCCTCGAGTCGAAGTGGAGCCAGGCCCTCGAGAGCTTCAACGCGGTCGAGAAGGCCGACCCGCGCTTCGCCCACCTCTACTACTACCGCGGTCTGACCCAGGACAAGCTCGGCCGCAAGGACCGGCTGATCATCGACCTCGACCAGTTCGTCAAGCTCGCGCCGACCGCCCCCGAGGCCAAGACCGCGCGCGCCATCCTCGGCTCGGTCAAGTAGCGGCGGCGGGCGCCCTCAGAACGGCCGGCCGATCCCGATGTAGAACTTGGGCTTGGTCGAGCTGATCCCGGTGTTGGCGAGGGGCCAGGCGACATCGGCCCAGAGCGGTCCGACCGGGGTCGCCCAGCGGATCCCGACCCCGGCTCCGACCGAGAGCTCGAGGTCGGCCTCGCCCCAGCTCTCCCAGACCTGCCCGACATCGGCGAAGACCGCGGCGCGCAGACCGCCCCACACCGGGACCCGCAGCTCCTCGTTGAGGATGAACAGCGCGCCGCCCCCCGCCGGCTCGAAGCCCTCGCCGATCCCGATCGTCACCGGGCCGACGGTGTTCCGGTCGAAGCCGCGCACCGATCCCTGGCCGCCGGCGAAGAAGCGCACCTCCGGGATCAGGTCGGTGCCGCCGAGGGGCTCGGTGACGCCGAGGCGCACCGACTGAACCCAGGTGCTCGAGCCGAAAACCCCGGTGGCGAGGCTGCCGGTGGCGAGGGTCGTCCAGTAGTCGAAGTCCGAGCCGAGGAGATCCGAGCTGTAGCCGCCGTCGACCACGAGGCCATAGCCCGACCGCGGGTCGAAGGGGTTGTCGAAGCGGTCGCGGACATAGCGCGCGCCGAGCAGACCGGTGTCGACGGTGGTGTCGATCTCGATCGGGAAGAAGCCGCTGTCGTCGACGCCGTAGGTTCGGGTCCTGGTGAAGCGGTAGTAGCCGGTGACCTGCTCGGTCGCCTGGCTCGCCACCCGGTTGCCGCGGCCGAGGAAGTAGGTCGAGTCGACGCTCCACGACGAAATATCCTGGGAGAGGATCTCGGGGTTGGACGGCGCGTCGCCGCGCTGGAAGCTGACGGTCGACGAGAAGGACAGCCGGTCGCCGGGCAGCGGCGGCAGCGAGGCGACGACGAAGGCGAGCCACTCGGTGCTGTCCCAGCGGCCGCGCAGGTTGAGGCCGAAGCCGCGGCCGAAAAGGTTGTCGTCGCGCAGCCCGAACCGGGCCTGCCCGCCCCGCTCGGTGCTCCAGCCGCCGCCGACCTCGGCGATCCAGCGGGGCTTCTCGACCACGTCGAGCTCGACCCGGGCGCCGGTCGTGCCCTGCGGCACGGTCCGCAGGTCGACCCGTTCGATCGGCGCGAAGTTGGCGACCCGGGCGGCGACGGTGTCGAGATCGGAGTTGCGGAGGACCTCGCCGGGCTCGAGGTCGACGCCCGCCTCGATCGACCGTCGGCTGGTGTGCTCGAGCCCGAAGATCTCGACCCCCTCGAAGGTCCGCCGGATCCCGGGCTCGATGTGGAGCGTCACCACCCAGCGCCCCTCCCCGAGCTCCTCGACCGAGCCGCGCACCGCGGCATCGGAGTAGCCGGCGCCGTCATAGGCGGCGCGCAGCGCGCTCGCCGCGAGGTCGACGCTGGTCCGGTCGAGGGGCGAGCCGACGGCGAGCTCGAAGTCGTCGGCCGCGGTGATGCCGAGCGGATCGCTGCCGGTCACGACGAGCTCTCCGACCTCGGCCCGGGGCCCGAGCTCGACGAGGGCGCGGATCTCGGCGCGGGTCTCGCCGGTCGCCACCGTTTCGACCGACAGGGCCCTCGCCCGGTCGTAGCCGAGATCGGCCAAGACCGACTCGATCGCCGCGGCGGCGACCGCCCGGTCGCCGGCGATCCGGGCGAGCTCGCTGGGGCGGCCGAGCCGCCGCTCGACGGCCGCCGCGACCTCCGCCGGAACGCCCTCGAGGACGGGGCCGTCGAGCTCGGTGCGGGCGTTGCGGTGCACCTCGGCGACGACCTCGTCGCCGCGACGCTCGACGATGACGGTCGCCTCCGGATAGCCCTCGGCGTCGAGATGGCGGTCAAGCAGGCTCGCCATCTCGTGGAAGCCGTAGCTCTCGAGGGGCGGCGGCTGGTAGAGCGCGGTCACCTGGTCGCGGATCCCCTTGGGCGGCGGGTCCCCGAGGAAGACAACCTCCTGGGGGGGACCCGGGTCGCAGGAGAAGACCAACGTCCACGCGTTGTTCGCCTCGACCGCCTCGACGCTGACCCGCGCCTCCTGGAAGCCCGCGGCGGCCAGCTCGCGCTCCATCCGGACCCGGGCGACGAAGGGCAGGAACGAGTCGAAGGGCTGGCCGCGCCGGATCCCGGTCGCCCGTTTGAGCCGACGCGCGCCGACCGGCCACTCGCCCTCGAGCTTGAGCTTGCGGATCGTCGGCCGGTCGTCGTAGAGCGACGAGCCGCCCCACTGGAAGCGCTGGAAGATGCTCGCCCCGGCCTCCTCGTCGAGGGTCCTCTGGAAGGCCTGGAGCGCCAGCCCCTTGAGGCCCGGGATGTTCCACAGCTGGAGGGTCGTCGTCCGGTCCTGGACATCGGTCGTGTTGGCCGCGAAGAACAGCGCCAGGCTGTGGCTCAGCCGCTGGCCGAGCATCATGCTCTGCGAGGTGTTGCTCTCGGTCTCGACCGAGATCTCGGCCGGCTGGAGGGTCTCGTTCTCGAAGCCGAGGGCGCCGCCGATCCCCTCGACGAGGCCCTGGGTGGCGAGGGCGGTGGTGTTGATCTCGCCCTCGCCGGCGCCGAACACCGCGATGTCCGACTCGGGGACGATCTCGACGATCGGGTCGATGTCGGGGTTGCCGGTGAAGCGCAGGCTGCCCCGGCGGACCGTGACCCTTTGACCGGCGAGCACGAACCGGCCGCCGGGAGAGATCTCGATCTCGCCGTTGATCCGCGGCTCGGCGGCGCTCCCGCCGACCCGCAGCACGTCCCAGCTCGCGTCGAACCGGCCGAGGTTGTTGTCGACCCGGACCAGGCCGCGGCCGCGCACGTCGAGGTCGAGCACGATCGAGCGGAGCGGGTCGTCGGCCGCCAGGTCGAGCTCGTCCCCACCGAGCAGCGCGCTGCCCAGGTCGACCCGCTGGTCCCACAGCCCGCCGACCAGGTTGAGGTCGCCGACCACCCTGGCCAGCCGGCCCGGCTCGGGCTCGACCGCGACGGTCCCGCTCCACTGGCTGAGGATGCCGTCGACGTAGAAGACCACCCCGTCGAGCTCGGCGACGATCCCCTGCCCCGATGCCGGGTCCCAGCCGCCGGCGAGCTCCATCGTCCCCTGGTTGACCCGGGCGCTGCCGTCGTCGACCCAGAGCACGCCGTCGACCAGCTCGGCCTCGAGGACGAGATCGAGAACCTGCAGGGGCGGGTCGCGGAGGACGATCGCGCCGCCGGTGTGGTCGACCGAGAGCGTCGCCCTCGGTCGCTCGAGGCTCCCGGCGACCCGGGCGGCGACCCGGATCGGCGCCTGGAGCTGGATCGGGAACGGGATGAGCTGGGCGATCCTGGGATCGAGCACCGCGCCGAGCGAGCCGTCGATCGCGCCGGTGGCGAGGTCGGCCGAGCCGGAGAGCTCGACGCGGCTCCGCGGTCCGACGAGCACGACCGGCCGGACCTCGGCGCGTTGTCGCTCGATCTGGACGACGAGCGGACCCTCGGCGGCCAGCTCGCCGCCGGGGTGCCGCAGCCGCAGCCGGTCGAGCTCGACGAGCGCGCGGGTCGCCTCGGGCGCCGCGGGGTCCCACTCGGCCTCGAGCCGGAGATCGCCGGTCGCGTCGACCGGCGGCGGTGCGATCCCGAGCAGCTCGACGATCGCCGCCGACCGCAGGTCGCTGCCGTGGGCCGAGACCCTCACCGTCCCTTCGGGCGCGTCCGGCCAGAGCCACTCGGGAAGGGGCAGCGAGCCGAGGGGCGCCTCGCCGGTCGCGGAAAGGGCGCCGGCCTCGGTCGACACCTCCTCGGTGGAGAGGCGGAGCACACCGGCCTCGAGCACTCCACCGGCCCGCAGCGCCGGGATCTTCGAGGCGGGGTCCCGAGGCGTCCAGCCGATGTCGAGACGACCCACCGGACGGGCGATCGTGCCCTCGAGGACGAGCCGGCCGTCGCTCGTTCCCGCCGCGAGGGCGCTCGGGCTCATCGGCAGTCGCGCCGGGTCGAGCCCCTGCCAGCGCAGGTCCGCCACCACCGGCGCGTCGAGCCCTCCCAGCCCGATCGTTGCCGAGCCCTCGACCGTCCCGTCGAGCACCTCGAGGCGCAGGGCGCTGACCTCGACCTGGTCGGGGCCGGCCGAGACCTCGGCGCGCACCGCGTCGGCCACCCAGCCGCCCGCGCCAACCCCGACCCCCTCGATCTCCCCCCCGAAGCTCCACGCGTCGCCGGCCGCCGAGAAGCCCCCCTCGCCGTACACCGCACCGTAGGCGTCGAGCTCCTCGGCCACCAGCCCGAGCCGGATCGCGAGCTCGCCGAGGTTGTCGACCCCGGCGCGCCAGCGGCCCTCGACCGCACGGGCCGCGAGACCCGCGACACCCTCCACCGCGAGCTCGGTCCCCTCGTCGACCACCAGCCGGGCCGAGAGGTCGACCGCCTCGAGCCCACCGGTCGCGGAGGCGGTGAGCACCGCCGCCGACTGGCCGAGCAGCTCGGGCGAGAGCCACTCGACCTCGGCCGCCAGCCGGGGCGACCGGACTGCGCCCGCCACCTCGAGCCGGCCAGTCAGCGGCCCGCCGCCGATCCCCAGGCCCGCGAGCTCCGGCAGCCGGCTCTCGGCGAGGCGCACCGTCTCGGCGGGGTCGTCGACCGCGAGCTCGGCCGCCCCTTCGACGACGCCGTCGCGGCGCGCCCGCCCCGAGCCGGTCACGGTCGCCGCGAAGGCCTCGATCCGGGCCTCCTCCACCCGCCACTCCCCGGCCGCACCCTCGCCCATCAGCGCGACCCGGCCGATCGGCGAGATCGCCACGAGATCGCACCGCCCGGCCAGGTTCTCGAGGTCGAGCGGGTAGGAAAGCGTCGCCGAGAGGTCTCCGGACACCAGCAGCGGGGTGCCGACCGCGGCCGCCACCTCGGGCACCGCGAAGGCAAGCAGCCGGTCGGCGGGAGCGCGCTGGAGCCGGGCCTCGACCGTCGCGACCCCGTCGCCGTCGACCGCCATCTCGGCCTCGCCCCAGGTCGAGCCCGAGGCCGCCGCCCGGACGACGCCACCGGCGAAGGCGAGGTCGAGGGCGTCGACGACGGTGCCGGCGACGGTCAGCGGCTCGCCGCGGTGGGTCGCCTGGATCGCGAGCCCGCCATCCCGATCCCAGTTCACCGTCGACGCGAGCTCGGCCCGCCCCGAGGGCTCGAGACCGGTCGCCAGGTTGGGATCCCACCAGCCCACCGTCCCGGACAGGTCCGCGGTGATCATGAGCTCGGCCCGCGCGGCGACCGGCTCCCCGAGGCCAACCTCGCCGCGGGCGCGCAGCTCGAGGTCGCCGCCGGTCAGCGAAAGCTCGTCGACGACGGCGCCCGCCGACGACGCCGACGCTCGCAGCTCGAGAGCGCCGAGCTCGAGTCGACGGCCGGCTCGGTCGATCGAGGTGTGCTCGGCGGTGAGCTCGACCTCGGCGGCGCCGCCAGCCAGCCTCGCCCCGACCTCGAGGCCCGCGACCTCGGCGACGACATCGCCGAGCGCGGCGGCGAGCCCGCCGCCATCGACCCTGAGCCGGCCGATCTCGACAACCCGCCAGGGGTCGGCGCTTGCGGGCGCGGCACCGGTCTCGACGGCCGGCAGCGGCGGCGGGTCGCGGAGGTCGACCTCGAGCCCGTCGATCCCGATGAAGTCGATGACCCGGGGCTCGCCGGCGATCGCCGACCAGCGCCACCTCGCCTCGACGCGGCGTGCGGACGCAACCTGGCGTCCCGCCGTCCCGACCGTGACATCGGTCAGCACGATCCGCGCCGGCCACAGCCGGAAGCTCGGCTCGCCGATCGCGATCTGCCAGCCGGTCGCGGCCTCGAGGCGGTCGGTCGCGGTCCGGGCGAGCCGTCGTCGGACCGGGTCGGAGTGGAGGATCGCACTGACCATCGCCGCGATCAGCACCAGGCCGAGGACGACCGCGGCGAATCCCAGAAGCAACCGGCGTTTGGTCACCCACAAAGTCTACACGCTGACTCGCGCGCCTCCGATCGCCGAGGCGACGGTGCGGGCCGCCGGCGCGGTCGCGCGGGCCTGCCACCCCGGGCGGCCGCCGGCCACCGCCGAGGTCGCCGCGCCACGGCGTCCTTCGCCGCACCGCGTCTCGCCGCCGGGCCGCGTCGCTGCTACCATCCGACGACCCGTGAAACAGAGTCCGCGTCGCCCGTGTTGGACGATCAGCGCCGTGCCCACCGGCCGGCGGCGACCGACGGACCACGACAGAGGTGAACATGGCCCATCGAACCACGACGATCGACCCCGCGATCGAGGCCCTCGAGACCCGGGAGTGGCTCGAGTCCCTCGACTGGGTGCTCGCCCACGGCGGCGTCGACCGCGCCCACCGGCTGCTGGGAGCGCTCGACATCCACGCCCGCAAGCACGGCGTCGACCTCCCCTACCAGGCCGACACGCCGCACATCAACACCATCCCCGCCACCGACGAGGTCCCCTACCCGGGCAGCCGCGAGGTCGAGCGGCGGATCAAGAGCCTGATCCGCTGGAACGCGATGGCGATGGTCGTCCGCGCCAACCTCGAGGAGGAGGGGATCGGCGGCCACATCTCGACCTATGCCTCCGCCGCGACCCTCTTCGAGGTCGCCTTCAACCACTTCCTGCACGGCAAGAGCGAGCACTTCGACGGCGACCAGGTCTACTTCCAGGGCCACGCCTCGCCCGGGGTCTACGCCCGCGCCTTTCTCGAGGGACGACTGACCGAGGAGCAGCTCTTCAACTTCCGACGCGAGCTGCGCGGCGGGCTCGGGCGCGGCCTCTCCTCCTACCCCCACCCCTGGCTGATGCCCGACTTCTGGGAGTTCCCGACGGTGTCGATGGGGCTCGCCTCGATCCAGGCGATCTACCAGGCCCGCTTCAACTCCTATCTCGAGGACCGCGGCCTCCACCCGACCTCCGACCACAAGGTCTGGGCCTTCCTCGGCGACGGCGAGATGGACGAGCCCGAGTCCCTCGGCGCGATCACCCTGGCCGCCCGCGAGCGTCTCGACAATTTGATCTTCGTCGTCAACTGCAACCTGCAGCGGCTCGACGGCCCGGTGCGCGGCAACGGCAAGATCATCCAGGAGCTCGAGGCGGCCTTCCGGGGCGCCCGCTGGAACGTGATCAAGGTGATCTGGGGCTCGGACTGGGACCCGCTGCTCGCCGCCGACACGAGCGGCAAGCTCGTGCAACGGATGAACGAGGTCGTCGACGGCGAGAGCCAGCTCTTCTCGATCTCCGACGGCGCCTACATCCGCAAGCACTTCTTCGGCAGGTACCCCGAGCTCCTCGAGCTCGTCGAGGGCTACTCGGACGAGCAGCTGCGCCGGTTGCGGCTCGGCGGCCACGACCCTCAGAAGGTCTACAACGCCTACAAGGCGGCGGTCGAGTACCGCGGCGGGCCGACGGTGATCCTCGCCCGCACCATCAAGGGCTATGGCATCGGCGAGGGCGGCGAGGGCCGCAACGTCACCCACCAGCAGAAGAAGCTCAGCCAGGACGAGCTCATCGAGTTCCGCAGCCGGTTCGGGATCCCGCTCTCCGACGAGGACGCGCGCGCCGCGAAGTTCTACCGGCCGCCCCAGGACAGCCCGGAGATCGTCTACCTCCACCAGCGGCGCAAGGAGCTCGGCGGCCCGGTGCCGTCGCGCGGGGTCCGGTGCGAGCCGCTCCGGCCGCCATCGGAGTCGATCTTCGCCGAGCTCGACGAAAGCTCCGACGACCGCGCCGTCTCGACCACCATGGCCTTCGTCCGGCTGCTCGCCAAGCTCCTCAAGGACCCCCAGCTCGGCGAGCTCGTCGTGCCGATCATCCCCGACGAGGCGCGGACCTTCGGCGCCGAGGCGCTGTTCCGCCAGATCGGCATCTACTCGCACGCCGGACAGCTCTACGAGCCGGTCGACGCCGGCACCCTGATGTACTACCGGGAGGCCAAGGACGGCCAGCTCCTCGAGGAGGGCATCACCGAGGCCGGCTCGATGTGCTCGTTCATCGCCGCCGGGACCGCCCACGCGACCCACGGCATCAACACCATCCCCTTCTTCATCTTCTACTCGATGTTCGGGATGCAGCGCATCGGCGATCTGGTCTGGGCGGCCGGCGACATCCGCTCGCGCGGCTTCTTGATCGGCGGCACCGCCGGGCGGACGACCCTCAACGGCGAGGGGCTGCAGCACCAGGACGGCAACTCCCACCTGCTCGCCTACACCGTGCCCAACCTCAAGGCCTACGACCCCGCCTTCGCCTATGAGCTCGCGGCGATCGTCCGCGACGGCATCCGCCGGATGTACGTCGAGCAGGAGGACGTCTTCTACTACGTGACGGTCGAGAACGAGCCCTACCCCATGCCGGCCAAGCCCGAGGGCTGCGATGAGGGCATCCTGCGCGGAATGTACCGCTTCCGGCCTGGCGCCGCCGACGGCGCAGCCCATCGCGCCCACCTCTTCGGCTCCGGGCCGATCCTCAACGAGGCGCTGAAGGCGCAGCAGATCCTCGGCGATCGCTATGGCGTCGCGGCCGACGTGTGGAGCATCACGAGCTACAAGGAGCTCTACATGGACGGCATCGAGTGCGAGCGCTGGAACCGCCTGCACGGCCCCGACGGGCAGCGGACGACCTGGATCGAGCGGTGCCTCGCCGGCACCGAGGGCGTCTACGTCGCCGCCTCCGACTATGTGAAGGCGCTCCCCGAGTCGGTCGGCCGGTGGTTCCCCAGGGCGCCGGTGGCGCTCGGCACCGACGGCTTCGGCCGCTCCGAGAGCCGCGCCGAGCTGCGCCGGTTCTTCGGGGTCGACGCCGCCTCGATCGCCGTCGCGACCCTCGACGCCCTCTACCGCGAGGGCCGTCTCGAGCGTTCGGTCGTGGACCAGGCGATCCGCGACCTCGGGATCGACCCCGAGGCGCCCAACCCGGTCACCGTGTGAGGAGCCGACGATGACGACCACGATCACCATCCCGGAGCTCGGCGAGGGGGTCGACTCGGTCGACGTCGTCGCGGTGCTCGTCCAGGTCGGCGACACCATCGCAGTCGACCAGCCGCTCATCGAGGTCGAGACCGAGAAGGCTTCCGTCGAGGTGCCCTCGACCGCCGCCGGGGTGGTCACCGAGATCCACGTCGAGGCCGGGCAGAGCCTCGGCCCCGCCGCCCCAATCGTCACCCTCGACGCCGCGTCCGCGTCTGAAGTCGATCCCGATCATGGGGAGCAGCTCGACGTCGCAACCACAAAGGTACAAAGACACGAAGATGATCACGAAGAGAGTGCTGTGCCGGCGTCCCGCGCGCAGTCCGAAGCCACGGCACACTCCGAGACTGCCTCCTCTGCCGGCGACGGCGACGACGCTGGCGAACCTCGTCAGCCACCAGCGTCGGCGCCCGCACCCGCAACCGCAACCGCAACCGCGACCTCGCCCGCGCCCGCAGCACCATCCGAAGCTCATCATTCAGCATTCAGCATTCAGCATTCGGTCCGGCCGCTGCCGGCCGCCCCGACGGTCCGGCGCTTCGCCCGCGAGGTCGGGATGGACCTCGGGGAGGTCGAGGGCAGCGGGCCGGGCGGACGGATCTCGATCGACGACGTCAAGCTCGCGGTCCACCGGCGGCTCTCGGGCGGCGCCGGGAGCGGCCCCGGGCTGCCCGCCGCCGAGCTGCCCGACTTCAGCCGGTGGGGCGCGGTCCGGCGCGAGCCGATGTCGAAGATCCGCCGGCTCACCGCCGAGGCGATGACCCGCGCCTGGCTCACCGCGCCCCAGGTCACCCACCACGAGCTCGCCGACGTCACCGAGCTCGAGGAGCTGCGGCGCGCCTACAAGGAGCGGGTCGAGGCGGCGGGCGGCCGGCTCACCATGACCGCGATCCTCGTCAAGATCGCGGCCGCGGCGCTGCGCCGCTTCCCGACCCTCAATGCGAGCGTCGACCCGGCCGCCGGCGAGATCGTCTTCAAGGACTACGTCAACATTGGAGTCGCGGTCGACACCGAGCACGGGCTGCTCGTGCCGGTGATCAAGGACGCGCTCGGCAAGAACATCGCCGCCATCGCCGCCGAGCTCGACGACCTGGCGAGCCGAGCCCGCTCGCGTAAGCTCAGACCCGAGGAGATGCAGGGCGGCACCTTCTCGATCTCAAACCTCGGCGGCATCGGCGGCGCCGGCTTCTCGCCGATCGTCAACTGGCCCGAGGTCGCGATCCTCGGCGTGTCGCGCGGCCGGATCCAGCCGGTGTGGGACGACGGGCTCTCCGACTTCGTCCCGCGGCTCATCCTGCCGCTGTCGTTGAGCTACGACCACCGCCTGGTCGACGGCGCCGAGGCCGCCCGCTTCCTGCGCTGGGTCGCCGAGGCCATCGAGTCGCCGCTGCTGCTGGCGCTGGAGGGATGACCACGGCATGGGGGATCCGGTCGACACCGCGGCCGGCGGAGGCGGGGACCGGGAGGCCGTGATCGACCTCCGCCGGGTGGCTTCGTGACCGCCCCGGGCTCGAGCGCCCGTCGATCCGCCCCGGGCGCCGGCCGCCGGGTCGCCTTCCACCCCCTGACCCCGGATCGATGGGATGACCTCGAGACCCTGTTCGGGCCGCGCGGGGCCTATGCCGGCTGCTGGTGCATGTGGTGGCGGCTCAAGCGCGCCGAGTTCGAGCGCGGGCAGGGCGAGGGCAACCGGCTCGCCATGAAGGCGATCGTCGAGGCCGGCCCCCCGCCCGGGATCCTCGGCTATGTCGACGGCGCCCCGGTCGCCTGGTGCTCGGTGGCGCCGCGCTCGGAGTACGGCGCCCTCGAGCGCTCGCGGGTGCTCAAGCGGATCGACGACACCGAGGTCTGGTCGATCGTCTGCTTCTTCATCGCGAGGCCGCACCGCGGCGCCGGGATGCTCGAGCAGGTCATCCGGGCGGCCGTCGACCACGTCCGCCGGCAGGGCGGCGCCGTCGTCGAGGCCTACCCGACGGTGGCGAGGAGCGGCGCGGCCCCGCCGACCAGCTCCTACATGGGGTTTCCGGAGGTCTTCGAGAGGGTCGGCTTTGTCGAGGTCGCCCATCCCTCGGTGGCCAAGAAGCTCTATCGGTACCTCATCCGAGATGGGTGATTCGGTGAGCCCGACCCCTGGTCGGATCGCCCATCCTCAGCGACCGTGAGAGGACCCCGCGTCGCGCGTAGCGCCGGAGCCGGCGGCACGGCTCAGCTCACACGCCATTCTTGACAGCGATTCGACCAGAGCATAGATTTCTCGCAGTATCACCGCGAATCGAGAGAGGTTTACCGACCGGCAACAAACCGCGGGCGTCGTTCCTACAGGGAGGTCGTCATGAGAAGTCGAGTCTCTCTTTGGTGGGTTCTGGTGGTATCGCTCCTCGTCCTGGCTGCTCCATGCGGAGCCAACTTCGCCGGAACGGACGTCGTGCTGCCGGCGGTCGGGTCGGCGACCGGCCTGGCGCCCTGGTTCACGACCGTATGGGTGTTCAACCCCGACTCATCGCCGGCCAGCGTCGCCTTCTACCTCCTGAAGCGCCAGCCCAACCCATCGCCGGTCCACTACGACGAGATCCTCCTGCCGGGAGAGATGAAGCGCTACGATGATGCCGTCTACCTGATGTTCCACGACAGTACCTTTGGCGCGCTCCGGGTCGTTTCCGACCGCAAGATCCTGGTATCGTCGAGGATCTACTCCCAGGCCGAAGGGACAACCGCGCGCGACTCGACGGGCCAGTTCTTCGGGGGGATTCCGACCTCCTTCGCCATCGGAGTCGGGGAAAAGACCACGGTGGTCGGCGTCAACCAGACCTCCGCGAACCGGGAGGAGGCGGACTTCCGTTTCAATGTCGGCGCCGTTGAGACCACTGGAAACCCGGCGACGGTCAGGTTGCGTCTGATCGACGATCTCGGCGAGCCGGTCGGGACAGCGACGACCTGGACGCTCGGGGAGTACGAGCAGCGCCAGGAGAACGCATGGGCGTGCTTCGGCACGGCCATGGAAAACCACCGGATCGAGGTCGAGGTCATCGCCGGCCCCGGCGAGATCATCGCCTTCGGCTCGGCGGTCGCCAACGGCTCGAACGACCCGTCGACCGTCGAAATGCACTTCTCGGACAGCCTGCTCACCGGGGGAGCCTCCTCGGGCGGCGACATCACCGCCGTGAACGCGGGAGGGGGCCTGATCGGAGGCGGCGCCTCGGGCGACGTGACCCTCGAGGTGGGAGCCGGCCCGGGCATCCAGGTCGCACCCAACGCGGTGGCGATCGCGGACGACGGAGTCATCGAGCCGATGATCGCTGCGGCCGCCGTGACGGCCCCGAAGATCTCAACCAGCGGAGGCAGCACCGGCCAGGTGCTGACGGTGACGCCGACCGGGGCCGCCTGGCAGACGGTTTCTTCCACATCGGGCGGCGACATCACCGCGGTCAACGCTGGGGCGGGCCTTTCCGGAGGCGGGACCTCGGGAGTCGTCAGCCTGTCGGTGGCGAACGGCGGCATCGTCGGAGCGATGATCGGCGCCGGCGCGGTCACCGATGTCAAGGTCACCGACGTCTCGTGGACCAAGGTGACCGGTGCGCCGACGAGCTTCCCACCCGATGGCAGTGCGGGCGGAGACCTCCAGGGCAGCTATCCCAACCCGACGGTAGCCAGGCTCCAGGGATCGCCGGTTTCCAACGGCGTTCCGGCCACCGGCGAGGTGCTGAAGTGGAGCGGCTCGAACTGGGCCCCGATGGCCGAGAGCGGCCTGACCCTGCCGTACACCGGGAGCGGAACCCTCGGGTCACCGTTGTTCAGCGTCAGCAACTCTGGTTCGGGAGTGGCGATCCAGGGGTTTTCGGGGAACGGGCCCGCCGTCCAGGGCATCAGCACCGGTGCGCCCGCCGTGCGCGGTGAGAGCTCCGGGATCGCCGGTGTCCTCGGCGTCGGTACAGCGCCCGGGACCTACGGTGTCTGGGGCAGCCAGGTCGCGGGCGGGACCGGCGTCCGCGGCGAGGGAAAGAACGGCGTCAGCGGGTTCTCGGACGACGCCACCGGCTTCGCCGTGGTCGGCTACAACGCCGCAGGGGATGCGGTGAAGGGCGAGAGCACCTCGAGCTCCGGCGTGCTCGGCAAGAGCTCGTCGGGCTACGGCGTCTACGGCTTCAGCACCACGGGAACCGCCGTGTGGGGTCAAACGGGCAACGGCAACCACGGCTACCTCGGGCACTCGAGCAACGGCGTCTACGGAAGCGCCGCCTCGTCCGGCCACGGGCTGACCGCATCGAGCGGCGGTAACGGTCTGGCCAACTGCGCGGTCCACGCCGGAGCGTCTGGCGCTGGCGGAATCGCGCTCCACGCGACAGCGGCCAGCACGGACAGCACTGTCGTCGTGACGAACACGGGGACCGGCGACCTGATCCGAGCCTTCTCCTCCGGCGGCGACCTCGAGTTCCGGGTGACCAGCGCGGGCCAGGTCTATGCCGACGGAACATTCCATCCCGGGGGCGCGGACTTCGCCGAGATGGTCCCGGCTCGTGACGAGCTGGAGGCCGGCGACGTGGCGGCTGTCGCCCCCGACGGGACCCTCGTGCTCTCGTCAGAGCCCTACCAGGGTTCGCTGGTGGGCGTCGTCTCCGACCGTCCGGGTGTTCTCGCCGACCTCTACCCGGCCCTCGCCGAGGATCAGAAGGTCCCACTCGCCGTCGTCGGAATCGTCCCGGTTCGCGTATGCGATGAGAGCGGACCCGTGCGACCCGGTGACTCGTTGACCTCGAGCTCACGCCGCGGCGTCGCGATGAAAGCGGCGCGATTCGAGCCTGGGACCATCCTCGGAAAATCCCTGGGGACGCTTGAGCACGGGGAGGGTACCGTCAACCTGCTGGTCCTGCCGAGGTGACCGCATAGGGCTCGGGCCACTCGGTGGAGGCGCCGACAGCCGCGGCACAGGATCTGCGGCGACGCCTCGATCACGATTCCTCCCGCTTCGTCACGGCCGCGCAACACTTCAGCCGCCGCGCTTGCCGGGTCCTGAAGGGCATGAGACGATGTCGCGGTTTCTGGAGGACCCGAGCACCATGAAGACCGCCGTCTCCGCCATCGCGATCACCGCTCTCACCATGACCACGGCGGGGTGCGCCCGCCCGACCGCGGAGCCCGAGGCCGCGGCGCCGCCGGCCGCGGTCGCCGCATCCAAGGTCGGCACGGTCATTCAGCCCGACCCGCGCGAGGTCCATCTCGGCGAGCTGAAGATGCTCACCGACGGCGGCGAGAACGCCGAGGCCTACTTCTCCTTTGCCGGCGACCGGCTGATCTTCCAGTCGACCCGCGAGCCCCACGCCTGCGACCAGATCTTCACCATGAAGCTCGACGGCTCGGACCAGCGGCTCGTCTCGGCCGGCGCCGGTCGCACGACCTGTGCCTACTATCTGCCGGGCGACGAGTGGGTCCTCTACGCCTCGACCCACGGCGGCGGGCCCGACTGCCCGCCGACCCCGGATCACAGCCGCGGCTACGTCTGGCCGATCTATGCCGACTATGACATCTACCGGGCGCGGCCCGACGGCAGCGAGGTCTCCAAGCTCACCGACACCCCGGGGTACGACGCCGAGGCCACGGTGTCGCCGGCCGGCGACCGGATCGTCTTCACCTCAATGCGCGACGGCGATCTCGACATCTACTCGATGGCCCTCGACGGCAGCGACGTAGTCCGGCTGACCGACCAAACCGGTTACGACGGCGGGCCGTTCTTCTCGCCGGACGGTGAGAAGATCGTCTACCGCGCCCGCCACCCCGAGGATCCCCAGGAGATCGAGGACTACCGCTCGCTGCTCGCCGACGGGCTGATCCGTCCGTCCAAGCTCGAGATCTGGGTGATGGACGCCGACGGCGGCAACAAGCGCCGGATCACCGATCTCGGCGTCGCGGCCTTCGCGCCGTTCTTCCACCCGTCCGGCGATAAGATCGTCTTCTCGTCCAACCACGGCGACCCGAGCGGCCGCGAGTTCGAGCTGTTCATGGTCGGCCTCGACGGCGGCAACCTCGAGCAGATCACCTTCTCGGGCGGCTTCGACGGCTTCCCGATGTTCGCCCCTGACGGGAGGACCTTCGTCTTCTGCTCGAACCGGAGCAACAGCCGCGAGGGCGAGACCAACGTCTTCGTCACCACCTGGCAGGACTGAAGACGTCGCCACCGCCACACCACGAAGACTCGAAGACTCGAAGAGACTAAGACGCCAAGATGAGAACCGGAGACGGGGAGGCCGGCCGGCCTCTCCCTCCCCGGTCTTGGTGACTCCTTCGTGTCTTCGTGCCTTCGTGGTTGCGACGGATTCCCCACGCGTTCTGCTACCGTGGAACCGCAGGATCCCATGACTGAGAACGAGCGACGGATCGGGCTGACCAGCCGCTACGGCATGCGCACCGAGGAGTTCTCGGCGCTGATGAAGCACCGGGTGCTCGAGATCCTGCTCGTCGCCTCGCGCTACGACTCCTTCGTCCTCGAGGAGGACGGTCAGCTCACCGAGCTGATCATCGAGGAGTACCGGAACCTCGACCTCAACCTCCGCTACGCGCCCCGCTTCACCCGCGCCCAGGATGCCGCCACCGCCTTTGCCCTGCTCGAGGAACGGGACGTCGACATGGTGGTCACGACGCCCCGGATCGGCGACATGCCGGTCGAGGACTTCGTTCGCGCGGTCAAGGACCGCCACCCCGGCCTCCCGGTCGGCCTGCTCGCCGCCCACGCCTGGGAGCTGCCCTGGCTCGAGCAGCTGCGCCAGTCCGGCGCCCTCGACTGGATGTTCCTCTGGCAGGGCAACGTCCAGGCGCTGCTCGCCATGATCAAGCAGGTCGAGGACCGGCTCAACGCCGACCACGACATCCTCTCGGTCGGGGTCCAGGCGATCATCCTGGTCGAGGACGAGGTCCGCTTCTACTCCGCCTACCTGCCGCACTTCTACACCGAGGTGACGTCCCAGACCAGCCGGCTGGTCTCTGAGGGCGTCAACATGTCGCACCGTCTGCTCCGGATCCGCGCCCGCCCGAAGATCCTCCTCACCCAGTCGTACGAGGAGGCGTGGGAGCTCTACCGGCGGTACGCCGGCAACCTGCTCGGGGTGATCACCGACCTCGGCTTCCCGCGCGGCGGCGTTCGCGACGACGGCGCCGGCCTCGCCCTCGCGGCGGCGATCCGGGCGGTCGACGACGACGTGCCGATCCTCATCCAGACGATGGACGAGGGGGTCCGCGACCGCGCCGCCGAGATCGGCGTCGACTTCCTCAGCAAGCGCTCGCCGACCCTCAACGAGGAGCTCCGGACCTACATCCAGGACCGCTTCGGCTTCGGCGACTTCGTCTTTCGCCTGCCCGACGGGACGCCGGTCGGCCGGGCCGCGGACATGCGGGCCATGCTCCGCGCCCTGTCCTCGGTCCCCGACGAGTCGCTGGTCTACCACGCCGGTCGCAACCACTTCTCCTCGTGGTTCAAGGCGCGCACCGAGTTCGAGCTCGCCTCGCTGCTCCGGCCGCGCCGGGTCAGCGACTTCTCGACCGCCGCGTCGCTCCGCGACTATCTCATCACCACGCTCACCGACTATCTGCGGGCGGTCCGCCGCCACGTCATCACCGAGTTCAACGCCGCCAACTTCGACGAGTTCGCGGCCTTCTCGAAGATCGGCAGCGGCTCGCTCGGCGGCAAGGGGCGCGGCCTCGCCTTCATGCACAAGCTGCTCTCCCGGTCCAGCCCCGACATCCCCGGCGTCGAGCTCGCCGTCCCACAGACCGTCGCACTGGCGAGCGACAACTTCGAACGCTTCCTCGAGGTCAACGACCTGCGTAGCCTGGTCCACTACGCCGAAGCGATGAGCGACCAGGAGATCCTCGACGCCTTCCGCAACGGCTCTTTCCCGCCCGGGCTCCGGCCCGAGCTCGCCGCCTTTCTCGAGGTGGTCGGCGAGCCCCTCGCCATCCGCTCGTCATCGATCCTCGAGGACTCGGTCTACCAGCCCTTCGCCGGGGTCTACGCGACGGTCATGCTGCCCAACAACCACCCCTCCCAGGACGTCCGCCTCGCCCAGCTGCTCGAGGCGATCAAGGTGGTCTACGCCTCGACCTACTTCAAGCGCGCCCGCCACTACTTCGAGACCACGCCCTACCGTCTCGAGGAGGAGTCGATGGCGGTGCTCGTCCAGCGCCTGGTCGGCCGCCAGCACGGCCATCGCTTCTACCCCACCCTGTCGGGGGTCGCCTCGTCCTACAACTTCTACCCCTTCGGCGGGATGCGCCACGACGACGGGGTCGCCCAGATCGCCCTCGGCCTCGGCAAGTCGGTGGTCGAGGGCTTCGAGGCGCTGCGCTTCTCGCCGAGGCATCCCCACGTGCTGCCCCAGATGTCGTCGGTCAAGGACATCCTGCGCAACGCCCAGCGGCGCTTCTACTCCCTCGACCTCGACAAGATCGACGTCATCCCGGGGGCGGTCACCGACGTCAACCTGCTCCACGAAGAGACGATCCAGGCGGTCCGGGACGGGGCGGCCACCGCCGTCGCCTCGACCTATGACCGGGCGAGCGACCGGATCACCATCGGTCTCGACGAAACCGGCGTTCCGCTGATCACCTTCAAGCCGCTGCTCCGCGGTCACGTCCTGCCGCTGCCGGAGATTCTCTGCTGGGTGCTCGACATCGCCCGCGACGGCATGGCGAGCCCGGTCGAGGTCGAGTTCGCCGCCGATATCCGCCCCGGCCTCGGCCGGGCGCAGACGTTTCAGATCGTCCAGCTGCGGCCGCTGGTCATCGAGCAGATGGACGACGCCATCGCCCTCGACGCGGATGCCGAGACCGGCGCGATCGTCGCGTCGGAGGTCGCGCTCGGCCACGGTCGCCGCGAGGCGATCGCCGATCTGATCGTGGTCGACCCCGAGCGGGTCGACCGCTCACGGACCGCGCAGGTCGCCCTCGCCACGGAGGCGATCAACCGCCGGCTGCGCGAGGAGAAGCGCCACTGCATACTGATCGGCCCGGGGCGGTGGGGCTCGCGCGACCCGTGGCTCGGCATCCCGGTCGACTGGCCGCAGATCTCGACCGCCCGGGCGATCGTCGAGACCGACTTCGTCGACCTCCAGGTCGAGCCTTCGCTCGGCTCGCACTTCTTCCACAACCTGACCTGCTTCGGGGTCGCCTTCTTCGCGGTCCACGCCCATCATCGGCAGGGCCGGGTCGACTGGGAGTGGCTCCGCCGCCAGCCCACGCTCGAGGAGGCCCTCGACGGCACGGTCCGCCACGTCCGGCTCCTCTCGCCGCTCCAGGTCCTCGTCGACGGATCGTCAGGCCGGGGCGTCATTCGCGAGGCGTGAGCTCAACGACACCGGGGGTCCTGTGACCAGCCGCGTCGCGGCTTGTCTCCCCGGGATCGCTCGGCTATGCTCCGAGCCGATGCTCCAGCTCAGTGATGCAAGTCTCCGGCAGAAGCCGCTCGGCGTGCCCCGGGCGCGCCCGTCGCCCCCTCCGTACCGTCGCACCGCCCGCCCCCGGCGGGCGTTCTGGTTTGACGCCGCCATCGATCGGCGATCACGCCGTCCCGACGGCGAGCGTCCGCTCATCGCAAACCGATACGGGAGGTAGTGTCCATGCGCCCTGTGGAAAAGCTCTTCGCCGATCAGTTCATGCGCAACCTGATCGCCCGCAACCCGGGCGAGCCCGAGTTTCACCAGGCGGTCAAGGAGGTCGTCGAGTCCCTGGTCCCGGTCCTCGAGCGCCACACCAAGTACCTCGACCACCGCATCCTCGAGCGGGTCGTCGAGCCCGAGCGGGTGCTCCTGTTCCGCGTCCCGTGGATCGACGACCGCGGCGAGATCCAGGTCAACAAGGGCTATCGGGTCGAGTTCAGCTCCGCCCTCGGCCCCTACAAGGGCGGCCTGCGCTTCCACCCGACCGTCAACCTGGGCGTCCTCAAGTTCCTCGGCTTCGAGCAGATCTTCAAGAACTCGCTCACCACCCTGCCGATGGGTGGCGGCAAGGGCGGCTCCGACTTCGACCCCAAGGGCAAGTCGGACAACGAGGTCATGCGTTTCTGCCAGAGCTTCATGACCGAGCTCGCCCGCCACATCGGCCCCAACACCGACGTGCCGGCCGGCGACATCGGGGTCGGCGGACGCGAGATCGGCTACCTCTTCGGCCAGTACAAGCGGCTCCGCAACGCCTTCGAGGGCGTCCTCACCGGCAAGGGCATCAAGTGGGGCGGCAGCCTCATCCGGCCCGAGGCGACCGGCTACGGCTGCGTCTACTTCGCCGAGGAGATGCTCAAGACCCGCGGCGACGGGTTCGCCGGCAAGCGGGTCGCGATCTCGGGCTCGGGTAACGTCGCCCAGTACGCCGCCGAGAAGTGCCTCGCCCTGGGCGCCAAGGTGGTCACCTTCTCCGACTCGTCGGGCTTCATCGTGGTCGACGGCGGCATCGATCAGGAGATGTGGCAGGAGGTCATGGACCTCAAGAACGTCCGGCGCGGCCGCGTCCGCGAGCTCGCCGACAAGTACAAGGGCGTGAAGTACCACGAGGGTACCGGGTTGTGGAACGTCAAGTGCGACGTCGCGCTCCCCTGCGCGACCCAGAACGAGCTCAACGGCGAGGACGCCAAGACCCTGCTCGCCAACGGCTGCTACTGCGTGTCCGAGGGCGCCAACATGCCTTCGACGCCCGAGGCCGTCGACCTCTTCGTCGAGAAGCGGATCCTCTACGGCCCCGGCAAGGCGGCCAACGCCGGCGGGGTGGCCACCTCGGGGCTGGAGATGAGCCAGAACAGCATGCGCCTCGCCTGGACCCGCGAGGAGGTCGACGCGAAGCTCCACGACATCATGGTCCGGATCCACACCGCCTGCGTGACCACCGCCGCCGAGTACGGCGAGCCCGGCAACTATGTCGCCGGCGCCAACATCGCCGGCTTCGTCAAGGTCGCCGACGCGATGATCGACCAGGGGCTGGTGTGATCGCGGTCTCGACTCGCGTTTGAGACGCCCAGTTTCCGAAAACCGACGACCCTGGCGTCAGACGCCAGGGTCGTCGGTTTTCGGAAGAGAGGATATGCGAAGATCATGGCATGCCCGACACGGAGGAATCGGCCATGAGCGAGAGCTCCGCTTTCAATCCCTTCGAGGCCGCCCAGGCGCAGTTCGACCGGATCGCCGATCTCATGGGTCTCGAGGCCAATGCCCGCCGCCTCCTCCGCTCCCCCGCCCACGAGCACCACCTCGCCGTGCCGGTCCGGCTCGACAGCGGCGAGATCGAGGTCTTCTCGGGCTTCCGGATCCAGCACAACGACGCCCGGGGCCCGGCCTGGGGCGGGGTCCGCTTCCACCCCCAGGAGACCGTCGACACGGTCCGCGCCCTGGCCATGGGGGCGACCTGGAAGACCGCGGTTGCCGACATCCCCCTCGGCGGGAGCATGGGCGGCGTGGTCTGCGACCCGCACGACCTCAGCCCGGCCGAGCAGGAGAGGGTCTGCCGGTCCTGGGTGCGCCGGGTGGCACGGACCATCGGGCCGATGCGCGACGTCCCGTCGCCCGACATCATGGCCTCGAGCCAGCACATGACCTGGATGCTCGACGAGTACGAGGCGATCGTCGGCGAGCACGCGCCCGGCGCGGTCACCGGCAAGAGCATCGGCGCGGGCGGCTCGAAGGGCCGGGCCGAGGCGACCGGCTACGGGATGGTCTACGTCCTGCGCGAGGCGCTCCGGGAGCGCGGCATCGAGCCCGGGGCGACGACCGCGAGCCTCCAGGGCTTCGGCCTGGTCGGCCGTCACGCGATGGACCTCTACACCACGATCGGCGGGACCGTCCGCTGCGTCGCCGCCCTCGACAGCGCCACCGGGCGGCCGATCAGCGTGTCGCGCCGGGACGGTATCGCGGTCGCCGAGCTGCTCGAGCTCAGCGACCGGCTCGGCGGGATCGACGGGGGCCGCGCCGCCGAGCGGGGTCTCGTGCTCGACGACGGGGAGGCCTGGCTCGCCGCGGATGTCGACATCCTCATCCCGGCCGCCCTCGAGCACCAGATCACCGAGGCCAACGTCGACCGCGTCTCGAGCCGGGTCCGGCTGATCCTCGAGGGGGCCAACGCGCCGCTGTCCGAGGCCGCCGAGGAGCGGCTCGCCGGGCGCGGGGTCGACGTGATTCCCGATCTGCTGGCCAACGCCGGCGGCGTCATCTGCTCGTACTTCGAGCAGGTCCAGAGCGGCATGAACTACTACTGGACCCAGTCCGAGGTGCTCAGCAAGCTCGACCTCAAGCTCACCTCGGCCTACCTCGACGTGTCGCGCTTCGCGAAGGCCAAGGGCCTCAGCCAGCGCGACGCGGCGATGGTCCTCGCGGTCGACCGGGTCGCCGATCTGTGCCGTCAGCGGGGCTGGCTGTAGACGACGATGCTGCCCCGTTTCGACCGGGTCTTCTTCGGCGCGGCCCACCGGCTGACCCGGATCGGCTCGGGTGGGATCGGCGGCAAGGCGGCCGGGCTCGCGCGGGCCGAGCGCGAGATCCTCGCCGCGCTCGACCCCGACGAGCTTCCGGGCTTCACCATCGCCGTGCCCCACGCCGCCGTCCTCGCCACCGGGGTGTTCGACGCCTTCGTCGAGCGCAACCGGCTCGAGGCGCTCCTCCGCGACCCGCCGGCGGACGCCGAGATCGCCCACGCCTTCCAGCGCGGCGAGCTTCCGGCCGAGGTCGTCGGGGATCTGCGGGCGCTGGTCGCCGGGGTCCGCACCCCCCTCGCCGTGCGCTCGTCGAGCCTGCTCGAGGACGCCCTCGACCATCCCTTCGCGGGGGTCTACGGCACCAAGATGATCCCCAACAACGCGATCGACGAGGACGCGCGCTTCCGCCACCTCGTCGAGGCGGTCAAGCTGGTCTGGGCGACCACCTACTTCGCGGCGGCGCGATCCTATCTCCGCTCGGTCGGAGGATCGCCGGGCGACGAGAGGATGGCGGTGCTCATCCAGGAGGTCGTCGGACAGCCGGGCCGCGAACGGTTCTACCCGTGCGTGTCCGCGGTCGCCCGGTCGCACAACTTCTACCCGACCGGGCACGCGACGCCGGCCGACGGGGTCGTTACCCTCGCCCTCGGGCTGGGCAAGACGATCGTCGACGGCGATCCCAGCTGGAGCTACGCTCCGCCCTACCCCAAGGCGCCCCCGCCGTTCAACGACGTCGGCGACCTCATGAAGAGCACGCAGACGCGGTTCTGGGCGGTTCACATGGGCGCGCCGCCGCCCCACGACCCGATCCGGGAGACCGAGCACATGGTCCGGCCCGGGCTGGCCGAGGCCGAGGCCGACGGCGCCCTGCGCTATCTGGTCTCGACCTACGACCCCGGATCGGACCGGCTCAACCCCGGCCTCGACTCGGGCGGCCCGCGGGTGCTCACCTTCGCCCCCCTCCTCGGCTCGAGCTGGCTGCCCTTCAACGCCGCGCTGATGCGGCTCCTCGAGCGCGGACGCGAGGCCCTCGGCGCACCGGTCGAGCTCGAGCTCGCGATCAACCTCGACCGTCGCGACCTGCTGCCCGCGACCATCGGCTTTCTCCAGATCCGGCCGATGCTCGTCGACACCTCCGACGTCCGGCTCACCCCCGACGAGCTGGTCGGCGAGTCGGTGGTGGTCGCGTCGGAGCACGTCCTGGGCAACGGCCGGCGGACCGAGATCGCCGACATCGTCTGGATCCCCCCCGGGGCCTTCGACCCGGCCGCGACCGCCGTCATGGCGGCCGAGATCGAGGCCGTCAACCGCGCGCTGATCGAGGAGGGCCGGCCCTATGTGCTCATCGGCTTCGGGCGCTGGGGCACCTCCGACGCGCGGCTCGGCGTGCCGGTGACCTGGGGCCAGATCTCGGGCGCCGCGGTGATCGTCGAGGCCACCCTGGCCGCGGTCAACCCCGATCTCAGCCAGGGCTCGCACTTCTTCCACAATCTGCTGGCGAACCGTGTACTCTACCTCTCGGTGCTGTACGACGGCCCGACCGCCATCGACTGGGGGTGGATCGAGGCCCAACCGGTCGCCCACCGGGGCCGGCTGGTCGTCCGCTCCCGCATGACGTCGCCGCTCGACATCCGGGTCGACGGCGCCTCGGGATTGGGGGTCATCCGCGCCCATGCCGGTGTCTGACGGACCCGTCGAGGCCCTCCTCGCATCGCTCCAGGAGCGGGCCAAGGAGCTCAACTGCCTCTACGAGGTCGAGCAGATTCTCGCCCTCATCGACCTTCCGCCGGAGGACACCTTCCGGAGGATCGTCGAGGTGATCCCGCCCGGCTGGCAGTACCCGGACGTCTGCTGCGCGGTCATCGACATCCGCGGTCAGCGCTTCCAGACGCGCCCCTTCTCGCCGACCCCGTGGGTCCTCGCGGCCGACATCCAGGTCCACGACGAGGTCGTCGGAAGCCTCAGCGTCTGGTACCTCGAGGAGCGGCCGCCCGAGGACATCGGTCCGTTCCTCAAGGAGGAGGACCGGCTGATCCGGACGATCGCCGGCCGGCTCGGCCACAGCATCCTCTTTCACAAGATGCACGAGATGCGCGGCGAGTGGGAGTCGGCGAGCCGCGAGCTCGAGGCCGAGAAGGAGGACAAGTGGCGGGCCCCGATCGACCTGCTCCTCCGTACCGACCGCCACCTCTACCTCCGGATCGCACGGAAGATGGTCAACCACCTCGTCTCCGCCGGCGTCGACCGCGCCCAGGACCTGCTCCAGGAGATCTACGGCTATGTCGCGGGCGAGAACGACAGCGACCCCAACCTGCCCGGCCGGTCGCGCGCCATCAACCAGCAGATCCTGCTGATCGGCGCGCCGTTCGAGCTCGCGGTCCACCATCTCGGGGTCGACAAGGTCCTCGCTCTGACCCGCGACTGGATCATGGAGGACAAGGCGAGCTTCCTGCCCAAGGTCCTGACCAACCCGCGGCTGCCCCTTTCCGAGGTTTCGGCGGCGGTCCATCGCTTCCACCATCTCCTCGCCGACGGCGCCGATCTGTCCCGGGCGACGCTGGACGGGATCCGGGTGTCGCTGATCCGGCGCTTTCTCTCGGACCAGCTCAGCTTCATCTCGGTCGCCAAACAGGAGCTGGAGACCGCCGACTTCATCGGGCTGATCGACAGCGTGCTGCTCTCCGAGAGCAGCCACGGCCGGGTCGGCGGCAAGAGCGCCGGGCTGTTCCTCGCCCAGCGGATCATCGACCGGGCGGCGGCCCGCGATCCCGAGCTCGAGCCGGTGCGGGTCCCGCGGAGCTGGTACATCGCGTCGGAAGGCCTGATGGCCTTTATCGAGCACAACGACCTCGACGAGGTCCTTCACCAGAAGTACCGCGAGATCGCCCAGGTCCGCCAGGAGTACCCGAACATCATCCACCTGTTCAAGAACTCGCGCTTCCCGCGCGAGACCGTCAAGGCCGCGTCGGTCCTGATGGACGAGGTCGGCGACAACCCGCTCATCGTCCGCTCGTCGAGCCTTCTCGAGGACCGCCTCGGCAGCGCGTTCTCGGGCAAGTACAAGAGCCTCTTCCTGGCGAACCAGGGGAACAAGAACCAGCGCATGGGCGCGCTGCTCGACGCGATCGCCGAGGTCTACGCCTCGGTCTTCGGGCCCGATCCCATCGCCTACCGGCGCGAGCGCGGACTGATCGACTTTCACGAGGAGATGGCGATCCTCGTCCAGGAGGTGGTCGGCGCCCGGGTCGGCCGGTTCTTCCTGCCCGCCGCCGCCGGGGTCGCCTTCTCGAGCAACGAGCTGCGCTGGTCGCCGCGCATCCGGCGGTCGGACGGTCTCCTCCGGCTGGTCCCCGGGCTCGGGACCCGGGCGGTCGACCGGATCGCCGACGACTACCCGATCCTGGTCGTTCCCGGCCAGCCGGGGCTGCGGGTCAACACCACCATCGACGAGGTGGTGCGCTACGCGCCGCGCAAGATCGACGTCATCAACCTCGAGACCAACCGGTTCGAGAGCCTCGAGATCGGTGCCCTGCTGCGGGAGGTCGGGACGGCATACCCGGCGTTCGAGCAGGTGTTCTCGGTCGTCAAGGACGACACCATTCGGCGGCCCGTTCCCCTCATGGTCGACCCCGAGCGCGACGAGCTGGTCGCCGACTTCGGCGGTCTCGTCACCTCGACGCCCTTCGTCGCCCGGGTCGCGAAGATGCTCAATCTGCTCGAGGCGAAGCTCGGCACGCCGGTCGACATCGAGTTCGCCTTCGACGGGCGCGACCTCTACCTGCTGCAGTGCCGGCCGCAGAGCTTCGCCGCCGATGACGCTCCGGCGCCGATCCCCAAGGACGTCCCCGAGGAGGACGTGCTCTTCACCGCCCGGCGCTTCGTGTCCAACGGCTGGGTTCCGGACATCACGCACGTCGTCTACGTCGACCCTGAGGCCTATGGCCGGCTCACGGAGCGCAGCGACATGCTCGCGGTCGGACGGGCGGTGGGGTTGCTCAACAAGCTGCTGCCGAAGCGCCGGTTCATCCTGATCGGCCCCGGCCGGTGGGGCAGCCGGGGCGACATCAAGCTCGGCGTCAACGTCACCTACTCCGACATCAACAACACCGCGATGCTCGTCGAGGTCGCGCGCACGGTCGGCAACTACGTGCCCGATCTGAGCTTCGGCACCCACTTCTTCCAGGACCTCGTCGAGTCGTCGATCCGCTACCTGCCCCTCTACCCGGACGACGACAGCCTGCTCAACGAGAGGCTGCTCCACCGCTCGCACAACCTGTTCGGCGGGCTCCTGCCCGAGCTCGAACGGCTCGCCGACGTCGTCCGGGTCGTCGACATCGGCCAGGCGGGCGGCGGCCGCGTCCTCCGCGTGCTCCTGAACTCGGACCTCGACGAGGCCATCGCCTTCCTCGCCAACCCCGAGGAGGAGCGCGGTCGGGGCCAGAGCCAGCCGGTCGGTCGGCCGGCCGGTCGCAGCGACACCTTCTGGCGCTGGCGGCTCCGGATGGCCGAACGGATCGCCGCCGAGATCGACGCAGAGAGGTTCGGGGTCAGGGCGCTCTATCTCATCGGCAGCACCAAGAACGCCACCGCCGGGCCGTCGAGCGACATCGATCTGGTGGTCCACGTCGACGGCGACGAGGGCCGCCGCCGCGAGCTCGCGACCTGGTTCGAGGGCTGGAGCCTGTGCCTCGGTGAGCTCAACTACCAGCGCACCGGGTACGCCACCGGCTCGCTGCTCGACGTCCACTACGTGACCGACGAAGACGTCGCCGAGCGGACGAGCTATGCGGCGAAAATCGGGGCGGTCACCGACCCGGCGATGGAGCTGGCGATCGGCGGCAAGCCCTGAAGGCCGTCACCGGACGCGCCCCGCCGTCAGGCGTCACACCAGCTCGCGGGTCGCGCCATCGAGGTCGTCGAGGTCGAACCGGACCAGGGCCAGCCCGGGACCGTCGTGGGCGGCGCTCAGGCAGTGGGTCCGGCCGATCCTGTCGCGCCAGGCGCCGGTGATCCGCGCCGACTCGTGGATGTGGCCGTGCAGCGTCAGCACCGGCTGGCGATCCTCGATGAACCGGCGGATCGCGATCGAGCCGACGTGCGGGTCGAGGGGGGCGCCGTCGACCATCCGGCCGTCGAGGGCGGCCCGGTCGAGAGCCGTGCGGTAGGGCGGCGAGTGGGCGAGCAGCACCAGCCGGTCGCCGTCGAGCCCCTCCGTCAGCTCGGCGAGATCGCCCGCGATCGTCCGGTCGACGATCTCGGCGTGGTCGACCTCCACCGAGCGATAGCCCTCGTCGGGAGGGACGCAGCCGGGGTCGACGAAGCGGGCCACGTCGTACCGCTCCCAGTCCTTGAGCAGGAAGGGCGTCGGCGGGACGAAGGAGTAGCCGACGAGCCGGTGGTCGCCGAGCGGTACGACCCGAGAGTGGACGTACTCCCACAGCCCCTCGCCCGCCCCGGCGACCACGTCGGGCTCGGCCGCCCGCTCGTCGTCGTTGCCGAGGATCAGCAGGATCCGCGGCGCACCCTCGCCGAGCTCCCGGCGCAGCCTTCGGGCGCCATCGCCGAGGGCTGCGAGACCGCCCCCCGACCTGGTCCACCGGTGCGGCAGCAGATCGCCCCCGAGCAGGACCGCCGCGGGCCGCTCTCGGCGGATCGCCCCGAAGAGGGCGTCGTACCGCTCCTCCCGTCCGTGCAGGTCCGACGCGAAGAAGCAGAGGCCGAGGCCCATGAGCGCGCCAACCGGATCAGGGTCGGCCGATGTCGAGACGGACCCGGTCCCCGCCGATGTCGATGGTGCGGGCCACGGCCCCGGCGTCCGCCAGGTCGACCACCACCCAGAGCTCGGGCGGCCGTCGCTCGGCGTGGTGGCCGATCCTCAGCCCCGACACCTCGGGTGCGGTCGAGCCCAGCGTGTACGGCCGGTACGGCGAGGCGATCCCGCGAAGCCGGACCAGGAGCCGCGGCGGCGAGGTCAAGGGCTCGACCGAAACCGCGCCGTCCCCGAGGCTGCCGTTGCCGCGGATCTCGACGATCGCGCCGCCCGACCCGGCGGTCACCTCGATCGAGACGATGGCGTCGGCCGGCGGCATCGCCGGCGCCGGGGTCGGGGGCTCGGCCGGCGGGGCCGCGGTCTCAGCCGGCGCCTCGCCGGTCTCCGCGTCAGAACCCTGCGGCTCCTCCGCGGGCTCGCCGGAGGAAACCTCCGGCCGGCTCTCGCCCGCTTCGAGATCCGTCAACTCGCCCCCTGGGGCGCTCTCGCCGGTCGTGGCGGGCGCTCCTCCGGTTGCCTGATCGGCGACCTCAACCGGCTCGGTGGCGACGGTCGGCGCGACGTCGTCCGGGTTCGCGGCCGCGCTCGCCGGAATCGTCGACGGCGGGGGCGTCCTGGGCTCGAGCCGATCCCGGATCCCGGGCCAGAGCAGCCCGCCCGCCAGGGCGACCAGGAAGAGCGCCGCCACCGCCCATGGCCAACGTCGCCTCCGCCCATCGGGGCTCCGGTCGTCGTCCTCGGGCACCGTGATCTCGTCGCGCCCCTCGTCGGGCATCACCGGGGTCGAGTCCGCACCGTCGTCGGGCTCGGGCAGGCTGACGTCGAAGGCGGGGCTGCCAAGCTCGCCGCCGATCTCGCCGATGACCTCGGGACCGCCGTCGAACTCCACCGGGGTCGGCAGCACGTCGGAGTGTGCGGATCCGGAGTGTGGCGACGGCGGTTCGGCGCCGGCGGCGCTCCGAGGCGCCCACCCGGGGGCGGACGGTCTCCAGACCGGAGGCGGGAACATCTCCGCGGCGGGCGGCTCGACCTCGACGGCCCGGCGGACGGCGCTGGAGGGCTCGTCGTCCGCCCAGTCGAGCTCGGGCGGGTCGCCGATCCCGACGGCCACCGGCTCGGCGATGAGGGGTTGGTCCGGGCCACCGGCCTCGGCCTCGCCAGGCTGCACCTCTCCGTCTACGGCCGGAGGCTCGACCTCGGTCCAGCGCGGCGCGGTCAGGATCTCGAAGCCGTGCGGTTCCGCCGCCTCCTGGCCTTCGCCGGAATCGGACGGGGGCGTGTGGACGATCTCGGTCGGCATCGCCGCGGCGAGGGCGCGCAGCGCCTCGGCGTCGTCGCCGATCCCGGCCCTCCGGATGGTCAGGCGGTAGCCCTCGTCGAGATTGTCGACGCCGCTGTCGGGAGCGCCCTCGAGCGCGTCGGTCGGAAAGTCCGCCGGCGCCGGACGGACGTCGAGGTTGAACGGAACCCCGCCCGCGTCGAGGTGGTCCTGAACGAGCTGCTCGACCAGCTCCTGGTTCTGCGGCGACAGGGTGACGAACCTCAGGGCCATGCCCGGTGGGCCGTCGGTGACCGCGTCGGCCTGGCGGTTCCACTCGACCACCGCGGTGCCCTCGAGGAGCACGAAGCCTTCCGGCAGGATGACCCGGAAGCGGACGACCGCGCCCGGCGGGAGAGGCTCGCCGGTGTCGATGAACAGACCGTCAGCCGAGAGGTTCGGCGAGAACTCCGCCTGGAACCGCCTCATGCTCTCGAAGTTGAGGTCGAGCTCGATGAGATCGCCGTCTCCCGCTCCGCGATCGCCAACACCCCTGAGATCGTCCGTCATCGTCCTGATTCCACTCCTGATGTTGAAGATAGCAGATTTCAGACCATGCCAAACACCGGCAGTGGTGCTAGGGTGATGGCGTGTCGAGGCTGACCGTCACTCTCGCGATCGCCACGGTCGTCGGCGCGGCGGCGCTTTCCGACGCCACACCCCCGGACCGGGTCACCGCCCTGTACGGCGGCCTCGCCTCGATGACCCTCCCCGCGGGCTGGGAGGAGATCCCCCCCGACCGTCTCGAGGAGCTCTCGATGTGGGTCGCCGAGATCACCGACGGCCGCTCGGTCGAGGTCTTCCAGCACGGCTACCGTCCGGTGGATCGCGGCGCCGACCCGTGGCTTCCCCACCTGCTCGTCCAGATCGTCGAAGGGGGAAGGCTGAGCTACGCCAGCTTCCTCGGAGACCGCTCGCTGGCCGAGCTGCGGGATCGCGCCGGCCGGGCCGTGCCGAACGCCCTGCCCCCCCTCGTCCTGGGCGTCACGCTCGAGCAGGTCGGGTTCGATCGGGCGCGGATGTGCCTGCGCCTCGAGCACGCCCTCGACCTCAAGGTCCGCGGACCGGTGCGGGTCCTCACCGCGGCCTTCCTCACCGAGCGCGGTCTGGTCATCCTCCGTTGGGTCGATCGGACCCGCCGGATCGAGGCCGACCGTGCGACCTTCGACGCCGTCGTCGACAGCGTCGTCATCGACCCCGAGATCGCCTACCGGCCCCGCCTGCGCGATCGCTGGCCCGGTCTCCCCTTCTTCGTCGCGGCCGGCGCGGTGGCAGTGGTGCTGATCGCCTACCTGGTGCGGCGACGTCGGTCTGAATGACCCTGACCATCGACCTCGAACGCCGGCTCGTCACGGCGGGCGTCGGCGAGCTGCTCGGCGAGGAGACCGGCCGGGCCATCGGGTTGTCGGGCACCGGTCTGTCGCGGCTGTGGATCGGCGCCGAGCTCCACCGGCGGGTCCAGGAGGACCTCCAGACGGCCGATCCCGGCTTTCGCGCGGAGGTCCCGGTCGAGTCCGAGCTCGCGATCGACGGCTGGACCCTTCGGCTCGTCGGCCGTGCCGACGGGGTGGTCTTCGACCCCGATGGGCGAGCCCTTCGGGTCGACGAGATCAAGACCCTCCACTTCGCCGTCGACCTCCACCAGCTCTATGTCGAGGAGCGCCTCGACCGGTTCCGCCGCCAGGCCTCGCTCTACGCCTTGATGCTCGCCGGCGAGGGCCCGCCTCCCGCCCTCAGGCTGATCCTCGTCGACATCGTCACGACCGAGGAGCTCGTCGAGGAGGTCGAGTGGTCGGCCGACGAGGTCCGGGGCTGGCTCAGGCGCCAGCTCCACCGGCTCGTCGCCCGCGAGCAGCGCCGGCTGGCGAGGCTCGCGGAGCTGCGCGCCGCCGCCGACCTCGTGCCCTTCCCCCACCCCGAGATGAGACCCGCCCAGGCCGGGATCGTCGAGCGGGTGAGCGACGCGATCGGCGCCAACCGCCACCTGCTGCTCCGCGCGCCGACCGGCAGCGGCAAGACCGCCGCGGTGCTCCACCCGGCGCTCCGCTCCGCGCTGGCCCAGGGTCACCGGCTGTTCTTCCTCACCGCCAAGACCCTCCAGCAACGGATCGCGGTCGACACCGTCCGCGCCATGCAGGACGGGCTGTTCCGCAGCCTCCAGCTCCGGGCCAAGGGCAAGATGTGCGCCAACACCGAGATGATCTGCCACGAGGAGTACTGCCCCTACGCCAAGGACTACGGCCTCAAGCTGGTCCGCAGCCAGCTCGTCGAGAGCCTGCTCGGCGACAGCGACCACCAGGACCCCGACGAGCTCTTCGACGCGGCCCGCAACCACGAGGTCTGCCCCTTCGAGGTCAGCCTCGACCTGCTGCCCCACGTCGACCTCGTGGTCTGCGACTACAACTATGTCTTCGACCCGGTCATCGGTCTCGGGGCGGTCCTCAACGAGGGGGCGCTGCGCAACGCCGTGCTGGTGATCGACGAGGCCCACAACCTGGTCGACCGGAGCCGCGAGTACTACTCGCCAGCCCTCGCCTCGGAGCAGGTCGACCGGGCCCTCGAGTACCTGGGCTCACGCTCGAACGCCGTGTTCGACACCCTCGCCGCCCTGGTCCGCGAGCTCGGCGGGCTGGTCGTCGCGACGGTCGACGGGGCCTTCGACGACGACCGCCCCGGCGAGGCGCAGACCCGGTTCGACGAACGGGCGACCTCGGATCTGCGGATCGCCTTCGACGGAGCGATGCTCTCCTACTTCCTCTACAAACGCGAGCACGAGCTGTGGATCGCCGACGACCCGGTCCTCGACCTGTTCTTCGCCCTGACCCACTTCCACCGGGTGCTGTCGCTCGGCGGCGAGGAGTTCGTCCACCTCGCCCGACGGGATGACCTCGGCGGCCGCACCCTTCGGATCTACTGCCTCGACGCCTCGCGCTTCGTCGGCGAGATCCTCGAGGAGTCGGCGGGGGTCGTCGCGATGTCGGCGACCCTCGAGCCCTTCGACTTCTACCGCGAGCTGCTCGGCTTCGACCCCCACCGGACCGACTCGTGCTATATCCGTTCCCCGTTCCCGTCCGAGAACCGTCTGGTCCAGGTGATCGACGACGTCGACACCACCTGGCGTCGGCGCAGCGCCCACTACGACCGGATCGCATCGTGGATCGGCCGGCTCGCCCACCCCCACGCCAACGTCCTCGCGCTGTTCCCGAGCTACGCCTTCCTCGAGGCGATCCACGACCGGCTGCCGGCGACCGGCCATACGGTGCTCGCCCAGCGACCGTCGAGCAGCGACGCCGACCAGCGCACCGTCATCGAGGCCCTCGGCAACGGCCGGCCCCACATCGTCCTCGCGGTGCTCGGCGGGGTCTTTGCCGAAGGGGTCGACTACCCCGGGCGGATGCTCTCGCAGGTCGTGGTCGTGTCGCCGGGCCTGCCCCAGTTCAACCTCGAGCGCGAGCTCCTCAAGGCCTACTACCAGGAGACCTACGGCCACGGCTTCGGCTATGCCTACCTGATCCCGGGGATGACCCGGGTCGTCCAGGCGGCGGGGAGGCTGATCCGTTCCGACACCGACCGCGGCGTCATCACCCTGGTCGGCCGCCGCTTCCTCGACCCCCGATACGCCCGCCTGCTCCCCGAGGAGTGGCTCGACGACGAGGACCCACAGTCGCTCGTCCACCCCGACCCGGCAGCGGCGGTACGCGAGTTCTTCGGCTGAGGAGGTAGAGGGGGCGCCGTCCCCCACCTCTCCCCGCGCCCGGCGCGGTCCGGCCGCAGCCACGGGGCCGTCCGGCCGGGGTACCGATATACTCCCACCATGGATCTCCGGACAGCCCTCATCGCCGCCGCGCTGGGCTTCGCGACCACAGCGGCCCTCAACTCCTTCTGGTTCGGCCTCCGTCTGCGACGTTTCGTCCTAGCCAAACAGCGGCTGGCCTCGGACCTCGATCTGTTCAGGTTCAAGGCGCTGGTCGCGGATCAGATGCGAGCGGCGCTGATCCAGATCGTCCTGCTGTCCGCACCGGTCGTCATCGTCGTCGCCGGGATCGTGGCCGAGGTCCTCTATCCCACCGACGTGCTCTTCGTCGTCGTCCCGGCGGTCGTCATCCTCGCCATCGCCGCCTACTTCAGGAGGTGGGAGATCGAAGCGCGGGCGATCGAGACCGCAACTCCGGAGCTGCTCGAGCAGCGCGACGCCGTCGTCCGCACCTGGCTGCGCAAGGCCTGGCCCGACTGGTGAGGACCGACGCTGAATGATGAATGATGAATCGACGTCGCCATCGGCCGGAGGATGCGTCGAGAGCCCGGCCGTGGCATCGTTCACCCCGCACCATTCACAATCGACGATCTTGACTCACCGCCTCCAACGGTCCCGATGACCTCCTCGCCCGATCCCTCCCTCCGAGCCTTCTCGGCGCCCATCGCCGAGTGGTTCTCACGGTCGATCGGCACGCCGACCGAGATCCAGACCGCGGCGTGGCCTCACATCGCTGCCGGCGATCACGTCCTGCTCTGCGCCCCGACCGGCAGCGGCAAGACCTTCGCCGCCTTCCTCTGCGCGATCGACCGTCTGCTCACCGGCGCCTGGGAGACCGGCGGCGTCCGCGTGCTCTACGTGTCGCCCCTCAAGGCCCTCGGCACCGACATCCGGCGCAACCTGACCGAGCCGTTGACCGCGATCTCCTCCGAGCTCGCCGGACGTGGCGCCGAGGTCCCGCGGGTTCGCGTCGAAAGCCGGACCGGCGACACGCCGGCCGACGACCGGCGCCGGATGCTGCGCTCGCCGCCCGAGATCCTCGTCACGACCCCGGAGTCGCTCAACATCCTGCTCGCCTCGATCGGCGGCCGTCGCCTCCTCTCCGGGCTGCGCTGCGTCATCCTCGACGAGGTCCACGCGGTCGCCGGGTCGAAGCGCGGGGTCCACCTGATCACCGCGGTGGAGCGGTTGTCCGAGCTGGTCGGCGAGATCCAGCGCATCGCCCTGTCGGCCACCGTCCGGCCGCGCGAGCAAATCGCCGCCTGGGTCGGCGGCTGGGCCCCGGCCGACGGCACGACCGACCCCGAGTACCGCCCGCGTCCGGTCTCGGTGGTGGTCAGTAAGGCGATCAAGGCCATCGACCTCGAGGTCGTCCTACCGGCCGCCCGGCCCTCGGAGGACCGGCGTGAGCCCGACGCCTTCTGGACCACCCTCGGCGCCGAGCTGCGACGGACGATCGCCGGCAACCGGTCGACCCTGGTCTTCGGCAACGCGCGGCGCTCGGTCGAGAAGGTCGCCCGCTTCATCAACGAGGCCGGCCCCGAGCGGATCGCCTACTCGCACCACGGCGCGCTGTCGCGAGAGATCCGGACCGAGGTCGAGACCCGCCTCAAGCGCGGCGAGCTCCGGGCGATCGTCGCCACCAGCTCCCTCGAGCTCGGCATCGACATCGGCGCCATCGACGAGGTGGTTCTCGTCCAGACCCCGCCATCGGTCGTCTCGACGCTGCAGCGGGTCGGGCGGGCCGGCCACCGGGTCGGCGAGACCAGCCGCGCCCGGCTGATGCCGCTGCTCGGGCGCGACCTCCTCGAGGCCGCGGTGGTCGCCCGCGCGGCGGTCGACGGCGAGATCGAGGCGATCGAGCCGGTGACCGACGCCCTTGACGTGCTCGCCCAGGTCCTGCTGTCGATGGTCGTGGCGGGCGACCGGACGGCCGACGAGCTCTACGCCTCGATCCGCCGCGCCGACCCCTATCACCGGCTGCCCCGCCGCCACTTCGACCTGGTCCTCGAGATGCTTGCCGGCCGCTACGCCTCGAGCCGGATCCGCAGCCTGCGCCCGATGGTGAGCATCGACGGGGTGGACGGCGTCGTCCGTGCACGGCCCGGGGCCGCGCGCTCGCTCTTCCTGGCGGGCGGGACGATCCCCGATCGCGGCTACCACCGGCTGAGGATCGAGGGCAGCGGGGCGCCCCTCGGCGAGCTCGACGAGGAGTTCGTCTGGGAGCGCTCGGTCGGCGACACCTTCACCCTCGGCGTCCAGACCTGGCGGGTCGAACGGATCACCCACAACGACGTCTTCGTCACCCCGACCCCGGCGAGATCGGCGATGGCCCCGTTCTGGCGGGCCGAGGAGCTCGACCGCTCGAGCTTCGTCGCCGAGCGGATGGCCGAGCTCCTCGAGGCGGTCGACGCCCGGCTCGGCGAGCCCGAGCTGGCGGCCGAGCTCCGCCGCTCGTATCGGCTCGACGCCGCGGCGGCTGCCGAGCTGGTCCGCCATCTCAGAGCCCAGCGCGAGGCGACGGGCTGTCTCCCCCACCGTCACCGCGTGATCGTCGAGCACACCTCTCCCCCCGCCGGTCGCGGCGACTACCGACAGCTGGTCCTCCACACCCTGTGGGGCGGCCGGGTCAACCGGCCCTTCGCGATCGCCCTCTCCGCCGCCTGGGAGGCCCGCTACGGGGCACGTCCCGAGATCGCCCACTCCGCCGACTGCGTGGTCCTCGTCCACCCCGCGACGATCGACGTCGGCGACCCCTTCGAGCTGGTTGCGGTCGAGCGCCTCGACGACCTCCTCCGGTCGGGTCTCGAGCGCTCGGGCTTCTTCGGCGCCCGCTTCCGCGAGGCCGCGGGCCGCGCCCTCCTGCTGCCCCGGGCGGCGCCGGGCAAACGGGTGCCCCTGTGGGTCAGCCGCCAGCGGTCGAAGGAGCTGCTCGAGGCGGTGCGCCGGCACGACGACTTCCCGATCGTGCTCGAGGCCTGGCGGACCTGCCTGCGCGACGAGTTCGAGCTCGACGTCCTCCGCCGGCGTCTCGACGAGGTCGCGGACGGCCGGGCGGTCGTGCGCCACGTCGCCACCGAGACACCGTCGCCGTTCTCGGCGCAGGTCGCCTGGAAGCAGACCAACCAGCTGATGTACGAGGACGACACGCCGACGGTCGGCTCGGGGGCCCGGGCGGACCTGGTCCGCGAGATCGCCCTCGCCGAGCACCTCCGACCGCGGATTCCCGCCGGCTTGGCGGCCGAGCTCGGCGAACGGCTGCAACGGCTCGCGCCGGGCTGGTCTCCCCGTGGCCCGGACGAGCTGCTCGAGTGGCTCAAGGAGCGGGTGCTCATCCCGCTCGACGAGTGGCGGGCCCTGCTCGAAGCGATCGACCGCGATCACCGGGCGCCGGCGAGCGAGTCGGCGGCCTCCGTCGCGCACCGCGTCGTGATCGTCGGCGTCGGCCGGGACAGGGCCGTCGTCTGCCCGGTCGAGGGCCTCGCCAGGGTGGCCCGCGCCCTCGGTCGCGAGCTGACCGACCGGGACCTGCGGCCGATCACCGGCGCCGACCCTCCCGCCGAGGCCATCGAGCAGGCTCGACAGAGGGTCGTCGCCAGCGAGACCGACGATACCGACCAGCCAGCCGGGCTCGGCGAGCTCGCCTCGTTGCTCGGCGAGTGGCTGCGCTTCTACCCCCCGGTCGACCCGGCCTGGGTGGGCCGTTGCCTGGGTCTCGAGCCTCCCGACCTCGAGATGGCCATCGGCGAGCTCGAGGCGGCGCAGGAGGTCGTCGTCGGCGAGCTCGTCGAGGGGGTCGGGGGGCCGCAGGTCTGCGACCGTGAGAACCTCGAGCGGCTGCTCCGCCGGGCGCGCTCCGAGGCCCGTCCCGAGCTCGAGCCGGTCGACGCCCGCGCGCTGCCGTTGCTGCTCGCCGGACACCAGGGCCTCGGCGCCCGGGACGCGGCGCCCGAGGACCTCGAGCAGGCCCTCGAACGGCTCTTCGGCCTGCCCCTCCCGGTCGAGCTGTGGGAGACCGAGATCTTCCCGGCCCGCCTCGATCCCTATCACCCGGAGTGGCTCGACGGCCTGCTCGGGACCAGCGACCTGCGCTGGGTCGGCGCGGGGAACGGCAAGGTCATGTTCGCCCTCGAGACCGAGCTCGGCGCCCTCCGCATCGCGCCGGAGGCGCCGGACGACGGGACGCCCGCCGCCGCGATCCTGCCCTACCCGGCCGGGCGCTTTACCTTCGACGAGCTGGTCCGCGGCTCCGGGCTGGACAGCGGCCGGCTCACCCGGCGGCTGTGGCGGGCCGCGTGGGCCGGCGAGGTCTCGTCCGACACCTTCGACGCGCTGCGCAGCGGTCTCGCCGCCGGCTTCGCGGCGTCGCCGCCGGGGTCGGCGACCGTGACCCGAGGACGGGGCCGCCGGGCCGGTCTCGACCGCTGGCGGCGCGATCGCCCCTTCACCGGCGCCTGGTTCGCCCTCCCCGAGATCGGCGACGGCGATGACGACGACATCCTCCAGCGCCAGGACGAGGCCCTCGACCGGGCGCGGGTGGTGCTCGACCGCTACGGGATCGTCTTTCGAGCTCTGCTCGAGCGCGAGCCGTCCGAGCTGCGCTGGTCTCGCCTCTTCCGAGCCCTCCGCCTGCTCGAGCTCGCCGGGGAGATCGTCGCGGGTCGGTTCATCGAGGGCGTCGACGGCCTCCAGTTCGCCAGCCACGAGGCGGTCCGCCGGCTGCGCGAGGGCCTCGACGAGGACCTCGTCTGGTGGGTCAACGCCATCGACCCGGCCTCGCCCTGCGGGCTTGGCCTCGAGGGCGCCCCCTGGGACCTTCCGAGACGGGTCCCGGGCAACCACCTCGTTTTCCACGGCCGCCGGCTGGTCATCGTGTCGGTCCGGCGCGGCGCCGAGCTCACGATCGCTCCGCCGCCCGACGACCCGGGCCTCGCCGGCTATCTCGACTTTCTCGCGGTCCGGCTCGGTCGCCGGGCGAGACCGATGTCACGGATCGACATCGAGACGATCAACGGCGAGCCGGCGCCCGCGAGCCCCTACCGCGAGGTGCTCGCCCGCCGCTTCCACGTCACCCGTCAGCCGAGCTCGCTCCGGCTCGCGCGAAAGTACTGAGACGCGGGCTCGTCCCCGGTTCGGAATCTGCGCTATTCTTCCCACCCGACGACGCCGGCCCCGATCGGCCGGCGCACCACGCCGATGGGAGGAGCACCGATGACCAGCGCAGCAGCAGGCAGCACGCCGTTGTGGCTCGCGATCGAGGGCAAGATCGCCGAGCTCGGATCGGCCGACTTCGACGACCGGGCCAGGGAGACGACGGTGCACCGGATCGCCGCGGCCCTCGACCAGGAGGGCTACAACGTCTCGCACCACGCCGCCAACATGATGCTGCTCCGGCGAGCCGCGGTGATGCGGCAGAAGGTCGGCCGGCCCTTCCTGACCGACTACACCGCCGCGGTCGAGGCGCTCACCCTCGACGACGTCGCGAACCCGATCCAGGCGACCATCGCCTTTGCCCACCGGGTCGGCGCCGACTTCCCCGAGGTCAAGGACCTCGACCGGCGCGGCGATCTGCGCGACATCATCGAGGGCGTCCGTCTCGACCTGATGGTCGCGAAGGCCGGCGAGCTCGGCGGCGACAAGGGCATTCGATACCTGATCGGAGAGAGGGTCGCCGAGAGCGTCATCCTCGCCCGACTCGGCATCGACCAGGCGAAGCTCGACGGGGTCAAGGCGGCGATCGCCGCCGAGCTCGCCGAGACCGAGCGGGTCAGGGGCCTGCTCAAGGAGGTCGAGGGCAAGGACGATCTCGAGAGAGTCAAGCACCTCATCAACAAGGAAGTCTCCGCCGAGTCGATCGTCGCGATCGCCGGTATCGCCCAGGCCACCATCGACGCGGCCAAAAAGGCCATGGAGGAGGAGCTGCGCGAGAAGGAGCGGCTCGCCGCCGAGGCCGCGGCGGCCAAGAAGGCGGCCGCCGAGGGGCCGAAAATCGAGGACATCCCGCCCGCCGAGATGCTCGCTCACATCGAGGCGATCCGCGAGATCATGGAGTTCTCCAGCGACCCCGCCGAGATCGCCGCCATGTGCGGGCAGAGCAACATCCCCAAGGCGCTCGTCGAGATCGCCACCTCCAACCCGGACAAGCTCGACGAGCTCGAGGCCGCCGCCGGAGGCTAGCCGACCGTCGACGGTCAACAGTACGTCTCACGCCCGGGTCTCACCCCCCGGGCGTTTTCGTTCATCGCACCGTCGCACCCACCACGACACCACGACTCGATACGATCGCCACGAGCCGGCTTCGGCTTTCTAGGACCCCGGCGTGCCGCGGTCCTCGAGATCCGATACCGACCTCTTGGTGTGCGATGTCTTCGTGCCTTCGTGCCTTCGTGGTTGTGACGAGGGCGCGCCCTGCCATAATGACCGGGCGGATTGGAGGCCACGATGAACGCTGGTGTTTACCGCGCGCGGCGCGCGCAGCTCCGGGCCGCCGTCGATGGCGGCGCGATCCTGATCCTGGGCAACAACGACGCGCCGAAGAACTACGTCGACAACGCCTACCCGTTCCGGCAGGACTCCCACTTCCTGTACTACGCCGGGATCTCCGAGACCGGGATGGCCGCACTCATCGCCCCCGACGGACGCGACACGCTGTACGGGCGGCCCCACGATCCCGACGACCTCGTCTGGCACGGCCCCCGGCCCCACGTCGGAGACCACGCCGCCGCCGGCGGCTTCGCCGAGCACCGGGCCGTCGCCGAGCTCGGCCCGGATCTCCGCGAGCTGGCCGGGGCCGGGGTCCGGGTCCACTACCTCCCCCCCTACCGCGCCGAGCGGCGCTTCCAGCTCGCCGAGCTGCTCGGCGGCGATCCCCGGGCCGTCGACGGCGGCGTGTCCGCCGAGCTCGTCCGGGCGGTCTGCGCCCAGCGGCTGATCAAGAGCCGCGACGAGGTCGCCGAGATCGAGGACGCCCTCGCCGTCACCGCCGAGATGTACCGGGTGGCGATGGGCGCGGCGCGTCCGGGACGGGCCGAGTACGAGGTCGCCGGGCTCATGCAGGCGAGGGCCCTCGAGCTCGGCCGCCGGGAGGCCTTCACCCCGATCGTCACCGTCCGCGGCGAGGTCCTCCACAACCACAGCTGTGACAACACCCTGGCCGACGGCGACCTGATGCTCGTCGACTCGGGCGCCGAGTCGCCCCTCTTCTACGCCTCGGACATCACCCGGACCTTCCCGGTGAACGGCCGTTTCTCGGATCGCCAGCGCCGCATCTACGAGATCGTGCTCGCCGCGCAGATGGCGGTGATCAACGCAGCCTCGCCGGCGCACGACAACAAGCAGATGCACCTGCTCGCCGCGCGCACCATCGCCGGCGGCCTCACCGACCTCGGGCTCATGAAGGGCAACCCGGATGACGCCGTGGCGGCCGGCGCCCACGCCCTCTTCTTCCCGCACGGCATCGGCCACATGATGGGCCTCGACGTCCACGACATGGAGGACCTCGGTGACATCGTCGGCTACCCCGAGGGCGAGCAGCGGTCGAGCCAGTTCGGGCTCGGCTTCCTGCGCATGACGAGGCAGCTCGAGCCGGGCTTCGTGATCACCGTCGAGCCCGGGATCTACTTCATACCGGCCCTCATCGACCAGTGGCGCGCCGAGAACCGGCACGCCGAGTTCATCGACTATGACGCCATCGAGGGGTACAAGGGCTTCGGCGGCATCCGCATCGAGGATGACCTGCTGATCACCGCGGACGGCGCCCGGGTGCTCGGCCCGGGCATCCCCAAGACCATCGACGAGGTCGAGGCCGCGTGTCGCGATTCGAACGACTGAAGCCGTCGCAACCACCAAGACACGAAGACACGAAGAAATCACGAAGAACCGGATGATCATCAGGCGACTGCGGGCAACCGCGATCGCTGTGATGAGGATTCGAACCCTTCGTGTGCGATGCCTTTGTGACTTCGTGTCTTGGTGGTTGCGACGTGTTCTTCGTCGACCGATTACATCGGCAACACGAGCCGTCCGAGGGTGAGCACGAGGACGGTGGTGACGATTACGCCGACGAGATTGAGCCAGAGGCCTTCGCGGACGAGGTCCTTGATACTCACTGCGCCCGAGCCGATGACGATGGCGTTGGGCGGAGTCGCGACCGGCAGCATGAAGGCGCAGGAGGCGGAGACGACGGCCGGTACCATCGTCAGGTAGGGGTGGACGCCGAGGACCGTGGCGAGCGCGGCCATCACCGGCATGAGCAGGGTCGCGGTGGCGGTGTTCGAGGTGAGCTCGGTGGCGCTCGTCGTGATCAGACAGATTGTCAGCACGACGAGCGGCAGCGGCAGCACGGCGAGCCCGGACAGGCTCTCGGCGAGCCAGGTATCGAGGGCGGCGGCCCGAACCCCGTCGGCGATCGCGAAGCCACCGCCGAAGAGCAGTAGCACCCCCCAGGGCACGCCGGCCTCGATCTCGCTCCAGAGGAGCAGGGGCCGCCGGTCGCCGGTCCCCGCGGGCAGCAGGGTCGCGAGCACCGCGGCGGCGATCGCGGGGACCGCGTCGGTCACCAGCGCGGCGTCGGAGAGCAGGTCCCACCGGACGAGGAGCTGGCTCCATCCCGGAATCGAGACCGATCCGAAGTCGAGACCGGCCCGAGTGACCCAGGCCAGGGCGGTGAGCGAGAACAGGACGGCGACCCGGCGCTCGTGGGCGGTGACCGGACCGAGAGCGCGCCGTTCCTCGTCGAAACCGGCCGCGACCCCGCCCCCCCGCCCCAGACCGCGGCCGAGGATCAGCCCGACGATCGGTAGGAAGACGAGCACCAGCGGCACGCCGAAGAGCATCCAGCCCCCGAAGCTGATCGGCGTGATCCCGGGGACCAGGCTCGGCGCCATCCCGGCCAGGACCAGGTTCGGCGGCGTGCCGACCAGGGTGCCGATCCCGCCGATCGAGGCCCCGTAGGCGACGGCGAGAAAGACCCGGGCTGCGGCACCCGGCGTGTCGACGCGGCGGGTGACCGCCCCGGCGATGGGGAGCATCATCAGGGCGGTGGCGGTGTTCGACAGCCACATCGAGAGCATCGCGGTCGTCAGGAGAAAACCCCAGACGAGCCGTCTCGGCGACGACCCCACCGCCCCCAGCACGGCCAGTGCGATCCTCCGGTGGAGCCCGGAGCGCTCCACCGCCAGCGCCAGGACGAAGCCGCCGAGGAAGAGGAAGACCATGTGGTTGGAGTAGTTGGGGGCGACCTCCCCCACTGCGCGCAGGTCAAGCAGCGGAAAGAGCACCAGCGGCAGCAACGAGGTCGCCGCGAGCGGGACCGCCTCGGTGACCCACCAGACCGCCATCCACACGACCGCCGCGAGCAGCCGTTTTGGCTCCCCGTCGAGGCTTCCTGCCGGCGCGAGCCACAGGGCGACGAAGCTGGCCGGGCCGAGCCAGCGGCCGACCCGGGCGCCGCGCTGGCTCGCCGGGGATGGCTGGTCGTCGTAGCTCACGAGCCCCTGCACGGGTCGCCGATCACCCCGAAGGCCTCGAGGTGACGCCGGAAGTGGCGGACCAGGTGGCGCTCGTGGGTCTCCTCGTCGGCGTCGAGGCGGTCCATGATCCGGTTCTTGAAAAGCGGCTTGCCGTCCGACCCGGTCTCGGCGAGGACCCGGCGGAAGGTCACGTGCAGGACCTGGCGCGCGTCGTCGTCGTCGAGCAGATCGGGCAGCGACGGGTCGGCCACGGTGGCCGGAGCGGGGACCCTCTCGAGCCTGGCCGACTCGTGGTAGGTCCGCCGCTCGCGCTCGTAGATCGAGCGTGAGAAGTCGAGAATCTCGCGAAACAGCCCGGGCTCGCAGAGGGCCACCGTCCGTAGCGCCTCGAGATCGCTGGTCCCCGCTGTCTTGACATGGACCCTGCCCCGGCCGATGAGCCCGATCTCCCGGTAGACCGAGAACTTGTCGCTGCCCGAGTGGATGCTGATCTTGTAGGGGCCGAGCGCCTCCGCGATGGACAGGTGCTCGAGATAGGTCCGTTGGAACACGCCGAGGTCGCCACGGAAGTCGACCCCCTTCTCGAAGTCCGCCACGAAGCGCGGCGCGAGACCCACCAACGCGACCCCGAGCCGCTTCAGCTCGGAGGCGACCAGATAGTGCTCGAAGGCCGAGGTCACCGAGGCGGTCTCGTCCACCGAGACCTCGACCTCGAAGCGGCGATCGCCCATGGTGGAGGCGATATGCCGGTACATGACGACGGCGTGGGCGAGGGCCGCGCCGTACTTCACCCAGGCCCGGCGCACGTCCTCCCCGTCGGGCGCGAGGCGCAGCTCGGCGGCGACGTCGAGCTGCCGGCTCTGGTAGCGATCGAGAGCTTCTCCCCTCGTCGTCTCGAGCCCCTCCCACGGGACCGCCTCGAACGCGCCCTCGAGCTCGTCCGGACCCATGTGGTCGGCGGCGTCGACCACGTGGTCCCCGGGGTCGATGGTGAACATCGTGAAGCCGGCAGCGGCCATCCGGTCGACGTCGGCGGGCGTCTTGAGGTGGTCGGCGTCGGCGCCGAAGCCCGACCGCCACCCCTCCTGGAGCACCGCCCAGAAGGCGGCGTCCATCACCTCGCCGGGGGTCCGTCCGGTACGCTCGAGGGACCGGTCGCCCAGGTCGAGCCTCACCCGGTCGCGCCCCTGGGGTCGCGCCTCGACGAGGCCGATCAGGGTCTCACGCAGGTCCATCCTCCCCTCCTCGGGCGCCGACGGCGAGCACCCGGCCGACGCTCCTCGCGATCCGCGCCAGGTTGATCCGGGCTCCCGCCAGCGCCTCCTCCAGGGTGCACACCTCCCGCACCGCCGCGAAGACCGCGTCGAACAACCTCTCGACGGTACCGCTCTCGCCGTGCAGCGAGCCCGAGATCAGGATCGTCCTCGCACCCTGCTCGCGCGCCTTGCGGGCCAGCACCACGCAGAGCTTGCCGTCGGCGGTCTGGTCGTCGGTCCGGCCTTCTCCGGTGACGAGCAGATCGGCGTCGGCGATCTCCCGGTCGAAGCCGGTGATCTCGGCGACGAGCTCCGCGCCGGATGCCATCTCGGCGCCGCAGAAGGCGCGGAGGGCGGCGCCGAGACCGCCGGCCGCCCCGTCGCCGGGCCTCCTCACCGAGTCGAGCATGCCCTGCCTCTTCCAGACCTCGGCGAGGTGAGCGAGACCGGTCTCGAGCTCCTCGACCATCGCCGGGCTCGCGCCCTTCTGGGGACCGAAGACCCGAGCCGCGCCGCGCTCTCCGAGCAGCGGGTTGGTGACATCGCAGGCGACCCTGATCCGGCTCTCCGCGAGGGCCGGGACCACGCCGGAGGTTTCGACGCGGGCGATGCTCGCCAGGGCGCCACCGCCGGACCCGACCAGCTCGCCCCGGGCGGTCAGCAGGCGGAAGCCCAGCGCCTGGGCCATCCCGATCCCACCGTCGACGGTGGCGCTGCCCCCGATGCCGATGATGATGTCCCGCACCCCGGCGTCCATCGCCGCGCGGAGGAGCTCGCCGGTACCGACGGTCGAGGCCCGCATCGGGTCGAGCGCGCCGGCGGGAACCAGCTCGATCCCGCTCGCCGAGGCCATCTCCATGACCGCCGTCCGACCGTCCGGGAGGACACCGTAGGCTGCCGTCGCCGGAGCTCCGAGCGGTCCCGTGACCGACACCGGCCTGAGCCTCCCACCGGTCGCCCGGACCACCGCGTCGGTCGTGCCCTCGCCTCCGTCGGCCATCGGGATGACGACGATCTCGGCGCCGGGCAGGCCCTCCCGCAGGCCGGCGGCGATGATCTCCCCGGCCTCATCCGACCTCATGCTCCCCTTGAAGCTGTCAGGGGCGACGACGATCTTCATCGCCCGCTCCGTCAGGAGCCCACGGTTGCGGCCATCTCGAGGACGAGCCCCGGCTCGGCATCGTCGTTGACGGGACGGACGGCCGGCCGGCCGAGCCGGAGCATGCTCATGAGCACGACGAAGACCGCGGCAACCGAAACCACCTCAACGATCGTCCTCTCCAACGGCGCAGGCGCCCGAAGGCCGGAGGCCGGCGCGACCACCACGATGCGACCGCGACCGCGCACCGGCCGGCAGGGTCTACCCGACCCGACGATCATACCGGAGCGGCGCACCCTCCGCTGGTTGGTCCGACCCGCGGAATGTGACACCCGAGGGAACCAGTTGTGACAGGGTACGAGACCTCTCCCGTCCGACCGAAGCTTGGAGCCGCCATGAGCCACCCACCCGATACCGGATCCCCTCCGAGAGCGAACCGCCTCGCCGGCGAAAAGAGCCCCTACCTGCTCCAGCACGCCGGCAACCCGGTCGACTGGTACCCGTGGGGCGAGGAGGCGTTCGAGAAGGCCCGGGAAGAGGACAGGCCGATCTTCCTCTCCATCGGCTACGCGACCTGCCACTGGTGCCACGTCATGGAGCACGAGTCGTTCGAGGACCCGATCGTGGCCGCGCTGATGAACGAGACCTTCGTCAACGTCAAGGTCGACCGCGAGGAGCGGCCCGACATCGACCAGGTCTACATGACCGTCTGCCAGATGCTGACCGGCTCCGGCGGCTGGCCCCTGACGATCGTCATGACCCCCGACACGAAGCCCTTCTTCGCCGCCACCTACCTCCCCCGGGAGAGCCGTTTCGGCCGAATCGGGATGCTCGATCTCATCCCGCGGGTCGGCCAGCTCTGGCGGAACGAACGCGATCCGATCCTCGCCTCGGCCGAGCAGATCACGGCCCGGCTGGGCGAGATCGCGGAGCCTCGCGCCGCCGCCGATCCCGACCCCACGCTTCCCGACCGGGCCTACCGGGAGCTCGAGGCTCGCTTCGACCGGACGCACGGCGGCTTTGGCGGCGCGCCCAAGTTCCCATCGAGCCACAACCTGATCTTCCTCTCGCGCTACGCCCGGCTGGCGGGCCAGCCGCGGGCCCTCGAGATGGCCGAGCGTACCCTCGAGGCGATGCACCGGGGCGGGATCTTCGACCAGATCGGCTTCGGCCTCCACCGTTACTCGACCGACGCCGAGTGGCTCGTTCCACACTTCGAGAAGATGCTCTACGACCAGGCGATGCTCGTGCTAGCCGCCACCGAGGCCCATCTCGCCGGCGGCCGCTCGGCCGCTCACCGGCGGATCGTCGACGAGGTCGCCACCTATGTCCGGCGCGACATGACCTCGCCCGACGGGGCCTTCTTCTCCGCCGAGGACGCCGACAGCGAGGGCGAGGAGGGACGGTTCTACGTCTGGACCGCCGACGAGGTCGCCCGGGTCGTCGGACCGGAGGACGCCGCTCTCGTCGGCGCGATCTGGAACCTCACCCCCGAGGGGAACTTCGCCGACGAGGCGAGCGGGCGACGAACCGGCGCCAACATCCCGCACCGCACCGAGCTCGGCGATGCCGCCGCCGCCCGGCTCGGCGGGACGCCCGAGCACCGTCACGACCGTCTCGCCGAGACCCGCTCGCGGCTCTTCTCATACCGCGTCACCCGGGTCCACCCCCTCAAGGACGACAAGGTGCTGGCCGACTGGAACGGCCTGATGATCGCCGCGCTGGCCCGGGCCGGCCGGGTCTTCGACGAGCCGTCGTACGTCGAGGCGGCGCGCCGCTCGCTCGCCTTCGTGCTCGGCTCGATGCGCGACCGCCGGGGCCGGCTCCACCACCGCTGGCGAGCCGGCGAGCTCGCCGTGCCGGCCTTTCTCGACGACCACGCCTTCCTCGCCTGGGGCGCAATCGAGCTGTACGACTCGACCCTCGACCCCGCCTTCCTCGAGCTCGCCCTCGATCTCCAGGCCGAGACCGACCGGCTCTTCTGGGACTCCGCGCACGGCGGCTACTTCTCGGCCGCCGCGGACAGCGAGGTCCTGCTGGTCCGACAGAAGGAGGTCTACGACGGCGCGATCCCCTCGGGCAACTCGGTGGCGGCGATGAACCTGGTACGCCTCGCACGGCTCAGCGGCCGCGCCGACCTGTCGGATCGGGCGGCTCGCCTGTTCGCCGCCTTCGCCGCCGACACCGCGCGGAGCGCCTCCGCCCACGGCCACCTGGCGGACGCCTTCCAGCTCGCCTGCGCGCCCTCCCTCGAGGTGGTGGTCGTCGGGGATCCCGATGCCGACGACACCCGCGCGATGCTCGAGGTCATCCGCTCCGCCTACCGGCCGCAGGGAGCGGTCCTGCTCGTCCCGCCGGGATCGGAGGGCGACCGGGTGCGCGAGCTCGCGCCGTTCACCGCCGGGCACCGGTCAGCGGACGGCCGGGCCACGGCCTTTGCCTGCCGTGACTTCGCGTGCGGCGTCCCGACCACCGATCCGGAGGCGCTTCGGCGGATGCTCGAGGGCGCCTGACGGGAGACCGGCAGCGACCGGTCCCTGAGGCCCCGATCCGGCGCGTCGTGCCGGCGACTGACAGCGAACGCTCAGCCCAGCTGGGCGATGGCGGTCGAGATCGCGTTCTTGACCCTGTCGATGCTCTGCGTGCCGTCGATGGTCACCAGCGTCGGCCCCGCGGCCTCGCCGTAGAACTTCGTCAGGACCTCGGTCTGGTCGTGATAGGTCGCGAGGCGGTTGCGGACCGTCGCCTCGTTGTCGTCGTCGCGCTGGATCAGCGGCTCTCCGGTCACGTCGTCCCTGCCCTCGACCTTGGGCGGGTTGAAGACGACGTGGTAGGTCCGGCCCGACGCGAGGTGCACACGACGGCCCGACATCCGGCGGACGATCTCGTCATCCGGCACCGCGATCTCGATCACCGCGTCGATGTCGACGCCGGCATCGAGCATCGCCTCGGCCTGAGCGAGCGTCCTCGGAAAGCCGTCGAACAGGAAGCCTCCGGCGCAGTCCGGCGCCTGGATCCGCTCCTTGACGAGGCCGATGATGATGTCGTCCGACACGAGGTCGCCGGCATCCATCTTGGCCTTCGCCTTGAGCCCGAGCTCGGTGCCGGCCTTGACCGCCGCCCGCAGCATGTCCCCGGTCGAGATCTGGGGGATCCCGAGCGTCGTGCAGATGTGGGCGGCCTGCGTCCCCTTGCCGGCGCCCGGCGGTCCGAGAAGAATCAAGCGCATGTCTTCCACCTCCTCTGATGGCCCGCGTCGGTGCGGGGTTGGGCCGAGCGCACGCACGATCGATGCCACCCCCGGTTCGGCGCAGGTCGCGGGAAACACTGTGTTTGGGCGCCATGATCGACGCCCCGCGACGGCCCCGTCACCGGCCAGTAACCTCGATCGCTGAGCCCCTCCGCCCCTGGCCGTCGCCGGGCCACTCGCATTCTACGGCCACCCCGGGTGCGCTGGGCACAAGTTGAAGCGTGTGAGAGACATCTGGCGCGACCTTCGAGCCTTAATCCGGTCGAGGATCGGTCGGTTCGAAGGTCGGGCCGGGAGCGTGGGGTGGTCGACAGGGCGAGCCGGTCACTCGGCTGTAACGTCGGCGAAGTTCACCAAGCACTGGACTTGGATCGGAGCCGCCGGCGGCCGTCACGAGTTGGTAACAGCATCCTCCGGTCAAGCGGCGCAACCTCCCCGAAATCAATCAAGTGAAAATTTTCACGACACCCTCGTCGAATCCCCCCCGACCTATCTAAGTTTCGTCAGTCCAGACACTTCGACGACACAGCGCGATAGGCGTTCAAGCTCGCCCGCTCGCCGGGCTCACCGGCAGATCGCACCCGGGTCCAGTGACCGGTCCGCGACCGGCGAGCCCGCCGCCCGGACCCCCGTCGGTTGCGCCTCGTCGAAAGCGCTGCACCCCAACAACTTCGACGATTCTGAGAAGCCCTCTCGACCGGTCTTTGTGAACACGGGCACAAGACTTGCTACGAGGCGCAGACGATGAGGGTATATGAACTCGGTCGTCACGCAAGACAACCCAAGCTCGAAAGGAGGATGTGTACATGCCGAGTTTTGTGAACGTGGAGAAGTGCGACGGGTGTAAGGCGCTCGACAAGACCGCCTGCCAGTACATCTGTCCCAATGACCTCATGGTTCTCGACAAGGAGAAGATGAAGGCCTACAACCGTGAGCCGGAGATGTGCTGGGAGTGCTACAACTGCGTCAAGATCTGCCCGACGCAGGCGGTCGACGTCCGCGGTTATGCGGACTTCGTGCCGATGGGCGCGTCCGTGGTGCCGCTGCGCTCCACCGACTCGATCATGTGGACGGTCAAGTTCCGCAGTGGTCAGGTGAAGCGGTTCAAGTTCCCCATCCGGACGACGGCTGAGGGCCAGGCGGACCCGCTCGGTGGCTTCAACACCGATCCGAGCCTCGACGGCCCGGTTCTCTACACCGAGCCCGACTCCCTGGGCTGCGCTGTGTGGACGAAGTAGGGAGGGGAACATGGCAAAATTCGAAACTGTCCAGGTCGAGACCGATCTTCTCATCCTCGGCGGCGGCATGGCCTCCTGCGGCGCGGCCGTCGAAGCGGCCTACTGGGCCAAGAAGCACGGCTTGAAAGTCACCCTCGTCGACAAGGCCGCGGTCGACCGCTCCGGCGCGGTCGCCATGGGTCTGTCTGCGATCAACCAGTACGTCGGTCTGAAGGACGGGCAGAACACCGTCGCGGACTACGTCAACTACGTCAAGCAGGACCTCATGGGCGTCGCCCGCGAGGACCTCGTCGCCAACATCGCCCGTCACGTCGACTCGTCGGTCCACCTCTTCGAGAAGTGGGGCCTGCCGATCTGGAAGACCGAGGACGGCGGCTACGTCCACGAGGGCCGCTGGCAGCTCATGATCAACGGTGAGTCCTACAAGGTCGTGGTGGCCGAGGCCGCCAAGAACCACCTGGGCACCGAGAACATCTACGAGCGCGTCTTCATCGTCGGCCCGATCATGAAGGGCGACCAGTGCATCGGCGCCTACGGCTTCTCGGTCCGCGAAGAGAAGTTCTACATCTTCAAGGCCCGGGCGATCTTCTGCGCCATGGGCGGCGCCGTCCACGTGTTCAAGCCGCGCTCCTCGGGCGAGGGCCTCGGCCGCGCCTGGTACCCGCCGTGGAACTCCGGCTCGTCGGCCTACTTCACCCTGAAGGCCGGCGCCGAGATGACCTGCCAGGAAGTGCGCTTCATCCCGGTCCGGTTCAAGGATGCCTACGGCCCGGTCGGCGCCTGGTTCCTGCTCTTCAAGTCCCGCGCGACCAACGCCTTCGGCGGCGAGTACATGGTCGAGCGCAAGGACGAGCTCCAGAACTGGAAGCCCTACGGTCTGGTCAAGCCGATCCCGGCCAACCTCCGCAACTACCTCGGCATGCTCGACGTGATGCAGGGCAAGGGCCCGATCTACATGCGGACCGAGGAAGCGATCCAGAAGATCGCCGACGCCTACAAGGACGACCCCAAGGCCTACAAGGCGAAGATGAAGGAGCTCGAGAGCGAGGCCTGGGAAGACTTCCTCGACATGACGATCTCGCAGGCCATCCTGTGGGCGGCCTCCGACGTCCAGCCCGAAGAGAAGTCGTCCGAGATCGCGGCCGCCGAGCCCTACTTCATCGGCTCGCACTCTGGCGCCTCGGGCGCCTGGGTGAGCGGTCCCGAGGACCTCGCGCCGCCGGCGTACTTCTGGGGATACGAGTGCATGACGACCGTCAAGGGGCTGTTCGCCGCCGGCGACGCCACCGGCGCCTCGTCGCACAAGTTCTCCTCGGGCTCCCACGCCGAGGGCCGGATCGCCGCCAAGGCCGCGATCCGCTACCTCGTCAAGGAGAAGCCGGCGATGCCGACGGTCGACAACGCCACCATCGAGGCGCTCAAGGCCGCGACCCTGAAGCCGCTCGACACGTTTGCCGAGCACAAGGACTTCACCTCGCAGATCGACGTCAACCCGCATTACATCCTTCCCAAAATGTACATGTTCCGGCTGCAGAAGATCATGGACGAGTACGCGGGCGGCGTGGGCGCCCAGTTCACCACCTCGAAGGCCCTCTGCGAGCGCGGTCTCGAGCTCCTCGGGATGCTCAAGGAGGACTCGAAGTACCTCGGCGCCAAGGACCTTCACGAGCTCATGCGGTGCTGGGAGAACTACCACCGGACCTACCAGGCCGAGGCCCACGTCCGGACCATCCTGTACCGCGAAGAGACCCGTTGGCCCGGCTACTACTTCCGCGCCGACTTCCCCAAGCTCGACAACGACAAGTGGCTGTGCTTCGTCAACTGCACCATGCACCCGGAGACCGAAGAGTGGACGATGCTCAAGAGAGACATCCTCCCGATGAAGTGATCCGGTGACCATCACGGCCCCGGACGCTCCGGCGTCCGGGGCCGCTTTTCTCGATCCCTGAGGGCATGATCCGGCCGGATCACCCGCGCCACGACCTCGCCGACAGCGCCCATGAGAGTCGCCGAGACCGTGATCGCGGCAGGTCGAACGGGCTCTCAAGAGCCGACCGCGGATCCTCCGCCGGCTTTCCCCGGGAGATCACGAGGCTACCGATTTGATGACTCAAGAAAACCGTTTCGTCTGTCCCCACTGCAACCACGATCTCCAACCCTTCGAGCTGCCCGACAACACCGGGTGGCAGTCGGAGTTCCAGCTCGCCTGCTTCAACGACGAGTGCCCGTACTTCCTCCGTGGCTGGGAGCACATGGAGACCAACTTCGCGGTCAAGGCGTCCTACCGCTACCGGGTCGACCCGGTCAACGGCAAGCCCACGCCGCTCCCCGTGTGGTCGGTCGACGCGCTCAAGGACCGGATCATCGAGGCGGTCGTGACCGGCTGCGGCAGCGACCCGGGAGCTCTCCGATGAGCGATCCCGAGATCCACCTCCCGGCCTACCTCGCCGGCAAGCGCCAGCTCGCCGCCGACGAGAGCTTCGAGTTCACCTGCCACCCCGGGGTCCCCTGCTTCAACCAGTGCTGCGCCGACGTCAACATCATCCTGACGCCTCTCGACGTGCTCCAGCTCGCGCGCCGCACCGGGCTGCACACCCGGCTCTTCCTCGACACCTACACCGGCAACCCGATCACCAAGGACCTCCAGCTTCCGGTGGTGCTTCTGAAGATGCGCGACGACGAGGGGAAGAAATGCCCGTTCGTCGGCGAGGAGGGCTGCACCGTCTACCAGGATCGACCGTGGGCCTGCCGGATGTACCCGCTCGGCATGGCGATCCCGCCGGCCCGCGCCGGGGTCGAGCCCGAGCCGATCTTCTTCGTGTTCGAGGACGACCACTGCCAGGGGCGGCTTCAGCCCGACGCGGTCGCCTGGACCGCCGAGAGGTGGCGCGCCGATCAGCGCCTGGTCGAGAGGGACGAGATCGAGGCCGGCTTCCGCGAGCTGGTCAGCCACCCCTGGTTCATCGGCGGGCGCCAGCTCGACCCCAAGCGGATGCACATGCTCTACACCGCCTGCTACGACCTCGACAGCTTCCGCGAGTTCGTGTTCGAGTCGACCTTTCTCGAGCGATTCGAGCTCGACGACGACCTGGTCGCCGACATCAAGACCAACGACGTGGCGCTCCTCCGGTTCGCCTTCCGCTGGCTCCGTTTCGCCCTGTTCAAGGAGCCGACGATGAAGGTGCGCGAGGGCGCGGCCGAACGGAGTGTTCAATGAGCGAGAACAAGACCTCCCCCCTGCTCGTGATCGGCGCCGGCATCGCGGGCGTCACCGCAGCTCTCGAAGCCGCCGAGATGGGCTCCGAGGTCGTCCTGGTGGAGGAGTCTCCCTCCATCGGCGGCCGGGTGCTGCGCATCAACAACTACTTCCCCAAGCTGTGCCCGCCGTCCTGCGGCATGGAGATCAACACCCGCCGGCTCGAGCGCAACCCGCGGATCCGCGTCCTGACCTCGTCGAAGATCACAGCGGCGGAGAAGATCGGCGCCGGCTGGAAGGTGACGATCACCACCGCGCCGGCCTACGTCACCGCCGCGTGCACCGCCTGCGGCGACTGTGAGGCGGCCTGCGAGACCACGGTCCCCGACCCGCACAACCTCGGCCTCTGCACCGTCAAGGCGATCCGCCTCCCCCACCTCAACGCCTGGCCGAAGCGCTATGTCTTCGACCGCGAGGCGGTGGGCGACGCCGAGGCGAAGCGCATCGCCGAGGCCTGCCCGGTCAACGCCGTCGACCCGTCGGCGGTCGCGACCAGCGTGACCATCGAGGTCGGCGCGGTCGTCGTCGCGACCGGCTGGCGTCCCTACCCCATCGAGAACCTCGAGGAGCTCGGCGGCGGCAGGATCGACGACGTGATCGCCAACGTCCACATGGAGCGCCTGGCCTCGGCGAACGGTCCGACCGGCGGCAAGATCCTCTGCCCCTCGTCGGGCCAGCCTCCCAAGCGGGTCGCCTTCGTCCAGTGCGCCGGGTCGCGCGACGTCAACCACCTCAACTACTGCTCGGGAATCTGCTGCCTCGCCTCGCTCAAGCAGGCGACCTATGTCAAGGAGCAGCTGCCCGAGGCCGAGGTGACGATGTACTACATCGACCGCCGCACCCCGGGCCGCAACGAGGACTTCCTCCTCAAGGTCGCGGCCCTCGACGGCGTCAAGCTGGTCAAGGGGAAGGTCGGCCGGATCGAGAGGAACGGCGGGTCGGTCAAGCTCCACGTCGAGGACGTCGAGAACGTCCGGCTCATCGAGGCCGAGGCCGATCTCGTGGTGCTCGCCACCGGGATGGTGCCCAACGCCGTCGACGACGACCTGGCGATCTTCACCCGCAAGGACGACGAGGGCTTCGTGCTCGACGACCTCTCCTCGGCGGTCACCGTCGCCGGGGTCGCCCGTCGTCCCGAGGACGTCGCCGCATCGGTTCGTGACGCGACAGGGGCCGCCGCCCGCGCGGTCATCGCTGCCGGTGGGAGGTCGTGATGGACAAGCTTGGAGTCTTTCTGTGCACCGGTTGCGGCATCGGCGACGCTCTCGCCGTCGACGAGGTGATCGGAGCGGCCACCGAGAAGGGGTGCGCCGCGACCCTCACCCATGGCTGTCTGTGCGCGCCCGAGGGTCTCGCCGCCATCCGTGGCGCGGTGAGCGAGCACGGCCTCAACGGCATCCTCCTCGCCGCCTGCTCCGATCGCGCCAAGACCCGGGAGTTCGCGCCGCTGTCGTCGGAGGTGCCCGCGGTCTTCCGCACCGCCATCCGCGAGCACTGCACCTGGTCGCACCCAGCCGACGGCGAGGGCCAGACCGCCGAGGACACGACCATGCTCGCCCAGGACCTCGTCCGGATGGGTCTGGCCCGGCTCAACGGGATGAAGCAGATCGTGCCCCTGCACGAGGAGATCGCCGACACCGTGCTGGTCGTCGGCTCGGGACGGGCCGGTCTCGAGGCCGCCCTGACCGCGGCCCGGCTCGGCAAGCCGGTCCTCCTCGTCGAGGAGGCCTCGGAGCTCGGCGGTCAGCTCGCCCACCAGGTGTCGATTCCGCCCGAGGAGCCGCCCTACGACGCGCCGATCCCGAACCCGGTGCCCGGCCTCATCGCCGAGGTGAAGGCCGACGACCGGATCCGGGTCTACACCGACACCACGATCGCCAAGATCACCGGCCAGCCCGGCCAGTTCAAGCTCACGCTGAGCGGGCCCGAGGCGGCCGAGATGACGATCGGTGCGATCGTCCAGGCGACCGGCGCCAAGCCCTACGACGCGAAGAACCTGGGCCACCTCGGCTATGGCACCTCCGCCGACATCGTGACCTCGCAGGACTTCGAGGCGATGCTCTCCGCCGGCGCCATCGTCCGCCCCTCGGACGGCAAGAAGCCGCACCGGATCGCCTTCATCCAGTGCGCCGGATCGCGCGACGACAACCACCTCCGCTACTGCTCGTCCGAGTGCTGCGTCAACACCCTGCGCCAGGTCGCCGAGGTCAAGAAGCTCGAGCCGTCGATCGAGAGCGCGGTGATCTACCGCGACATCCGCGCGCCGGGTCACATGGAGCACTTCTTCGTCGGGGTCCAGAAGACCGCCGAGATGATGATGACCCGCGGCGACGTCGACAAGATCGAGGCCAACGGCAAGCTCTCGATCCACCTCTCCAACAGCCTGCTCGGCGACCGGGTCCAGATCCAGGCCGACCTGGTCGTGCTGGCGGTCGGCATGGTTCCCCAGTCCGCCGACGGCGAGCTGATCCGCGAGCTCATCGACTCGCGCCACCAGGCCGAGCACTCGGAGAGCTCGCAGGTCCGCGCGACGTCGGCCAAGCGGGCCGACGAGCTCAAGCACCACGACGGCACCGAGATCCTCCACCTCGGCTACCGCCAGGGTCCGGACCTGCCGACCCTGAAGTACGGCTTCCCCGACTCGCACTTCATCTGCTTCCCCTACGAGACCCGGCGCACCGGCATCTACGCCGCCGGCACGGTGCACGCGCCGATGGACTCGGCCCAGGCCGCCGAGGACGGCCTCGGCGCCGCGATGAAGGCCGTCCAGTGCATCGAGATGGCGAAGCGCGGCGAGGCGGTCCACCCGCGCGCTGGCGACACCGCCTACCCCGACTTCTTCCTCCAGCGCTGCACCCAGTGCAAGCGCTGCACCGAGGAGTGCCCGTTCGGGACGCTCAACGAGGACAAGAAGGGCACGCCGGAGTTCAACCCGCTGCGCTGTCGGCGCTGCGGCATCTGCATGGGCGCCTGCCCGGAGCGGATCATCAGCTTCCAGGACTACTCGGTCCACATGGTTGCCGAGATGATCAAGTCGATGTCGATCCCCGAGGACTACGAGGAGAAGCCCCGCATCCTCGCGCTGATGTGCGAGAACGACGCGGTGCCCGCCCTCGAGGCCGCGGCGGCCAACGGCGCGACCTGGAACCCGTGGACCCGGATCATCCCGATCCGCTGCCTCGGCTCGACCAACATCGTCTGGATCGCCGAGGCGCTGTCGGCCGGGGTCGACGGGGTCATCCTGGTCGGCTGCAAGTACGGCGACGACTACCAGTGCCACTACGTGCGCGGCTCCGAGCTCGCCAACACCCGCCTCGGAAACGTCGGTGAGACGCTGCAGCGGCTCGCCCTCGAGCCCGAGCGGATCAAGGTGGTCGAGCTGTCGCACGACGAGTTCGACAGGGTCCCCCGGGTGCTCGACGAGTTCTCCGCCGAGCTCGAGGCGATGGGGCCCAACCCGCTCAAGGGCTTCTAGGAAGGGGGCGGCAGCATGGCATCGATCCCCATCGTCGAGTCGACCGACCTCCGGGCCGAGTTCTTCGAGCGCGGCGGCGAGAACGCGGCCAAGTGCTACCAGTGCGCGACCTGCTCGAGCGTCTGCGAGCTCGCCCCGGCCGACGCTCCGTTCCCGCGTCGTCAGATCCTGCTCGCCCAGTGGGGTCTGTTCGACCAGCTCATGGGCGACCCGGCGGTCTGGCTCTGTCATCAGTGCAACGACTGCTCGGTCCGCTGCCCGCGCGATGTCGCCCCGGGCGACATCATGGCCTCGCTGCGGGCGATGGTCGTCGAGAAGCTCGCCTTCCCGGGAGCCCTCGGCTCGCTCGTCGGCAACGTCCGCAAAACCTGGCCGCTCCTCGTCCTCGGACCGATTCTCTTCTGGGCGGCGTTGATCGGGATCACCACCGGCTTCGGCGAGGTCGAGACCCACCACGGCCTGCAACCCGGGCCGACCATGGGTCAGTACTTCTACGACGCTCTGGTCCCGCACTCGCTCATCTACGCCGTCAACTTCGCCGCCGTCGGCTTCGTCTGCCTGGTGCTCTTGGTCTCCGGAAGCAGGTTCTGGAAGATGATGGGCGACCGCCAAACGCGACGAGGGAGCTTTGTCGGCTCGCTCATCGGCGTCGTCACCGACATCGCGCTGCACCGGAAGTTCGCGAGCTGCGAGCGCGGCGTACCGAGCCGCCGCTGGGGGCACTTCATGGTGATGTGGGGCTTCGTCGGCGCGGCCGTCGCCTCGGGCTTCGCGGTCGTGTTCCTGTACGCGGACACCCCGCCGTTCTCGTGGTTCTTCGCCCTGCCGTTCTTCGAGGACATCGGCTACCCGGTACCCATCACCCACTGGAACAAGTGGCTGGCGAACATCTCGGCGGTCCTCCTCGTGGTGGGCGGCATCATGCTCTTCGCGAACCGCCTCAAGAAGGGGGACAAGCTCGTCGGTCAGACCACGGCCTTCGACCGCTTCTTCCTGTGGTTGGTCCTGTCGGTGATCGCCACCGGTGTGCTCACCGAGTTCTCCCGCTACCTCGTCGCCGACCCGTCCGTCGGGTTCGCGGTGTACGTGATTCACCTGGGAGTGGTGCTCAGTCTGTTCCTCACCCTGCCCTACTCCAAGTTCGCTCACATCTTCTACCGCTCGCTGGCCATGGTTCACCAGCGGATGACCAGCACCTGACCTGAAGATCAAGAACAGGCCGGCGATCCCGAGGGGTCTACGGCGTCAGAAGAAAAAGGAGGCAGCTCGATGAGTCAGCTCGTTCCCCCGCATGGAAGTCCGACCCTGAAACCACTGCTCCTCGAAGGCCCGGCGCGCGCCAAGGAGCTCGACAAGGCGAAGAAGCTGAAGAAGGTGCCGCTGACCAGCCGCGAGACCGGCGACCTCATCATGCTCGGCATCGGCGGCTTCACCCCGCTCGAAGGCTTCATGGGCAAAGCCGACTGGAAGGGCGTCGTCGACGAGATGAAGATGCCCTCGAAGAACGGGTTGTTCTGGCCCATCCCGATCACCCTCTCCGCCGACAAGGCGCTCGCCGACTCGATCAAGATCGGTGAGGAAGTCGCGCTTTACGACCCCGAGCACGACGAGTTCATGGCGACCATGACGGTGACCGAGAAGTACACCATCGACAAGGCGCACGAGTGTCAGAAGGTCTACAAGACGACCGACGTCGAGCATCCCGGCGTCAAGATGGTCATGGAGCAGAAGGACGTCAACCTCGCCGGCCCGGTGAAGGTCCTGTCCGAGTCGTACTTCCCCAAGCAGTTCGAGGGTCTCTACCAGCGCCCGGCCGAATCGCGCAAGATGTTCGAGGAGCGGGGTTGGTCGACTGTCGCCGCCCTCCAGCTCCGCAACCCGATGCACGGCTCGCACGCTTACCTGGCGTGGGTCGCCATCGAGGTCTGTGACGGAGTCTACATCCACCAGCTCGTCGGCAAGCTCAAGCCCGGTGACATCCCGGCCGACGTCCGGGTCAAGGCGATCAACGCGTTAGTCGACAAGTACTTCCGCAAGGAACGCGTGGCGATGGCCGGCTACCCCCTCGACATGCGCTATGCCGGGCCGCGCGAGGCTCTGCTCCACGCCGTCTTCCGCCAGAACTACGGCTGCTCGCACCTCATCGTCGGCCGCGACCATGCCGGCGTCGGTGACTACTACGGGCCGTTCGACGCCCAGAAGATCTTCCTCGAGATCCCGTCCGACGCGCTCCAGCTCAAGCCTCTGTGCATGGACTGGACCTTCTACTGCTACGACTGCGGCACGATGGCCTCGATGAAGACCTGCCCGCACGAGTCCAAGGCCGTGATCGACGACAACGGCAAGTACCAGGGCGGCTCCCGACTCCTCCTCTCCGGCACCCTGCTGCGCAAGCTCATGAGCGAGGGCAAGCCGGTCCCGGCCGAGTTCTCGAAGCCCGAGGTGATCGCGGTCCTCAAGGAGTACTACGACAACCTCGAGGAGAAGGTCGAGGTCAAGCTCCACGGCGCCGCCACCGGCAACGTGAAGAAGTGAGCATCTGACTCTCATCAAATCGGCGCAAGCCGTTTCACCCCCCGGGAAACCGGGGGGCTTTTTTGTGCCGGCTTGCCGGTACGAAAAACCCGCGTCCGCGTCCGCGTCCGCGTCCGAGTCCGAACGCAGAGACACAGACAGCATCAGCGGCAGTGACAGTGGCAGAGACAGTGACAGAGACAGTGGCAGTGGCAGTGGCAGTGGCAGTAGCAGAGACAGTGAAAGAGACAGTGGCAGTGGCAGTGGCAGTAGCAGTGGCAGTGGCAGTGGCAGTGGCAGTAGCAGAGACAGTGACAGCAAGAGCGCCAGGGGCAGCAACAGTGCCGGTGATCGGGACGGAGTTGCCGTGGTCGCGGCCACGCGTGGTCACTCCGGGTGGTTCCGACGACACGAGTAGCCGATGAGCCGAACGCGGTCAAGGGGTGAAGTGCATCGCCCGCGGCGGGCGACCCCTTGACCGCGTTCGGCTCATCGGCTGGGGGGAGGGCATGAACCACCCGGAGGTGACCATGCGCGGACCGCAACCAACCAGCAGCTTCATCGCCCACTCGAAGGCCGTGGAGGCCGCAGCCATCGCGAACGCGGTGGTTGTCAAGGTGCCCGCGCCGCTCAAGAGTCTGGCGGATCAGGTGATCCGGTCGGCATCCTCGGTGGCGGCAAACCTCGCCGAAGGCGCCGGGCGGTCCGGCCGGGATCGCGTGCACCACTACCGCATCGCGTACGGATCCGCGAAGGAGGTCGACACACATCTTCGACTTCTCATTGGAGCGGGAGCTGTGACGACGAACCGAGCATCGTCCGCCCTGGCCCTCTTCGACGAGGTCCGTGCCATGACCTGGCGAATGATGCGTCAGTGACACCGGCCCGCCTGCGACCGTATGCGTGTTCGAAGCCATGCCGTACCCCCCGCGAATCACCGACCCCGAGGAGATCCGGCGGCGGATCGCCGCCCGCGGCCGCTGGTGGCACGAGATCGAGCTCGCTCCGGGAGTCATCACCCCGGGTGACGACTCCAATCGGCAGAAGATGCCGCTCCTCGACGAGCTCGGGTTGCCGGCACGACTTCACGGTGTGCGAGCCCTCGACATCGGCTGCTCGGACGGGTACTTCACGTTCGAGCTCGAACGACGCGGCGCCGAGGTCACCGCGATGGACTTCGTCGAGGCGACGGCAACGGGGTTTGCCACTGCCGCCGAGATCTTGGGCAGCGATGCCGCCTATCTGGTCGACATCGTCTACAACCTCGATCCGGAAACGCACGGCCGATTCGACCGAGTGCTCTTCCTCGGCGTTCTCTACCACCTCCGAAAACCGCTCGCCGCCCTCGATTCGATCCGCTCGGTCATGAAACCCGGCGCCGAGCTGTACGTGGCGACGTTTCTCATCGACGAGCACGTCGTCCTCCCGGACGGTGCGGTGACGACCCTCGAGGCGCTCAATCCAGCGCTCATCGACATCCCGCTCTGGCAGGCCTATCCGGGGGCCAGCCTCAACGGCGACTTCACCAACTGCTTCGCACCGAACATGCGCGCGCTCCAGACGGCCCTAGAAGAGGCCGAGCTCCGGGTCGACTCGGCGATCTCCAGACCCGGTGGAGGGTTCGTCCGCGCGACGGCGGTCCGCAACGATCTGGCCGCCAAGTACCGGAGGCTCGACGGCCGGATCCACGACACGCCATTTGACCCCGAAGTCCCCTACTACCTCGACGAGGATGGCGCCGTCCACGATCTGACCGGACGGCGACGGCGTCAATAGCGGCCACGGCACCTGTCCCCGTCTCTGCCGCTGGTGCTGCCTCTGCTTCTGCCACTGCGACGGATGTCGCCCTTGCCCTTGCCCCTGCTCAGATCCCCAGGTTGTACCGCAGAGCCGCCGCGACCCGCTCCATCGTGGCGTCGCCGAGCATGCCGATCGGCCGGAGATCCGACTCGCCGGGAGGCGGTCGGAATCGCGACGCCGCTCCCGTCGACTGGATCGTCGCCACCTGGGAGCAGTTGACGACGGAGCGGTCGGGCAGACCGCTCTCCTCAGGCTCGATGAGGACGACAAACGGGTAGGGCTTCGGGGGAAGCGTCCTCGTGATCGCCGCCACGACCGTCGTCGGGCTGAACCGGTTGCCGACATCGTTCTGTATCACGAGGGCTGGGCGAAGTCCGTCCTGCTCGCTGCCCTTGACGGGATCGAACTCGACCCAGTGGATCTCGCCCCTAGCGATAGTCATCTTCCATCGCCTCCGCCACCGCGGCCTCGCTTGCAGCGGCGAACTCCCTCGATTCCTCTGAGTAGAACCTGTAGCCCTCGGCGCCCAGCCGTTCAAGCTCGTTCTCTCGCGCCCTTTCGAGGGTCGCGGCAATGAACCCGCTCCGGGTCAGCCCGAGCGCGTCGGCCATCTGATCTGCGAACAGGATGAGTCCGCGCGGCATCGAGATCGTGACCTTCTTGGTGTTTGTCGGCCGCATCCTCCACCCCCAGAAGCCGTCATGATTATACCCCTCTTCTAGACGTCTTGATGGTCATACCGAGTCGCACGCCCTGGACTCTCATCCCTTCAGAAATCCGTGACGGGGTCCGACCCCGCCCGAAGACCTTGCTCTGGAAGGACACGCGCCGAATCGTTCAGTGCCGTCGAAGCACGAGTCCTGAGCTCTCATCCCTTCAGAAATCCGTGACGGGGTCCGACCCCGTGCGGATTTCTGAGGGCGGGTGGGTGGAGGGGTGGGGGCGGGCCGAGCGCCGATGAGCTTCGGATGTACCCCGTACCGACTAGTCGCGCGAGACCCACTGGCGCGGCGCCAGCCGCGGCGCGGCTTCGGCCGCGGACGACAGCGAGCGCCGCGCTCGATGGCCTCCGTGGACGGAGACGCTAGCCCGGACTATTCATGAGGTTTCGTCGCGAGGGCAACGAGGCGCCGATGGCAGTCGCGTTTTCTCACCTCGGGGCGCGGAGGCGTACTTGACGGTACGTCGAGCACCCCGAGGTGAGAAAACGCGGCTGACGCGGATGCATCGTTGGCCGCAGCAGATAGCTCATGAATAGTCCGGGCTAGAGCCGCCGACGAAGTCGGCGGCGGTGGGTCGGCCTCGTCGGGGGCGGATTCGGAGGCGGATTCGGACGCGGACGCGGACGCGGACTCGGACGCGGGAGACGAAAAACGCCGGGCCCAAAGGCCCGGCGTCGAGGTCGATTGAAGGACGATCCTAGCCGAAGTGAATGGCGTACAGGATGGGCGCGATGATCATCGCGACCACGCTGATGAGCTTGATGAGAATGTTGAGGGACGGGCCCGAGGTGTCCTTGAAGGGGTCGCCGACCGTGTCGCCGGTGACCGTGGCCTTGTGCATCTGGTCATAGGCGTCGCCCCAGACCTTGTGGCCCTGCTCCTTGACCTGTTTCTTCGAGTTGTCCCAGGCGCCGCCGGCATTGGCCTGGAAGATCGCCATGCAGACGCCGGAGATGGTGACGCCGACAAGAAGCCCACCCAGCATGTCGACCGAGTACAGACCGATCAGGACCGGCGCGAGCACCGCCATCAGGCCGGGCACGATCATCTTCTTGATCGCCGCCGCGGTGGCGATGTCGATGCACTGGGTGTACTCGGCCTTGCCGTCGGCGGCCCGGATGATGGCCGCTTCCTGCTCGCTCGGCTCGCGCTCCTCGTGCTCCGCCCGCTGCGCGGCCTCGAGGGCCGGCCGCAGCTCCGGGATGTCCCGGAATTGACGGCGGACCTCCTGGATCATGTCCTGCGCCGCTTTGCCGACCGCAACCATCGCCATCGCCGAGAAGCGGAAGGGCAGCATGCAGCCGAGGAGGAGCCCGACGAGAACGTACGGGTTGGCCGCGTCCATGTCCACCTTGCCCTGCATCTTGGTCAGGTAGGCCGCGGTCAGCGCCAGAGCGGTCAGGGCCGCCGAGCCGATCGCGAAGCCCTTGCCGATCGCCGCGGTGGTGTTGCCGACCGCGTCAAGCTTATCGGTCCGGGCGCGGATGTCGCGGCCGAGCCGGGACATCTCGGCGACACCGCCGGCGTTGTCGGCGATCGGTCCGTAGGCGTCGGTCGCCAGCTGGATCGCGAGCGTGCTCAGCATGCCGACCGCCGAGAGCGCGATGCCGTACAGCCCGGCGAACTCGTATGCGATGAGGATCGCAGCGCTGATCACGAGGATCGGCAGGGTGGTCGAGTTCATCCCGACCGCGATGCCCTGGATGACCGTCGTCGCCGGCCCGGTCTTCGACGCCTCGACGATGGTCCCCACCGGCGACTTGAAGGTGGCGGTGTAGAACTCGGTGATCACGCCGACGCCGATGCCGGCCACGAGCCCGGCGACCACGGCGATCAGGATGCCCCACCACTGGTACACCGTCTCGGCGCCGCCCAGCATGTTGACGACGGTCACCTCACCGGCCGGGATGGCCCACTTGACCGCAAAAACGACACCGACCACCATCAGGATGCCGGCGCCGAATGTCCCGCGGTTGAGACCGGCCTGCGGGTTGCCGCCTTCCTTGGTCCGCACCATGAAAAAGCCGAGGAACGAGGCGACGAGCCCGACGACCGCGATCACCAGGGGCAGGTACACGGCGTCCATGCCGGAGCCGGGCACGAGCGCCTCGAGCCCGCCGTGCCACGCCACGCCCAGGATCATCGCCGAGACGACGGCCCCGATGTAGGACTCGAAGAGGTCCGCGCCCATACCTGCCACGTCGCCGACGTTATCGCCGACGTTGTCCGCGATCGTCGCCGGGTTGAGCGGATGGTCCTCGGGGATCCCGGCCTCGACCTTACCGACCAGGTCGGCGCCGACGTCGGCGGCCTTGGTGTAGATTCCGCCGCCGACGCGCGCGAACAGCGCGATCGAGGACGCGCCGAGCGAGAAGCCCGAGAGGATGTTCAGCACGAGGTTCATCGCGCCGGTCTGGGTCAGAGAGTCCGGGTACATCCGCGTGTAGCCGATGAACAGCAGGCTGAGGCCGACCAGCGCCAGCCCGACCACCGACAACCCCATCACCGATCCACCCTTGAAGGCCACCTGAAGGGCGTCGTTGAGGCCGAGGCGGGCGGCCGAGGCGGTGCGGGTGTTCGCCGCGGTCGCCGTCTTCATCCCGAAGTAACCGGCGAGCGCCGAACAGAACGCGCCGAGGACGAAGGACAGGGCGATGAATGCGTTGGTGTCCTCCGCGACGAAGTGGTTCGAGACCCCGAGCAGGATCGCGGCCGCCACGACGAAGATCGCGAGGACCCGATACTCGCGACCGAGGAAGGCCATCGCTCCCTGGGCGATCCAGCCCCCGATCAGCTTCATGCGGTCGGTCCCCGCGTCCTGGCGGTTGATCCACGCCGCCCGCATGTAGGCGAAGATCAGGGCGATGACGGCCACCGCCGGTGTCAGATAGATGAAGTGCATAGGTTCCACGATGTCCTCCTCCTTCTCCCCCAGAGTCGTTCCGGCACCGCGTTGAATGGGGCCCGGACGTGCCACCCGGAATCGGGCCGCTCGCCCCCTCCCCGACCCGGGGATTGTACCAAAGAACGCGGCAATGTGAACTGATTCACAGGAGCGCCGGCGGGATGAAAGCAAATAAGATTGAATCGCATTCACAACCTTGGCCGATTCTGAGATTCATTAGGACTTCAGGCATATTTATTGACATTTCTCGCCGGATGTCCCTATCCTAGGTCGGACTTGTTGGGGTCAGTTCTTCTTCATGGCCGTTCGATTAAAGGAGGCGAAGATGGGTAGGAGGGAAGAGTTGTTCGACCTGCCCGTTGATCTGCCCGAAGAGGGCGTGGATCGACGGGACTTCGTCAAGGTCTGCATGATGGCCGCCGCGGCCCTCGGACTCCCGGCAGCGACCGGGGTCAAGTGGGCGCAAGCGGCGGAGGCGGGCCTGAAGCCTTCGGTGGTGTGGCTTCATTTCCAGGAGTGCACCGGCTGCACCGAGTCGCTGCTCCGGACATCGCATCCGAGCATCGCGACCCTGATCCTCGACATGGTCTCGCTGGACTACCACGAGACCCTGTTCGCGGCGGCCGGCCACCAGATCGAGGACGCGCTGCACGCCGCGGTCGAGCGCGGCGGCTACGTCTGCGTCGTCGAGGGCGCGATCCCGACCAAGGACGACGGGGTCTACTGCCAGATCGGCGGCCGTACCGCGATCGACATCCTCAAGGAGGTCGGCGGCAACGCCGCTGCGATCATCGCGATCGGCTCGTGCGCCTCGTGGGGCGGCATTCCGTCCGCCGACCCGAACCCGACCGGGGCGGTTGGCGCCCACGAGATCCTCCCCGACAAGACGATCGTCAACCTTCCGGGCTGCCCCTCGAACCCCTACAACTTCCTCGGCGTGGTGCTCCAGTTCGCGACGATGGGAACGCTGCCGGCGCTCGACGACGAGGGCCGTCCGCTGTTCGCCTACGGCCGTACGATCCACGAGCACTGCCCGCGTCGCGCCCACTTCGACGCCGGCCGCTTCGCGCGCCAGTTCGGGGACGAGGGCCACAACCTCGGCTACTGCCTGTTCGCCCTCGGCTGCAAGGGACCGGAAACCTACGCCAACTGCTCCACCCTCCACTTCAACGAGGTTCCGGATGCGTGGCCGATCGGCATCGGCGCGCCGTGCTTCGGCTGCACCACCAAGGGCGTCGGCTTCACCAAGCCGCTCTTCGCCCAGGCCGCACTACCGGCGAACTACGTGCCGCCGATCCACGCGGCCGATCAGCGCGGGCCGATCACGCCCGGCTGGGCGGGGGTCGTCGGCCTCGCCACCGGCGCCGCCGTCGGCGGGGCGCTGATGGCATCGAAGAAGCTCGGTGAGGGGGAAACGGAGGGCTGAGATGAGCATCGATCGGAGAACGCTGCTGAAGGGCCTTGCAGTCGCAGGCGCCGGAGCAGTGGCCCCGGTGGAGGCCTCGGAGAAGTACGCCGAGGCGCCGCCGGATGCGGTCGGCATGCTCTACGACGCGACCCGCTGCATCGGCTGCCAAGCCTGTGTCACCGCCTGCAAGACCGCCAACAACCTGCCGGGGAACCGGTACAACCCACCACGCGATCTCGACGGCTACACCAAGAACATCATCCGCATCTACGAAGGCGAGGACGAGTCTTCGTACATGAAGTCGCAGTGCATGCACTGCATCGACCCCGGTTGCGCCAACGCCTGCATGATCGGCGCCTTCAAGAAGCGCGAGTACGGGATCGTCACCTGGGACCCGGAGCGTTGCATCGGGTGCCGCTACTGCCAGGTCGCCTGCCCCTACAACATCCCGAAGTTCCAGTGGGACACCGGGGTGCCGAAGATCGTCAAGTGCGAGCTGTGCAACCACATCATCCACGACCCGGACACCGGCACGCTGCGCGAGGGCGCGATGCCGGGCTGCTGCCAGGCCTGCCCGAAGGAGGCGGTGATCTTCGGCAAGTACACCGATCTGGTCGAAGACGCCAAGCGTCGCATCGCCGAGCGCCCCGAGCGCTACTGGGGTCCCGACGGCGAGCCCAAGATCTTCGGCCTCACCGACGGCGGCGGCACCCAGGTCCTCTACCTCGCCGACCTCAGCTTCGCCAAGCTCGGGCTGCCGACCCTCGGCGATGAGGGCATCGCGAAGCAGGCGCGTGAGATCCAGCACGGGATCTACCGCGGCTTCATCGCACCCGTCGCCCTGTACGGCATCCTGGGTCTGGTCATCTGGCGGAACAGCCGGCAAAGCAAGAAGGAGGAGGGGTAATGGCCAGTCACAGCCACGCGCAACCGGTGGGCGGCCCCCTCAACAAGAGGTTCGTCACCTTCATGGCGATCTTTCTCGGGGTCTGGGCCGTCGTCCTCCTCTTTCGGTTCATCTACGGCATCGGGGTGGTCTCCGGTCTCACCGACTACTACCCGTGGGGCGTCTGGATCGCCTTTGACGTGGTCACCGGCACCGCCCTCGCGTGCGGCGGCTATGCGATCGCCATCCTGTGCTACATCCTCAACAAGGGCCATTACCATCCGCTCGTCCGGCCGGCGCTGCTGACCAGCGCCCTCGGCTACTCGATGGCCGCTCTGGCGATCATCCTCGACGTCGGCCGCTGGTGGCATATCTGGCGGATCCCGATCGGTGGCTTCCCGGACTCCTTCCGCTACAACTGGGACTCGGCACTGCTCGAGGTGGCCCTCTGCGTCATGGCCTATGTCGGAGTGCTCTGGATCGAGCTCGGCCCGGCCTTCCTCGAGAAGTGGAAGGCCACCTCGAAGAGCTCGGCCCTCGTCGGCTTCGCCACCGCCGGGCTCAAGTTCTACGACAAGGCGCTGATCTGGATCATCGCCCTCGGCGTGCTCCTGCCGACCATGCACCAGAGCTCGCTCGGCACCCTGATGCTCCTCGCGGGTCACAAGCTGCACGGTCTGTGGTTCACACCGTGGATCCCGCTGCTGTTCCTCATCTCCTGCGTTGGCATGGGGTACTCGGTGGTCGTGTGGGAGTCGTCGCTTTCGTCGAACCTCTTCAAACGCGAGAAGGAAACCTCGATGCTCATCTCCCTGTCCGGGGCGATGGTCGTCGTGGTCAGCCTCTATCTCGTGCTCCGGCTCGGCGATCTGATCATCAGCGGCAAGACCGGGCTGATGTTCACATCGGGTTGGCTGAGCCTGGTGTTCTGGGGCGAGATCGCGCTGTTCGCGATCGCGCTGCTCATTTTGGCCAGCAAGCAGCGACGAAGTAACTTCTCCAACATGCTCAGGGCTTCGATCCTGCTCATGCTCGCCGGCAGCATGTACCGCTTCAACACCTACATCACCGCCTTCCAACCGGCGCCGGGGCAGTCCTACTTCCCGTCCTTCCTCGAGGTCTTCATCACCTTCGGGGTGATCGCTCTCGAGATCTCGCTGTACTACTTCATCGTGACACGTTACCCGATCCTCAGCGGCGCTCCCGCCGAGGCGTCGGCTCGCTAAAAGGGGGTCTCAGATGGCCAAGATGATCACTGTCGACCCGATCACGCGGATCGAAGGGCATCTGCGGATCGATGTCGAGGTCGACCGCGGAGAGGTCCAGAACTCCTGGTCCTCGGGTCAGATGTGGCGCGGTATCGAGAAGATTCTCGAAGGCCGCGACCCACGCGATGCCTGGGCGTTCACCCAGCGCATCTGCGGCGTGTGCACCACGGTCCACGCCATCGCGTCGGTCCGTTCGGTCGAGAACGCGCTCGGCATCCAGGTCCCGATGAACGCCCAGCTCATCCGGAACCTGATCATCGCCGCGCACGCTCTGCACGACCACATCGTCCACTTCTACCACCTCTCGGCCCTCGACTGGGTCGATGTCGTATCGGCCCTGAGCGGCAGCCCCGAGCGCGCCTCGAAGCTCGCCGAGTCGCTGTCGCCCTGGCCGGGCAACAGCGTCAAGGCCCTGACCGCCGTCAAGGAGAAGGTCGCCAGCTTCGTCGCCGCCGGCCAGCTCGGCATCTTCACCAACGGTTACTGGGGCCACCCGGCGATGAAGCTCTCGCCCGACGTCAACCTGCTCGCGGTCGCCCACTACCTCCAGGCCCTCGAGTACCAGAAGAAGGCGCTGCAGGCGGTCGCGGTCCTCGGATCGAAGACGCCGAACATCCAGAACGTCACGGTCGGCGGCGTGATGAACGCCATCAACCTCGACAACCAGGCCACGCTCAACATGGTCAGGCTCTTCCAGGTCAAGAGCCTCCTCGAGGAGGTCAAGACCTTCGTCGAGCAGGTTTATGTGCCCGACGTCTGCGCGATCGGTGCAATGTACGCCGACTGGACGGGCTACGGCGCCGGGGTCACCAACTACCTGGCGGTCCCCGAGCTGCCGCTCGACACCGCCGGCACCACCTTCGACATGCCCGGCGGCACGATCTTCAACGCCGATCTCGGCAGCGTCAAGCCGATCACCGGCTTCAACGACCCGTACTTCAAGGACAACGTCGCCGAGAGCATCGCCCGCTCCTGGTACGACGGCGACTGGCAGCTCCACCCGTGGGAGGAGGACACCGTCCCCGCCTACACCGGCTTCGACGCCGAGGGGCGCTACTCGTGGGTCAAGGCGCCGCGCTTCCAGGGCAAGCCGATGCAGGTCGGACCGCTCGCCCAGGTGCTCGTGGCCTTCGCCCAGGGCGATGCGACGACCGCCAAGTGGGCGACCGCCGCCCTCGACACCGCATCGAAGGTCGCCGGCACCAAGCTCGGACCCGGCATCCTCCACTCGACGATCGGCCGCCATGCCGCCCGGGCGATCCGCGCCGCCGTCATCGCCGAGCACTCCCTCAAGCACTGGGACCTCCTGGTCAACAACATCGCCACCGGCGACACCGCGATCGCCACTCCGTTCGAGTTCCCGCGCGGTGTCATCCAGGGCGTCGGCTTCCACGAGGCGCCCCGCGGCGTGCTGTCCCACTGGTGCGTCATCGAGGACGGCAAGATCCAGAAGTACCAGTGCGTCGTCCCGTCGACCTGGAACGCCGGTCCGCGCGACGCCGAAGGTCAGATGGGCCCCTACGAGGCATCGCTCATCGGCAACCCGATCGCCGACGAGGAGAAGCCCCTCGAGGTGCTGCGGACCATCCACAGCTTCGACCCGTGCCTGGCCTGCGCCATCCACACCCTCGACCCCGAGGGCAAGGTCAAGGCGACGGTGAAGGTGCTGTAGGTCGATCGAGCGATCGTCAACCACCGGGCCGGGGGGCGTCCCCCGGCCCGGTTTTTTGGTGAAGAGTGAGGGGGTGAGAAGGTGAGAAGGTCAGAAAGTGAGAAGGTCAGCGCTCGCTTCGCTCGCTGGAAGACGAAGGACGTGAGACGTGAGACGTGAGACGTTAGACGTCTGGCTCCCACGATCTGGTCGTCCGTCGTCTTACGTCTCACGTCTCACGTCTAACTACCTGACCTCCTATCCTTTTCACCTTTTCACCTTCTCACCTTCTCACTTCTTTACCCCTCGCCGCTCCGCTATACTCTCGCGATGAACGACGTCCCCGCCCCCATCCGCATCCTCGGCATCGGTAATGTACTCATGGGCGACGACGGGCTCGGGCCGACCGCGATCAGGATCCTCGAGAGCCGCTACGAGTTCCCGGACCACGTCGAGCTGATCGACGGCGGAACGCCGGGGCTCGACTTCCTGCCCTACCTCAGCCACGCCCGGTCGGTGATCGTGCTCGACACCGTGTCCTCCGGCGGCGCGCCGGGAACCCTCAAGGTCTACCGCGACCGGGAGATCATCGGCTCGGCGCCGCCGCCCCGGCTGTCCCCACACCAGCCCGGGCTCCGGGAGTCGCTGATGGCCACCGAGCTCACCGACTCGAGCCCGGAGGAGATGGTCCTGCTCGGGGTCGTCCCGGCGGTGGTCGAGCAGGGGACGGTGCTCTCCGAGCCGGTCCAGGCGGCGATCGAGCCGCTGATCGACGCCGTGATCCGCGAGCTTTCGCGGCTCGACGCGCGGCCGACCCTCAGGCCGACTCCCCTCGACCCTGGTCTATGGTGGATCTGATATCCGAGGACTTCCCGAAGGCGAGGACCGCATGAAGCTGACCATGACCCATGAACGCCTGCTCATCAGCCTCATCTCGCTGCACAGCGTGATCGTCGGCGCGATGTTCATGGCCGCGCCCCAGTGGACGCTCCGCTTCGCCGGGTGGCCGGGGATCGACCCGGTCTTCTTCGCCTATCAGGCCGGCGTCTTCCACTTCGTCCTCGCCGCCGCCTACCTGCTCGAGCACCACCGCTACCGGGGCATCTCGGTGCTGATGACCGCGAAGGTCACCGCCTTCGTCTTTCTGATCAGCGCCACGATCATCCACCCGATCCCGTGGGCGGTCTGGACGTCTGGGGTGCTCGACGGGCTGATGGCCCTCGTGGTGTGGTGGGTCCATCGGGCGGTGGCGGTGGCACCGGCGCCGGTCGGCTAGCCCGGACTATACCTATCCCCTTGAGTCAGGGTGGGGGTGCTTTCGTTCCCGATCCCGTTCCCGATCCCGACTCACGCGCGCCCCGGCCGTCGGCATCTCGATCCAGTCGATGGCCGAGCTGCGGGCGGGAGGCCCGCGTCACCAGCTCCTTCGCGCTCGCCTTCGTGTCTTGGTGTCTTCGTGGTTGCGACGGATTTCCGGACGTCGCATCGGGATCGGGATCGGGATCGGTCAGAACCTGAGCGATCCGGATAGGCACGGTCCGGGTAGCCCTCTCGCGACTCAGCCGGCGCCCTCGGGCGAGTCCGGGATCACCTCTCCGCTGAGATCCTCGTAGACCTCGAGCACCTGGTCGCAGCCGAACTCGACGGTCATCGTGAGGTAGAGGTGGAGCGGGTCCTCGAGGCCGACCGCCTCTGGATCGGCGCTGATCACCTTGAGCGAGGTGTCGCCGACGAGTCGGAGCACGGCCACCGTCTCGGAGGCCGGCGCTCCGTCCCTGAACCGCTTGCTGGCGTAGTCGCCGCAGTAGGCCAGGAACAGCCCGCGGTCCTGGGCGCGGACCGAGTTGAGGATGTGGCGGAAGGCGACGGTAAAGCGCCACTCGAGGACCTGAGCGCTGGTGTCCCGAGCGGTCGGGAATTTCGCCGCGACATCGGGGCCCTCGGTCAGCGCGGCCATCAACCGTTCCCGGATCCGGTCCTGGTGGCGCTCGAGCAGCCGGTGGATGCGCAGGTTTGGACGCAGGTGGACCGTCTTGAGCGCTGCCTGGTTTCGCGCCGTCCACTCGATCGGGTCCGATCGCCGGTGGTCGACCACGAAGGCCATCCGTCGGCTCATGAAGAGGCGCTCGCGCGGGTGCCAACCGATCAGCTCGTGGGTCCGGCTGGCGTCGACCGCGAGGTCGCAGTCCAGGTAGTCGAGCATCCACGGACGTTCGAACGGCCGCTCGCCGATCAGTCGCCCGACGAGATCGCGCCCCCAGACGCCGACCCTGGCGAGCGGCGCCGGCACCTTGATCGGCCGGACATCGCCTCGACCGGCGTAACGGTTCGCCAGCTTGAAGAGCTCGAGGTGGTTGACGGTGTGGTTGGGGCTCGCGATCACGACCTCGCGCCGACCCAGGCGGTGGTGATTGCGAATCAGACGGTGCATGAAGGGTGCGAGCTCGCGGGCATGCAGGTATGGCACCGCCGACTCCCCCCGCCCGCCGAGGATTCGCGAGTTCCATCCCCGCGACAGCCAGGTCTCGATGAAGGTGTAGAAGGGGGCGTACTCGCACCAGTCCGAGAAGATCGCGGCGAACCGCACGATGACCGACGGCACCTCCGCCTCGACCTCGGCCAGCAGCTCCTCGCCGAACCGTTTGGACCGGGCGTAGACATGCTCGCCGTCCGGGAGGCTCGTCTCGTCGAGCACCTGGCCCTTTGGTGGAAACCGACAGGCGGCGAGCGACGACGCGAAGATGAACCGGGCGAGGTCGAGGGACCGGCACTCCTCGAGCACCAGCCGCATGCCCTCGACGTTGGTGCGCCAGTACTCCGGGTGGTCCTCGCCGGTGAAGTCGTAGTGCGCGGCGAGGTGGATCACGAAGTCGGCGCCCCCGGTCTCGCGGATGAAGCGGAAGGCCGTCGCCACCGAGGCGGGGTCGCCGATGTCGGTCTGGAACCAGCTGAGGTTGGGGTGGACGGGCGCCCCGCACCGGGCCTGCGACCGCCGGGCCAGGGCGACGATTTCGAAGTCGTCCTTGAGACCGTCGAGAAGCCGCCTCCCGATGAACCCGGACGCCCCCGTGATGACCAGCCGCGGCAGCACCATCAGCGTTGTATTGTAGCGCGCCCCGACCGCCGGTGATCGGCTACACTTGGCCGATGCATGAAATGGGCATCGCCATCGAGATCTACCGGACCTGCCGCGACACCGTGGCCGAGCACGGCGGCGGCCGGCTCCGGCAGGTCCGCATCGCGGTCGGCGAGCTCGCCGCGGTCGAGCCCGACCTCCTGGTCTTCGGCTGGGAGGCGGTGGTCGCCGACACCCCCGATCAGGGAGCCGCGCTGACCGTCGACTTCTGCCGCGCCGATCAGCGCTGCCCCGCCTGCAACCAGGCCAAGGACCGGTCCGAGGGCTCCTGGCTGCGCATCTGCCCGGACTGCGGCACGCCGCTCGAGGTCCGCGGCGGCGACGAGCTCGACGTGATCGAGGTCAGCTTCGAAACGGATGAGGAAGGGTGCCCATGAACCATGAGGGGTGCCGGGAGAAACAAAGTTAACGACCTTCCCTGTTCGGTCCCCCTCGGAGCCAATGCACCGGCGGGAGAAGATTGTTAACTTTGTTTCTCCTGGCACCGGTGGGGCACCCACGGAGGCACCCACGGAGGACCGATGAAGAACCAGATTGTGTCGATCCGACGCCGGGCCCTCGCCGCCAGCGAGGAGCATGCCCACGCGCTTCGCGAGCGGTTTGCCGGGAGCGGAACCCTCGTACCAAACCTGATCTCGTCCCCCGGCTCGGGCAAGACGACGCTCCTCGAGGCGACCGTCCGCCGGTTCGCCGGCCGCTACCGGATCTCGGTCATCGAGGGGGATGTCGCCACCGAGCGTGACGCCGATCGGATCCGGGCCCTCGGGGTGCCCGCCCACCAGGTGCTGACCGGCGGCGCCTGCCATCTCGACGCCCGCCAGATCGACGGCGCCCTCTCGGTCGCCGACCTGATGCCGGCCGACATCCTGTTCATCGAAAACGTCGGCAACCTGATCTGCCCGACCACCTACGACCTCGGCGAGGACTTCAAGGTCGCCCTGCTGTCGGTCACCGAGGGCGACGACAAGCCCTTCAAGTACCCGGCGATCTTCTCGCGGGCCGAGGTCACGGTGGTGACCAAGGCCGACCTGCTGCCGTACGTTCCCTTCGACCTCGAGGCGGTCCGCGGCTATGTCGCCTCGCTCAACCCGGGCGGGACCCTCCTCGTCGTCTCGTCGACCACCGGCGAGGGCGTCGACGAGTGGTGCGAGCTGCTGGCGAGCCGGCTCGAGGACAAGCGCCGGCCGTGATCCGCCTCCGGGTGCGGTGCCGCGGGGCCGTCCAGGGCGTCGGGTTCCGACCCACCGTCTACCGTCTCGCGAGCGAGCTCGGTCTTGCCGGCGTGGTCCGCAACGACCCCGAGGGTGCGACCGCCGAGGTCGAGGGCGCCGAGGCGGCGGCCGCCGACTTCGTGCGCAGGCTGCAGGCCGAGCTCCCTCCCCTCGCCCGCCTCGACGCGATCGACGTCGACGAGATTCCGGTCGTCGGCGACACCGGCTTCCGGGTCGCCGAGACCGAGCAGGGCGCCCGGGCGGGCGCCCTCGTCCCTCCCGACGCGGCGCTCTGCGGCGACTGCCGGCGCGAGCTCGCCGACCCCGCCGACCGGCGTCACCGCTACCCCTTCACCACCTGCACCAACTGCGGCCCGCGCTTCTCCCTGACCCGGAGCCTCCCCTACGACCGCGCCACGACCTCGATGGCCTGCTTCGAGCTGTGCGCCGACTGCGCGCGCGAGTACGGCGATCCCTTGGACCGCCGCTTTCACGCCGAGCCGGTGTGCTGCCCGGCCTGCGGCCCGGCGCTGTGGCTGCAGGACGCCGACGGCGGCAACCGCACGGATGGCGATGCCGCCATCGCCGCGGTCCGCGCCGACCTCGAGGCGGGCCGCATCGTCGCGGTCAAGGCCCTCGGCGGCTTCCAGCTCGCCTGCCGCGCCGACCGCGACGACGCGGTGGCCGAGCTGCGACGGCGCAAGCACCGCGCCGGCAAGCCCTTCGCGGTGATGGTCCGCGACCTCGAGGCGGCCCGGCGGCTGGTCCGCCTCGAGGACCGCGACGAGGAGCTCCTCGGCTCCCCGAAATCGCCGGTGGTGCTCGCACCGCGTCATCCGGCGGCGCCGGTCTGCGCGGCCATCGCCCCCGGTCTCGACGACCTCGGCGTGATGCTCCCGACCACCCCCCTCCACGTCGAGCTGCTCCGCGAGCTCGACGTCCCGGCCCTCGTCATGACCTCGGCCAACCTGTCCGAGGAGCCGATCTGCCGCGGCAACCGGGAGGCGGTCGACCGGCTCGGCGCGATCGCCGACCGCTTCCTCCTCCACGACCGCGACGTCGTCCGCCGGGTCGACGACTCGGTGGTGCGCTCGACCCCCGACGGGCCGGTCATGGTGCGCCGGGCGCGCGGCTGGGTCCCCGAGCCGGTCCCCCTGCCGGTCGCCGCCCCCGAGCCCGTCCTCGCAGTCGGCGGCCACCTCCTCGTCACGGCGTGCATCGCGGTCGACGGGCAGGCCTTCCTGAGCCAGCACATCGGCGATCTCGACTCGGTGGCGGCGCGGGCCTTCCACCGTGAGGTCATCGGCGGCCTCGAGGACTTTCTCCAGGTCTCTCCGGCCCGTCTCGTCGCCGACGCCCACCCCGACTACCCGAGCACCTGGCTGGCCGCCGAGATCGCCGCCTCGCGGGGCGCCGAGGTGCTCGAGGTCCAGCATCACCTCGCCCATGCGGCGGCGGTGCTCGGCGAGCACGGCCGCTTCCCCGAGGGCGACGATCGGGCCCTTGCGATCACCCTCGACGGCACCGGGTGGGGACCCGACGGGACCGCCTGGGGCGGCGAGTGGCTGACCGTCGACGGACGGCTGGGCTGGCGCCGTGTCGCCTCCCTCGAGCCCGTCGCCCTGGTCGGCGGCGAGGCCGCGGTCCGCGAGCCCTGGCGGGTGGCGATCGCGGCGCTGGTCGCGGCGGGGGCCGGCGACCTCGCACCCGATCTCGGTCTGGCCCGGCTGGTTGACGGAGAGGCCGTGCACCGGGTCGCCGGGCTCGCCGCCTCCCCCGACTGGCCGCGCGCCTCGGGCGCGGGCCGGCTCTTCGAGGCGGCGGGCGCCCTGCTCGGGCTGACCGCCCGCAACGGCTGGGAGGGAGAGGCGGCGGCCCGGCTCGAGGCCCTCGCGGCCGCGGCGACCGAGCCGCAGGCGCGGTGGCCCGAGGTCGGTCTCGGAGGCGAGGCCGTGCTCCCGGGACCGGCGCTGATCGCCGCCGCGGCTCGCCGGCTGCTCGGCGGAGAGCCCGCCCCCGCGGTCGCGGCCGGCTTCCACCGCACCTTCTGTGCGCTTGCCGCGGAGATCACCGAACGCGTCGCGCCGCGCGCCGGCATGCCGGTCGCCCTGGGCGGCGGCTGCCTGGTCAACCGGTTGATTCTCCGGCACCTCCGGCGCGACCTCGAGCGCGCCGGCTTCGAGGTCCTCGTTCCGCGGCTCCTGCCCCCCGGCGATGGCGGGCTCTCCTACGGCCAGGCCGTGCTTGGCGCGGTCTCGCTCGCGCGCCAGGTCGAGCCGGAGATGACGGAGTGAGTGTTGAATGATGAATGATGAGGGGCGGCTTGGTGGCGTCTGTTCAACCGGCACGTGCGACGTGCCCGGTTCCGAGCGCACGCCGCCACGCACCATGCGTTGATTTCATCATTCATCATTCATCAATTGCGGCCGCCATCGGCCGGCTCGTTGTATCCTTGGGCTTGCCGCGTTGCCACCGGCTGACCGCCGCCCAACGCGCCCGAATCGATGCTCCTGGGGGCCCCCCATGTGTCTTGCGATTCCGATGCTGCTGACCGAACGCAACGAGCTCGAGGGCGTCGTCGAGCTGGACGGCGTCCGCCGGACGGTTTCGTTGATGCTCCTGCCCGAGGCCGAGGTCGGCGAGCACGTGCTCATCCACGCCGGCTACGCGATCGGTGCGGTCAACGCCGACGAGGCGGCCGAGACGCTGGCCCTGCTCCGTCAGTACGCCGACAACATGGCGGACCTGTGAGCGAGGCGCGCGAGCTCCGCGACCCCAAGGCGATCGCCGGGCTGCTCCGCGAGATCGTCGAGCTCTCCCGGACGGTCGGCCGGAAGGTCACCCTGATGGAGGTCTGCGGCACCCACACCCACGCGGTCGCTGCTGCCGGGCTGCGCCGGATGCTCCCGGACGGCGTCCGGTTGATCTCCGGGCCGGGCTGTCCGGTCTGCGTCACCCCCGTCGACTACCTCGACCGGGCGCTCGCTCTCGCCGATCTCTCCGACGTCACGGTCTGCACCTTCGGCGATCTGATGCGGGTGCCGTCGAGCCTCTCGAGCCTCGAGCGGGCACACGCCGAGGGCAAGCCGATCGAGATCGTCTACTCGCCGCGCGACGCCCTCGAGCGGGCGCGCGCCAACCCGGCCCGCCGAATCGTCTTCCTCGCCGTCGGCTTCGAGACCACCGCGCCGACCATCGCCGCGGCGCTTGCCGAGGCCGAGCAGACCGGGGTCGGCAACTTCCTCATCCTCCCCGGCAACAAGGTCATGCCGCCGCCGATGCGGGCCCTCGTCGAGGACGCCGAGCTCGAGGTCGACGGCTTCCTGCTCCCCGGTCACGTCTCGGTCCTCACCGGGTGGGAGTGCTTCCGCTTCCTCGCCGAGGACCACGGCGTTCCGGGTGCGGTGGTCGGCTTCGCTCCGGCCGACGTGATGCGGGGCGTCGCGGACCTGCTCCGCCAGGTCGGCGAGGGGCGGGCCGAGATCGCCAACCTCTACGGTCGCGTCGTCTCGGCGTCGGGAAACCCGGTCGCCGCGCGGCTCGTCGAGCGCTTCTTCGAGCCGGTCGCGACGAGCTGGCGGGGCTTCGGCGAGATCCCGGGCTCGGGCCTCGGGCTCCGCCCGGCCTTCGCCCACCGCGACGCCTCGCTCATCCCGGTCGAGCTCCCGCCGCCCCACGAGCCGGCCGGGTGCGCCTGCGGCGACGTCCTGCGCGGGGTCATCGACCCGCCGGAATGTCCTCTTTTCGCCACCGCCTGCCAGCCCGCGACGCCGGTCGGCGCCTGCATGGTCTCCGCCGAGGGCACCTGTGCGGCCTGGTACCGGCACGAGCGGCTGACCGGGGTGACCCGGTGAAGCGCCGCACCCCGGACCGCCTCCTGCTCGCCCACGGCTCGGGGGGACGGCTGACCCACGAGCTCGTCGCCGGCACCTTTCTCCCGGCGCTCGACAACCCCTTTCTCGCCACCCTGACCGATGCCGCGGTGCTCCCCGAGCTGCCCCCGGGCCGCCCGGCGCTGACCACCGACGGCTTCGTCGTCGACCCGCCGGTCTTCGCGGGGGGCGATCTCGGCTATCTCAGCGTCTGCGGCACGGTCAACGACCTCTCGGTCGCCGGAGCGCGCCCGCTCTGGCTGACCTGGGGTCTGATCCTCGAGGAGGGCGCCGACGGCGAGCTGCTGCGTCGGTGCGCCGACGGCGCCGCCCGCGCCGCCGCCGAGGCCGGGGTCCAGATCGTCGCCGGCGACACCAAGGTGGTACCCCGCGGCAAGGGCGACCGGATCTACGCCGTCACCGCGGGTCTCGGCGTGGTACCGCCCGGCCGCGAGATCTCCGACGCTCGGATCGCGCCCGGCGACGTCGTCATCGCCTCGGGACCGCTCGGCGACCACGGCGCGACGATCATGGCCGCCCGGCACGGCCTCGACGCCGCCGGCCTGCGCTCGGACTGCGCGCCGCTGACCGGCCTCATCGAGTCGGTCTTCGCCGCCGGGGTCGAGATCCACGCGATGCACGACCCGACCCGGGGAGGCGTGCTCACCGTGTGCAACGAGGTCGCGGGCAGGAGCGGCCTGCGGATGGTGCTCACCGAGACCACCCTGCCGATCCGGCCGGAGGTCCGTGCGGTGTGCGAGGTGCTGGGCCTCGAGCCGCTCGCGCTGGCCTGCGAGGGCCGGGTCCTCGCCTGGGTCCCGGGCGAGCAGGCCGACCGCGCCCTCGAGGCCTTCCGGGATCACCCGGAGGGCCGTGACGCGGCGGTCTTCGCCCGGGTCGAGACAGCGGCCGACGGCGACATCCCGGTGGTCCTCGAGACCGAGATCGGCAGCATCCGACCCCTCGACATGCTCAGCGGTACGGATCTCCCGCGGATCTGTTGAGGCGTCGCAGCATCACAACCACCAAGACACGAAGCACTCACGAGGTTCCGAGGATTCGTGTGCGATGCCTTCGTGCCTTCGTGCCTTCGTGGTTGTGACGTCGCGACGCGCTCATTCTTCGCCGAGACGGACCGTCGCGACAGCGACGCGGCCGCCGTCCTCGTAGTGCAGGTCGTCGAAGCTGAGCAGCCGGGCCAGGGCGATGCCGCGGCCGTGGGCGTCGAGCATCCGCGACGGGTCGATCTCGAGATAGGGCGCGGGCTCGAAGCCGGGGCCCTGGTCGCGGATCCGGAAGACGACTCCGTCGGCCGTCCGCTCGACCTCGATGCTCGCGACGCGGTCGGCAAAGGCGGGCAGGGTCAGCCGGCGCTCGACCTCGCTCTGCCAGGTCTGCGACCTCAGCAGCCGGCTCTTCTCGTCATAGCCGATCTCGAGGTTGCCGTGCTCGACAGCGTTGACCAGCAGCTCGGACAGACCGGTGACCACCCGATCCGGGTCGGGGCAGACCTTGGCGAGGAGAGCGCCGAGGCCCATCGCCTGGTCGGGCGACCGGTAGTCGAAGCTCGCCCGCCGGAGCAGATCGAGGGTCTCGACATCCGAGCGGATGTGCCGGTTGAGCTCCTGGACGTGCCGCCAGTCGGCCGCCGCCGAGCGGATGACCGAGACGAGCACCTCGGCGTCGACCGGCTTGGTGAGGTAGGCATAGGCGCCGGCGTCGATGCCCTCGACCATCTCCTGGGGCTGGGCGGCGACGGTCAGGATGACCACCGGGAGCAGAATGAGGTCGCGCCGCTGCTTGATCCGGCGAAGCAGCCCCATGCCGTCGAGACGGGGCATCAGCCGGTCCGTCACCACCACGTCGTGGGGGGCGGGCGCGGTCTCGAGGAGCTGCCAGCCCTCGACCCCGTCGGCGGCCGGGTCGACGGTCATCCCGGCAGCGGTCAGGATGGCGACGAGCCCCTCGCGCAGCCCGGGGTCGTCCTCGACGAGGAGGACGCGGATCGTCGTCACGATGCGATGGGACGGGCGATCGTCGGGGGACACGGGGTCATTGTTGCACGGAATCCCCCGGGTCGACGAGCACCCTCGACCCCTGCCGACCTCTCCGTTGTAAGATCTTCCGGTGGACCAGCCGCCGGACGAGGCGGCGTCCCGCGACCGACCCGCAGTCCGAAGGGAGAACCGATGACCCACGACCTCAGGCCTCGACGTCTTCTCTTTCTCGCCACCCTCCTGCTCGCCGTCGCCTCGGGCGGACCCGCCGCCGCACAGACCGACGCCGGCGACACCGCCGTCGTGGCCTCCCAACCCGCCCTCCTCGACCCCTCGCTGGCCACCGAGCGCGCCCCGGACGCCTTCCGGGTCAAGCTCGAGACCACCGCCGGCGAGATCGTGATCCTGGTCAACCGCGAGTGGGCGCCGAACGGCGCCGACCGCTTCTACAACCTGGTGAAGATCGGCTTCTACGACGGCGCCGTGTTCTACCGGGTCATCCCCGGGTTCATGGCCCAGTGCGGCTTCAACCCCGACCCGGCGGTGTCGCGGGCCTGGTCGCGGGCGACGATCGCCGACGACCCGATCGTCAAGGACAACGCGCGCGGCATGGTGACCTTCGCCCAGCCGGCCGCACCCAATGCCCGGACCACCCAGTTCTTCATCAACTTCACCGACAACTCCTACCTCAAGGACCACGGCTCGTTCGCGCCCTTCGGCAGGGTGATCTCGGGGATGGACGCGGTCGACGCCCTGTACTCGGGCTATGGCGAGGGCGCGCCGCGGGGCCGCGGCCCGAGCCAGCAGCGGATCGCCGCCGAGGGCAACGCCTATCTCGAGGCCGACTTCCCCGAGCTCGACTCGATCGTGCGCGCGACCCTCGTCGCCGAGGACCCTGCCCAGGGCGAGTAGCCCTCCCGAGCCGCGCGAGTGTACCGATCGACCGCCGTACCTCGGGGCGCGGCGCCGCTGTATCATCGCTCGCGAGGATGATGTCCAGAGCCGAGCCCAGCCCCGACCGCCGGCCGCCCCTGGCCCGGGTCGCCGAGAGGGTCCTCCGACTCGCCGTCGGACGCGGGCTGATCGACGCCGGCGCCGCCGACTCGACCCTCGTCGAGGTGCGCCGGCAGCTCGCCGATCACGGGCTCCAGGAGCCGACCCTGAGGGGCTTCATCAGCCCCGAGCTGATCGACGACGACACCCTCGCCCGGCTGGCCAAGGAGGCCGAGGCGCAGGAGCTCGCCGACGGGATGGTGGTCGACGACACGACCGCCGACAAGGCCCGGCCGGTGCGGCCGGGCGCCGGCGGCGCCGACCCCTTCGAGCGCTTCCCGGTGACCGACTGGGACCGCTACGAGATCGAGGAGTTCATCGGTCGCGGCGGCATGGGCGACGTCTTCAAGGCCCGCGACCCGAGGCTCGGCCGCTACGTCGCCCTCAAGTTTCTCCGGCGAGACGACCCGGAGCTGATCGAGCGCTTCACCCGCGAGGCCCAGGCCCAGGCCAGGATCGACCACGACAACGTCTGCCCGGTCTATGAGGTCGGCGAGGTCCAGGGCCACTCGTACATCGCGATGCAGTACGTCGCTGGCGGCTCGCTCAAGCAGATCACCGACCTGCTGTCGCTGGGCCAGAAGGTCCAGATCATGCGGGCGGTGGCCGAGGCCCTCCACGCCGCCCACCTCGCCGGGCTCATCCACCGCGACATCAAGCCGGGCAACATCCTCGTCGAGCACCAGCCGGACGAGGGCTGGCGACCGTTCATCGTCGACTTCGGCATCGCCCGCGACATCGAGGGCCACGACCTGACGGTGACCGGGATGGTGCTCGGGACCCCGGCCTTCTGCGCCCCCGAGCAGGTCCGCGGCGAGACCTCCAAGCTCGACTGGCGGACCGATGTGTACGGCGTCGGCGCCACCCTGTACTGGTTCGTCACCGGCAAGTCGCCCTACGAGGGCGGCTACCCCGAGATCATCACCGGGGTCACCGAGCGCGAGCCGGAGCCGCCCCACCGGCTCAACGCCGACGTCCCGGTCGATCTCGAGACGATCATCCTCAAGTGCCTCGAGAAGGAGCCGGATCGCCGCTATGCCACCGCCCGCGAGGTCGCCGAGGACCTCGAGCGGTTCCTCGCCGGCGAACCGATCCAGGCGCGTCGCGCGAGCCTGCTCTACAAGGTCTCCAAGAAGATCCGCAAGCACAAGGTGCTCACCGCAGTCGCGGTGGCGGCGGCCGGGATCATGGTCATCCTCGCGGCGCTCGGCATCCGCGCCGAGATCGAGGGTCGCAGGCGGGCGACGGTCGCCGAGCACTTCGTCGGGCAGGCCAAGGAGATCGAGAGCCTGGCCCGGGTGGCGGCGATGATGCCCCTCCACGACCGGTCGTCCGAGCGGCGGTCGATCCTCGCCCGGATGGACGCGATCCGCAACGAGATGGCGGCGGGCGGCGAGATCGCCTTCGGCCCCGGCCACTACGCCCTCGGCCGTGGCCACCTGATCCTCGAGAACCTCGACGAGGCCGAGGAGCACCTCCGCCTCGCCCTCGCCGTCGGGTACGACTCGCCGGGGGTGGCGTCCTCGCTCGGTCTGGTGCTCGGCCGGCTCTACGAGCGCGAGCTCCGCCTCGCCCGTCGCATCGCCGACCCCGAGCTGCGCGCCGCCCGGGTCAGCCAGATCGAACGCGAGCTGCGCGACGAGGCCCTCGCCCTGCTGCGCCGGTCGAGCGGTCTCGGGATCGAGGAGCCGGCCTATGTCGAGGGTCTCATCGCCTACTACGGCGGCGACCTCGAGACCGCGCTCGCCAAGGCCGACCAGGCCGCCGGAAACGCCGAGTGGCTGTACGAGGCCGCCAAGCTCGGCGCCGACATCCACCTCGAGATGGGTACCGAGCTCGCCCTCGGGGGCGACTACGACGGCGCAATGGCCGCGTTCTCCCGCGCCGGCGCCGCCTACGAGGCGGCCGCCGACATCGCCCGCTCCGACCCGGCGATCCAGGAGGGCGACTGCGGCCGGTGGACGCTGGTCATGGAGGTCGAGGGCCGGCGGGGCGTCACCGCGGAGGGCGCCTTCGCCCGCGCGGTCGCGGCCTGCGACCGGGCGGTGGCGATCGACCCGAACCGTGCCGGCGTCCACGAACGGCTCGCCCGTCTCCACTGGATGCGCGCCGACCTCGCCAACGACCGCGGAGAGGACCCGGTCCCCTACCTCGACAACGCGATCCAGGCCGCCGAGCGCGCGATCGAGATCGAGCCCGAGAGCGCCGTCGCCCATGCGACGCTCGGGGGAACCCTGGTGGTCGTCGCCCAGCACCGGCAGGACCGGGGGCTCGACCCGCAGCCCGAGCTCCGCCGGGCCATCGAGAGCCTCCAGCGGGCGGTCGATCTCGACCCGACCTCGGTGCTGTCATACGACGACCTCGGCTACGCCTGGGAGCGCACCGCGAAGTACGAGATGAGCGTCGGGCTCGACCCGAGGAGCTCGCTCGACCGCGCCCTCGAGGCCTTCCGGCGGGCGACCGAGCTCGAGCCCCGCTATGCCAACGCCCACAACAACGCGGGGATCGCCCGCTGGCGCGCCGCGGTCTTCGAGCACCGTACCGGCGCGTCGCCCTTCGCGACCCTCGCCGGGGCGATCTCCTCCTTCGACCGGGCGATCGAGCGCAACCCGAACTACCACTACGCCCACGCCAACCGGGGCCTCGCCTGGCGCACCCTCGCCCTGGTCGAGCTCGAGGCCGGCCGCGACCCGACCGACGCGGTGCAGGCGGCACGGTCCGACCTCGCCCGCGCCCTCGAGCTCAACCCCAACATCTCCTTCGCCTACCCCGAGCTGGTGGCGGCCGAGGTCATCGCCGCCCGCTGGGCGATGGCCAACGGCCGGTCGGGCGAGCGCGAGCTCCGGGACGCCGAGCGCGCGGCCCGGCGCGGGCTCGAGGTCAACCCGCAGAACCCGATCGCCTACCAGAGCGCGGCCGAGGTCGCCCGCTGGCGGGCCGAGGCGGCGCTGCTCCGGGGCGAGCCGGTTGCGGCCGAGGTCCGACGCGGCCGCCGCCTGGTCTACGAAGCCCTGGCCCGCAACCCCTCGCTGGCCTCGGCGTTGGTCACCGATGCCGGGCTGCTGATCGTCGAGGCCGAGTCGGACCCGGCCCGCCGCGACGAGCTGTTCCGGGCGGCGAGGACCCGCCTCGACCAGGCCTCCCGGCTCAACCCGCTGATCCAGCGGGAGATCGACGAGCTGTCCGCGAGGATCTCGCGACCGCGCTGAGCCGATCGAGGCAGCCCGCGCCGCGGCGCCTGCCGATCGACGCCGCGACGCGGTCTCGCTTTGCGGCTCAGTCCTCCAGCTGGGCCGCCGGGATGAAGACCGGGTCCCCCGAGGCGTTGTCGACCACCGAGGCGTAGGCGACGAAGGCGGCGCCGGGGCTCGTCGAGCTGACCACCGCGAACCCGTTGGCAACCTCGCCCGAGGTCACCTGCCGGAAGATCCGGTTGAGCTGACGGTGCTCGTACGGTTCGAGGGGAACGGTCAGGGTCCCGAGGCTCGTCCCGGTACCGAATCGGAGGTCGACCTCGATCTGGATCGGAACCGCGGTCCGGTTGACGAAGCCGATGTTGGTCCTGAACCCGGTGTCGTTCCCGGAGGACTGGGCGAGCTGGACGAGCCTCGCCTCCTGCCCCACGGTCACCACCGCGGGCTCGCCGGCCCCGGGCAGGAACTGCCCGTAGGTGCCGGTGGTGGTGCGGTTGTAGGTCCGGCTCGACACGGCGATCTCATGCTTGGCGGAACGCAGCTCGAGGGCGGCGCTCCCCTCGTGGTCGAACAGCGCGTCGAGGACATCGGGCACCCGCTCGCAGCTCGAGGCGGCAAGGCTCATCGACGCCGTCGCGGGCGACGTGTTCGCCTGGTCGCTCACCAGCATCGCGACCTCGAGATCGGCGATGTCGGGGTCGAAGTTGCAGACCTCGAGATCGGTCCGCCAGTCGGTGCCTTCCAGCCCGCCGACGTGGGCCGCGGCGGCGACGACCAGCTCGCCGCCAGGCGGGATCGGCTCGACCATCATCGGGTCGCCGGTCCGGTTGTCGACCACCGAGGCGTATGGGAAGTAGGCCGCCCCCGGCGTCGCCGAGCTGACCACCGCCAATGCGTCATCGACATCGGCGCCGAAGATGTCGGTCCGTTGGAGATGACCGTAGGCCGGGACGGTGAGCGTTCGGGTCGCGAGCGGGGCCCCGTCGGCGCGGACCAGCTCGACATCGACCACGACCGTGTCGCCGGTCGGGTTGGCGACGCCGAGGTTGGTCCGGAAGTCCGCCGATCGGGTGAGCTGGACGAGACGGACCGTCTCGTCGCTGCCGACCGCCCCCGCCAGCTCGCGACCGGGAATGAACTGACCATAGGTCCCCGACGCCGCGTCGTTGTAGGTTCGAGAGGTCACCAACAACGGCTGGTCGGCGCCGATCAGCAGGGCGCCCGAGGTCTCGTCCTGGCCGAAGAGCCCGAGCACGACGTCCTCGATCAGCAGCGATCCTCCCGCCGCCACCGTCACCGGCTCGCCCTCGGCGCCGAGGTTGCCCTGACCGGCCTTCATGAACCAGAGGTGGGCCTGGGCGGCGTCGCCTCCCGGGTTGTGGAGGACGACATCGGTCACCCACCGAGTCTCGGCGAGCCCGCGGGCGTGCGCGGCGGCGGCGATCACCCAGACGTGCTCGCCGGGATCGGTGATCGGTGGGACGCCCCCCGACCGGGGCGCCACCGTGACCGTCCGGACCGCGGTCTGGCTGCCGTAGGGCCCGGTCACCATCAGGCTGACCTCGTAGTCGCCGGGCTCGGCCCAGACGTGGCTCGGGTTCCGCTCGCTGCTCGAACCGCCGTCGCCGAAGCTCCACTGCCAGGTCGCGATGGCGCCGATCGAGGTGTCGGTCAGCCGGACGGCGCGGCCCGCCTCGGGGCTCGTCGGTCGCCACAGGAAGTCGGCCGCCGGAGGCTCGGTGAGGCAGGGACCGAGGTCGAAGATCTCGGCTCCGCCGTAGACCTCGGCGACCAGCGCCAGGGTGCCCTCGGCGCTGACCTCTCCCTCGGCCGTCGTGGCCAGCGGACCCGCCGCCACCTCGACCGCCGCCGTCGGGTCCGAGACGTCGTAGACGAAGTAGCCGTCGTAGATCGTCGCGACCAAGAGCAGATGGCCGATCGCCGCCATCCCGAACCCGTAACGGGGCTCCGCGATGCTCCCGATCTCGACCGGGGCCCGCGGGTTGGCGATGTCGTAGACCCGGATGCCGGCCACCGTGTCGGTGACGAACAGGATGTCCCCGGCGACCTCGGGTCGGCCGTTCGGGTTGATGCCATCGATCAGCCCGACCTCGGTCGGCGCCGCCGGGTCGGTGACATCCACGAGGTGGACGCCGACGTTGTACTCGGGAACGAAGAGCACACCCCCCGCGTAGGCCATGAAGTCGGTGCGGAAAGCCTCCAGGCTGCCGAGGATGGTCGGCGCGGTCGGGGTCGAGACGTCGATCACCCGCACCCCGTCGTCGTAGGTCGCGAGGAAGACCGTGTCGCCCTCCTTGACCACGTCGATGGCGTCCGGCGAGTCGACGAAGCCGACGGTCTCGGGATGCGCGGGATCGGCGATGTCGATCACCCGGAGCCCGCCGGTCCCATCGGCCGCGTAGATGTAGCGATCGTCGACCACCGCCCGGCGGAGGTAGCCCGGAGCATCGGTCACCGAGACCTCGCTCGGCTGGTCGGGCCGGGCGAGGTCGACGATTGTCTGCCGCCCGCCTCCCGGGAGATAGGCCAGACCGCCCTGGACGGCGACGCCCTTCGACTCGGGGTGACCGTCGATAAAGCCGACCTCCTCGGAGTCCGCGGGCACGCTCACGTCGACGACCCGAAGCCCGGCGTCATAGTTGCCGAGGTAGGCGAGGCCGTCCCGCACCGACACGCTCTGGCACTCGCCGTCTTGGTCCACCCGGGCGACCTCGACCGGCGCCGCCGGGTCGGCGAGGTCGTAGACCCTCAGGCCGTTGCCCCGGTTGGCGACGAAAAGGGAGTCGCCGTCGATCTCGAGATCGAGGGTGTAGTCCTGGATCCCGACCAGATCCACCTCCTCCGGGGCGAGGTGGTCCGACACGTCGACGATGTGGAAGCCCTCGAAGAAGTTCGTGACGTACACCATCGACCCGTCCTCGGTGACGGCGATCCGACGCGGGTGGTCCAGACCCTCGAGGGTCGCGACCAACACCGGGTCGGCGGGGTCGGCGATGTCGATCACCCGGAGCCCGGTGTACTGCTCGGCGACGTAGGCGAGGGTGCCGTGCACCGCGACGTCCCACGGGCTCCCGCTGAGCTCCAGGCTCGCCAGCCGCTCCGGCAGGGCCGGCTCGGCGACGTCGAGGATGATCAGCCCCTCGACACTGTCGACCGCGAAGGCCCGGGTCCCCGTGACGACGACGCTCCGCATCGACCCTGAGGTATCGACCACCGCCGCGATCTCGGGCCGAGCGGGAGTGGTCAGGTCGACGACCACCAGCCCGCCCAGCGACGCCGCGACGAAGGCCCAGGGCCCGGTCACCACGACGTCCTCGACCTCGCCCGGCATGGCCAGCGAGCCGATGGGCACCGGCGCCGCCGGGTCCGCGAGTCGGGCCACCTGCAGCACCCGGCCGCTGCCGTAGGCGGCGATCGTCCCCTCGCCGTCGGCGGCGGTGGTCGGACCATAGCCCCAGTCTCCGACCGGGTCGCCGCACTGGGCGGCAAGCGGGACCGAGAAACCGATCGAGAGCACGACGACTGCGCACAACGAGAGCTTGAGCTTCATGGCAGAGCCTCCCCTCCATGACGATCGGTCACCCGGCGCCTTGTCGCCATGGACGAGCGCGCCGCGTCCCTGGCTGAACGCGTCAACCGGGGGTGCCCGGCGACCGACGGGGTCGGGTCCGGCGTCGAAAGCGCGACCCGCTCTCGATTCGGGGCCTTCAGGGCGGGCGGCGCGGGTCGCCCGGCTCAGACCTCGAAGCGGTAGCCGACCCCGCGCACGTTGTGGATGTGACGCGGTCGCAGGGAGCTCTCCTCGAAGGCCTTGCGCAGCGACAGGATGACGTTGTCGACGACCCGGGTGTTGGGGTGGTCGGGCAGCCCCCAGACCTCGGCGAGCAGCTCGCGACGGCTCACCACCTGGCCTGGGCGGTTGGCGAAGACCCGCATCACCGCGATCTCCTTGCGGGCGAGCTCGACCTCGCCCTGCCGGGTCATCGCTCGCCAGCTGCCGAAGTCGACCCAGAACTCGCCGAAGGTGAAGCGTTCTCCCCCGCTCTCCGGGGTCGGGTCGCGGTGGGTCCGCGACCAGCCCCGACGGCGGAGCAGACCCTCGACCCGGGCGAGGAGCTCGGCGAGGTCGAAGGGCTTGGTCACGTAGTCGTCGGCGCCGAGCCTGAGGCCGTAGACCACGTCGTCGGGCTGGTTTCTCGCGGTGAGCATGAGGATCGGCGTCAGGTCGCCGGCCGCCCGCAGCCGCTGGCAGACCTCGAACCCGTCGATCGTCGGCAGCCGGATGTCGAGCACGACGAGGTCGAACACGCCGTCCGCGGCGAGCCGGATCGCCTCGTCGCCGTCGCTCGCCAGGCATGGCGCCCACCCCTTCCGCCGGAAATTGAGGAGCAGGCCCTGGGCGATCGCATCCTCGTCCTCGACCAGCAGGATCCGCGCCGTTCCCTCGCTCATGGCGCCTCCTCGGCGACCGGCAGCTCGATGGTGAACACCGCGCCGGGCCGGTCGTCGTGCGACGAGGCGCGGACCGTGCCGTGCATCTGCTCGACGAGCTGGGACACGATGAAGAGACCGAGGCCGGCGCCCGGGCTCGCCCCCCGGTCGCGGCCGATCTGGTAGAACCTCTCGAAGATCCGACCGAGCTCCGAGCGCGGGATCCCCTGCCCCTCGTCCTCGACCCTGAGGCTGACCAGACCACCGGCATCGCTGGCGACCAGGCGGATGCGACCGCCCCTCGCCGAGTAGCGCAGGGCGTTGTCGACGAGGTTGGTGAGCACCCGCCGGAGGCCGTCCTCCGTCCCCTCGACCCGGGCGGTCGTCCCGCGCTGGTAGTCGAGCTCGACCCCGTTCTCGGCGATCCGCGGCCGGACCTCGGCGACGAAGGCGTCGAGAAACGGGGCCAGGGCGACAGGCGCCAGCTCGAGGGGCTGGGCACGGGCCACCAGCCGGGAGCTCTCGAGGACGTTGTCGATGAGCTTTCCGAGGCGCTCGGACTCCCTCAGGATGTAGCCGACCGATTGCGCGCGCTCCTCCGGCTCGAGATCCTCCTCGAGGGTCTGGGCATGGAGCCGGATGGCCGCCAGCGGCGACTTCATCTCGTGGGTGATGGTCGAGACGAACTCCTCCTGCTTGCGCGCGTAGCGGTACTCGGCGAGGGAGCTCGCGAGCTGGTGGGTGATGAAGACGATGAGCAGCCCGAGCAGTCCGCAGCCGATCCCGAGGATCGCCCACGGCCAGGTCGGCCCCGAGGCGCCGACCCGGCCGGCGAGCTCGGACAGCCGGCTGCCCGACGAGACGCCGTAGACGATCCACATCACGAGCACGGCGATGACCACCGCCAGGGAGAGGACGTAGGGCACGACAAAGGTGCGGGCGCGAGCCATCGCCGGAGATACTACCGCGAACCCGGCCTCTCCCGGCAGCCCGGTCTGACCGAAAGCTGACACGCCGTGAACCAACCCTGACACACACAAGCGTCTTTCAGTGCAACACTTGCCTCGTGGACAACGACCGGCGGATCGTCTGGGCCTTCGGGTCGGTGAGCTTTGTCGGGATGCACGTCGCCGCCCTGGCTGTCTTTCGGACCCCGTTCTCATGGGGCCTGGTCGGGCTGTGCCTGGGTCTGTACTGGCTGCGAATGTTCGCGATCACCGCCGGGTACCATCGCTACTTCGCCCACCGCTCGTACCGGACCAGCCGCGCCTTCCAGCTGGCGCTCGCCGTCGTCGGCGCCGCGTCGCTCCAGAAGGGTCCGTTGTGGTGGGCCGGCCACCACCGCCACCACCACCGCTTCAGCGACCAGGACGAGGACATCCACTCGCCCCGCCGCGACGGATTCTGGTGGGCCCACGTCGGCTGGATCCTGTCGTCGCGCCACGACGAGACCCCGTTCCACCTGATCAAGGACTTCGCGGCCTTTCCCGAGCTGCGCTGGCTCAACCGCTGGCACCTCGTCCCCGGAATCGCCCTCGCCGCGATCCTCCTCGCGGCGGGCGGGTGGCCGGCCTTCGTCTGGGGCTTCCTGGTCAGCACCGTCGTCACCTGGCACACGACCTTCGCCATCAACAGCCTGACCCACGTCTTCGGCCGCCGGCGCTACCGGACCACCGACACCAGCCGCAACTCGGCCCTGCTCGCCCTGCTCACCCTCGGCGAGGGCTGGCACAACAATCACCACTACTACCAGACCTCGACCCGCCAGGGCTTTTTCTGGTGGGAGGTCGACATCAGCTACTACATCCTCAGGCTCCTCGCGATCCCGCGAATCGTCTGGGACCTCCGCGAGCCCCCCGATCGGGTGCTCAACACCAACCGGGCCGACCAGCCCGAGGGCCAGACCGCGGCTGCCTGAAGGCGGGCCGAGCCCGAGTCACCCCCGGCAGTCCACCCCCCACGAAGCAGCTGCAGCGGCAGCATCCGCGTCCGCGTCCGCGTCCGAGTCCGCGTCCGATGGCAGCGGCAGCGGCAGCATCCGCGTCCGCGTCCGCGTCCGAGTCCGCGTCCGATGGCAGCGGCAGCGGCAGCGGCAGCGGCAGCGGCAGCGGCAGCGGCAGCGGCAGCGGCAGCGGCAGCGGCAGCGGCAGCGGCAGCGG
>JALOLD010000063.1 GCA_025456145.1 Thermoanaerobaculales bacterium | reverse complement strand
CGCTCGGTCACCCGAGGTGGTAGCACGGAACCGTCCCCCGTGTCGAGGAGGCCTTGCGCAACCCTGCAACCCGATCGGTCCCGATCCCGTCGCAACCACGAAGGCACGAAGACACGAAGACATCGCACACGAAGGCATCGCAGGGGAACGTCTTTCCCGATCCCGTCGCAACCACGAAGGCACGAAGACACGAAGGCATCGCACACGAAGGCATCGCACACGAAGGCATCGCACACGACGTCATCGCACGCGAAGGCATCGCAGGGAAACGTCTTTTCCGATCCCGTCGCAACCACGAAGGCACGAAGACACGAAGACATCTCACACGAAGGCATCGCAGGGAAACGTCTTTCCCGATCCCGTCGCAACCACGAAGGCACGAAGACACGAAGGCATCGCACACGAAGGCATCGTAGGAGACGGTCGATCCCGATTGACATCGTTGCGACGAGCTTCTGTCCCTGTGTCCCTCGGTGGTTCTCCGTGCGCTCCGTTTTTCGACCGGGATGCCCTGCATTCTTCGCGTCGATCCTGGCGCCCTCGTCGGATCAGGTGCGATGGCATGGCGGTCCCGGCGCCCTTTCGATTCGATTTCCCAGCCGTTCGGGAGGCTCGGCTGCGCTATCATCGCTCATCGTCGATGCCGCACCTCGGCAACCAGCCCCTGGGAGTCGCCGGATGAGGATCCTGATGGTCTCGAGCGAGGTCGTGCCGTTCGCCAAGGCGGGCGGGCTCGGCGACATGGTGGGCGCGCTGGCCGCCGAGCTCGCCCGCCAGGGGCACGACGTCCGGGTGGTGCTGCCGCGCTACTACTCGGTCGACCCGGGACGGCTGCGCCGGCTCGAGGCGCCCCTCGGCGTGCCGATGGGCTACGAGGAGGAGTGGTGCGGGGTGGCGACCGCCAAGCTTCCGGGAACCGGGGTGACGGTCTACTTCCTCGACCACCAGGAGCTGTTCGGCCGCGACGGGATCTACGGGACGCGGTCGGGCCCGGAGTTCAACGACAACCTGCGCCGCTTCACGCTGCTGTCGCGGGGGGCGCTCCAGCTCGCCAAGATGCTCGGCTGGACCCCCGATGTGGTCCACGCCCACGACTGGCCGGCGGCGCTCGTCCCGGTCTACCTCAACACCCTCGAGCGCGATGGCGTCTTCGGCGCGACCGGGAGCGTCCTGACCATCCACAACCTGGCCCACCAGGGGATCTTCCCCAAGCAGGAGCTCGGCCACACCCTGCTCGGCTGGGAGCACTTCCACGGCGCCGGCCTCGAGCACTACGACCGGGTCAACCTGCTCCAGGCCGGGCTGCGCAACGCCGACATGCTGACCACGGTGTCGCCGACCTACGCCCGCGAGATCCAGACCCCGGAGCTCGGCGAGCGCCTCGACGGGCTGCTCCGCCACCGCGCCGCCGATCTCGTCGGGGTGCTCAACGGGATCGACTACCGGCTCTGGGACCCGGCCGACGACCCGCACCTGCCGGCGGGCTTCTCGGCCGACGACCTCGATGGCAAGGCGGCCTGCAAAAGGGCCCTCCAGCAGGCGATGGGGCTCGAGGCCGAGGCCGGGACGCCGCTCTTCGCCATGGTGTCGCGGCTCGTCGAGCAGAAGGGCTTCGGCGAGCTCTGCGGCCCGACCCACGGCAGCCTCTACAACATCTGCGCCGAGCTCGAGGTGCAGTTCGTCATCCTCGGCACCGGCGAGGCGTGGTGCGAGGCCGAGCTCGCCTCGCTCTCCTCCCGCCTGCCCAACCTCGCGGTCGATCTCGAGTTCAACGAGCCGCTCTCGCACCTGATCATGGCCGGCGCGGACTTCCTGCTCGTGCCCAGCGTCTTCGAGCCCTGCGGCCTCACCCAGATGTACGCCATGCGCTATGGCACCCTGCCGATCGTCCGCCGGACCGGCGGGCTCGCCGACACCGTGACGAGCTATGACGAGGCGACCGGGGAGGGGACCGGCTTCGCCTTCGACCTGCTGACCCCGTCTTCGATCTACAACACGGTCGGCTGGGCGCTCTGGACCTGGCACAACCGGCCCGAGCACGTCGCGGCGATGCAGCAGCGGGCGATGGCGGAGCGCTTCAGCTGGGAGGCCTCGGCCGCGCGCTATGTCGAGGTCTATCGAGGCGCGGTCGACCGCCGCGCCGGCCGCGTGACGAGAACCTGGTGAGGCCATGGGACGACGCACCCTCGGCCTGGTGATCGGGCTCGCGGTGGTGGTGGCCGGCGTGCTCTGGGCCCGGCACTACTTCTCGCCGGCGCAGGTCGTCCGGCGGCAGCTCGCGGAGGCGGTCGCGGCCTTCGAGAACGGCAAGCTGCTCGGCGTCATGCCGAAGATCTCGCGCTCCTACTCGGACCCCTGGGGGGGCAGTTACGAGGCCCTCGGCGGACACCTGCAGTCGGTCATCGACGCCTGGGACGACCTCGCCGTCGACCTCGAGGTCGGCGCCGCCGAGGTCGGCGAGGGCGAGGTCCGGCTCGCCATCGTCTTCGTCGTCGCCGGCAGTGACCGCGGTCGTCGCGAGACGATCCTCGGCACCGCCGCCGATCCCTGCCGGGCGACCCTGCTCTGGGTCGAGGAGCCGCCCGGCTGGCGTCTCCGCGCCACCGAGGAGCTCGACATCCCGGAGCTCCGCGACGAGCTCGAGGCGCGCAGGGTGCGGTGACGTCGAGCCTGAGAACCGACCACCTCCGGCTCGGCCAGCCGCGCCCGGCGAGGAGGGCGGCGGCGCCTCCGCTCAGTCGTGGACGAGGATGGCGGACCGCCGCGGGGGATCGGCGCCGGCGGTGATGACCTCGCCGGGTCGGTAAGGGCGGGCGTCTCCGCTCGCCAGGCCCTCGGGCAGGTCGTGGAGGAGCGCCGCGGATCGATCGGTCGCACCCCTGAACCAGAGGGTCGGGACCGGGTTTCGGGGACCGGTCGGCGCCGCCCGCTCCGCTGCGGGGCGTGTGCCGCCACGAGCGGGACCGCGCCCGGCGGCCGGATCTCGGTACAGCAGGTGGGCCCTCAGGCTCGGGTCCCGGTAGAGGAACTGGAGGGCGTTGGTCACCACGTTGTCCCGCGGCCAGAAGCCGGTCCGCCGGTGGACGTCGCGGGGCGTTTCGTCGAAGGCCACGGCGAAGGTGGTTCGAGGCTTCACCGCGGGCGCCTGCTCGACGATCGACGCGAGCAGCGCGTCCTGGGCCCGGGAGCCGCGATCGTACCGCGCCCTCTGGTCGAGGAGCTGCACCGCCCCGAGGCCGATCGCGACGCCGAGGGCGACGACGCCGGCGGCGCGGCGGCGCGGACCGCGGGAGGTCAGCCAGGAGATCGCCCCCGCAAGGGCGATGGCGGCGCCGAGCGACGAGACGATGAACGACCTCCCGTCGGTGAAACGAAGGTTGGTCGGCACGAAGGCCGCGAACCCGAGCCCGACCAGCGCGAACCCGGCGACGACGAGAGCGCGGGCGAGGCGGCGATCGGTGTCCGGCGCCGACGGCGAGACGAGGAGGGCGACCGCGACGACCGAGATCGCGGTGATGACCGCGGTCGAGCCGATCGTCCATTCGACGGGGAGGAGATCCAGCGACCGCACCCAGCAGTCGACGAGGTGCCGGCGGTAGGCGAGGCCGAGGCTCTCGACCATCGGACGCCAGCCGTCGCCGAGGGCGAGGATCGCGACGCCGTGGCTCTGGCCCAGGGCCCGGGCCGGAGCGATGGCGACGGTGAGGTGGTGGGCGAGGTTGTGGGCCGCGTTGCAGGCCGGGAGGACCGACCAGAGCAGGCTGTAGCGGATCGCCGACCGCCGGTCGTCGTCGCGCTGCAGCCACCAGATCATGACCGGGACGGCGAGCGCGACCGGGAGGATCGCTTCGTTGGTCCACAGGCTGAGAACCTGGGCGGCGGCCATCGCGCCGAGCCAGGGCCACGCCCGGGCTCGCATCGCCAGCATCATCGCCAGCACCGCGACGAGCAGGAGAAGCACCGCCCAGTGCCGGTCGAGGGGGCCGTCGATCGCGACCGTCCAGGTGCTCGCCGGGTGGACGATCAGCAACGCCGCGCTGAGTAACGCGAGACCGTCGTCGCCGCCCGGGGCGAGGCGGAGGATCCAGTACAGGGCCAGCCCCTTGCCCCAGATGATGACGATGAACAGGAGGTGGATCCCCAGGAACGACTCCGGCGTGAGCCGCTGGGCGATCGCCCAGGGGAGGGCGAGCAGGGTCCTCGTCGGCTCCCGGGCGAAGAGCACGGCGCCGTTGGCGGCACGGTTCTTGAGGATCCAGCCGTCCCCTTGGGGGCTGGTCCGCGCGTCGAACGGCGCCCACAGCGAGAGGGCGACGACGAGCAGGATCGCGGCCGCGGCGAGAGGTCGACGAATCTCGGCCCGCGGGGCCGGTCGCGCCGGGACGGCGGCGAGGTCGCGGAGCTCGCCGGGCTCCGTTGTCTCCCGGTGCTGAGGGATGGTCAGAACGCTGGGCTGCACGCCCGATATACGGGTGAGGACGGTCGGTCCGTTGGTCGGTTCCGGTCGCCGGCTCGATCAGCCGCCCATCAACCGGGCGACCGCGTCGGCGGCGCGGACGACGTCGGCGTCGGTGATGTGGTAGTGGGTGACCATCCGGACCAGGTCGGTGCCCAGGGCGTGGACCAGCACGCCCTCGGCGCGGAGCGCGGCGGCGAGGGCGGCGGCGGTGAGCCGTGCCGACCCGGTGAAGCCGAAGCAGACGATGTTGGTCTCGACGGTGGCCGGGTCGAGGTCGATGCCCGGGATCCCGGCGAGGCGGTCGCCGAGCATCCGCGCGCGGCGGTTGTCCTCGGCGAGCCGCGGCAGGACCTCGTCGAGGGCGACCAGGGCCGCGGCGGCCACCACCCCGACCTGGCGCATCCCGCCGCCGAAGGTCTTGCGCACCCGGCGGGCCTCGGCGATCGCGTCGGCGTCGCCGACCAGGACCGAGCCGAGGGGCGCGCCGAGCCCCTTGGAGAAGCAGAACATGACGGTGTCGCAGCCGGCGGCGAGGCTGGCTGCGGGGACGCCGAGCGCCGCCGCCGAGTTGTGGATCCGGGCGCCGTCGAGATGGACCGGGAGGCGGTGGCGGCGGGCGACCTCGACCAGCTCGGCCATCCGCGCCGGCGGCGTGATCCGGCCCCCCGCGAGGTTGTGGCTGTTCTCGAGGACGATCAGCGAGGTCGGGGTGCGGTAGCCGGCGGCGGGCTGGATCGCGGCCGAGACCCGCTCCGGCTCGAGGATGCCGCCGGCGGCCGCGACGGGCCGCGGGAAGGCGCCCGAGAGCAGCGCCATCGCGCCCATCTCGAAGTTGAAGATGTGGCAGCCGGCCTCGCCGACGACCTCGGTCCCGGGCCGGGTGTGGAGGTGGACCGCGATCTGGTTGCCCATGGTGCCGGAGGGGACGAAGACCGCGGCCTCCCTCTCGAGGAGCTCCGCCGAGCGCTCCTCGAGGCGGTTGACGGTCGGGTCCTCGCCATAGACGTCGTCGCCGACCTCGGCGGCGGCCATCGCCCGGCGCATCGCCCCGGTGGGCTGTGTTACCGTGTCGGATCGAAGGTCGACGGGGGCAGCTGACATGACGGCATTCTACACCGCCGTCGCAACTTGACTTCGGTCCGCAGCGAGGCTAGGATTCGTTCTCATGAAGGAAGATAAGTCTAACGATATCTTCATTTTCCCAAAGTGGACCGAGGTGCTGAGACCGGGAATCGCGGTCGCGGCGCTGGGCGGTCTGGTCTACGCGAGCCTGCTCGTCTTCCTCGGCTTCTCGCCGGAGGCGACCGATGTCGGCTACATGCCGACCCAGCCCGTGCCCTACAGCCACGCCCTCCACGTCGGCCAGCTCGGCCTCGACTGCCGGTACTGCCACACCGGGGTCGAGAGCGCGGCGCACGCCTCGATCCCGCCGACCCAGACCTGCATGAACTGCCACGCCAAGGTCCGGGCTGAGTCGGAAAAGCTGATCCCGGTGCGCGAGAGCAACGCGACCGGGATGCCGGTGCCCTGGATCAGGGTCCACGACCTCCCGGACTATGTCTACTTCGACCACTCGGCGCACGTCCGCCGGGGCGTCGGCTGCGTCTCGTGCCATGGACGGGTCGACACCATGGAGGTCGTCTACCAGGCCGAGCCGCTGAGCATGGGCTGGTGCCTCGACTGCCACCGCAACCCCGAGCGTCACCTCCGGCCGGTCGAGATGGTGACCCGGCTCGACTGGGTGCCGGAGGACGACCAGCTGGTGCTCGGCGCGCGGCTGCGCGAGGAGCACGGAATCGACCCGAAAGAGACCTGCAACACATGTCATCGATGACAATGCCGCCCCTCCCACCGACCGCACATGACAGGCCGCAAGGCCCGGCGCGGGGCGTTGCCCTCGCCGGACACGGCCGCTCGTCCCTGGAGGTGGGACATGCGGGGTAGGCCGGAGCAAGGCATGGAGTACTGGCGAAGCCTCGACGAGCTCGCCCGGACGCCCGAGTTCGAGCGGGCGGTCACCCGGGAGTTCCCCGACGACGACTGGGACCGGCTGCCGCCGGCGACCCGCCGGCAGTTTCTCCGGGTGATGGGCGCGTCGCTCGCCTTCGCCGGGCTCACCTCGTGCCGCTGGCCCAAGGAGGAGATCGTCCCCTTCGCCCACCGGCCGGAGGGGCGCGTCCCCGGCGTCCCCGAGCGCTTCGCGACCGCGATCGAGATCGGCGGGGTCGCGCTCGGGCTGCTCGTGACCTCGGTCGACGGACGGCCGATCAAGAACGAGGGCAACCCCCTCCACCCCGACAGCCTCGGCGCCCTGCCGGCGACCGCTCAGGCCGACCTGCTCCAGCTCTACGACCCGGACCGCAGCCGGCGCCCGGTCGAGCGCAGCGGCGGGCAGGAGTACCTCCGGAGCTGGGACGACTTCGTCGCCTGGGCGGCGGCGAGGCTCGCGGGCGACGGCAGCGGGGTCGCCGTCCTCGCCCGGCCGACCTCGTCGCCGGCGGTCGAGCGGCTGCGCGGCGAGCTCGCGACCGCCCGCCCCGGCCTGCGGTGGGTCGAGTACGAGCCGGCGAGCCGCGACGCCGAGCGCGAGGGCACGGCGATCGCCTTCGGCCGGCCGCTGCGCGTCCACCCGCGGCTCGATCAGGCCCGGGTGGTGGCGTGCTTCGACGCCGACCCGCTCTTCGACCACCCGGCAGCGATCCCGCTGGCGCGGCAGTTCGCCGCCGCCCGACAGCCCTCCGCCGATGGCATCTGTCGGCTCTGGGTCGCCGAGCCCGACTACACGATCACCGGCGGCCGCGCCGACCACCGGCGGCCGACCGCGGCCTCGGCGGTGCCGGCGGTGCTCGCCGCGGTGGCCCGCGAGCTGGTCGCGGTCCACCACCTCGAGCTGCCGCCCGAGGCGGTGAACCTCGAGGCCGCCTACGGAGCGGCGGTCGCCGCCGGCGACCCATTCGTCGTCGATCTCGCCGCCGACCTCGCGACCCACCGCGGCTCGTCGGTCATCCTCGTCGGCCCGGGCCAGCCGGGGGAGGTCCACGCGCTGGTCGCGGTTCTCAACCACGGGCTCGGCGCGGACGGCGCGACGCTCGCCTACACCGAGGCGCCCGATCCCGAACGGCCGAGCCACCTCCGCGCGATCGCCGATCTCGTCGCCGGGATGCGCTCGGGCGCGGTCGAGACGCTGATCGTCCTCGGCGGGAACCCGGTCTACGACGCCCCCGCCGACCTCGAGTTCGCGGGGGCCCTGGCCGCGGTGCCCCACACCGCGCACCTGTCGATGTACGACGACGAGACCTCGCGGCTGTGCGGATGGCACCTGCCCGAGGCGCACGGCCTCGAGAGCTGGGGCGCCGGGCGCTCCTTCGACGGCACGGTGACCCTCCAGCAGCCGCTCATCGAGCCGCTCTACGGCGGCCGGAGCGTCGTCGAGACGCTCGCGATGCTGCTCGGCGAGGCCGCGCCATCGGGTCTCGAGCTGGTCCGGACGAGCGTCGCCGGCTGGCTCGCCGGCGACCCCGAGACCGCCTGGAGGATGGCGCTTCGCGACGGCGTCATCGGCGGGACGGCAAGCCCCGTCGTGACGGCCGGCTTCGACGCCGATCGGCTCGCCGGGGCGGGCGCCGCGCTCGCCGCCCTGGTCGGCGCCCCGCCGCCGACCGCGCAGCGGCCCGAGCTCGTGCTCCGGGCCGACCGCAAGGTCGGCGACGGACGCTGGGCCAACAACGCCTGGCAGCAGGAGCTGCCCGACGCGGTGACCAAGGTGACGTGGGACAACGTGCTCCAGGTCGCACCGCCGACCGCGCGCGCCCTCGGGCTCGCCGACGGCGACGTGGTCGAGGTCGCGGCGGCCGGGGCGGCGATCGAGCTGCCGGTGTGCATCGTCCCAGGCCAGGCGGCGGCCACCCTGTCGACGACCCTCGGCTACGGCCGGTCCGCGGCCGGGACGGTCGGCAACGGCGTCGGCGCCGACGCCTACCGGCTCCGCACCACCGCGGCGCCGTGGGTCGTCGGGGAGGTCGGGATCCGGAGAACCGGGCGCTCGGTGGCGCTCGCGACGACCCAGGACCACTTCGCGATCGACCGCAAGGGCTTCGCCGCGCGCAACGACCGGATCTCGACGCTGATCCGCGAGGCGAGCCTCGAGAGCTATCTCGACGACCCCGAGGTCTTCCGCCACATGGACCACCACCCGCCCCTCGTCTCGCTGTGGCGGGACGGCCAGTTCGTCGGCGAGCAGTGGGGGATGGCGATCGACCTCAACGCCTGCACCGGGTGCAACGCCTGCGTGATCGCCTGCCAGGCGGAGAACAACATCCCGGTGGTCGGCCGCGAGCAGGTCGTCAACCAGCGCGAGATGCACTGGCTGCGGGTCGACCGCTACTTCAAGACCGAGCCCGGGGTCGGCTCGGACGAGGTCGACGACGCCGGGATGGTCTTCCAGCCGATGGCCTGCGTCCAGTGCGAGAACGCGCCGTGCGAGCAGGTCTGCCCGGTGGCGGCGACCCAGCACACCGAGGACGGCCTCAACGCGATGGTCTACAACCGTTGCATCGGCACCCGCTACTGCTCGAACAACTGCCCCTTCAAGGTGCGTCGCTTCAACTTCTTCAACTACCACAAGGACCTCACCGAGATCTCCAAGCTCCAGTTCAACCCCGAGGTGACGGTGCGCAGCCGCGGGGTGATGGAGAAGTGCACCTACTGCGTCCAGCGGATCCAGCGGGTGCGGATCGCCGCCGGCAACGAGCGCCGGCCGATCGCCGACGGCGAGATCGTGCCGGCCTGCGCCCAGACCTGCCCGACCCGGGCGATCGTCTTCGGCGACCTCAACGACCCGGCGAGCGAGGTCTCGAAGCTGCGCGAGGACATGCGCGCCTATGCCACCCTCGCCGAGCTCAACATCCGGCCGCGCACCCAGTACCTCGCCCGCCTGAGCAACCGGCTCGGCGGCGGCGGCGACGCGGCCCACCCGCCGGCCCACGGCGCAGGTGGCGCCTCGCACCCGGCCGGGTCGCACGAGAAGGAGGGCTGAGACCCATGACGTCCTCCGCCGTCGTCACTCCGATCCCCCTCGACAACACCACCGACGACCCGACCCGGCGGGCGCCGCTGATCGTCGGCGACAACGACTTCGCCAGCGTCACCAACGCGGTCTGCGGGATCGTCGAGATGCCGAGGACCCCGCCGGCCTGGTGGATCGCCTTCTTCATCTCGGTCAGCCTGACCGGGGTGCTCCTCGCGATGATCGGTTACCTGGTCACGACCGGGATCGGCGTCTGGGGCCTCCAGACCCCGGTCGCCTGGGGCTGGGCGATCGTCAACTTCGTTTTCTGGGTCGGCATCGGTCACGCCGGGACGCTGATCTCGGCGATCCTCTTCCTGCTGCGTCAGAAGTGGCGGACCAGCATCAACCGCTTCGCCGAGGGCATGACGATCTTCGCCGTGGTCTGCGCCGGGATCTTCCCGGGAATCCACGTCGGTCGGGTCTGGGTCGCCTACTGGCTCTTCCCGATCCCCAACCAGATGGCGATGTGGCCGCAGTTCCGGTCGCCGCTGCTCTGGGACGTCTTCGCGGTCGGCACCTACGCCACGGTGTCGCTGCTCTTCTGGTACATGGGGATGATCCCCGACCTGGCGACGATCCGCGACCGGGCGCGGTCGAAGATCCGCTGGTTCGTCTACGGCGTGCTCAGCCTCGGCTGGCGGTCGTCGAACCGCCACTGGCACCGCTTCGAGATGGCCTACCTGCTGCTCGCCGCGCTGGCGACGCCGCTCGTGCTGTCGGTCCACTCGGTGGTGAGCTTCGACTTCGCGGTGTCGATCGTCCCGGGCTGGCACACGACGATCTTCCCGCCCTACTTCGTCGCCGGCGCGATCTTCTCGGGCTTCGCGATGGTCGTGACCCTCGTCATCCCGACCCGGAAGTTCTTCCACCTCGAGGAGATCATCACGCTGCGCCACCTCGAGAGCATGGCCAAGATCATGCTCGCGACCGGGATGATGGTCGGCCTGGCCTACTCGACCGAGTTCTTCATCGCCTGGTACAGCGGCAACTCCTACGAGGCCTTCGCCTTCGTCAACCGGGCCTTCGGCCCCTACGCCTGGGCCTACTGGATCATGGTCAGCTGCAACGTCATCGTGCCCCAGCTGTTCTGGGTCAAGCGGCTGCGCACCAACCTGGCGGTCCTCTGGGGCGCCTCGATCCTGATCAACGTCGGGATGTGGTTCGAGCGCTTCGTCATCGTCGTCAGCTCGTTGAGCCGCGACTTCCTGCCCTCGAGCTGGGGCTACTACCGGCCGACCGTCGTCGACGTGATGACCTTCGTCGGCAGCTTCGGCCTGTTCATGACCCTGTTCCTGCTCTTCGTGCGCTTTTTGCCGATCGTCGGCATGGCCGAGGTCAAGGGGGTCATGCCGCAGGCCCACCTGAGGGAGGTCGCGTCGCAGGGCCACGGCGACTACCACGGCGACATCCTGACCGAGCGGGGGGAGGTGAGGCGATGAGCGGGGACGCCACGACCCGGGTCCCGGAGACCGCCGGCGGCGGGGTGTACGCCCTGGTCGCCGACTTCGACAAGGTCGACGTCTTCCTCGAGGCGGTGGCCCGGGTCCGCGACGCCGGCTTCTCGAAGTGGGACGCCCACACGCCGTTCGTCGTCCACGGGCTCGACGCCGCGATGGGCATCCGGCCGACCGGGCTGCCCTTCCTGGTGTTCGGCGCCGGCCTGACCGGCTGCGCGGTCGGAGTCGGCCTGCAGTGGTTCACCAACGCCTTCGACTACCCCTTCCTGATCAGCGGCAAGCCGCTGTTCAGCCTCCCCGCCAACATCCCGGTGGCCTTCGAGCTGACCATCCTCTTCTCGGCGATCACCGCGCTGGTCGGCATGCTCGCCCTCAACGGCCTGCCGCGCTGGTCCCACCCGCTCCACGCCTCGCGGCTGCTCAAGCGCGCGACCGACGACCGCTTCCTGATCAGCATCGAGGCGGCGGACCCGAGGTTCGATGCGACGAGGACCCGCGAGCTGCTCGAGGCGGCGGGCGCGCTGAGCGTCGAAACGGTGGAGGTCTGACCATGCCGCGCTGGCTGATATCGGCGGTGATCATCCTGGTGGCGCTGTCGTGGATTCCCCTCGCCCTGGCGGTGCGCGCCCGGACCGTCAAGAAGACCGAGCCGCGGATCCACATCATCCAGGACATGGACAACCAGCCCAAGGTCAAGGCCCAGTCGCGCTTCACCCTGTTCGCCGACCGGCGCGGGATGCGGCCGCCGGTCGCCGGGACGGTCGAGCGCAGCGCGGCGATCGGCGACGAGGCGACCCAGCGCGGACGGATCGCCGACGGCGAGTGGGTCGAGACCACGCCGGTCGAGGTCACCCCGGCCCTTCTCGCGCGCGGCCGCGAGCGCTATGACATCTACTGCTCGCCCTGCCACGGGCTCGCGGGCTACGGCGACGGCATGGTGTCGAGACGCGCGGACCAGCTCCAGGAGGGGACCTGGACCCCGCCGACCTCGTTCCACACCGAGCTCGTGCTGAGCCGGCCCGACGGTCACATCTTCAACTCGATCTCCAACGGGATCAGGAACATGCCGTCCTACGGCTCGCAGATCCCGGTGGCCGACCGGTGGGCCATCGTCGCCTATGTCCGCGCCCTCCAGCGCAGCCAGAACGCGACGGTCGACGACGTGCCCATCGAGCTCAGGGCGCAACTGCGATAGCGAGGCGACGATGCACCGAGACGTACTGGACATCACCACCGAGCCGCGACGCCTCGAAGGCCGGGCGACCGCGTCGGCCGCCGCCTGTGCGGCGGTCGGTCTGGTCGGGACCGCCGCCGCCTCCTTCCTGGGCAGCCGGGCCGAGGGCGGGGTCGACGCCCTGCTCCAGACCTACCTCGTGTCGTTCGCGTTCTTCCTCAGCCTGTCGTTGGGCGCGCTCTTCTTCGTGATGCTCCAGCACGTCACCCGCGCCGGCTGGAGCGTCGTCGTCCGGCGGGTCGCCGAGGCGACCGCGAGCAACCTCTGGCTCATGGTGGTGCTCGCCGTCCCGGTCGTGCTCGGGATGGCGCGGCTCTACCACTGGGCCCACCCCGGCGCGGCCGACCACGATCCGTTGCTCGCCGGCAAGGCGGGTTTCCTCAACCCCGGGTTCTTCACCATCCGCCTGGTCGTCTACTTCGCCGTGTGGTGCCTGCTCGCCTGGTTCTTCACGAGCGCCTCGCGACGCCAGGACGCGACCCGCGACCCGGCCCTGACCCGGCGGATGGAGGTCGTGGCGGCGCCCGGGATCGTCGCCTATGCCCTGACCGTCAACTTCGCGGCCTTCGACCTGCTGATGTCCCTCGACCCGCACTGGTTCAGCACGATCTTCGGGGTCTACTACTTCTCGGCCTCGGTCGTCCTGTTCTTCGCGGTGATGCCCGTGCTCTTCGTCTGGCTGCAGGCCCAGGGGCTGCTGCGCCGCGCGGTGACGGTCGAGCACTACCACGACCTCGGCAAGTTCCTCTTCGCCTTCACCGTCTTCTGGGCTTACATCGCCTTCTCCCAGTACATGCTCATCTGGTACGGGAACATCCCGGAGGAGACTCAGTGGTTCCTCAAGCGCCAGACCGGCGGCTGGACGGCGGTCTCGCTCCTCCTGCTCTTCGGCCACTTCGTCGCGCCGTTCCTGCTGCTCATCTCGCGGCACGTCAAGCGTCGGCCGCTGCTGCTCGCGACGATCGGCGTCTTCGTCGCCTTCATGTGCTGGGTCGACATGTACTGGCTGGTGATCCCCGAGTTCAGCCCCGGGGTCGCGCGCTTCGGCTGGCTCGACGTGGCGGTCTTCCTGGGGATGGCCGGGATCTACTCGGCGGTGCTCGTCTGGCGGCTCGGCAGGGCGTCGCTGGTCCCCGAAGGCGACCCGAGGCTCGGCGAGTCGTTGGCCTTCGAGAACGCGTGACCCGATGACGCACGGCGGAAAGTGGACGATGGGTCAGAGGCAGGTCGGCCGGGGTCGCACGCCGGAGCGCCATGAAGGGTGCCTGGCTCCAACTTCGTTCGCCGCGAACGAAGGTGCGTGCCTGGCACCCCCACGGTCTTCGTGAGGAGGAGAATCGATGCGATACGACGACCCGAACGTGGCGGCCTCAGCGGTGGTGGGGGTGATCAGCGCCATCCTGCTCTTCGTGATCATCGTCGTGCTCCAGGCCTTCTTCTACGACGCCCAGGAGCGGGAGCGCTTCCGCAAGGTCTACTCGCAGCCCTACGAGGAGCTGCAGAAGCTCGACAACGAGCAGCTCGAACGGCTGTCGAGCTACGGCTGGGTCAGCGAGGGAGACGGCGTCGTCCACATTCCGATCGAGCGCGCGATGCAGCTCGTCGCCGCCGAGGCGGGGCAGCGCTGAGGCCTGCGCAGCGGTCGACCGACCCATCCCCGGACCACCGATCTCCGGCTCGACCGGGAGGCTCCCGCCCCGGTGGTCCGCCGTCCGTCTCTGTCCCGATTCGGTACGAGGTGTCCGCCATCGAGCCGGATAGGAAAAATCCCGGGGTGATCCCCTGGTTTCCGGTTGGTATCGATCTTGCTCGCGATATCATGGTCGATGACCGCGTGATCGGCCGCGGAGGGCACCAGGCTGTGGACACCGGAACGACGACCGATCGAGGGCTGCGGGAGGTCGCCACCCTCGGCGTCGGGTCCAGTTCCGGTGCGACGGCGGCGGTCGGGACCCGTCGGAACCCGGTCCGGCCCGCCCGCTCCGCCCTCGACGACCAGTGAGCGCGGCCTGTGAAGGGAGGGGCCGATGAGTAAGGTCAACGTGATGACGGTGGACGACTCCGCCGCCATTTTGACCATCATCGCCGCGTATCTCGAGGACTCGGAGTTCAACGTCGTCGCCTCGGAGCGGGACGGCCGGAGGGCGGTCCAGCGCTTCGAGGAGATCCGGCCCGACATCGTGCTCCTCGACCTCATCATGCCCGGCCAGTCGGGCGTCCAGACGCTGAGTCAGATCCTGGCGATCGATCCCGAGGCCTGCGTGGTGATGATCTCCTCCCTGGGCACCGAGGACGCGATCCACGAGTGTCTGACCACCGGGGCCACCAGCTTCCTCCAGAAACCCTTCACCCGCGACGACTTCATCGCCTTTATGCGCGGCCTCCCGCGGTCCGCCTGAGGGGTGACCATGGCGACCATGTTCTTCGGCCAGTACCTCCTCGCCCGCGGCATCATCGACCGGCAGGCATTGCTCGACGCCCTCGACCGCCAACGCCGCTCCAACCTCAGCCTCCCCGAGCTCGCCGTCCAGCAGGGGATGATGGACCGGCATCGGGCGGACGCGGTGATGGCCCGTTACCGCATGTCGCACGACTCGATGGAGGCGATTCTCGCCGGGACGGGCGGTCTCAACGCCGAGGAGATCAAGCGGCTGCAGAGCCGGCAGCGCTCGAGCTGGCTGCGGATCGGCGCGGCGCTGGTCGAGGGCGGTCACCTCACCGAGGAAGAGATCGCGGCGAGCCTCGACGAGTTCCGCTCGCTCGAGAGCGCGGCCGACCAGGAGATCCGGCAGGCGATGCGGCACCTCCCGGGCTCCGATGCGGTCGGCGCCTGCGTCGAGCTCACCGTCTTCCACTTCGAGCGGGTCACCGGTCGGCCCGCCAAGCTCGGCTCGGTGTCCTTCGAGGCGGACCGGCTCGGCGAGGGCCTCCAGCGCTTCTCGCAACGGCTGGTCGGCGACGGCGACTACACGATCGCGGTCGACCTCCCCTCGGAGCTGGTCACCGCGGTGGCCCAGGGGATGCTCGGCTTCACGGTCCCGGTCGGCAGCGAGTCGGAGGCCGACGCGGTCTGCGAGTTCATCAACCTGATCGGCGGCAACGCGTGCACCCGGATCGAGCAGCTCGGACAGGTTCTGAGGCCGGAGCCGCCGGTCTGGTCGAGCGGCGGTGATCCGGTCGTGTGGTCCGGGCGGCTGGTCCACGCGGTGGTCGGGTCGTCGGACGCGGCGTTCGACATCCGTGTGTTCTCGCCCGGAGGCGAGACCACGTGAGCCGACCCGGCGCGACGCGGCGCCCGGGCACGGGACGGTCGGAGGCGTCCCGGTGAAGCGGGATCTGGCGTACGTCGTCCACTCGGACGGGGTGATCGCCCGTCGCGTGAGCGAGGCGCTGCGCCAAGCCGAGTTCGAGGTGTCGAGCATGACCACCCTGCAGGACGCCGAGGAGGTCATCCGCGCCCGCCAGTTCGACCTGCCCGACGCCATCCTGACCCCGCTGCGGGACATGGAGAGCGGCGACTCGATCCTCATCCGGCTGCTCCAGTCGAACCCCCTGATGGAGCAGATCCCGCTCGTGGTCATCGCCAGCGCCGGCGCCGAGGAGCGGCGGCGGGCCCTGCGGCTCGGTCTGCTCGGGGTGGTCGCGCCCCCCTATGACGACGAGGAGGTGGTGCTCACCACCCGCCTCGCCATCGACCGGCACCGGCATGACCAGGCCCTGTTCGGCACGATGTCCCAGCTCTCGGTGGCGGACCTGCTCCAGACGGCCGAGGTCGGCCGGCGCAGCGGCTCGGTGTCCTTCCAGCATGACAACGACAAGGCGCGGCTGTGGCTCCAGGACGGTCAGGTCATCAAGGCCGAGATCGAGGGCGGACCGCGCGACGAGGAGGCGGTGTACGAGGTCGCGACCTGGGAGACCGGGACCTTCGAGGCCGACTTCGGCCAGGTGAGCGTCGAGCCGGACTTCGTGATGTCGCCGTCGGAGCTGCTGCTCGAGGCGATGCGGAGGTTCGACGAGCGCCGCGCCCTGGCCAAGGAGGACACCGAGGAGACGACGCGGCTCGAGACCCTCGACACCGCGCTCGCTATGCTCAACACGGTGGTCGCCTACGCCGCCAATCACCTCGAGGTCGAGATCGCCCTGGCCAGGCTCGACGAGATCCGGCGCGAGCTAGCCGGCCGCACCCGGGGGCTGGCCGGCTTCAAGCTCGGCTCGGCCGGTGAGATCAGCTTGGTACCGGGCTTCAGCTTCGACGAGCCCCCGGAGGACGTCGCGGGGTTCGTGAGCACCTGGGTCACGCGGTTCTTCGTCAGGCTCGAGGAGGCGTTGGCCTGGCGGTTCACCAAGCGGCGGCTCGGCGACCTGCTGACGCCGTGGCGCGAGCCGATGGACCGGCTGGGCTTCGTCGGCTTCGGCGAGACCCGCGAGGACGAGAGCGGCGCCGAGGCCGACGGCGACCGGCGGACCCGCCACCCGGTGGTTCGCGGCAGCCTCCCGGAGGGGTGTCTGCTGCTCGATCAGGAGCAGCGGGTCGAGGGCTTCGCCTCATTCGGTCTGCGGGTCAACCACCTCGACTCCGACACGGTCGTCGGGAGGCTCTTCCTCGGTCTGCTGCCCGAGGAGGCCTCGGCGGTCGCCGAGGTCATCCTGAGGTCGCTGTCCCGGATGCCGGTCGAGGAGAGGAGCTCGGCGAGCACCGAGTTCGAGGTCCTGTC
>JALOLD010000140.1 GCA_025456145.1 Thermoanaerobaculales bacterium | reverse complement strand
CCGGACCGGCTTCACCCGGGTCAACCTCGCCGAGCTCGGCCTCACCGAGCTCGCGCCCGAGCACCGCCAGGTCGAGATCCCGGTGACCCACCTCAAGCTCTTCGGCTGGTACGACAACGAGCTCGGCTCCTACACCCGGCGAATGTGCCAGCTCTGCCACTTCATGTCGGATCGTCTGGGGTAACCCTCCCTCCGACGAGTCCCTGCGATGACCCAGATCCGATCGCGACAGCTTCGTGCCCTGCTTCGTGTCTTTGTGTCTTCGTGGTTGCGACGATGCGACGTCTCCGTGGTGAACCGCGAGCGCCCCCGGCCCGCCCCGACAATCCCCTGCAATGACCCAGATCTGATTGCGATGTCTTCGTAACCTCCTTCGCGCCTTCGCGTCTTCGCGCTTGCGACGATGCGACGTCTCCGTGGTGAACCACGAGCGCCCCCGGCCCGCCCCGACAATCCCCTGCAATGACCCAGATCTGATTGCGATGTCTTCGTGACCTGCTTCGTGTCTTTGTGTCTTCGTGGTTGCGACGATGCGACGTCGCCGTGGTGAACCACGAGCGCCCCCGGCCCGCCCCGACAATCCCCTGCGATGACCCCCGTGGTGAACCACGAGCGCCCCCGGCCCGCCCCGACAATCCCCTGCGATGACCCAGATCTGATTGCGATGTCTTCGTGACCTGCTTCGTGTCTTTGTGTCTTCGTGGTTGCGACGGCTCACGCCATGTCGCATCAGGATCGGGAACGGGTGCTCGACGCACCGAGAGTCACCCGAACAGCAGCTCCCACCCGACCGCGAAGACCGCGACATCGGCGAGGACATGGCTCACCCACCCCGGCCAGATCGAGCGGGTGCGGGCGTAGAGGACGGCCCACAGGACGCCGCCGAGAAAGACCCCGGTCGAGGCGAGCACGGTGAGTCCCCAGGGCAGGTAGGTGCTCAGCGCGACCACGTGGTGGGCGGTGAAGACCGCGGCCGAGCCGAGGACGGCGGCGGGGGTCGCCACGAGCCGCTCGAGCTCGCTGAGCACGAACCAGCGGTAGACGAACTCCTCGATCAGCGAGTTGACGAAGGTCCAGCCGAGGGCGCCGAGCAGGTAGGCGCGCGGGGAGGCCAGCCCCATCTCGCCGACCACGCCGGCGAGCTCGCCCACGTCCATGTCGAGGACCCCGGTGAGCAGGGCGGCGAGCCAGATCGCCGCGCCGGCCGCGACCCCGGTCGCCAGCCCCAGGCCGAGACCGCCCCGGGTCGCCGGCGACAGGCTCGGCCGGCCGCGCTCGACCGCCAGGTACCAGAGGACGGGGAAGGCGACGAGCCACACCTTGGCCGCCATGAACAGCGCCTGACCGGTCGGTCCGGGGGCCCAGATCATCGCCGTCGCCGCACCGAGGCTGGGGACCGGCACGAGCAGCCCAAGGGCGATCAGGGCGCGGCGGCGATCAGTCACAGCCCGGGGATGCCGAGGATGAGGTTGGGGTCGGGGCACAGGGCGAGCCAGCGCGCGCGCTCCGACGGCGCCGCGACCCCCGGGTAGTCGCCGCTCCGGCCGCCGAGCTCGGAGACGACCTGGAAGTGGAGGTGGGGCGGCCAGCCGCCGTTCTCGGCGATGTTGCCGACCTCGGCGAAGCTCTCGCCGGCGACCAGCTCGGCGCCGATCTCGAGGTGGAGCACCGACCAGCGGCCGAGGTGGCCGTACAGGGTCCAGAAGCGGGTCCCATCGAGCTCGTGCTCCAAGATCACGGTCGGTCCGTAGTCGCCCGGCCGGGCGTTGTCGGCGACCGAGTGGATGCGGGCGGCGAGCGGCGTCATGACCTCGGTGCCCTCGGCGACGAACAGGTCGATCCCGAGGTGGATGCTGCGCCGCTCGCGTTTGCCGTCGAACAGCGGCGAGTGGCGGTAGATGAAGCGGTCCTCGTCATAGCGGCCGATCCCGACCGGGATCTCGGCGGCGCGGATCCGCGAGAACAGCAGCTCGCTGAAGCCGACCGCGTCGTTGACGTCGACCCGCACGAAGTCCGGGCTCGACTCGCTGAAGTCGAGCACCACGAAGCCGCCGTCCCCCAGGTCGAAGGGGATCACCGGCCGGAAGCGGTCGCGGTGCGCGGCGAGCAGCCGGGCGAGATCGCTCATCGCGGGCATTGTAGTGCAGCGGCGGTGCTCGGGGAGAACCTCGATCGTCGCTCCGGATGCTGGCGCTGTTGCGGTCGCTCCCCCCTCCCGCTCCCGCTCCCGCTCCCGCTCCCGTTGCCGCGGCGCTCCGGGGACGCGTACGGCTTCTCAGAAGCACCGGCCTTCCGGCGACGGCCGGGCGGCCCGGCGTCGCGCCGCCGGCACGGTCGCTCGAGGGGGACGAGGAGGGCTGCGACCGTGCCGGCGCCGCGAGCGGCGGCCTCCATCTTGGCCGGAGCGGATGCTCGGAGGCGCGCCTCCCGGGGGAGCCAGGCTGGACATTGTGCGTGAGGCCTGGCGGACATGAGCGCGCTTCTGAGCACAATGTCGAGCCTGGCACGCCCGGTGAGCGGCGGTGCTCAGGGAGGAGTTCGGTCGGCGCTCCGGATGCTGCAGCCTCTGTCAGTCGGTGGTCAGCTCGGGCCGAATGGCGGTTGGGGGGTCGTGGCGCTCGTCGGCGAAGCGGACGACGACCGTGGTGAACCGGCCCTCGCCCCACTGGTCCTCGAG
>JALOLD010000062.1 GCA_025456145.1 Thermoanaerobaculales bacterium | reverse complement strand
GGCCGGGGCGACCGCGATCGAGATCTCCGAGACCCTGTTCAACTACCCCACGCTCTCGGACCTCTACCGCCACGCCGCCATGGAGGCGCTCGCCGAGAGGATGCGGCGCGGCTGACCGGCCGGCGTCGAGGGGCCCCGTTTTGCTAGGCTCGTGAGGTGCGACCGAACCTCGTCCCCCGTTTCCCTGACCACTCGATCGACGTGGGCTCGCCGAGGAGGCGCGAATCGCCGACATGACGACAGACCGGCCATCGGCGGGCCGCGGTTGGACGGTCCGCGCGTCTCGTCCGGGCGACGAGGCCCGGGTGGCCGAGCTCTTCCTCACCTGCTTCGGCCGCTCGGTTTCGGTCGAGCACCTGCGGTGGAAGCTGGCGAGCCGTCCGGGCGCGCTGACCGGCAGCTGGCTCGCCGAGTCGGACGACGGGAGGGTGGTTGGCCACCTCGGAGCCATTCCGGTGCGCCTCTGGCTCGGCGGCTCGGAGCACCCGGGGCTGGTCTTAGTCGACGGGATGGTGCACCCGGACTTCCGACGGCGGGGGGTGATCAGCGATGTGAGGAATCACGCCCGCCGGTCCTGGATTGAAGGCGGTGCGTCGCTCGGGTTGGTGCTGCCCAACGAGCAGTGGGGGTCGCGGGTCCGGGCCTTCGGCTGGCAGCCGGTCTTTCCCTTCCGCTGGCGCCGGCTGCTCCTGCGGCCGTCGGCGACGCTCGCCCGGCGATTCCGTCTGGCGGCGCTCGGTCGGCTGAGAGTGCTCGACGCTGCGGCGCGATGGTGGAGCCGGCGCGGGTCGCCGGCGGACACCTCGGTCGATCTGCGACCGCTCACCGAGGCCGGGCCGGAGCTCGACGAGCTGTGGCTCGAGGCGAGGGCCGGGGTTGGCGTGTCGCTGGTCCGGGATCGTGCCTGGGTCGCTTGGCGCTACCTCGAGGCGCCGGCCGCCGACTTCCGGGTGCTGCTCGGCGAGCGGGACGGCCGGGCCGTGGGCTACGTGGCCTACCGGCTCATCGAGGAGGCCGGATCGAGCTGGGCGACGCTGGCCGATGTTTTTGCCGACCCCAGGGAGCCGGGGCTCGTCGAGGCCCTGCTCGCAGGGGTCGTCCGGCACCTCGCCGAGCTCGGTGTCGAGTCGGTGGCCGGCCTCGCGGTGCCGGGAACCGATCTGGATCGTGACCTGCACCGGAGCGGCTTCCGCCCGTCGCGGGGGAGCTTCGGCGTCCATTTGGTGCCCTACCGCGAGGACCTTCCTCTCGAGATCCTCCGCAACCCGCGGCGCTGGCTGATCGCCGGTGGGGACTTTGACATTGTCTGATCCGCCGAGCTCGGGAGGGCGAGCGACCGCCTGGCTCGCCGACCTGTGGACGATCGCGTTTCGGGTCGCCGGCCGGGCGCGCCGACCGGCGGTCCGGGCCTGGGAGAGCACCGGCGGTCTTCGGGCGATGGTCGTCGCCCCGCACCCGGACGACGAGACCGTCGGTTGCGGCGGGACGCTGCTCCGGCACCGACGACGGGGCGACCAGGTGGCCGTCGTCTGCGTCACCGACGGGCGAGGGCGTCCGGGGAGCCGACCCGATCCGGAAGGGTACGCCCGATCGCGCCGGGCCGAGCTCGAGCGTGCGGCCAGCATCCTGGGTGTCGAGCAGCTGACCTGGCTCGGTCTCCCGGAGTGGCGCTGGGAGGCCGCGGAGCTGGCGCCGCCGCTGGCCGCCGAGGTGGGCTCGTGGTCCCCCGACCTGCTTTACCTCCCGTCGCGGGTCGACTACCACCCCGAGCATCGGGAGGTGGCCCGGGCGGCCGCTCTCGCGCTCGACGGTGGACCCGGCCCGACGGTCCGCGTCTACCAGGTCCAGGCGCCGTTGACCTCGGTGCTGGTGAACCTGGCGTCCGACGTCTCGTCGGTCGGCGCTGAGCTCGATCGGGCCCTCGCGGCCCATGCCAGCCAACACGACACCATCCGCGCCTGCCTCCGGCTCAAGCGATACGCGGCGAGCTTCCACGGTCGTGGCAGCTTGTTGGAGGAGTTCTGGGAGATGCCGGCGGCCCGCTACCGGGCGCTCCACGCCGGCGAGCCCGATCGGTGGTGCACCGGCTCGATCCGCGGCCTTCGGAGGCGGCCGCTGTCCGATCCGCTGGCCTATCTGGTCGGTCGCTCGGCTCGGCGGGCCCTCGCCCACACTGCCCCCGACCTCGACCCGCCGACCGAACCCGGCGCCGGAGCCTGACCTCCGCCGAGGCCCCGCCCGCGCGGTCGACGGGCGCCACGCGCCCACCGCGCCCCTCGGGCGGGTTCGGCCATGGCGGGCGATGGCGGCCCCGCCCGAGGGGCGCTCCGGCTCCGCTACACTCCACCGGCCATGGGCCTTCCTGGCGGTGCGCTTCGCCATCGCCGCGACCTCGGCCGGCGCCCTGTGGGGTCGGCGGCTCGACCGCTCGAGCCTGCGGGTCGGCGCCGGCATCGGTCTCGTGCTGGCGGCCGGCTACCTCGCCCAGACCTGGGGTCTGAGGCACACCACCGCGACCAACGCCGGTCTGATCACCGGGCTCTTCGTCGTCCTCGCGCCGATCGCCGACCGGGCGCTCAACCGCGTCATGCTGCGGCCCGCCGCCTGGCTCGCGGTGCTGGCGAGCCTGATCGGGATGTGCCTACTCACCGGGCGGCCGCCGACCCGGCTGGCGTTCGGCGATCTGCTGGTGCTCGGTTGCGCGGTCGCCTTCGCGATCCACATCGCGCTCCTGTCGCGCTATGCCCGGCGCCACGACCCGCTCGCCCTGACCACCGCCCAGATGATCGGGTGCGCGCTGGTCTTCGCGGCGATCTGGCCGGTCGCCGGGCCGGTCGAGCCGCCGCCCCGCGAGGTCTGGTTCGCCCTCGCCCTCACCGGTTTGGTCGCCTCGACCGCCGCCTATGCCGTCCAGACCTGGGCCCAGCGCCGGCTCTCCGCGGCCCGCACCGCGGTCATCCTGACCACCGAGCCGATGTTCGCCGCGCTGTTCGGCATCGCGCTGGCCGGCGAGCGCCTCGGCCGGGTGCAGATCGCCGGCGCGGCTTTGATCCTCGCCGCGGTGGTCCTCTCCGAGGCCCTTCCCGCGCTGGCCGGCGAGCGGCGGTCCGGCCGGCGAGCCTCGGGGTCCGGGCAGTCGGGCCCGGCGGGCGGCGCCCCGCCGACCTGACGGTCGGGGAACCGGGGTCGTCGAGCTCGCCGAAATACCGCTCCGGCGGCCGAGGTTTCCCAGGGCGACCACGAGGAGGTCACCATGAAGCATCTCGCCCTCGCATCGCTCGCCTCGACCGCGCTCGTTCTCGCGGCCGCCCCGGCGTCGGCCCACTGTCAGATCCCGTGCGGGATCTTCGACGACGAGCTCCGCGTCCAGCTCATCGAGGAGCACATCACGACCGTCGAGAAGTCGATGAAGCAGATCGTCGAGCTCGGCGCCGCCGAGAAGGTCGACTACAACCAGCTCGTCCGCTGGGTGACCAACAAGGAAGCCCACGCCGAGGAGATCCAGGACATCGTCACCGCCTACTTCATGGCGCAGCGGATCAAGCCGCCGGCGGATCTCTCGGACGATCCCGCGACCAAGGAGTACCTGCACCGACTCGCGCTGCTCCACGCCATCCAGGTGCACGCGATGAAGGCCAAGCAGGGGACCGACCTCGGAGAGATCGCGGCCCTCCGGAAGCTGGTCGCCGACTTCCGCACCGCCTACTTCGGCGAGGTCGCGGCCCACGCCCACTGAGCGAGCGGGCCGGCGGTTTTCCGATACAGTGGGCGGGGAGCCGATGAGCGACGCCGCCCGACCCGCCGCCGACCCCGGCCACGCCCACGGCGTGGCGGTGTTCAACATCCAGCGCTGCTCGGTGCACGACGGCCCGGGGATCCGGACCACGGTCTTCCTCAAGGGCTGCCCGCTGCGCTGCGACTGGTGCCACAACCCGGAGAGCCTCGACGGCGAGCCCGAGGTCGCGATCAGCGGCGAGCGCTGCATCGCCTGCGGCGCCTGCGTCGATGCCTGCCCCGAGTCGGGCGGCGTCCGTCCGGCGCGCGGCCCGGATTGGGATGACGGCACCTGCCGGCGCTGCGGCGCCTGCGCCGAGGCCTGCCCGGGCGAGGCCCGCGAGCTCATCGGCGAGCCGCGCGCGGTCGCCGAGCTGGTCGCCGAGCTCGAGCGCGACCGGCCGTTCTTCGACGCCTCGGGGGGAGGGGTCACCTTCTCGGGCGGCGAGCCGCTGTGCCACCCGTCCTTCCTCGCCGCCTGCCTCGAGGCCTGCCGCGAGCGCGGGCTGCACACCGCGGTCGACACCTCGGGCTTCGCCCCGGCGCGGGTGATGCGCGAGATCGCCCGCCGCGCCGACGTCCTGCTCTATGACCTCAAGCACCTCGATCCGGAGGCGCACCGCCGCCACACCGGCGTCGACAACGCGGTCATTCTCGACAACCTGCGCGAGCTCAGCGCCGGCGGCGCCGAGCTGTGGATCCGCTTCCCGCTCGTACCGGGCTTCAACGACGACCCCGACCACCTCGACGCCCTCGCGGCCTTCGTCGGCTCGCTGCCCGGCCGCCACCCGGTCTTCGTCCTGCCCTACCACGCGGCCGGGGCCGACAAGTGGCGGCGGCTCGGCAAGCCGGGCCCCCCGGTCGAGCACCGTCCGCCGACCGACGCCGAGCTCGCCGCGGTCGCCGAGCGCTTGCGATCGCACGATCTCGATGTACGCTTGACGGGTGACGATGTCTGACCGCGTCGCGCGGCTGCGCGGGGCGAGCCTGGCGGCCGAGCCCTCGATCTCGATCGAGCGGGCGCTCCTGCTCACCGAGCTCTACCGGGCCGACCAGGGCCGTTGGCCGGCGCCGCTGCTCAGGGCCCGCGCCTTCCACCACCTGTGCGCCCGCAAGACGCTCTACCTGGGACCCGACGAGCTGATCGTCGGCGAACGCGGCCCGGCGCCCAAGGCGACCCCGACCTACCCCGAGATCACCTGCCACAGCGTCGCCGATCTCGAGATCCTCGGCTCGCGGCCGCTCACGTCCTATCGGGTCGCCGCCGCCGACATCGAGCGCTACGCCGCCGAGGTCATCCCGTACTGGCGAGGCCGGACGCTGCGCGAGTGCGCCCTCGCCGAGCTCCCCGCCGAGTGGCACGCCGCCTACTCGGCGGGGGTCTTCACCGAGTTCATGGAGCAGCGGGCGCCCGGCCACACCGTCGCCGACGGCAAGATCTACCGGGCGGGCATGGTCGACCTGCAGCGCGACATCGATCTCGCGCTGGCCCGTCTCGGCGAGGCCGACGACCCCGCCACCCGGGCGCGCCGGGACCAGCTGCGGGCAATGCGCCTCGCTGCCGACGCCGCGATTGTCTTCGCCCGGCGGCATGCCGAGCTCGCCCGCCGGCTCGCGAAGGCCGAGACCGAGCCCGTCCGACGCAGCGAGCTCGAGCGCATCGCCGAGGTCTGCGACCGGGTGCCGGCGCACCCGCCGCGCGACTTCCACGAGGCCCTCCAGGCCTACTGGTTCGTCCACCTCGGGGTGATCACCGAGCTCAACGGCTGGGACGCCTTCAACCCCGGCCACCTCGACCAGCACCTCGGCCCGTTCTACGAGCGCGGGCTCGCCGACGGCAGCCTGACCCGCGAGCGGGCCAAGGAGCTGCTCGGCTGCTTCTTCGTCAAGTTCAACAACCACCCGGCGCCGCCTAAGGTCGGGGTCACCGCCGCCGAGAGCGGGACCTACACCGACTTCGCCAACATCAACCTCGGCGGACTGACCCGGGACGGCCGCGACGGGGTCAACGAGGTCTCCTTCCTGCTGCTCGAGGTGATCGACGAGCTCCACCTGCTCCAGCCGTCGAACAACATCCAGGTCTCGGCGGCGACCCCCGAGCCCTTCCTCCGGGCGGCGCTCGGGGTGGTCCGCAAGGGCTACGGCTTCCCGTCGCTGTTCAACGCCGACGCGGTGGTCGCCGAGCTCGTCGCTCAGGGCAAGACGGTCGAGGACGCCCGCGAGGGAGGGACCAGCGGGTGCGTCGAGGCCGGCGCCTTCGGCAAGGAGGCGTACATCCTCACCGGCTACTTCAACCTGCCGAAGCTGCTCGAGCTGGCGCTCCACGACGGCGTCGACCCGCGCACCGGGGACCGGCTCGGGCCCCGGACCGGCGATCCGGCCGGCTTCGGCTCGCTCGACGAGGTCTTCGCCGCCTGGCGCGCCCAGGTCGACCACTTCGTCGGGGTCAAGATCCGCGGCAACCATGTCTGGGAGCGGGCCTACGCCGAGACCGCCCCCGCGCCCTTCCTGTCGCTCCTCATCGACGACTGCATCGCGACCGGCCGCGACTACAACGCCGGCGGCGCCCGCTACAACACCAGCTACATCCAGGGCGTCGGCATCGGCTCGCTGACCGACAGCCTGTCGGCGATCGGCGAGCACGTCTTCACCGGCCGGCGGCTGACCATGGCCGAGCTGGTCGCGGCCCTCGACGCGGACTTCGCGGGCCACGAGCCGCTGCGCCGCCGCCTCCTCGACCGGACGCCCAAGTACGGCAACGACGACGACCGCGCCGACGACCTGATGGTGCGCTGCTTCGAGGCCTTCCACGCGGCGGTCGACGGCCGGCCGAACGGCCGCGGCGGGACCTACCACGTCGACATGCTGCCCACCACCTGCCACGTCTACTTCGGCTCGGTGATCGGCGCGCTGCCCGACGGCCGCCGGGCCGGACGGCCGCTGTCGGAGGGCATCTCGCCGGTCCAGGGCGCGGATCGCAAGGGACCGACCGCGGTCTTCCGCTCGGCCGCCAAGATGGACCACCTACGGACCGGCGGCACCCTGCTCAACCAGAAGCTCACACCCGGGCTGCTCGAGGGAGAGGGCGGGATCGACCTGCTCGCCGGGTTGGTCCGCGGCTACTTCGGGCTCGCCGGCCACCACGTCCAGTTCAACGTCGTCTCGGCCGACACCCTGCGCGCCGCCCAGGCCGACCCGGACGCCCACCGCGGCCTGATCGTCAGGGTGGCCGGCTACAGCGACTACTTCTGCGACATCTCGCGCGAGCTCCAGGACGAAATCATCGAGCGCACCGAGCACGGCGGCGGCTGACGACGACGCCCCCGGGCGGCGTCAGAACCCGTCGTCGGCCGGCTCCTCACCGACCGGCATCGGCGGCGCCTCCGGCTCCTCCTCCGGCTCGTCCGGCGTCCCACCGCGGGCGGCGGGAACCGCCGACGCCGCGGCGCGGGCGGCGGCCGCCTCGGCGGTCCGTCCCCCCGCGTCGAGGGACCGGGCGGTCGCTGCGCACCACGAGGCGACCGCCTCGGCGAGCCGCCGGCTGCCGGGCTGAACGAGCTGGCGCTCGAGCGACCCGAAGGCGGCGACCGCGTCGGCAGGAACGCCGGTCTCGAGGGCGTGCTCGGCGAGGTTGAGCGACAGGGCGAGCCCGAGGTCGCGGAGCGCCCGGTCGCCGGGGGCCTTCGCCTGGAGCCCGGCAATCAGCCGCTGGAGCTCGCCGGCGGCCGCGGGGTCGGGGGCGGCCTCGTCGAGGGCGGTCGCCACGGTGGTGTTGCGCGGCAGCAGGCTCAGGGCGTCGGCGACCCGCCGCCGGGCCTCGGCCGGGCGGTCGTGCTCGGCGAGGATCCGCGCGCCGGTCAGGCGGAGGCGGAAGCGGCTCAGATCGGAGCTCGAGTTTTCGGCGGCCTCGAGCACGGCGAGGGCGTCGTCGAGGCGGCCGGCGGCCGCCAGCTCGCGGCTCTGCGGCACGGCCTCGAGCTCGCGGGCGAGCGGCGGCCAGCTCGTCGGGTCGAGGGCCCAGACGATGTAGCCGAGCGGGTCGGCGAGCGACGGGCGCTTGGTCAGGAGGTCGCGCTGGCCGAGGATGATCCGGGCGCCGCGCCGTGCCATCCGTGAGCGCAGCCGCTCGAGCTCCTCCCCGATCGAGTACTCGCCGTCGGCGAAGCCGAGGCTCGCGCCCAGGGTGACCGGTCCGGGAGGGCTCCACTGGCCGTCGTACAGGTAGCGCTGCCAGCTCTCCCAGCCGGCCGGCGGGCGGACCACCTGCTGCAGCGGGGAGAACAGCACGAAGGCGATCCGCTTGCGTTCGATGAGCTCGGCGAGGGGCTCGTCGTGGTCGAACAGGTGGACCGCGTCGTCGCCGAAGTAGAAGGGGATCTGGAGCGTCCGCCGTCCGGGAAACGGGTGGAAGGTGCTGGCGCCGAAGAGCAGGCGCGCGTTCGAGCTCACCACGCCACCGAGCTCGTCGTACCGCTCCCGGTACCACGACCTCCGGGTGAGCTCGCCGCACAGCGTCGACCAGCCGTCGGCCAGCCCGAGATCGAGGGCCGGCCGGAAACCGGTCCAGGTCTCGAACCGCGAGGCCATCGACGCGCGGAAGGTGACGATGTGGGCGAGGTTCGCCGCGACCACGGCGATGGTGAGGAGGGCGACCCAGACGCCCGCGACCCGCCGGCCGGCCCGAGCCTCGATCAGCCCCGCCGATCGTACGACGAGCCAGACGATGACCAGCGGCATCAGCGGCAGGAAGAGGCGGACCGCGTAGTAGGTGAGGAAGAACGGGTAGACCGCGAGGTAGCCGACGACCGTCCAGGCCAGCACGTCCACCGCCGGCGGAGCGAACCCGCCGCCGGTCCGCCGCCGCCTCAGACCGACGACCAGACCGACGACGAGGATCACCGCGAGCGAGATGACCAGGCAGGCCAGGAGGGTCGAGCTGGCGCCGGTCAGCGCGTTCCAGAAGAACTTGAGCGGCCGCTCGACCGCCCGCAGGTGGGTGGCGTGGGTCGCCCGGTGGTCGACGATGGTGGCCGCCCTGACTCCGGCGTCGGCCCGGTGGGCGAGCAGCATCCCCTGGGCGACCAGCGTCGTGCCGAGCAGGTAGACGCCGGCGGCGGAGACCGCCTCGATCATCCGGAGGCGGCCCGGTCCGGGCCGCGCCAGGGGTCCGATCGCCAGGAACACCGCCGGCGCTGCCGCGGCGAAGATCAGCTCCTCGTGGGTCAGGGCGCACACCCCGGTGGCGACGCCGGCGAGGGCGGCGAGGATCAGCCGCCGTCCGGGGCGGGCCGCCCGGAGCGCCAGCGCGACGAGGATCATGGCGCCGAGCATCGTCGTGGTCGACACCGTGTGGGTCAGCTCGCTCCTCGAGATCAGGATCGGGTAGGGGAGGAGGGCGTAGATGACGGCGGCCGACCCGGAGGCCCGGAGATCCCTCCGGGACACGATCGCGGCGAGCAGGAAGACGAGGAGGATGTTGACGGTGTCGAGCGAGGCGTTGAGCGCCTTGATCGACCAGTCGGTCGGACCGAGGACCCGGATGGCGGCGGCGTAGAGGGCGTACACCACCGGCCGGTACATCACGTGGGTGTCCGCGATGCACATGACGCGGTCACCCTCCAGCCAGCGCAGCGCGATGTTGGTGTAGGTCGTGTTGTCGCTGCCGCGCAGCCCGATGTCGGCTATCCCGGTGAGGCGGAGCGCGCCGCCGGCGAGGACCGCCGCCAGGACCAGGGCGAGGATCCAGGCGTCGGCGCTCCGCCACCGGTGTGCGGGTTGGTCCATCGGGAACCGAGCTTACCTCGTCCGGGGGCCGGCTCGGAAGGGCCCTCCCGGGCCGGAACTTGATACGATGCCGGCGAGCCCGTACGCCAGCGACGTGAGAATACTCAGCATCGCCACCACCCACCCGCGATTCGACGGGGACAGCGAGCCGGCGTACGTGCTCGCCCTCAACCGCGAGCTCGTCGCGCGCGGTCACCAGGTGACGACCCTCGCGCCGCACGCCCCGGGCGCGGCGGTCGACGAGGTCATCGACGACGTCCGCATCCGCCGCTTCCGCTACTTCATCCCGGCCTCGGCCGAACGGCTGTGCTACAACGGCGGCATCCTCCCCAACCTCCGCAGGAGCTGGACGGCGCGGCTCAACCTCCCGTTCTTCGTCGCCGCCCAGGCGGCGGCGGTGGCGCGCGAGATCGCGACCGGCGGCCACGACGTCGTCCACTGCCACTGGCTGATCACGAGCGGCGTCATGGGCGTGCTCGCGGCCGGCCCGGCGAGGCTGCCGGTGGTCGTGACCGCCCACGGCAGCGACGTCTTCACCTCGAACCGAGTGTTCATCGCCCTCGACCGCTGGGTGCTCAGGAGGTGCTGCGCCTGCACCGTCAACAGCCGGCGCAGCGGGCTGCTCGTCTCGATGCTCGAGCCGACCGTGCGGATCGAGCCGGTGCCGATGGGCGTCTACCCCGAGCGCCTCGGCAAGCACCTCGCATCGGCCCGGGTCCGGGCCGCGATGGGCGACGGCTCGCCGCAGCTGCTGTTCGTCGGCCGGTTCTCGGCGAGCAAGGGGGTGCCCGATCTGGTCCGCGCGCTGCCGCTGATCGCGGCCGAGCTGCCGCGGGCGAAGCTGGCGCTGGTCGGCTACGGGCCGGAGGAGGACCGGATCCGCTCGACCGTCGAGACCGAAGGCGTGGGCGATCGCGTGACCTTCCTCGGCCGCGCCGCGGCGGGGGACATCCCGGCGATCATGGCATCGGCCGACCTGCTGGTCCTGCCGTCGATTCGGGTCGAGGGCTTGGGCGTCGTGCTGCTCGAGGCCCTGGGAAGCGGGACCCCGGTGGTCGGCAGCGATGTCGGCGGGATCCCCGACATCATCTCGGACGGCGTCACCGGGCTGCTCTGCCGCAGCCAGGACCCGACGGACATCGCCGCCAAGTGCGTGCGGATGATCGCCGACCGGGAGCTCAACCGGCGAACCACCGCCAACGGCCGGCGGCTGGTCGAGTCGCGGTTCGGCTGGGGGCGGGTCGGCGAGGCCCTCGAGCGGGTGCTGCTCGACTGCGTGCGGTGCTGGCCCGCGCCGGCCGCCCGGAATCCGGCGGGTGGGGAGGCGGGGTGAGGGTCCTCCACATCACCGACGACCTCGAGCTGCTCGGCGGCGTTCAGCGCTACCTCGAGGGGCTGCTGCCGGCCCTGCGCGCCGCGGGCATCGACGGCGAGGCCTGGGCGCCGCCGCCGGGGCCGCTCGGCGGCGCGGTCTCGCGCTGGTACGGACGGCGCCACCGGGTCCGCCTGCGCCGGCACATCCGCCGCAGCCGGCCGGACATCGTCCACGCCCACAACCTCTGGATGCGGCTGTCGCCGGCGCCGCTTCGCGCCGCCGCGGCGGCCGGCGTCCCGGTCGTCATGACGGTCCACGACTACGCCCTGGTCTGCCCGCGCAAGTGGATGGTCACCGGCGACGACCGACCCTGCGAGACCGGCTTCGGCCCGCGCTGCGCCGTCGCCGGCTGCCGGGGCTCGCGCGAGGGGTGGGTGTGGGCGCCGTACAACGGGTTGCGCTGGCTCAAGACCGGGCTCCACCGCCGGCTGCTGCGGGGTCGCGTCGACCGGTTCGTCAGCCCGTCGCGCCACCTCGCCTCCTGGCTCGAGCGCAGCCTCGGGGTCGACCGGGTCGCCCACATCGTCAACTTCGCCCCCGCCGCCGGGGACGAGGGCGTCCGCGGAGTCTCGCACCCCCGGACGCTGCTCTTCGCCGGCCGTCTCGGGCGCGAGAAGGGGGTGGACGTGCTGCTCAGGGCGATGCCCCGGGTCGTCTCGGCCCACCCCGGGGCCCGGCTGCTCATCGCCGGCGAGGGGCCCGAGCGGGCCCGTCTCGAAGCGATGGCGGGCGACCTCGGGGTGAGCCGGGCGGTCGCCTTCTGCGGGGCGCTGACCGCCGACGAGCTCACCGGGCGGTACGACGAAGCCGGCCTCGTCGTCCTGCCGACCCTGTGGATGGAGAACTGCCCGGTCTCGGTGCTCGAGGCCTTCGCCCACGGCCGCGGGGTGGTCGCGACCTCGATCGGCGGGCTGCCCGAGCTGATCGACGACGGGTCGAACGGCGCCCTGTTTCCCCGTGGCGACGACCAGGCGCTCGGCGAGCTCCTCGCCGGGCTGCTCGCCGACCCCGGTCGGGTAGCGGCGATGGGTCGGGCGGCCTTCGCGTCGTGGCGTGCGGACCACACCCCGGAAGCCCACGCCGACCGGCTGGCGTCGCTCTACGGGTCGCTGGTCGGCGGGGTCGGCTGAGCCGTGCTGCTGCGAGCCGCCAACCGCGTCTTCGGCTCGCGCCTGGCGCGTCGGCTCCTGTCGACCCCGCGCGCCGACCACCAGACCGATCTCGAGGGATACCGGCGCCGCGGTCGCGCCGACGGTGTCGCCTTCCTCGCCGAGTTCGGCGACGCCGGCGAGGTCGCCGGACGCCGGGTGCTCGACCTCGGCTGCGGTCTCGGCGTCCGGACGGTGGCGGTGGCGCGGGCCGGGGCAGCCGAGGCGATCGGGATCGACCTCGATCCGGGGAAGATCCGTCGGGCCGAGGCGATCGCCGGACGGCCGCCCGGCGGCGGCCAGGTCGCGTTCGTCTCCGGCAGCGGCGCGGCCCTGCCCTTCGCGGCGGACCGGTTCGACCTGGTGCTGCTGCTCGATGTGGTCGAGCACCTGCCCGACCCGGCGGCGGTGCTCGGTGAGTGCGCGCGGGTGCTTTCCCCGGGCGGGCGGGTCCTGGTCGGCTTCCCGCCCTACCGCTCGCCCTGGGGCGGTCACCTGTTCACTCACGTTCCCGTTCCCTGGGTCCACCTGCTCTTCCCCGACCGCGAGGTGCTCGAGGTCTGGCGCGAGGGGCATCGCGAGGCGGTGGCGCGGCGGGCCGTCGTCTGCTCGCCGCGCCGCGAGCGGGCTATCATGGAGGCGCAGAGCACCGCGTCCCTGTGGGACTGCAACGGGATGACCATCGGCGGCTTTCTCGAGCTCGTCGAGCTGGCGCCGTTCGAGGTCCGCCGGGTCCGATACAAGGTGCTCGGAAACCTCGGGGGTTGGATGACGAAGATCGAGGGTCTCAGAGAGCACGTGGTCACCCGGGTGTCGGCGGTGCTGGAGAGGTGATGCTGGTCCTCTGGCCGATCCACGAGCTCGAGCAGGAGCACAGCCAGTACCCCGGGGTCATGAACCTCTCCGCGGTGCTCAAGGCGAACGGCTTCTCCTCCGAGGTGATCCCGGCCGACGAGGCGACGATCCTCGAACGCGCGGCGGCCGAGGAGCGGGTCGTGCTCGCCTACAGCACCCCCTCCGCGCTCGCCAGGACCTACACCGCGCTCAACCGCCGCCTCAAGACCCGGCTGCCGGGGGCGTTCTCGGTCTTCGGCGGCGCCCACCCGACCTACTTCCCCGAGATGATCGACGAGGAGGGCATCGACGGCGTGTGCGTCGGCGAGGGCGAGTACGCCCTGCTCGACCTGGTCCGCGCGATCGACGGCGGGCGGTCGCCGCGCGACCTCGAGAACTGGTGGATCAAGGAGGACGGCGAGATCCACCGCAACCCGCTGCGCCCTCTCATCGACGACCTCGACGAGCTGCCGCTGCCCGACCGGGAGGCCTTCACCAGGGCGGTGAAGCCGTCCGGTCTGCACGCCATCGTCATGACCGGGCGCGGCTGCCCCTACGGCTGCACCTACTGCTACAACCACCTCTACCAGAAGCTCTACGCCGGTCTCGGCAAGCTGGTCCGGCGGCGCAGCGTCGAGCACGTCCTGCGCGAGCTGCGGCTGCTCAAGGCCGAGGGCACGCGGTTCATCCGCTTCATGGACGACCTCTTCACCCTGCAGCCGGAGTGGGTGGCCGAGTTCGCGCCCCGGTACGCGACCGAGATCGGGCTTCCCTTCTCGTGCCTGGTCCGCGCCAACTTCGTCAGCGAGAAGGTCGTCGCCGATCTCAAGCAGGCCGGCTGCCACCGGATCATGATGGGGGTCGAGGCCGGCAACCAGCGGCTCCGCAACGAGGTGCTCAAGCGCCGCATGTCCGACGACGAGATCCTCGAGGCGGCGCGGATCGTCCGCGCCGCGGGCATCAAGCTGGTCACCGCCAACATCCTCGCGCTGCCCGGCGGCACCCTCGACGACGACTGGCAGACCGTCGACCTCAACATCCGCCTCCGGGCGTCCTACGCCTCGGCGTCGATCCTCCAGCCGTTCCCCGGGACCGAGATCCACGACATCGCCGAGTCGATGGGGCTGCTCCGCGACGACCACGTCGCCGCCCTGTCCGACGGCGGCTTCGGCTTCACCTCGATCCTCCACGTCGCCGACCCGGTGCAGGCGCGCCGGGTGGTCAACCTCCACAAGTTCTTCCCGCTGCTCGTCTGGATGCCGTGGCTCAAGCCGCTGGTCCGGCAGCTCATCAAGCTCCCGCCGAACCGCCTCTTCAACATGATCTACATGGCCTGCGTCAACATCGGCGTCCACTTCATCAGCGTGCCGCCGACGATCGGCCGCTCGCTGCTCGCCAAGAAGATCGGGCGGCGGTTCGCGCCGCGGGGGAGGGCCCGGCCGGCGCCGGTCGCGGTCGCCGGACCATGACCCGCCGCCGGTCGGCGGGCGAGCTCGCGCGGCTCGCGGTCGAGGCGTCGGCGGTGTGGCTCCGCGACGGTCTCGTCGGGCGGCTGCGGTCGCGGCCCTCGCCGCCCCGGGCCATGCACTACCTCGCCACCCACCGCTGCAACGCGCGCTGCGTGATGTGCGGCATCTGGAAGGAGGACGGCGGTCGCGAGGAGGAGCTCTCGCCGGAAGCCCTCGCGACGGTGCTCGGCGACCGGCTCTTCGGCTCGATGGAGTACGTCGGGATCAGCGGCGGCGAGCCCTTCGTCCGCGACGATCTGCCCGAGCTGTGCCGGGTCGTGCTCCGCGCCTGTCCGAGGCTCAAGCGGCTCAGCCTGACGACCAACGGGCTGCTCACCCGCCGGATGGCCGAGGCCCTGCCGGAGATCGCCGCCGACCTCCGCGCCGCGGGGGCGTCGCTCGACGTCTCGGTGTCGGTGCACGGCATGGGCGAGACCCTCGACGGGATCTACGGCGTCGACGACGCCTTCGCCAAGACCGAGCGGACGATCGCCCTGCTCGAGGAGCTGCGCGATGTCGGCTCGTTGAGCTTCTCGATGAACTGCGTGCTGCTCGCCGACAACCTCGGCTCGGTCCGCGAGCTGCGGGGGTGGGCCGGCCGCCGGGGCGTCCACCTGAGCTTCGTCGTCGGCGAGCACCGGCTCCGCTTCCGCACCGAGGGCCTCGACGGCGCCTTCGCGAGCGGCCCCGTCGAGGACGAGATGATCTCCTTCCTCCGCGAGATCGCCGACGACCCGGCCGAGTCGGCGGTCGCCGCGGCCAAGTACCGCGAGATCGCCGACATGCTCGAGGGGCGACGGGAGCGGACGCTGTCCTGCTACTACGCCATGGGCGGTCTGCTGCTCGGCCACGACGGCACGCTCTACTACTGCTCGCACAGCCGCGAGATCGGCAGCTGCCTCGAGCGGCCGGCCGCCGAGATCTTTCTCGACCGGGGAAACCTCGACTACCGCCGGCGCGAGCTGCTGCGGTCCGAGTGCCGGCACTGCCCGCCCTACACCCGAACCCGGTGGGAGATCGAGCGGGATCTGCCTCGGACCCTGGCCGGGATGGCGGCGCGGAAGCTCCGCCGCCCGCGGCGAGGCTGACGAGGCGTGGTCCGGATCCTCCTCACCAACGCCTACAGCGCCCGCAACCGGGGCGACGCGGCGATCGTCCTGGGGATGATCGAGGCGCTGCGCCGCACCACGACCTTCGCCGATGCCGAGATCCGCCTGTCGACCGCCGACCACCCGGCGGACGGCGCCTGGTACCCGGTGCCGACGGTCGCGTCCTTCCAGTCGCTGAGGACCGCCCGCACGCGCCGGCCGGCCGCCGGCCTGCTCCTCTTCCTCGTCGTGCTGCTGCCGTTGAGCGTCGCCTGGACGGTGGCCTGGCGCACCCGCCGGATCGACCTGCCGGTGCCCGAGGACCTGCGCGGGCTGCTCCGCGAGATCGCCGGCGCCGACCTGGTCGTCCCGGCGGGCGGCGGCTATCTCTACACGACCTCCGCGGTCCGCGGCAACGTCGTCCTGCTCGAGACCGTGCTCTGCTTCCTCCTCGCCGCGCTGGCCGGCCGGCCGGTCTGCCTCTGGGCTCAGTCGATCGGACCGTTCGCCGCGGCGTGGCAGGCGAGGCTCGTCCGCTGGGCCCTCTCGAGGACCGCCCTGGTCGTGCTCCGGGAGCCGGTGTCGCGCGAGCTGGTCGACGGCTGGAGGCTGCCCGTTCCGGTGCGCTCGGCGGCCGACGCCGCCTTCCTGCTCGACGCCCGCCCGCCGGCCGGCGAGCTCGGGGCGCTCGGCGACGCTGCCGGCCTCAGGGTCGGGATCACGGTGCGCCGGTGGTTCCGCGACCGCGAGCGCCAGGCCTCCTACGAGCGGACGATGGCCGAGCTGGTCGGCTGGCTGACCGGCGAGCGCGGGGCGGCGGTGGTCTTCATTCCCCAGGTGACCTACGCCGGCGGTCAGGACGACGACCGCGAGGCCGCGCGGCGGGTGGCGGCCCTCGCCGGTCGCCCGGATCGGGTGCGGCTGGTCGAGGACGAGCTCGGAGCGTCCGAGGTCAAGTGGCTGTGCGGGCGGATGGACCTCTTCGTCGGCACGCGGATGCACTCCAACATCTTCGCCCTGTCGTCCGGGGTGCCGGCCCTCGCCATCGCCTACCAGCCCAAGACCGATGGGATCATGACCGCCCTCGGCCTCGAGGCGTGGGTGCTGGGGATCGACGGGCTGACCGCCGACGCCCTCCGCTCCAAGGTGGACGAGCTGCTCGAGCGGGCCCCCGAGGTCCGCGCCCACCTCGCGCGGGTCCTGCCCGGGGTCCGCGACCAGGCCCTCGCGACCGGCCGGCTGGTCGCCGACGCGTTCGAGGGCCGCCCGGGGGACGCGGGGTGACCCGGCCCGCGCTCAGCGTCATCATCGTCGTCCACGACGACCGCGACCGGCTGGTCGACTGCCTGGGCGCGCTCGAGCGCCAGACCGGGGCCGCGGGGGCGGTCGAGGTCGTCGTGGTCGACGACGGCAGCACCGACGGCGCCGCCGAGCTCGTCGAGGAGCGGTTTCCGCGCGTCCGGGTGGTCCGTAAGCCCAACCAGGGCGCGGACCTGTCGCGAAACCGGGGGATCGAGGAGGCCGCCGGAGACCTGATCGCCTTCATCGACGCCGACTGCGTCGCCGGCGAGCGTTGGGTCGAGACCGTCCTGGCGGGGCTCGCGGATCACCCCGGGGCGGTGATCGGCGGCCGGGTGACCCACCGCGGGCCCTTCCTGCGCCGGGTCCTCGGCCTGGCCGACTTCGGCGAGTACCAGAGCCCGGCGCCGCGGCCCGCGCGGTCGCTGCCGACCTGCAACCTCGCCCTCGCCCGGTCGACCCTCGGCGAGGTGCGCTTCGATGAGCGGCTCGCCGCCGCGGGCGGCGACACCCTGCTCACCGAGACCCTCCGGCGCCGCGGCGTGCCGCTGCTCTATCGCCCCGAGCTCGAGGTCGAGCACCGGCCGCCGGCGGCCTGGGCCGACCTCGTCGGGCGGGCCAGGAGGTACGGCGCGAGCTTCGTCCGGGCGCGGCGGGTCGAGCCGTCGCTGCGCTGGGCCGGGCTGGTGCGCGCCGGGGCCGCCGGCGTGGTGGTGGCGACGCTGGCCCGGGTCGCCCTCGACTGGGTCCGGCTCGTCCGGTACCGCCGGCCGGCCGGGTTCGCGGTGTGGGAGCTGCCGGCGGCGGCGGCGGTGCTGGCGGCACGCCGGCTCGCGTCGCTGCCGGCCGGGCTGGGGGCGCTCAGGGGCTGAGCCGGCCATCCGGGGTCCGGCCCGCGGGGAGCCTCGAGATCACCGAGCGCAGCTTGGTCGGCGAGCTCCGCTCGAGCCGGTCGACCACCTCGACCTCGACCGCGGTGCCGGGCTCGACCAGATCGCTCACCGCCCGGCGGATGGCCTCGAGGCTTGCCAGGGTGTGACCGTCCGGCATGGTCACCGCGACCCGCAGCCGGTCGACCTCCTCCTGGACGATCTGCCACTGGCCGACCCCGAGGGCGTGGTCGAGAACCAGGAAGAAGGGGTGCGGGGTCAGCCTCCGGCCGGAGCCGAGAACGATGAAGTCGGCGGCCCGCCCGCGCACCTCCTCGAGCAGCGGGAAGCCGCGCCCGCACACCGGGGACCGGTCCGACAGCCGGGCGACGTCCCCCTGGTCGTAGCGGATGAAGGGCATCGTCCGGGCGGTCAGGTTGGTGATCACGACGGCGGCGTCCTCTCCCGGGCGGGCCGGCCGGCCGTCGACGAGCAGCTCGGTCGCCACGGTGTCGGTCGACAGGTGGTAGCCGGCGCACCGGGGGCACTCCCAGGCGATCACTGAGCCGGCCTCGTCGGAGGCGTAGATGTCGACGACCCTCGCGCCGAGGGTCCGCTCGAGCAGCCGCCGGGCGCCGTCGTCGAGGACCCCCGACGTCGAGGTCACGAGGGGCACCCGGAGATCGCCGGCCGGGCGCCCGTCGAGGGCCTCGGCGAGCAGCTTGAGGGTCAAGGAGTAGCCGTGGATCATGTACGGCCGGGCTCGCCGAAGCTGGTCGATCCAGCGGTCCGGGTCGTCGCGCGAGAGGAGCACCCGGTTGCGGAAGATCCCGAGCCGCTGGTACCACGAGCGCCGACCGAGGCGCTCGGAGCGCGACTGGAACGACACCGTGCGATGCCACGGGCGCAGGCCCCACGCCATGTAGACCCTGAGGAAGGAGGGGTTGAAGAGCGCGCGGTCGCGCGGCCGGAAGAGGATCTCGAGGGGCACGCCGGTGGAGCCGCTGGTCCGCGACCGCAGGCAGCGGGCGGGGTCCACGCCCCGCGGCACGAGACGGGCGTGCGGCTCGGACTGGAGCTGCTGCCGGGTCACGACCGGGAGCCGTTGCAGGTCGGCCGGGTTGTCGAGATCGGCCGGGGTGATGCCGTGGTGGTCGTAGAGCTCGCGGTAGAACGGGACCGCATCGTAGGCGTGACGGATCAGGTCCTTGAGGGCCCGAAGCTGGCGACGCTCGAGGTCGGCCGGACGGCGCCACTGGTCACGGGTGAGGCGGGCGAGGCCGGTCAGCCCGTGCACTGGGCCTCCGGCGGCGGGGCTGCCATACCGCTCGAACGCCGGGTGGGTCGGGCTGAGTGGAAACGGTCCACCCGGCGATGATAGCCGCGCCACTTGGTTTCCTGGGAGCTGGAGTGAACCGGGGACCCTGATGGGACGGCGGGCGGCCGGAGCTGCTATGATCCCGCCCCGTGAAGTTCAGCCAGAAGCTGGCCGCGTCCGTCGATCGGACGACGTCGATCGGCGCACGGCCGCCGATCTCGGCGGCCGACACCGAGCGGCTGCTGATCAAGGCCACCGGCCCCGACGGGTTGACCGACGACGAGATCATCGAGCTGCTCAACGGTCTCGACGACCCGGCCAATGCCCGCCGAGTGACGGACTTCTCGCGCGGCTACGCGCGGCCCCGCGATCGAGAGGTCCTGCTGCTGCCGCCGCTGTACATCTCGAGCATCTGCGAGAACCGGTGTGCGTACTGTGACTTCTCCGGGAGCGGCGGGGTACGGTTGAGCGCCGAGGAGTTCTCCCGGGAGATCGACGCCCTCCTCGGCATGGGCTACCACAGCATCGAGCTGGTGAGCGCCCAGGATCCCGAGCTCTTCTCCCGGCTCGAGCCCTTCGACCCCGAGGACCAGCGCTTCGAGCTCGCCGGGGCGGTCCGATACGTCGAGGCCCTCAAGGACAGGATCGCCGCCGACGGCGGTGGGATGATCACCAGCAACATCCCGCCGGTCTGCACCCGGGGCTTCGGCGATCTCAAG